>CAKUWP010000013.1:0-62627 GCA_934699525.1 uncultured Bacilli bacterium
CTCCCAAGTCCAACTTGTTTGGCTGACCGGAATTATAACACGAATCTACAATCCCTTATTTGCTCCTATATCTAGAATTTTTGTGACTTTTTTCTTACTCTTGCCCTTTAAAAAGATGGCAAGAACAAGCAAAGAAGCAACTAAAAGCAGCAAAACGGCCAGCCATAAGTAAAACCCATATCCAAAACGTAAGCTGGAAACGGGAACGGAAGGATTGACCCAAAAAATAAATAAAGGGGATAACGCGATTCCTATTATTCCTAATCCCAACAGGCAAATAGAAAGAGTTATGATTTTCCAATTCCCATAGCTAAGCAAAGAACAAATCGCGCCTAAAACGAGGAACTGAAGGGTAAAAAACAAAGGAAGATTGGAATGAAAATAAAAGGAGGATTCTAGGCCGTTCGAATCAAAAAGAAACGACCCCCCTAGCAGAATTCGCAGAAAAGGAAGGGGAATTTGGCTTTGAAATTCGTCGTATGTTACCCAAAAAGGAAGCAGGAAAAACAAAAAGGATAAAAGAACGGCCATTCCTGCGAAAAGAGGAAGCCATTTGATGCAGAATAAAGCAAAACGGCGTTTTTTCATCCTTTGTATTATCCCCGAACTCCTTGAGTATCGGAACCTTTTTATTCCCAAAATCCCCTAACTCGTGTATCGTTTAGTTTGCTTAAGCAAAAGAGAGTGAAAAATGGCGAACAAAAAGAAAAAGAAAAACTCGAATAAAACCGTTACGGCGAAAAAGGTTTCCAAGCCCAAGAAAAAGATGTCCCCGGAAGCGAAAGAAAAACTAAAAACCAGCTTCCTTACTTTGGTCAATAACGATGCCTGCATCCGTGCCAGCCGCGAATACCATGGCTGGGGATGGAATGCCTTGGCCGTGACTTTGGCGGTCGCTAGCTGCGTCATCGCAGTCGTTCCAAGTCTTGTGGGGCGGTTGCAAGTCGATTATGGCAACAGCGTCCTTTCTTCCCCGAACTACAGCTATGACGACGGCTTGACCAACTTCACGAAAAAACTCGCAGAAGAAGGCATTGACCTCACTATCGATAACAACGGTCACCCCTCCTTTGGTTCCACCGAAGCCGCTTGGATTGAAAAGATGGCCGCGAAGGGAAATGAAACCGACAAGCTTTATTTCTACAAAGACGTTTCTTCCTCCAAAGGACAAACGATGTTTGAAGTCTTCGTGAACCCGACCGTCTTCACCACAGCCGCCGCTCACGCCGAAGTCACCGACACCACCTTCTTCGCTGACATCGTGGAAGGAAAGAACCCCATCAACCACACGACCCGTTCGGACCGCATCGAAGGATCGGATGCCCCTTACGCCACGAGCTTCTTGGCGTTTGGCCTCGACTCCATCATGATTGGTCGCTATAACGCCAGCGGAAAAGGCGAACGCCTCACTGGCGAAAACAAAGCCCTAGTCGGCACGAACTTCAAGAGCTTCGCCTTTAACAAAGATAACCAAATGCTTCAAAATAACGAGCTCAAGGAAGCGGTGGTCGCCAATTACAAAAACGTCTTCCGCAGCATGACTCAAGCCCAAAAGGAAGCAGGTGCTTGGCAATATACCGGCATCATGTTCGGCGTTTACGTCGGACTCAACGTCCTCTTTGGCTTGTTGCTCTTCCTTCTCACCCGTGGCAAACGCAACCCCCTCCGTGTCTACACGTTCTGGGAAACGCAAAAGATGTCCTACTGGGCGAGCTTCGCTCCGGGCATCCTCTCCCTCTGCCTTGGCTTTGCCATGCAATCGATGGCCATGATGTCCTTCATCTTCCTCTTCGGCATGCGCATCATGTGGATGTCGATGAAATCCATGCGCCCTGCGCAATAAGCCTTGCAAGCATCTTAAAAGGGCCTCGTCTTATGGCGGGGCCCTTTCTCGTTGTCTTTGTTAATCCCCGTAATCGGATCCGCGGGATTTATCTTCCACGAAAATGCAAAGGGGGTCCGTGATGTCCTGAATTTCCCGATAGATAAACCCATCGCGGGTGATCCAGGGATTTTCGAAATCCGCGGTGAAGATGACCTTGTGGTTCTTCTTAATCACGAGGTCGATCGCCTCCATGATGCGGTCAAAGTCTTCCGCGCGTTTTTCCTTGAATCCGCGTAACCCGTCATAAAATCCAGGTTCGACGTAAAACGTGTTGCCATCCTCGTCGTGATAGCAGTTCACCAAGTGATTCCATGGGTCTTGGAAGGGTTGGTACTTGTTAAATTCTTCGTAAGTCATAAAATATCCGCCAAATAGTTTAGCATCCCTTGAGGGTTTACGGGTAAAAAGGTATCTTTTTAAAGAAAAATGGAATCGAAAATCAAAATTGTCTTCACCGATATTGATAACACCCTTTATAGCCATTTTAAGCATGAAGTCCCCTTATCCGCGATTCACGCGATGGAAGACATGCAGAAAAAGGGGATTAAGGTTTTCCTTTGCTCTGGACGTAACTACTACTTAATCCGCAAATCAGGCATCTTGTCCGTAGTCCATCCCGACGGCATGGTCACCATGAACGGCAGCAATGCCATTATCGATGGCAACATCATTTATAAATATCCGATACCTTCTAACGTCGTCGATAAGATGATTCTCTATGCCAAACGTCTCAAATTCGGTTTGACCTTAATCGAAGAAAGCGAAGGCCATATCAACATGATTGATGACCGCGTGATCTCCGCCCACGAAAAATACGGAACCCGTTTCCCGCAGCCGCGTCACTTCCCAGACCATTATGACCGCGTCGTCTATCAAATGATTGCTTTCTGCGATGCCTTTGACGAATCCTTGTTCCTCCCCCACCTAGAAAACTGCAAATCCGCACGCTGGGATGAATATGCGGTCGACATCATGCTGAAGGATTCCGACAAATCCAAAGGCATTGAATCCGTTTTGGAATATTATGACCTAAAGTCGGAAAACATCCTGTGCCTGGGAGATGGCGAAAACGACGTGGAAATGCTTCGTTATGCTGGAACCGGGGTTGCCATGGGCAATGGAAGCCCCCTAGCCAAGCAAGCCGCCGATTACGTCACCGACGATATCGATGATGACGGGTGGGCAAAAGCCTGCCTCCACTTCGGCTTAATCGATCAAATCCGCAAATAAGAAGGGTCCGCCCTTCTTTTTTTGTTCATCCCCCGTATACTTTTCCATATGGAAAACAACCCCTTTACCCGAACCGAACGCCTTCTTGGAAAAGAAGCGATGGAACGTCTCGCTTCTTCTTGTGTTGCCATCTTTGGATTAGGAGGGGTGGGCGGCGATTGCTGCGAAGCTCTCGCCCGAAGCGGAGTCGGCCATTTCGTATTGGTCGATGATGACGCCGTATCCCTTAGCAACATCAACCGTCAGCTCATCGCCACCTTTGATACCATCGGCATGAATAAAGTGGATGTCATGGAACAAAGAATCCATTCGATCAACCCCCAAGCCATCATTGAAAAAAGAAAAACATTCTATCTGCCGGAGCACGGGAATGAATTCCCTTTTGAATCCTATGATTACTGCATCGATTGCATCGATACGATCACGGCCAAAATCGATATCATCCTCCGTTGCCAGAAAGCAGGCACTCCCGTGATCTCTTCCATGGGCGCGGGAAATCGTCTGGACCCCAGTCAATTACGAATCGGGGACCTTTATTCCACTCACATGGATCCTCTAGCCAAAATCATGCGGAGAGAATTAAGGAAACGGGGCGTTAGCCATTTAAAAGTCGTTTATAGCGAGGAAAAGCCGACTCTTCCCCAGCAAGTGATATTAGAAGAGACCACAAGCGACAAACCAAGAAGATCCATCCCAGGATCCACTTCTTTTGTGCCTCCGGTTGCAGGGATTCTATTAGCCGCGGAAGTCATCAAAGACTTAACGGGCATCACACCGAATTCCGATAAGAAAGAAGCCGAAGCCAAATAGGCTCATTCATCTACTTGTGATAAGGCTCATGATGGGCGATGCGAAAAGCCCGATAGAGCTGTTCCAGCAACATGATTCGTGATAATTGATGGGGGAAGGTCATTTTCCCAAAGCTAATAGAATCATTCGCCCGGGCTTTTAAGGCATCCGACAAACCTAACGATCCTCCGATTAAGAAAATTAACGAGGAACGCCCTTTAACAAAAGCATTTTCTAGGTAAGAAGAGAAGGAGATGGAGTCGAATTCCTTTTGGTTTAGATCCATGGCAATCACATAATCGCCAGATTTAATCTTTTGAAGGACACGGGCTCCTTCTTTTTCTTTGATTTCTGCCTCTTCCTTGGGGCTTAAGCCCTCTTTCGTGGCTAGGTCGGGGAATTCCTCCACCATGACCTTCGCGTAAGCTTGGAGGCGCTTTAAATATTCTTCCGCGGCAGACCGCCAATAGGATTCCTTCAAGGAACCGATGCAATAGAGGGTGATTTTCATTCCCAATCGCCTCCAAGAACCATGCCCCATTGCTTGGTAGGAACAATTTGGATGGAATCGGGGTCAATATTCCGGGATTCCAGCAGACGGCGGTAGGAAGAAACCGCAATGTCCGCCGTGTTGCATTCCTCACTGATATGACCTAAATACACCGCCTTGGTCCTTGGGCCAAGAACCTCGCTAAAATAAATCGCGCTATCGACGTTGCTCAGATGGCCATGGTCGCTATGGATGCGGTCTTTCAGGCATTGGGGACGTCTGCTTTTATAAAGCATTTCCAAGTCATGATTCGATTCGAAAAGGTAATAATCGCAATTTTGGAGAATCTTCAAGGCCTCATCATCCAAGTATCCAGTATCCGTCACGTAGCCGAATTTCTCATCGCCAACGCGAATTAAATAATTCACGGGATTTGGGGCATCGTGATGGGCGGAAAAAGGGAAAACGCATAGACGTCCCACATCAATTCCGCAATAAGGTTCAATGGTCTCAAATACCTCATCGGGATTCAAAGAGCATTGGGTGGCGTAGACGGCTGTTGTTTTGGGCATTAAAGAAACCGTGCCAATGTGATCGGTATGATCGTGAGTAATGAAAAGAGCTTCGATGTCTTCCACCGATTTGCCAAGGATTTTAGTGCCCTCCACCAAAGTTTTGTGGGGCACACCCATATCGATTTGGATCAAGGATTCCCCATCCGTAATGAGAGTGGCATTCCCTTTCGATCCCGAAGCGACGAAAACAATGCGGATCATTCCGGCATATCCACTTCACCCATCATAGCCGCCTGACGGGTTTGATATTCGTTGGAAGGTTCGCAGAAACGGGAATAGGCTTTTTGGAACAATAGGGTAATGGTTCCCGTTTGACCGTTACGGTTCTTGGCAATGATGATTTTCGTTTCCGACATATCGCCATTGGCCTTCTTTTCTTCTGCCGTCGGTTGAGGAGTTTCCGGTTCCGGCTCTCCCCCGTTTTGCTTTTCGGCCTTCAATTGATATTTGGTTTTGATGGATTGACCGGTAGCCGTGTAATAGTCAGGGCGATACATGAGCATGACGATATCAGCGTCCTGCTCAATGGCGCCTGATTCACGGAGGTTTGCAAGGTTAGGAACCTTATCGGGGTTATTATCAACGCTACGGTTAAGCTGCGATAAGCAGATAACCGGTAACTTTAATTGACGAGCCAACGTCTTCAAGGCTCCCGAGATATAGGATACCTCTTGTTGACGGGCGTTCATGTCGAGCTTATCGGAATAGGTGATACGGCCCAAATAGTCGATGACGATTAAGCCCAAATCCGGGTGAGTGGCTTTTAATTTCGTAGCTTTGGCGACCAAATCGCCAAGTTTGGAGTTTGGGGTGTCGTCAAAGAAAAGCTCCGTTTGAGAGATTTCTTCGATAGCAGAGGCCACTTTCACGCGGTCTTTGCCATAGAGCTTTCCCGTTTGAATATCGTTATTGGAAACACAGGAGCGTGAGGCGATCAAACGTTCCATGACTTTGTCGGCGCCCATTTCAAGAGAGAAGAATCCGACGGGCACTTTCCCGCGGATCGCCGCTTCATAGGCAAGGTTCATACCAAAAGCCGTTTTGCCAACGGAAGGACGGGCGGCGAGGATAATTAAATCGCCTTTTTGCCATCCATGGGTCATCTCATCGAGGCAGTTGTAACCCGAAGTTAAACCCGTTAAGCCTTTGTTATCGCTTTTGGATTTCTTTTCGATGTCTTCTCGAACCGCTAAAGCAACTTCGCGAGCGCTCTTCATACCCTGAACGGAACGCTTTTGGGCAATGCGAGTGATTTCATCGTTGGACTGGAGGATGAAGTCGCCGATATTGGAAACGCCTTTGGAATATTGTTCCTGAATGCGGTTGGTCGCTAATAGCAATTGGCGAAGGACGCTTTGCTCATGAACCATATCGATATAGGTATCGATGTATTCCGGGGAAATAACCGTGTTGAGCAATTGGAAAAGATAAGGGGTTCCGCCTGCTTGCTGATCCAATTTGGAATTGATGAGCTGGTCATTTAAAGTCTGGACGTCCAAAGGAAGATGATGAGCGTGGAGTTCCTGCATGGCCGTGAAAATAATCCGGTTACGAGGATCGGCATCGCTAAAATCATCCGGTTGGAGGGAATCCAAACCAATTTCCGCCGCACCCGGGGAAATCAGCATCGAACCCAAAACGGAACGTTCCGCTTCTAAGTTACTTGGCAAAGCGATTGTCGCCATTATTTCTTCTCCGAAATGTGGACGTTGACGGTGCCAATAACTTCGCCTTCTGCCCCTTTATAGAGTTCGATGCGAAGACGGGTATAGCCAAGACCATTGGCAGGATATTTATCGATGAATTTGCGTTTATCGAGTTTGATGCCCCATTGTTTTTCCATTCCCTCGCAGATTTCTTTGGGGGAGATAGAGCCAAAAGCACGGCCATCGCTGCCGGTTTTTAACGTAAATTCGACATTGATATGCTCCAAGCGGGTTTTGACTTCTTCCGCCGCTTTTTTAAGCTCTTTTTGGCGTTCCGCCTCTTGGGCGTTGTCGCGCTTTAGCTCTTGCTGAGTGGCATTCGTGGAAAGCTTGGCAAGCCCCCGCGGAATCAAATAATTGAGGCCGTATCCATCACTCACCGTGACGGTCTCGCCTTTTTTGCCGATTTTCTTCACATCTTGAGTCAAAATAACTTTCATTATCGTAATCCTCCTAAGTCCGTTTTGGCTTCATCGAGATAAGTCGCCAAAGCGTCTAATAATTTGTTTTCTACTACGGCAACCGTCGATCCTGGGAAAGAGGCCGCCGCCATGCCAAAGTGTCCGCCGCCGCCAAGTTTTTCCATCAAGAGCTGCACGTTGATGGAACCGTCGCTACGCGCGGAAATCGCAATTTCGTTTTGTTTGATTCGCCCAATGACGAAGCTTGCATTCACGCCTTTGAGCTCGCGGATTTGGTTCGCGACTTTGGCCAAAGCGCTCTTTTCGATGATATCGGAATCATCGGAGACGCAATAGGCTACTCCCGTATAGGGGCTACGCATCGTCGAAGCGATTTTGGTCACTAAGTTGTATTCTTCGACTTCATCTTTCAAGAAATCGTCTGCTTTTGCATTATCCGCGCCGAATTCCTTCAAGATCTCGCAGGCTTCGAAGGAACGAACCCCGGTCGCCTTGGATTTGAAGAAGGAAGTGTCGAGGAAGATACCCGAAAGCATAATCGTCGCGTATTCGGCAGGAATTTCGATGCGCGGGTTCGCCGAAGAATATTTAACGAATTCAGCGATGATTTCACTCGCGCTGCCCGCCGAGGGATCGATATAAGAGAGAACCGGTTTTTCGATGAAGGCTTCGCCGCGGCGGTGATGGTCGATAACGATCGTTTTGCTCGATTTTTCCAAAGCCTTATCTCCCATAACCAGGGCGGGAACCGAGACGTCGACCACCACGAATAGGGTGGAAGGTCGAATCGATTCTTCTGCTTCTTTTGGAGAAATCGTCATGCGGTCCAAACGTGCTTTATCAAACGTCGACTGGAAGGCAAGGCGTGTTTTCTTTTCGGTGATGCGAGGATCGAAAATGATTTTATAGGGTTTCTTGTAATGCTCGCAGATTGCAGCAACGCCCAAGCAAGCACCCAAAGCATCCATGTCCATGTCTTTGTGGCCAGAGATATAGATGTTGCTCGCATCTTTTGCTAACCCAATTAGGGAGTTAGCGATAGAACGGAACTGGACGCGGCCCGTATTTTCCACCGCGGCCGTCTTGCCGCCATAATACTTGAGTTCTTCTCCATAATGGCTAACAACCGCCTGGTCTCCGCCGCGCGAATTGGCGATATCAATCGCGTTCGAGGCCATTTCGGAGAGTTTGGTGATGTCATCAAAGCGATGGGCGAATCCAATCGAAAGGGTAGGGATAACCTGCTGACCTTTCCCTAGCATTCTGACGTTACTTAAAACCGTGAAACCATCTTGTTCCATGCGGTCCAAAGAGGTGAAATTGCAAACGGCGAAATAAGAATCATTACGGATGCGACGAACCAAAACGCCCATCGTTTTCGCATAATCAAAAATGGCCGCGCGAACTTTGGTGATCAAGTCATTGCTATCGTCTTCGATTTTGCCGGCAACATCGGAATAGTTATCAATCATTATGATGCCAACGCAGGTAGCCTGTTGACGGTTATATTCGCTGACCTGCTCATAATCGGTAGAATCTTTGAAGATATATAAACGCGCTTCTGGCAAATACTTCACAGAATAATCTCTGCCATTGGCTTCGATTTTTTCGCTCATGTCTACCGGCGCATTCTTAAGTTCGGCAAGTTTTGGCTGCCATTCCAAAATATTGGCATCCAATAAATCGATTTGACGTTCTTTGAATAAATTGTTCGTCCAAAGAACAAGGTCATTCTCGTCCGTGACAACCAACCCAATTTGACCGAAGTTATAAGCTTCTTGAACGTCGCTACCGATAATGGAAGAGGCATCCAAATCGCTCTTGCGGCGGATGTGGCTCAGTTTCACTTCCGTCACCCAAACCACGAAGAAATCGATGACGAAAATGCCGACGGCAATAAAGATCCAATATTCCGGCTTCACCTTTTCGTGAAAGCCTTTGGGGAAATCGAAGAAATAAAACAAAGCCACCACGGCGATAGCCACGGCTTCGAATAGGAAAATACCCGCGGTCCACAATGTCATTTTATGCAAAGCATAAGACATGGAGGGGGAATGGTTGTTTTTGTGTTTCGATTTGCTTGCCATAGGTACTAAAAATTATAGGCATTCCAAGCAAACGCGGAAAGCCTTCTTTCAATTCGATATTCTGCTATTCGCCTTTTTGCTCGGATTCGCCCGTCTCTTCTTCTTTTGCCGACGTCTTTTCTTTGTCCTTCAAGGAAAGGATATAGAAGCATACGGCAATCGTGATGGCAACAAGGGCGATCGTGACGATGATGCCAATCACAGAGCTGTTCGCAAGGAAGAGTTTCATGAACTCAAGTATAGGGCAAAGAACGTTAAAGGGAAGAGGGGCGCTCAAAAAATGGAAGCAAACGAAAAGGAAAATCGACTCGCCAAACCTTCCATTTTCGGTGTTTTGAAAGGTTTTGATTCGGTGTTTTGAAAGGTTTTCATTCGGTGTTTTGAAAACTTTTTCTCAAAAACCATTGAATTTCATATGTTTTTTATCGTTTTTAGAAAAATGACGAAATTCAGACCAAGAAAAAAGAGGCCACCTCAACGATGGTCTCTATTGTAGGGTATTTGAAGTTATTTCAGCTTCTTTTCGGTTGCTTCGAACAAGCCGTTGATATAGGCGCAGCCCAAAGCACGATCGAAGAGTCCGTAACCCGGCTTTCCATCTTCGCCGAAGATGTTACGGCCATGGTCGGGGCGAACGTATCCGTCAAATCCGTTGCGGACCAACGCTTCGACGATGCCAGCCATATCGAGACTGCCGTCCTTGCTCCAATGGCCCACTTCGCAGAAGGAATCGTGGTCGTCCGTCCATTTGACGTTACGTAAATGAACGAAATGAACGCGGCCTTGCTTCGTGTATTTTTCCGCCATATGGATCAAATCGTTATGGCGTCCCGCGCCAAAGGAACCGGTACAAAGAGTTAAGCCGTTATTCGTCGAAGGAACCGCGGCGAACATCTTGTCCAAATCTTCTTCGCAGGAAACGATACGCGGCAATCCAAACACATCCCAGGGTGGGTCATCCGGATGGATGGCCATCTTCACGCCGACTTCATCGCAGACGGGAATGACTTTGGAAAGGAAATAAACAAGATTTCGGAAGAGGTCTTCATGGGTCAACGTCGAATAGGCTTCGAGCAATCCTTGAAGTTCTTCTTGGCTATAGGATTCATCCCATCCCGGAAGATGAAGATGATGGGGGTCCACTTTCTTAAAATCCTCATAGGAATAAGAAAGGGAATTCGAGCCATCCGCGTTTTGATGGTGCATATCCGTGCGGAGCCAGTCGAAGACCGGCATGAAGTTGTAGCAGACCACTTTGACTCCGACTTCGGCGACGCGACGAACGTTTTCGATGTAATTTTCGATATAACGATCGCGGGTCGGGCGTCCGAGTTTGATGTCTTCGTGGACGGGAATCGATTCGATGACTTCCATCTCTAATCCCGCAGATTCGGAAATCTTTTTGAGTTTGGCGAGGTCTTCTTTCGGCCAGACTTCTCCAACGGGGACGTCGTATACCGCGGTGACCACCCCGCTCATGTTCGGGATTTCGCGGATATACTGCAACGGGATGCTGTCTTTTTCGCCATACCAACGGAAGGTGAGTTTCATGGGCATTCCTCCTTAATTCAATGAACACGCCGCATCATAGGCGGATTTGATCGCGTTTTCAATCGTGCAGGGCTTGCCTTCGAGGCAATCGCCGATCATAACCACGTGGGCATCCACGCCTTCAAAGTCCATTTTATTCTTGAACGAAGTAAGCGCGGTTACGATGGTATCGCCTTCGAATTTGGCTTCGCCCGTCACTTGTCCTTCCGCGTTCAACGTATCGACGCGGACGCCATCCTTTTCAAACGCTTTGATTTTGGAAAGGGTATGGACGAGGACATGGTGGGCATCGAAGGATTTGAGGATCGTCGGAAGAATCGTCGAGCTTTCTTCCTTAGCGATTTTCTCCTGCATTTCCACGATTTCAACGGAATAACCGCGTTCGGCAAGATATTCCGCCGTTTCGGTGCCGACGAGTCCGCCACCGCAGACGATGACTTTACCAAAGGGAATCGCACGATTGGCCAAGACATCCCAAGCGGAGAGAACGTTCGGTAAATCATAACCCGGGAAATGGATATCCGCGTTGTGGGCGCCGATCGCGACGAAGACATCGTCGAAATCTTTCGCCATTTGTCTGGTGAATTCGCAGTTCAAATGAATTTGAACGCCGAGTTCCTTCATCTGATATTCAAAATAGGAGAGGAGGCGGCGCATTTCCTCTTTACGGGGAGGAACGGAAGCAATGTTAATTTGTCCGCCGACGGAAAGGCTCTTTTCAAAGACTTCCACGTGATGGCCACGGAGGGTCAAAACACGGGCGGCTTCGAGCCCAGCAACCCCAGCCCCAACCACGGCGACGCGGTGGGCTTTTGCTGCCTTTTCGATATGACGGGTCGCCTCGAATCCGTTTTCCGCGTTCAAGACGCAGGAAAGGAAGCGACGGCTCGTGATGGCATCGGTGCAGCCTTTGTTGCACATGATGCATTCGCGAATGGCACCCGGTTTGCCTTCTTGAAGTTTGTTGACAAAATCGGGATCCGCAAGGAGAGAACGGCCATAGGAGACCATGTCACAGACGCCTTGTTCCACCAAAGCTTCTCCGACCATCGGGCTCACGATGCGACCAACGAGGGAAACAGGGATCGAAACGGCTTTCTTCACCGCTTTGCATTCTTCTAGCATGAAGTTATAGGGGCGGGTTCCCATCGCCGGAATCGTGTCGTTCATATTGCCCGTGTGGTTAGCTTGGGCGACATGAATCATATCCACGCCATTGGCTTCAAGCAATTTGGCGAGTTCCACCGCTTCTTCTAACGGCAATCCGCCTTTTCCTAGCATCGAGCCATCCGGCTGTTTGGTGATGATGGGAAGCTTGTATTCGATCAGCATATCGCCCGAGACTTCTTTGATGGCTTTCACGACCATCAAGGCGAAACGAACACGGTTTTCAAACGATCCGCCGAATTCGTCGTTGCGGTGATTGATGATCGGCGAGCAAAGCGAACCCACCAAACGGTCGCCGTGGATTTCCACCACATCAATTCCAGCCGCCACCATTCTCTTCACGCAGGCTTGGAAACGACCAAGAATCACTTGGAGTTGCTCGTTTGTCACTTCGTTGGAGAAATAAAGCATGTCGTGATGGAGTTTTTCGCGGCCTTCTTGCATCTTGCCAGCCGCGAAAAGCTTCGAAAGCCCATCTGCGTCGTATTCCGGATGGAAGATTTGAAGGCCGACTTTGGCCCCGTAAGCGTGGAGCGAATCCGCGAGGGCTTTGAATCCCGGGATTTGGGCGTCCATGAATAGTTTTGGGGTCGGGGAGAAGGTTGGGATGGGGACGACGTCGCCTAAAACGATATAGGCGGTGCCGCCTTTGGCCAAACGAGTATAGAACGAAAGGGATTGCTCGCCAATCGAGCCGTCCTTTTCTTCGTACCCCGTCGTTAGGGGCGGGAACATGATGCGGTTTTTAAACGTAACGTTTTTCACCGTCAAGGGTTCAAGCAATTTCATTTTATTTTCCTCCATTTTCTAAAAAGTCATGGAATTCATGGATGTATCGGGCTTCCACTTCATCATGGTATTGCCCTTTTTCGATGAGAGGGGCCACTTCTTTTTGCAGTCTCTCCCAACTTTCCGCTTCCTTCGTGGGGATGATCGGATAGAAATGCACGTGGTTGGCTTCTGCGGCTTTTAAGTCGCCGAGGGCATCGCCTAACATCACCACGTGGTCTGGAGAATAGCCTAAGGCCAATCCTTGAGCGATGATGTCTTTCTTCGAGCCCTTGTCTTGACAAGCGCAATCAAGGAAATAGGGCATAAGGCCACGCGAGGTCCATTCCTCATAGACGGCGCCCTTGTTTGCACTGGAAACGCCTAATAAATCCGCGAATAGACTCAGGATTTTCAAGGTTTCCTTCACACCTTCAAATTCTTGGGCAGGGGGCAAAGAGGCAATCGAGGCATTGACCAAGTTCGACCACTTCAGGGCCATTTCTAGGCAAGCGGGGTGGCTGGATTTGGCCATCCATTCCTTCAAAGCATCGTTACTTAAGGCCGAAGAACGATCGACGAAATCCTCAAAATCTTCTAGTCCATCGGGGGCATAACCATAATGTTCTTTCACAAAGAGCAAAATAGCCTTTAAGCCCTGGAAGCGGTTGATGCCCCTGGTCAAAGAATAGAGGTTCAACCGATTCCATTCGCTTAGAATTTCTTCGCGATGAGGGGGAAGAGGGAAGGCGTCGAAGAGGCACGGGCCGAAGGAGCGAAGATGCTTCACGGTCATCGTGTCCATGATCGTCCCGTCCGAATCGATGCAAAGGAGGAAATCGTGGGAGCGAGTTCCAGAAAGCATCATCACACTCCACTATAGGACGAGAATCCGCCGTCGATGGGGACACAGATGCCCGTGATGAAGCTCGCGGCTTCCGGGCTAAGAAGGAAGAGGGTCGCGCCGACGAGTTCTTCCACTTCGCCAAACCGTCCCATCGGAGTCGCGTTCAAGATTTTGTGGGTGCGGGCCGTCGGGGTGCCATCTTCGTTCCAAAGCAATTTGGCGTTTTGGGTCGTGGAGAAGAATCCCGGGGCAATCGCGTTGACGCGGATGCCAAGATGGGAGAAATGAACGGCAAGCCACTGGGTGAAATTCTTCACCGCGGATTTGGCTCCGCTATAGGCCGGGATTTTGGTGAGCGGCGTATAGGCGTTCATGCTGGCGATATTAAGGATGGAGCAGCCTTTTCTTCCCACCATGTCTTTGGCAAAGACTTGGGAGGGGAGGAGGGTTCCGATGAAATTCAAATTGAAGACGAATTCTACGCCTTTCTCGTCCAAATCGAAGAAGGTCTTCATCTCTTTTTGGGCATCGTCGAGTTCGGCGAATTCATTATCCGTGGTCGCGCGGGGGTTGTTTCCGCCGGCGCCGTTAACGAGGATATCGCAAGGTCCGAAGTCCGCTAAAACCTTTTGATGGGCTTCTTCTAGCGCTTCCTTGTTCAAAACATTAGCAGCATATCCTTTGGCGACGAATCCTTCCGCCACGATTTTGGCAGCGGCGCGATCAGCAGCTTCTTGATTGAGGTCAAGAAGGGCGACTTTGGCACCGCATTGGGCAATCGCTTCCGCAAGGCTAGAGCAGATGACTCCGCCGGCGCCGGTTACGACGACGACTTTGTCTTTTAAATCGATTTCAAATGGCAATTTCATGTTTTTGCCTCCTTTTTAGAAAGTGGTGTTGGGCGTTCCGCAGAACGCGTCGACGGGAGAAATACCTTCAAACTTTCCCCTGCCTAATAGTTTATCGATGAGGACGTCCACCGTCACAACATTCTTGTCGTAAGCGTTGATGTAATTTTTCATCTGCGGGACATCGAATAGATGGAACGGGGAACAAAAAGAAACGAAGAGGACGGGCAATTCGAACACATACCAGGGCACATCCGCGGTCCCTTTGGATAATTTCCAAGAAATGCGCTGCACCGTGTTATGGGAGTCGAAATGGGCTAACTGGATGACGAGATCATAATGATCGGTCAAATCATGGATTGGGGTCTTGTTGTTATAGACATTCCCCACCAAACGGAAGGCTTCCATCGGGGGCAATTTCTTGGCCTTGTCCATCAAGGATTCGAAGATCGTGACTTCAAACCCTTCTTTTTCTAGCTTTTCCTTCACTTGCTCAGCAAGGGTCAAACCCCGTTTTGGCATCATGAAGGCGAAGGGATTTTCATCTTCTTGGCCTACCAGAAGGATGCGGTGATATTTTTCCGGCGTTAAGGGGAAGAGATGGTCTTCGTCTTTCACTAACGTAATGCCTTTTTCCGCGACCTCTTTGGTGTAAACGGAATCTTGCTTCAAAACCTCTTTGATTTTCTCTTCGTTAAAAGAGGGGAAATCCTTCTCCAAATCGAAGGAAGCGTATCCGAGTTTGGCCTTTAGGCCGAGGATACGGCGAAGCGCATCGTTTAAGCGGGCTTCGTCAAAGACTCCTTTTTCGTAGCCTTCGGCGACAAAAGCCAAGTCTTCTTCGTAATCGTTATAGAAGAGAATCATGTCCATTCCGCTGGCAATGGCTAAGGGCAGCAAGTCTTTTCTTTTGCCCGCGCAGGTGAATCCGACCATATGGGTCGCATCCGTCACGGCGAGGCCATTGAAACCAAGCTTTTCTTTTAATAAGCCGTTGATGAGTTCTGGGCAAATCGTGGCAGGACGGTAGGCGAGTTCGGGGTGATTGGCATCCTTTCCTGCATAAGAAGGCAAGGAAATATGTCCGACCATCACCATGTCTAATCCTTCTTGGATCAACGAGGAATAGACCATGCCAAAGCTCTTGTCCCATTCTTCTTGGGATAAGGGGTTGGTCACGGGGGCTAAATGCTGGTCCCGTTCATCATACCCGTCTCCCGGGAAATGCTTCGCCGCGGCAAGCAAGCCCTGCGAATGGATGCCACGCAGGAATTCAAGAGACATCGCTTTCACTTTTTCAGGATCGTTGCCAAACGTGCGGTTAGAAATCACGGGGTTATGGAAATCGTGATGGATATCCACGATCGGGGCGAAAATCGTATTGACGCCGACCATCTTCGCCTCTTTGGCGGAGACTTCACCAAGCTCATAGGCTAGATGCAAGTCATTGGTCGCGGCAATTTTGGTTTCGCAACCCACCAAAGTTCCTCCGTTGAAGGCTCCATTGCCACCGGATTCGCAATTGGCCGCCACAAAGCAGGGGATTGAAGAGTACTTCTGCACGTTGCGGTTATGGTCATAGATGTCTTTGGCCGAACCGGGGTTATATCGGACGCCTCCCGGCGCGCGCTTCTCCATGTTTTCTTTTAAATCCTCTTCCTTTTTGGAAGCGGTTAAGTCAATGAAGAGTTGTTTGAATTTCGTTTCGAGATCCATGGAGGCGATGGTGTTCTCGACCCAGGTAATTTGAGCTGGATTTAATTCGTATGGTTTTTTGGTCAAATCTACGAATTTAGGCATAGACGTCCCTCCTTTCTTTTCAATATCTTGGAAACGGGGGCAGGCCGAAGCCCGCCCCCAAATGTAGTCAATAAATCGAATTAGGCGGCGAACTCAACCGTAATGGCGTTGACGCCTTCCACAATCGAGAAGCACCAGAAACCCATCATCGGCTGTCCGTTGGGAACAGCGGTCTGGCCATTGCACTTAACAGCGGCAACAGTCTTTCCTTCAGGAGCAGTGACTTTTACGGCGAGAATCTTGCCGACAGTCAAATTGTTGGGATCTGCTTTAACCATGTTGCCCCAATCTCCAGCAGCACAGGTTTTGACATCGAACTCGCACCCAGTGCCTTCCGGCAAGGTGTAGGTGCCAACCTTAACCTCCGGGTTCTTGTCAGAGCCTTGGATGTTGACGCCGACTTTGTTGACGCCTTCTTGGATTTCGAAATAGAAGAATCCGTCATCGGAAGGCTTTTCGAGAGAGGCTGTGCCGAGGGTGACACGGACAATTTTATTGGAACCAGCCGGAGTCACTTTGATGGCAAGATATTGTCCAACGACAACTTCCGCACCATTGGCAACGGCGGTCTTTTCGCCACCGACAGTCGGGGTGGTGAAGACTTCGACGATGGCATTGTCCGGGCTCGGGATCGAGACAGTGCCTTTGGTCAATTGATGATCGATGGTGGATTTCTTTTCGATGGCTTGGCCATAGGTGGCGCTGTAAGCGCGGGTGCCTTCGATCGAGACCACGGGGGCCGGGTTCATGATCGGCATCGCGAGTTGAGCATGAATCGCTTCGGTGTAGGAAGTGACGTAGCCAGAAGCGTTGGTTTGAACGGTGTAGACGCCAGCCTTCTTGCCTTCAGCGCCCGGGAAATCGGAAACGCCGCCGTCGGTGTTATAGCCAACATAGGAAGAGGTCGCATCGAATTGAACACCGGTGCCTTCCACTTTGGCGGTGGGTTCCGCGTCTAAGAATTCGTCCGCGGCGATGTTGCCGGTGGAAAGTCCGAATTCGCGGTGGAAATAGCTATTTGCGCCATCATAAAGAGCGGTGGAGGTAGAGATATCACCCGCGTTGTTGTGGGAAATCTTGACCAAGAATTCGTCGATTTTGGCACGAGCGGCTTCTTCAGAAGCAAGCTTGGTCGGATTTTCCATGACGTTGGTGAGATAGAAATAGTCGGATTCGGCCTTGTAAACCAAAGCTTCGGCTTTGCTTGCGACACCCTTATCCTTGCCGTTGCGGACAACGTGGAGGTAGAGGTTGCCAGCGGTTAAATCGTATTCGCCGGTGGCAACGTCGTCGATGCTGTGCTCAAAGTTGGAAAGAGCTTTGTTGTCGACCGTGACGTCGTATTTGGCCGTGTAGGTGAATTGAACGGTGCCGGTCAATTCTTTGCTGAAGCCGTTGATGATTTCGGCCGCAGATTTTCCGCCGCCGCAGCTCGCAAGAAGAGCAGCCGAGGCGAGGACCATGATGATTTTGCTGTTGTTTTTCATAACAATCTCCTTTTATTTATTTAGGCGTTTTCACCTAAAGAAACCCATTTTTTCATCGTATCGAAGGCGACGATGATCTCCTTTTCCCAGAACGTCCAACTGTGATCGGCTTCCGGGACAAACCGATATTCGACACCCACGTGATTTTCCTTTAAGAAGGTATTGAATTCACGGCTGGGGCCGATGATGAAGTCTTTTTCTCCAATGCTCAAGAACACGTGCAGGTCCTTCTCCTTTTGCTTCAGGAAATGGCTTTGCAAGGTTCCGAACTTGCTTTCGTCGATGAAGTCCGGCTTTGTTGCAGGCGATAGAGCCACGCATCCGGCGTATTTATCGACGTTGGTGAGGTAATGGTACAAAGCGCCGTATCCGCCCATCGAAACCCCAATCACGAATAATGGGGCTTCGGGGGAGAGGTTCTTGAAATTCCCATAGAGGTAATCCAGTAGGTCTTCTTCGAGGAAGTCGTAATGGTTATCGATGGGACCAAGGTTTAAGTACCACTTGTTCTCGCCGTTAACGAAGCAGGCGGCGAAGTGATTCTTTTCGCAAAGCGATTCGATCGTCGTGTTGTTGATCCAGGCTTTACGATTGTCTCCGAAGCCGCAAAGGCCAATGATGAGAGGGAAATGTTCCGTGCGATGCTGGTAGTATTCCTTATCGTGGTTATTGAGCGCTTCGTGCAAGTTTGCAGACGGGAGAACCAAGGAGATTTCCACGCGGCGGCCGAGGTGCTTGGCGTAGAAATCAATGTCCATTCTCGCCATATCACTTGCCTCCTTGTGCCGCGTTACGTTCGATCATCTTTTGGAGATAATATTCGGTCATCTCTTTGGCCGCGCGGCGTTCTTCTTCAATCGAAGTGCCAACGGAGCCAACATAGTGCGCGTAATCTTTGGTCGCAGCGTAGTCCGTCGGATTCTGGCAGGTACCAGCAATTCCGAAGAAGACATTGTTTTCGTCTGCGATTTTGATGGCGGCGTTACGGTCCGTATCATCTTGAAGGGAGATGATGAAGTCGACGTTGCTATCCACGAGGGCTTTGCAGCCAATCGACTGGGTATTCGAAGACGTGATCGATTCGGTTTTGACCTCGACGTTATAGACATCGGCGAGATAGCCCATCATGTAATCCATGTAGGCTTGGACGGTGTCGTTGACGGAGCTAGGAACAAGCAATCCGGCTTTTAAGCGACGTCCGGTACGTTTGACATCTTGGACGCCTTCATTGCTTTCATAAAGGGTTTTGATGGCTTCGTAATTGCTTGCGGCGAGCCAATCGATGAGTTTTTGGGCTCCGTAGCTGTCGCTAGTTTTGTCGAAGAAGCGATCCAAATTCGTCTTCATGATGGTCGGATGGACGGTGTCGTTGAGTTCATATTGGTCGACGGCCGACATGGTTTCATATTCTTCCACCGATTTGATGGCCCAGTTGACGACGCTTAAGGACAAGGCGGTCCCATCCGCGTTTTTCATGGCCTTGCCGTTATCCACCGCGTCGACGCAGGCCGCGAAGATTGGGGCCACGTGGGCGGTGTATTTGGTCACCAAGTAGGAGAGGGATCCGGCTTTGAACGCATTGTAATAGTTCGTGCAGAACCCACCCATGGTCGCGTTTTGGGTGCCAAGACCGCTGGCTTTGATTGCGTTAGCGGCAAATTCCACGCCGTTGCAGGTCGAGATGACCGCCATCGGCTTTTGGTTGGCGAGCGGCTTGTTGTACTGCAAGCCCGTATCCCAAGTTTGGTTATTGACCATGTAGACTTTGGCGTCTTTGGGCAAATCCGAATTCGCGCGGTCGTAGCTGATTTTGAATTTCTTCGCGTCTTTTTCCGCTTCATATCCCGTCACGGTGATGCCGTGATCGGCCAAGGCATCGTTCATGCCGAGCCACTTGTTCGTGAAGTGCTGGTCTTTGATGCCATAGTAGTTATAAAGAGCGAAGAAGAGCGTGTTGGTCGTTCCCGCGAAAGGAACCACCGTTTCGTTTTGCTTAATGAAGAGGAACGGGGAGCAAGCCGAGGCACAGGTGGCACCAAGGCAAGCTAAGCCAACGATCATCAATTTGTTCTTTTTCATTTCGCTTCTCCTCCCATTTCTTTGTATCCGAGACGCTTTTGCGTGCAGACGTAACGCACTTTCTTGACCCATTCGAGGAAGCGTTGCTTATCGACCATGTAGACCAAGACCGCGAAGACGGAGAATCCGGTGATGAGGGATTGCACGTCGGTGGTGAAACCGATCGAGGTGGCCGCGTCCATACCCGTGGTGAGCAAGGTCGTCGAGATAACGGCGAGGAGCAAACCGACGATTTGGTTCGAATATTTGGCGAGGATGCCGCCAATGAAGATCGGCAAGAAGTTTTTGAATACGGTCGTGGAAGACCCGAGGTCCACTTTGACCTGGACGCTAGAGAGCGAGCAGGTATCCATGACTTGGTACAAGCCGATGAGGGCACCGGCGAGGATGAAGCAAGCAATGCAGTTGGTCACTTCATTGATACCCGTATCGACCGAGATCTTTTGATCATAGACGAGCGCGTTCTTGTTATATCCGTATTTGGAATAGCAGAAGGCGAGCGACATGATGATGACAACAATCGCAAGAATCGGAAGGATGACAATCGGTTCAATGAAGAAGTTTCCGGTAATTTCGGAGTCGGTCAACTGACGGGTGGAGTTGCCACCGACGATGACCTTGGCAATTCCCTCAAACACCAAGCACATGCCAAGGGACATAACAATCGGAGGGAGCTTCAAGAAGATGAAGATCAAGGAGTTCAAGAATCCGAGGATCATGCCAAATAGCATCGTAAGGAGGAGGAAGAAGACAATGTTTTGAATCGTCGAGACGTCGCCATGGAGTACTTCTGAGGCAAGAAGAGCGGCGAGGATGCCGGTCGCGCCAAGGGAGAAGTCCATACGACCCGAGTTGAGGTTGGAGTTCAAGGCAAGAGCGGCAACGATCGTCAAGGTCACGGACTTGATGAAGATCATGATGTTTTTGGTCGTAGCAGCCGCATCGCCGAATTTGACGAAGAGGGTTTCCCCTGCCGAATAGGCAAGGATCATCGCGATGAGCATGAAGATGATGGGCAAAGCGATGGAATAGAAGAGATTGCGTCCGAATTTGCGAAGGGGGCGCGAAGTCGTGATGGGGTTGCGGCTATAGGTGGCCGGTTGCGTATAGGTTTTCATATTTCCATTGCCTCCTTAGCGTGCCAGCATCTTGGTTCTGCTGTTGTACATATTGGCGAAGCTAACCACCAAGAAGATGATGCCCTTGGCCAAATAGCGGTAATCGGCGATGCCGATAGCGCGGAATAGTTCATCCAAGAAGATGCAGAAGAATGCCCCGATGACAGCGCAGGAAACGTGGGAACGCGGTCCTCCGCTGGTAGTCATGCCGCCAAAGACGATGGCGATGACGACGTTTAAGCCGATCGTATCGAGGATCGTACCGGTCGAATAGGAGCTTCCCGATTTGCTCATCGCGAAGAGGAAGCCGCAGATACCAAGCCCAACGCCAGAAATGGCGAAGGAGATGATGCCGCTTTTCATGAGCGAAATGCCGTTATATTTGGCAGCCGTTTCGTTGGAACCGATGAATTTGTTGCGGCGGCCAATCTTCGTGTAGTTGAAGATGGCCCAAAGAAGAAGGAAGAAGCATACAAGGAATCCGGCGTAGACGACCGTAGCCGTCGCGACGTTTCCGATTTTGCCTTCCCCGACCATTCCCGGGTCGATGAAGAGTTGGTTGCCCTGGGATTGGAGCATAACCGCGTGGATGGCGTTGAGGATGTTCATCATCGTCAAGGTCATAACCATGACGGGGAGATTTAGCATGTTCGCCAAGACGGCGTTGACAATGCCTAAGCCCGCGCCAAGGAGAATGGCGACGAAGAACGAGAGGAAGATGTTATGCGTCGAATTCCAGAGGATGCCCGCGCAGGTGGCGCACATGAGGGACGCCGGACCAAGCGACATATCGAAGGATCCGCTGGAATAGATGAAGACGGCGCCGGTAGCAACGATAGCGATGAAGACGCCGTTATTGATGACGTTGGTCATATCTCCGCCGTATCCAGTGATCGCTTTGGCGATATAGAAGGCGGCGATAAGGCAAACAAGCATCATGAACGGGATCAAATTGATCCACATCGTCTTGTTCGAGATGAATTTCTTGAACGAGAAGGTGGAGCAGAATACGTCTAATCCTCGTTTAGCCCCAAGCAAAGGAGCATGGGTGGTTCCACGCATCGCGTGATAAAGGGCGAAGAAGTCGTTGTAGAGATATTCAAGCAACACTTGTTCGTCTTTGATGCGAAGGTCGCGAGCATTCGCTTCTTTGATCTTCGAACGCTTGGCAACGATTTGAATGCCTTTGACCGAGTTTTTGTATTCGACGTCATCGGCTTTGGTTCTGGTGGCCAAGCCTTGATAAGTCGAAGTCAATTCGTTGTAGGTCTTTTGGTATTCCGCGTCGATTTTGGCGCATTCATTGGCATAATCGAGGTTGATTTGCTTGATGGCTTCTTTGACGCTCACGCGGAGCTCGCCCCGAAGGGATTTGAATTCGTCCTTCAAGGATTGAATGGACGAAGCAATTTCTTCCTTTTGGGCTTTGCGTTCTTCGTAAGTGAGAACGGCACAACGCTTCGCTTCTTCCACGATCGCTGGGGAGAAACGGAGGCCCTTGGGTGCATGGGCTTCGTAGATGACTTCGTTTTGAATGATGTTATCCATATTGATTCCTCCTTTCCTTAGATCATGTATTTGATGATTTCTTCCTGCGATAGCTCAGGGCTACGTTGGAATTCGTGTTCGATTTTTCCGTCTTTCATGATGACGATGCGGTCGGACATACCGATGAGTTCGGGAAGCTCTTCGGAAATCATGATGATGGATTTCCCTTCCTTCTTCATCTTGTAGAGCAATTGGTAGATGAATTGCTTGACCCCGATGTCAACGCCACGAGTCGGGCAGTCGAGAATCAGGATTTCAGAATCGTTAGCAATCCATTTCGCGAACGACACCTTCTGCTTGTTGCCGCCCGAGAGGGTGTTGACGAGTTGTTGGGAGTCGTTGCATTTAATCTGCAAGTCGCGGATTTGCTTATGGACCAATTTCTTTTCCGGAGACTTGAACATGAAGAAGTTCAATTTGGCCACGTTGTTGATAGAAGCGATCGCGATGTTATCGAAGATACTCGCTTTGGTGGCAAGGGCTTCGACGTCGCGGTTCTTGGAGAGGTAACCGATGCGGTTCTTCATCGCGATGACTTCGCTATTGATCTCTTTTTTGAGGTTTTCTCCGCTATAGACGTAACCACCTTCGAGTTTAATGGCACCGAAGAGGGCTTTGCCGAGGTCGTGCATGCCGCAGTCGGAGAGGCCGCCGATACCAAGGATTTCGCCTTTGTGGAGTTGGAGATCGACGTGGCGGAGTTTGTTGCCGCGGATACCGTCGACCATCGAGAGGACGACTTGATCGGTGTGGCTGCCGTCATAATCGCTACGGTAGTAATCGCCTTTGAGCTCACGGCCGATCATGAATTTCTTGATCGCGTCGGGATCAAATTCGTTCTTTTCCTTGGAGAGGTTGGCGACGATGTTCCCGTCGCGAAGAACGGTCAAGGTATCGCACTTCTCCATGAGCTCATCCAAGTCGTGGGAGATGAAGAGGACGGATTTTCCCGCGTCCTTGAGCTCGTTCATCTTCTTATATAAGAGGTTACGGCCGATTTCGCTTAACGCGGTCGTCGTTTCGTCGACGATGAAGATTTCCGGGTCTTTGTTCAAGCATTTGGCAATCTCGATGAGTTTGCGGTCCTGCATGTCATAGGCGAAGGTCGGGGCGCCCGGTTGAATATGGGTGACGCCGATCTTGCGGAGGGCACGTCCAGAATATTTCTTGAGTTTCTTGCCATTCACGAAGAGGCCGAAGAACACATTCAAGAAGCCTTTGCGCATTTTCTTAAGGAAGGAAAGGGCAACGGTGTCTTTGAGGGAATTTCTCGCATTGAGATAGTGGTTCTTCAAATACGTCGCATCCGTTTTGATCCATTGACGGTGCATGTAGGATTCATCGTCATCGCGTTTGCGCTTCTTCTCATAGGCTTTGGTAGCCTGGGAGAGTTCGTAATTTCTGCGGCGTTCCACCAAATTAGCATTGAGGCCTTCTTTGTTTTCCTCGTACTTTTTGCGGATATTTTCGCAGGAAGAAGTATAGGCATCGAAAGAGGCTTGGGCGACTTTGGCAAAGCGCGCATCCTCTTCTTCCGTTTTGGCCTTGATTTCTTCTTCGTAGGCGTGCGCTAAAACCTCATATTTAGATTGGAGGTCTTTTAGCATCGCGGGCAAGGCGGCTTTCTTGGATGCCTTGTCGCTTAATCCGGAAAGCTGCTCGTGATAAGAAGCAACGAGGGCGTCAAATTCTTGAAGCGAAAGGTCAAAAAGCGGAGAGAAGTTCTCCACCTTCTTGTCTTCGAAGAAATGTTCGCCGGAGAAGTTGCTGAGCTCGCCGAGGTAGATGTTTTCGGCGACCGAGATGTTTCCGATCGTTCCGTTTTCCTGGACGATGATGCCGATGCCGCCGGCAAGCGCATCGACCATGGAGGCGGGCTTCCATTCTTTGCCGTGGTACTCCATGTATCCACTGGTGGCTTCGTAGATTCCCGTCATGATGGCAGACATCGTGGATTTGCCCGAGCCGTTCTCTCCAATGAAGCCGCGAATTTCGCCGGGATAGATGGCGATATCGACGTCATTGAGTGCGATGGTCGGTCCAAATTGCTTCACGATGTGCGTAGCTTTGAATATTGGTTCTTTCATATCGTTCCTCACGATGACATTCTAGCAAAGCTCTTTTCAAGTCTTATCGCGTTATCTTTACCCTTTTGTGTCATTTTTTTGTCTTAGGAAGAAAGGGCTTTCTTAAATTATTCAAAAAGTCGATGTCAAAAAATTGCATACTGGAAGCGTTTACAATACAATTTTCCCATGAAAAGTGAGATTACCCTTGTTAATTTTGAAAAGAAAATACCCATCAGTTTTTCGATTGTACGATTTGATGCAATTTTTAGACATATGCACCCCATCGCTCAACTTCTTTTGGTCCTAGAAGGGGAATGCGATATCTATATCGGCAATAAAAGCTACCATGCGAGTAACAACGACATGGTGGTCATTAACCCTCGACAATTCCACCATATTCTTAGCAAAGACGAGGCGACCATCATCTCCGTTTTAATTGATGTCAAAGGGTTTACGATGGAAGATGACGGGGATGGCATCTTCTTTAACTTGAACACGATGGAAGTAAAAAATAACCCCCGTTATAACACGATTCGATACCTGGTTTATTCGATCATCGCTTACAACACGATGGAGAACGTAAATTCCATCTACACGAACCGCGCCATCGCCTATTCCTTCTTCGCTCAACTCGTCAACGACTTCAAAATGACCTCAGAAGACAAAAATGCGTTGATGGGAGAGTCGTTAGATGCGATCAACCGCATCAACACCTACGTCAATGAGCATTATAAAGATAAAATCACTTTGTCTTTCTTAAGCAAAAAATTCAATTATTCCGTTTCCTATTTATCCCGTTTGTACACTTCTTCTTTTGGGGAAAGCTTCATCAACGTCTACGATAACCTCCGCGTGAATTATTCTCTCAATGACTTGTTGCAGGGAAATAAGACCATCCAGGAAATCTCCGACGAACATGGGTTTGAAGAAGTCCGTAGTTACATCCGCGCGTTCAAGAAAATCCACGGAATGACGCCAAACGAATATCGGAACAAGCATCAAAAGTCCACCAGCGAGAACGTCTTGATCGATAACAAACTCTTCCGAAAGCAAGCTTTAGACAAAATCTTGTCCCGTTATGAGCAGTACGGTTCACCGAACGCCCATAAAAAAAGCGAGACGAGAGCCACGGAAATCCTATTGCCCTTGGATTTGAAAGCCAAACGCACGACCTTGGCTCCCTGCCGTTCGATCATCGAAGTATCTGCCGCAGCGGATTTAGAAAGCGAAGAAGTCCTTTTGGCCTTGGAACAGGTTTCTCGCGACATGGGATTCGAATACGTAATGATTCGTCATCTTCTCTGCCATAAATCCCTTTTGTTGCAGCAAAATGAGGGCAACCAGTGGGTGGTCAATTACGTTCACCTGGACCGCATTGTCCGAAAAATCTTTTCTTTCCACGCGTTGCCCTATTTGATTTTTGAATATAACGAAAACCTCTTGTCCTCCTCCGACTTCTACGCCTTATCGACCCAAATCATTGATTACTTAAATTTAAAGTACGGGTCGCTTCTTGACGATACGATGGTTTCTTTCTCTTTCTACCGCGATAAGCAAACGTACACAAACCCCGCTTCTCCCTCCTCCTTCTCCTTCTATTGCGCTTTGCTAAGCGAAGCGCGCAAAAGAGCCCCCGCATGGAAAATTGGAAGCCCCGTCTTTTACCGGCAAGATATGGAAGAAAAGAAAGATTATTTTTCCTTCCTGCGCGCGTTAAATAATAAAGAAATGGAAGTGGACTTCATCCCCGTTCGTTACCAGTACGACTTTTCGGATGACACTTTATTGTCCAAAGACCGCCACGCGATGAAGCGTTTCATTGAGATGCTTAAAAATAACCACGGCTTCTTCGAAAACAAGATGTATTTCCAAGGCATTGGCTTCACGGATACGAATAGCTTGTTAAACGACACCCTTTACGCGTCGAGCTTCTTAATTCAAAACTACATGGAGAACCGCCAGGATTTATCTTCTTATTCCTTTGCTTCCCTCTTTGACCGTTCTTTGCTAAACGCCTATAACCCCAACCCCTATCAAGGAATGAATGGCTTATTCACCTACAACTTTGTAAAAAAGAGTTCCTATAACGCCTATGTATTCTTATCGCGAATGGGCAACGAAATCCAAAAACAATCGGATACGTATCTGCTTTCCGCCTCTTCGAGCAAAATTGTTCTCCTATTAAATAACTACAACCATTATTCCGATTTGTTCGCCGATAGGGAATATTTTGAAATATCGAACCTCAACCGTTATAACTGCTTCCCCAAATCCACCAATGTGACCTACAAGATGTCCTTAAGCGGATTTAACGGCTCGGCTTATCGCATGAAAATCTCTACCCTCGGCAAGAATTCGGGATCTAGCTATGATCGGTGGTTGGAGATGGGGGCCGTCAAAACCCTAAGCGAAGAGGAAGCCACCACCTTACGTGAATTAAGCGAAATCCATTATTCTTTATCCGAAGATTACCTCACCTCGGATAAATTCGATTTTGAGGTGACGGTATCCCCCCTAGAAGCCAAAATTTTAGAAATCGAATTCAAAGCCGATTAAAGACCTATCTACAAAAAGGCTGCAGGACCCCCTGCAGCCTTTCATTTCCTAAATATATCTTTATTGGCCGATTTCGGTTAGCCACGCATCCAAAGCGGCTTTTCCTTCCTCGTTCACTTTGAAGCACCACTTGAAAGGAGGGAGGGTTTTCATTTTTCGAGTCAAAGCGAAGTCCGTGATGTTTTTGGGGCCTTCTCCACTCCAACCATAATCGCCAAACGCGGCGAATCCCTTATTCGTGAAGAAGGGGGTGGGCCTGCTCAAAAGCAAATCATAGAACATGGAGATCGCGTCCCCTGCAATCGTTGGGGTGCCAAATACAACCAAACCCGAGGTGCGAATCGCTTCTAAAATATTCGCTTTGGAGGAAGCGTAATTCAACGCGTCAATCGCGAAGAACGATACGCTCTTGCCTCTTTTTTCCAATTGGGCCTTCAAATGCTCCGCCATTTCCGCGGTATATCCATAGCAAGAGGTATAGACCAAAGTGATGTGATTGGCATCGGATACGGGGAGCCATTTCTTGGCTTCCTCTTCAAAGGCGTCGATCGCTTTATCCGTGTCTTTATCAACGACGGGACCATGCCCAGTAAGGATGAGGTCTAATGGCAAGGCACGAACTTTCGTCACGGCTTGAAGGGCAAAAGAAGCAAACGGGGCCATGATGCATTCAAAATAGTAGTCAAAGGATTCCCGGTATTCCTTATAATCCTTGACCTTGGAATAAAGGATTTCATCAAAGGCATAATGGGTTCCGAAGGCATCACAGCTGACCAAGGCTTTTTCTTCGACGATATAGGTGAATAAAACATCCGGCCAATGGAGAAATAAACCCGAAATAAAGCGGAGGGTATATTGCCCAACCTTTAATTCTTTTCCCGGAGCCATCACCAAGCTCTTGAACGGGAAACGAAGGATATTCTTCAAATTATTGATTCCAGCAGGGGAGGCAATAACCGTGATGTCCGGGTTCTTTTGTAGAAGAGTTTCGATCGCCCCGCTATGGTCGGGCTCGGTATGCGCGACCATCAAATATTTGATGTCGCTTAATGACGTTAGCGAAGAGATGTGTTCGATATATTCATCGGCAAAGCCCGCTTTGCTGCCTTCAAATAGAACAACCCCTTCCGTTGTTTTTAGTAAATAAGAGTTATATGAGGTGCCATAAGTAAGCGGCATGACGCTGTCAAATACCTTGAGACCATGGTCGATGCAGCCAACGTAATATAGATTCTCTTTTAGTTTTAAAGATTCCATGAATAAAACCTCCACTTCTATTTTAACAGGCACGGGGAAAGACGGATAAAGGAACGCTTGTCCATCGCCTCCCATTAGAGGTTATGACCTAAAAGTGTAGTGGACCAGTGTAGTGAGCAGTGTAGTACCAAAAGCGCCTTGCCATCGAATATTTTTATCTTTTAAGGTTTTTAGAGCCTTAAAATCAAAGAATTAGTTTAGTTAACAGTGTAGTGGACCAGTGTAGTCATCAGTGTAGTGAGCAGTGTAGTCCTTGTTCTCTACAATTCGTGTCCTGCGTCAAAGTGCGAAACGCTAAACGACACTGGAAATTCACCGCGACCCCGTTTTCATTGACAAACGCTTCATTTATTTATAAGTGTCAAGAAGTTGATAGTTAGGGGTAAAAATCTTTCTTTAAGTATCAGAATGTTAGCACTTATAAATTCATATTTTGACGAATGTTTAAGCGTGCATTCCGCCCAAAATTGCAGCATTCGTTAATACTTTTTTGCATTTTTGAATGATGGTTTTCGCCTCATCCATATTTAACCGATTGTTTTGTGCCACTAGGAGCATGTCTTGATCCGTAATCCCCTTACCTTTGCCATTAACCGATGTAGTGTGTTCCCCAAAATAGGTCCGCCCAGGTGTAATGTCATACGCGGGGGACAAACGGTACACTTTATTTGTGGCATCAAACAAAAACGAAAAATTCTTCGCATGATCGTCTTGGTTATCAATAAGAACATTAAAAACCATTCTTCGGTACATCTCCATGACCTCTTCATCATCTTCGGTTAAGATTCTGGTCAGTTTAATCAAGTCGTTATAATCCAATGCAGGGGCACGAAAATCACATTCCAACAATGCGGCGACGCTGATCATATGGACTTTATCATTTTGATGACGGTCAAACCTTTTAATTAGGAAATACTTTCCGCCTTTTTTCGATGTGACTAATTCGATATCTGGAATACGGATTCCGCACGATTTGGCAAGGGACATGTATCGGAATTCAAGATCGGCGATGTCTTTTGGATCAAAACGGGAGGAAAATTTAACAATCCAGTCTTCACCTTTATAACGAATCAAGGATTTTGGTCTAGCTCCGCCACTGGATCCACCCAATGAATAAAGCGTTCCAATGTCTTGCACTTCTTTTGAATCCAATAAAGCATTGCATTCTTCTTGGATAAGATCGAAGTCAATGATGTCCGGTTTGGTGGCTTGACTAAAATCAGGCACATATTCAAGCAAGCCCATTCCGGATGACCCTACATAAGCCAATCGGTCGAGGGGGGACAGAGAACGTATATCAATCTTCTTTTGCCTCAAAAAACGTTCTAACAGCAATTCACCATAACTGTCAGGGAGGGAATCCGCAAACACCACAAAGAGACCTCTAAAATAAGGGGAGGACGACACGAACAATTGTCTAGATAACGGGAGTTTAAATGGGTTAAGAGAAAATCCGTTTTGAACCCATTCATCACTATATTGAAAAGCGATTCGGTGATCTTTGGTTAAAGCCAACGTACCGACTAATGTTTTATTTGCCAATACGTCAATCTTCTTGATCATGCAAAACCTCCTCAATGGACGTATATTCTTTGCGAACCTCAAATAAGCGATCTAAGTCTTCGTAGAGTCGAAGGCTCATTGCAATTTTGATGAATGAAGCAAAAGAGATATCCCCCGTATTTTCAAATTTCCTTATCGTGGCATACGGAACACCAGAAAGAACGGAAAGACGCTTTTGGGATATCTTCCTGTTTTTTCGAATCGCAACGAGACGTTTTGCGATTTCCATTTGTTGTTCGTAATAAGTTTTAAAAAGTAATGCTTGTTCTTCCATTTGCTACTATAATAGCATTTTTTTATCATTATTTCAATTTTTTGCTACTATAATAGCAATTCAATAATAAAGATTTTAATAAATGATTCCTTCTTTGTTCGTCGTAGGAACACCGATATCAATCGCAGATGAACTGAAGTCAAACACGCACTTTCCGACGTTAAAGGAGATGTGCAGCACATCATTCACTTCAAAATAATGGAATTCATCCGTCATATCGGCCATCCGTTCCTCGATTTCTGTATTAGTGGAATTCATTGTTAACCCATAGACCGTAATCTCGGGATCCGTGATATGGATATGAGTGATCGCCCACTTATCTTTGGTATCGGGATAACCAGACGACAAATAAGTAACGTGAACAGCGGGTGCAACAGCCATATCTCCACTTGTATCCGCAACATATCGATGATCGAGGTATTCTTCCGCTCCAAACCAACCTGGCAGCAACGTGCAGCCTTTTTCTTCAAATTCTTGACGATCCACTCTTTCCGTAATCCAAAAATCAAGGTTGGTATCCGATGGCTTCTTCAAATAGAAAGTGGAGCAGCTACACAAAGTAGCCATTAAAGGTAATGTCGAAACAAAAGCAGGGATTAATTTGCTGGTTTTCATATATCAATTTTATTCGTGAATCCAAAATAGTAAATTGTGGATTGAAAAAACGGTTAGAAAGCGGCGCAAGGCTCATGGCAAGGAGCTGGCGGCAATCTTGCCATTTTGGCAAGTTCAATTCAAAGATATTGCCATCTGATTAATTCAGTCGGCATAGCCAACGTATCAGCCATCTACACGCTTGCATAAAAATTCACCTAAATAGTGGCCAACAGGAGAATAATCTCATATAATTGGCTAATCTAAAGTTGTACTTTAAAAAAGTCAAAGGAGGTTCTTATGTATACCATTAAAAGGCATTTAGAAGCCGTTTTGGCTCGAAGAGCGCAAAATTCCAAGGCCGTTTTATTAACGGGCCCTCGACAAGTTGGCAAATCTACTTTATTACAGCATCTATTCCAAAATGCCAATCAAGTAACCTTTGACGACGATCTTCTTCTTGCGCAAGCAACAGAAGATCCCCGCTTGTTTTTGAAGAGCAACCCCTGCCCCCTTTTGATTGACGAAGTTCAAAAATGCCCTTCCATTTTTAACTCTTTGAAAATCGTTCTAGATAAGACGGACGATACCGCTAATTACTTTTTGACCGGGTCTCAAAAACTTCAACTAATGGAATCCGTCAGCGAATCTCTATCCGGCCGTATCTCAATTCTTGAATTAGACGGACTTTCTCTAAGAGAAGTCGACGGTATTCCATTCAATCGCCATTTTTTGCCTTCTGAAAGCTATCTAAACGAGCGGGAAAAACAATTAGCAAAACACGACAATATTTGGTCGATTATTCACCGCGGATCCTATCCCGAATTATATTCAAACCCTGAAAAAGAATGGGTGGATTTTTATCAATCCTATGTAAAAACCTACTTAGAACGGGATGTGAATCAACTGATAAAGGCCAAAAATTATCTTACCTTTGTTAAATTCATGACCGCGATCGCCGCAAGAACGGGTCAGATATTAAATTGTTCTAATATTGCATCGGAGATTGGCGTCAGTGCCGTTACCATCACGGAATGGATTTCCATTTTAGAAAAGAGCGGAATCGTTTATTTATTAAAGCCCTATACTTCCAGCGCCCTAAACCGCGCGATTAAATCTCCAAAAATTTATTTTAGAGATACAGGGCTATGCTGCTATTTAACGCGATGGCTCACTCCGGAGACTCTAGAAAATGGAGCCATGGCCGGGGCTATGTTTGAAACATTTGTTGTTAACGAAATCCTAAAATCGTATTCCAACGAAGGATTGGATTACGATTTCAGTGTCTACTATTACAATGGAAAGGACAAAAAGAAGAAAAAGACAAACGGGGCCTATGAAACCACCGAAGGCGAAATCGACCTTATCCTTTCGGAAAATGGAATTCTTTACCCTGTTGAAATAAAGCTGAGTTCTTCTCCTAAAGCCGAGATGGCGTCCAATTTTGATGTTTTGGACAAGATACCCGACCAAAAAAGAGGCATGGGAGCCATCGTCTGCCTTTATGATAAGATGCTATATCTAAGAGATAATCTCGTGGTTCTTCCCGTGGAATATATCTAAGACTCTCTACCGCAAATCCAAGCGAACATCTTTTCCAAGCGCCTTGAACAGCTTGCTAATTTTTGCAATCGTAGGATTTCCTAAGCCTTTTTCAATTTTGGAAATATCCCCTTGGTCCATGTGTGCCAATTTGGCTAACTCCGTTTGAGTAACACCCATCTCATTTCGAGTTTTTGCGAGCAAAACTCCTATTTGCTGATTGATCGATATTTCTTCCTGACCCACAACAATTCCATCTTCGTAAATACTTGTCGCGTCGAAATCCAAATCATCATTCCAAACGACACCATATCCGCCAGAATCAAGACGACCGTTTTCAAACAAGGTTCGATTCTTTCTCAATTCTTCCAATTGTGGATATTTTGGAAACATTAAAGACATATCATATTGGATGACTTTGCCATCTTGGTAAGTAAGTTCCACTACAACATCGTTAAGAAATCGAACCTTTTTTGCGATGTAATGCATATCAATCTAATCCTTTTAACTTATAGTATTTCTCCGTTTCCCACATATTCAATAATTCTTTTTGATAACTAAGAATGAATTCTTTAACCATTTTCTTTGCCTTGCTAGGGAAGTCGCCCTCGTAAATCTCGCCATTAGATATATAAAATGTCGCAGCATTTTCTCCATAAAAAGCATGAATGTGTGGTGGGTTATGCTCCTTGTTTCTTAAGTTCATCATGATATAAATCCCGTAAAAGAAACTGATTGTCGGCATAAATTTAGTAAGAGTCCTCCTTTGATATTATATGGTATTAATCCCATATATCAAATATAAATATGGTCTTTATCCCATTTTTTAACAGAAATAATGGAAATAAAAAGTCGTCTATTATGGACGACCTTTTATAGCTTGCACTTTTTTTGACGGATGAATTATCGCTCCGTCACATCTGCCCCTGTCCCATGACGACGCCAATTCTCCGAAAAAGAACAAACTCCGCTCTCTCCGGCGAAGCCCATATTCGACCCGTGGGATACGGAATCGACGACAGCTATATTTCGCTCGCTCGAATCTATACCGCGCGACGCAGGGCGACCGGGGCTAGCCAGAACGAGTTATATAGAAGTATATAAAGCCGCCTCGGCATCGATGAATTCCAATAGTTCCAGGGCAAAGGTAAAACGACGACGAAAAAAACCGCCCACGTGGGACGGTCTTGTTGGTTTGCTGCTTCGTGTTTCGGGGAGAACGGTCTTCGTATTAACGAGGAGAATCGCTCCCGTCCTGACACAGCCCCATCAAGATTACTTGACGTCGGGAAGCAGACCCATGAAGCGGGCGTTCTTGATCGCGGTGGCGACTTGGCGCTGATACTTGGCGCTGGTGCCGGTGATGGAACGCGGGGTGATCTTGCCGTCGGGTCCAATGAAGCGAGAGAGAGTCTCGACATCTTTGTAGTCGACGTATTTGATCTTGTTCTTCTTGAAATAGCAAACCTTACGGCGTGCACGGGTTTTTCTAAAAGCCATTGTTCTTTACCTTTCCGGGCAGTTCCTTAGAAGGGAAGGTCATCTTCCATCAAAGGATCGAGATTGTTGGAAGTCGATGAATTGCCCTGTGGTTTGACCGCATTATCGGGCGCGTTATAGGACGAGCCGACATCCGGGGTATATCCGGAATCGTTCTCCGAAGCACCATTCGAGGCCTTGGGCTCCATGAGCTCAATGCGCTCAGCAACGATTTCGGTGGAAGTCACCTCCACGTTGGAATCCCGACGCGTGTATTTGCGTTGGGTGAGACGACCAACAACGCCAATCAAAGATCCCTTGTGGGTAAACTTCGAGACGACGTCTGCCTGTTTTCCGAAAACGGAAACCGGCATAAAGATGGTGGTCTTTTGACCTCCACGACGCTCATCGGACGCAATGGTGAAGGAAGCCACGGTCATGCCCGAGGTGGTGGAGCGGGTTTCGGGGTCGCGGGTCAGGCGACCAACTAGAACGACATTGTTAAGCATGTGTTATCCTCCTGCTGCTTAGTCTTTATCAACGGTGATAAGGAAACGGATAACAAGATTGTCGAGACGGACCAAACGCTTGAATTCTTCAAGGCAGGCATTGTCGGCAGTAATCTTTTCGACAACGTAGAAGCCTTTCTTCAAATCGTGGATCGGGCTCGCAAACTCACGGACTCCCATCTCCTTGCTGTCACGAACAACGCCTTTGTTGTCGGTGAGGATCTTGTGGAGCTTTTCAATTTCAGCCTTTCTGCTGGCATCATCGAGATCCGCAGAGAGGATGAACATGAGTTCATATTTTCCCATAGTGTTTGCACCTCCTAATTTCGGTCTAGGGTCGCATCGAAATCGTACGACCATAGAAGTGTGTGCCGTATCCTTCAAAAACGGCAAACGCCATTATAAAGGGGGTAAGGGGGATAATCAATCTTGGACTTTACCAATTTGCTTCCTTTCATCTAATGAGACGACCTTTTGCCCATAACAAGAAGTCGCCTCACTATTTCTATAACCGAAAAAAAGGGAATTATGACGAAACTTGTTTCCAAATTTTAGGGTTAAAATGTAAATCTTTTTATCCAATTTCTTCGATAGAATCGAGATAATTTGAAGTGACAAAAAATGCCACATCGCGTGGCATTCCTTGAATGGCTTTTTCGGCCTATTTTTCGTCCTTCATCGTCGGGAAGAGAAGGACTTCGCGGATGTTTTGCACATTGCAGAAGAGCATGCAGGTACGGTCGATGCCGACCCCGATTCCTCCCGCGGGAGGCATGCCATACTTCAAAGCATCGAGGAAGGTATAGTCAATGTCATTGGCTTCTTCATCTCCACGATTTCTCGCGGCAAGCTGGGCTTGGAAGCGTTCCATCTGGTCGAAGGGGTTGTTGAGCTCGCTGTAGGAATTGCCAAACTCAAATCCACCGATGAAGAATTCGAAACGTTCGACAAAACGAGGATCCGCACATTTCTTGGTAAGCGGAGAAACTTCGATCGGGTAGGTGTGGATGAACGTCGGTTGGACAAGGCTCTTTTCCACGAATTCATCGAAGAAGGCCTGCATGATGTAACCGGTGCTGTTCCAACTCTTTTGGAGGGGGACGTTATGCTCTTTGGCGAGTTTAACGGCGTCTTCAAACGAGATATCGTCAGTGAAGTCGATGCCGGTTTTTTCTTTGATGGCTTCGGCCATGGAAATCCAGCGGAAGGGCTTGGAGAAATCGATTTCGATGTCGCCCCATTGGATTTTGTCTTTTCCGCAGATTTTCTCAGCGAGGTCTTTGAATAGCCCTTCGGTCCATTCTCTCATGGACTGGAGGTCGCCATAGGCTTGATAAAGCTCAATGGTCGTGAATTCGGGGTTATGACGGACATCGATTCCTTCGTTGCGGAAGATGCGTCCGATTTCATAAACGCGGTCGATGCCGCCGATCATCGCTTTTTTAAGGTTCAATTCTGTCGCAATGCGGAGATAGAAATCCTTATCCAAGGCGTTGTGGTGCGTGATGAACGGACGGGCCGAGGCGCCACCGGCAATCGGAGACAAAACCGGGGTTTCGACTTCGAGGAATCCGAGGTTATCGCAATAGCGGCGAACCTCAGAGAGGATGCGAGAACGGGTAATAGCGACTTTACGGGATTCTTCGTTGACGATCATATCGACGTAACGATGACGGAAACGCTCTTCCGGATCGGTTAAGCCATGGAATTTTTCAGGCAACGGCTTCAAGCATTTGGACAAATGGGTGTAATGCTCCACGTGAATGGTGAGTTCGCCGGTTTGGGATTTCATCAAAGTACCTTCTAATCCGGCCACGTCGCCTAAATCCGACAATTTGAAAACCTTGTAGTTCTCTTCTCCAACGGATTGAAGACCAATCCAGAATTGGATGGAACCATATTCGTCGTGGATGTTGCCGAAAGCGGCTTTGCCCATCTTGCGGAGGGCCATTAAGCGTCCGGCCACATTGACTTTGATGTCTTTTTCTTTGAGTTCTTCGGCACTCAATTCGCCGTAATTGGCACGGAGGTCGCGGATTTGGTCTTTCCAGTCATAGCGACTGCCAAACGGATCCACGCCGAGTTCGCGGTAACGAGGAAGCTTATCAATGCGAGCTTTCTCTTGGTCAGTTAATTTTTCTTCGATCATGTTGTCGTCCCCCTTATGGGCGAAGGTATCTTACTCTAGTTCACGAAAAAAGGGAACGCGTAGCGGTCTCCGTTTTCACGGGAATAGGCATGGTTATTTTACATTCCCAGATTACATTCCCAAAGATAAAAAGTAAAAGGCAAGAATTATACGATCGGTTTTTGACGAAGCAAAAAGAAAACCAATTTCAAGCATCGATGAAATCGAAACATTACCAAATGTATGGTAGGGAATTGTTCTCCAAATAATCCGTTGCAGAGTTGATAGCTTCTTTGCAGGAAAGAATAGATAACGCGGCAACAGCGTCAAGTTGATCATTTGTGGTGTATTTGCACGTTTGGATATTTATCAATTCAAGACTGCTGAAACGGTGTCCCGAAACGTAAGCACTCATACTAGCGTAATAGGTTGTCGATCCATTTTGAACGATGCTAAACAAAGCTATGCCAACCGTATCGCCATAGCCGAAGCTTATTATTGCGGTTGAACTAACCCCGCTGCTGCTATTGGAATAAGCGGCATAATAATAGGAGCCAGAGTATCCCAGTTTCGAATAACTACTCGTCCAAACGTTATGATAATCACCAGTTCCGTTGTTGCTCAAATGTTGTCGAATTGCCGTTTCGCCTGTTACTTTTTTGGAACTATTGAATTGAGCGGTAACAACCATATCTCCGGACACATTATCCAAGGAAGAAGACCACCCCGAAAACGAATAGGAATAAATGTAATCCCCCGATGTGGTGGACGGCCTATATGGAGTCGATCCATCATAAACAGCAGTTTCGCCTTCCACTACTTTTACGGTTTTTAGTACTCTGCCATCATAATTTTTGAAGGTAACCGTATATAAATTCATGAGAGCGAACTCCGCAGTGTAAACGGTATCCCTTTCTATTGTTTTTGTATCGACATCCCAGCCGGTAAATTTATAGATTTTATCGTCACCATCATAAGGCTTTTCGGGCTTGTCACCCGTGTACACCACTTCTGATCCCTTTTTGAATTTTTCTTTCGTAATCAGAGAGCCGTCATAGTTATTAAATGTGGCAAAAACAAATTCATTTACTTTAAACGTCGCTTTGAAAGACGTGTCTTCCGTTATTTTGCAATCGGAAAGGCTTTTATCCCAGCCTGCAAATTCATATTCGAAATGTGGATCATCACTGTCTTTCGTAGGAATTCGCCCAGAGTATCTGACATAGTTACCATATTCAACGTTTGTGTGCCAAATTTCGGTGTCATCGTAATTGTAAAAAGTAACGAGATAGGTTCTGTTTTCTTCCGTGTATTCGGCGTTGAAAATCGTATTTTCATACAGTGCGTCATCAAGGTTTTTGTCCCATCCAGCAAAAGAATAAACTTTCGCAGCAGTCGCCTTCCTAACGGGTTCAGCCCCAACATAGGTTGCTTTTGAACCATATGGCACCCTTGCATGGTAAAGAATCGACTCATCGTAATCGCGAAATGTTACAAACACATTGTCAGGATGTTCTATCTTTTTATCGCATCCAACCAACAGCATGCTCATCGCCGCAAGATAAACCAAATATTTACTCTTTTTCATCTAAATCACCTCGCTTTGCGAGCTTTCAGCATTTTTATCAGGACAAACGCAAATCCGCCGATAGAAATCGTAGCAAGCGATCCAGTAACGATGGTGGTTGGAATCGCCCACGAATTATTTGAATCAACAAAATTGATGTTAACCTCCACCAAATAAGAAGTCGTGTTGAACCCATCGGAAATAGTTACCACAAAGCAATCATACCCAGAAGTATCTTTGAAAGATGAGTAAATGTACTCGCCCGTTTGTTCGTTAATCCGTGCAGTCCCTTTGTCGCCTTGGGCTGAAATGGAATAGGTTAAGGCATCACCTTCAGGATCGGAGACATCAAGTTGACCACTTGCGGTGCTTGCGGAATTCAATTCAATGGTTGCCCCTTTAGAAATCGGCTTAGAATTTTCGATTACATTCACGGTTACAACAACGTTTTTAACGCTATATCCATCGGAAACCGCAACAACGAAGGCGTCAGTGCCATAAAAGCCTTTATCGCCACATGTGTAGACAAATTCACCAGTCGTTGAGTTAATCGAGGCCGAACCATGCGTTCCCTGGGAAGAAATAGAATACTTCAAGGTGTCATCTTCGGGATCACTAGCATCGATGCGCCCAGAACCGCTTTTCCCTTGTCCAACCGATATAGACATATCCGTCGTCTCCGGCGCGTTGTTAATGACCACACTAACGGTTAATTGCTTCGTAGTTTGCCCGTCCGTAACCGACACGACAAACGAATCGGAGGTCGCGGTTGAATTGCTGTAAGCCACGTAAGTAAATGCGCCCGTTACACCATTGATATCAACCGTTCCATTAGTTGGCTTTGACGAAATGCTATAAGTCAAATGGTCGCCGTCTTCGTCGACACCATGAACTGTACCAGTCGTGCTTCCATTTTGTGGAACTGAGATGCTAATTGAACTCTCTTCGAAATATGGTTCAGTACTGATATGAACGTAAACAGCAACATACGACGTATGAATTCCATCCGTAACAGATATGACGAAAGAATCGTCGCCCGCACCAATATTCGCACAATAAGAGAAACTGCCGTCACCCATTACGTTCGCATTTCCTTTCTCTCCTTGTTTAGAAACAGAAAAAGTAAGCAAATCGCCATCAGCATCACTAGCGTTCACGTTTCCTGTGACAATGTCATTTTTTGGCACTTCAACGGTTAGGGTTGCATTGGCAAGGACGATATCTGTCTCAATATGAACATTAACCTCAACTTCCGTAGTGAAGTTTCCGTCGCTCACCCCAATAACAAAGGTATCATCACCAGCTTGATTAGTTGCAGGGGCGTATTGATATCTTCCAGAAAGAGGATCAATCGTCGCAACGCCCTTAGTGCCTTGAGAAACAATGGAATACCTTAACGAATCACCATCGCTATCTATGGCGCGAACAACGCCCGTGTAGTTGTTGTTTTGGTTGGTATTAAAAGAATAAGAGGAATGTTCAAATGCGGCAGGCGAATTAATAATTAACGTGTATTCCAAGACAGCCACCGTTTTGCCGTCCGTTACCTGAACCTTGAAGGAATCTCTTCCTTTCGCCGTTGCTTTGGCATTGAAGGTCCATGCGCCAGTGGAAGAATTTAAATTTACAATACCTTGAGCCGGATAATTTAAAACAGAATAGGCGAGTTCATCACCATCCAAATCCACGGCCAACACTTGACCCGTGGTTGATTTTCCCTGATTAACTACAATAGTTGAGTTTTGTTCTTTTAAAGTCACAGCCGTTTCGTTATGAACCGTAACGCTGACTAAAATTTCATCGCAACCGTCCGTGACTTTGATTTGGAAGTAGTCATCTCCATGCGCATCCGCATTAGGAGTGTAGGCAAAGCCCCCGTTTGATGTATTAACAATTACATTCCCTTGCGCAGGTTGCGAAACGAGCGAATAGGTCAATGTATCACCATCTGGATCGGAACATGCTGCCGTCCCCGTCACTGTCACGCCTTCCGTTTCAAGCGTTATTGAAACTTTGTTTGCAACAGGTCTCCTATTAACATTCACGGTCACAAGGACTGTTTTTGGAAGGACACCGTCGTCGACTTTCACCTCGAAGTTGTCATTCCAAAGTAGTTGTTATTGGGAACGTATACATAGTCACCCGATAACGAATCGACGCTCGCTATGCCATGCTCAGCATTTTTCAATATCGAGAAGGTCAAAGCGTCGCCGTCTTTATCAGAAGCTCCAACATTTCCAGAAAGGGATGCGTTTTGGCTTATGCTCTTTTGGATATTCGAATTAACGGAAATTTCAGATTCGATATGAACACTAATGAAATTGGTAATAGTGTCCGTTCCGTCATCGACATTTATTTCAAACGAATCATCGCCTGCTACATTTTCATTTGGATAATAGGTGTACTCACCTGTAGTTGGATTTAGTGAAATACTTCCCTTTAGCGGTTGGGTCTTAACGGCATATCTTAACAAATCTCCATCGGTATCAGTGCATTGGGCCGAACCGCTAAAGTTCACATTTTCTTGAACCACTATCTCCTTTGCAATCAAAGCATTGTTTGGAATCTCGTTTTGATAAACGTGAATCGTAAGCGTGTATTGCCCGTAATCGTAATCAACCAAAACAACGAAAGAGTCATCTCCGCTGCTTCCCATGTTCGGAGTATAGGAATATTCGCCGGTTTTCGAATCAATAGAAACGCTGCCGTTTTTAGGCTGAATTTGAACGGAATATACAGGCTCAACTCCATTAGCATTTGTTTGAACAGCGCCGTTATAAACCGCTCCTTTGGTAATTTTTGCAGCCAAAGTTGTCCCTGAATCAGCAACGGAATAAAGATGGACGTTATAGGTAACTTCCAATGGCTTATAACCGTCGTCCACTTCAATAACAAAAGAATCTTGGCCATAAGAATCACCGCGAGCGGTGTAGGTATAATTGCCCAAAGAGTCTATTGTCGCAGACCCTTTAGAACCGTTCTTTTTGACGGAATACGCTAGTGTATCGCCATCAATATCCGCGGCTCCAACGTTGCCTGTGTAGACCGATCCTGAGAGCAAATCGATTTTGATATCGGTGTTATCGGAATAAGTTATTAAATTTTGGATATGGACACTGACAGGGTACTGAACTGTGCAATACCCGTCCGAAACAGCAATAATAAATGTGTCTCCACCCGCCATATCCAGGCCAGCCGTATATGTAAAGGACCCTTCGTCGTTATTTAAGACAACCTTCCCTTTCTTTGGGGTTTCGAAAATTGAATAAGTTAAATCATCTCCATCAGCATCGATAGCAGGAGCGAACCCATCAAAGTTTTGCCCGCATTCAACGTTGAACGAAGATGTTCCTCCCGTGAAAACAGGCCTTCTATCTATGCAGATATTTACTTGATAGTCCACCGCCAACGATCCGTAATTGATAGTTATAATTGCGACATCTTCGCCAATCGCGTTTTCGTTTGGAACATAGGAATAGTTTCCGGATTCGTCTAATGTCATGGTGCCTTTTCTCGGGTTTGTTTTTATTGCATATGAAGAAGCCCCTTGTTGAGTGAAATTCCCGTAATTTATTTCGCCACTAAAAACTACAGAAGAAAAAGATTTAGTATTTGCAAAAAAGCCGATTTTCGTTGGCGTTCTTTTGTTTTCAAATGTATTAATCCCTAGCTGGCCATAGCTATTATCGCCCCACGAAAGCACATTGCCTGAATCATCTATTGCGATAGCATGATTTTTCCCCGCGGATATTTCTTTTAGTCTTGATTGCGTTTCAATCTTTCGTGGCAGTTTACTATAATTTTCTCCAAAAGACTGGGTCGTCCCCAGCAAATTAAAGCTACCATTCGCACCCACAGCATATCTGAATCCATCTTTATCAAGAAAAAAGGCGGTTCCGGAATTGTTTTCATAGTTTTTTCTCACATCACAACAAACAATGTCTTTTAATTCCGAAACGTCAATCTCTCTAAAAACACCGGGCAAATCATCGTTGATTCCACCCACATATCCTACAGTTTTTTTATAATCAACTTGACCGTCTTTTTTTACAGCAAAAAAATAACTTTCTATTGAGACGTATGTCGCTCTTCCATAAGTAGGGGTGCACGGTGCATAAAAACGCTCATAATTTATGGCAGAACAATCGACATAAGCGTCGCCATAAAGTTCCTCGCCAATGCTACCATATATCTTGTCGGTGTATCTTTCATTTTTATCTATATAACTATATGCGTTTTTATCGTACGTTGAATAATAGGCCTCGCCTGAATAAACGTGTGGAAGCCTTTTCGTCATAATGCTTAGCCATTTATTTTGGCCCTCGTTAAAAGACCATGCGCTATCGACATTGACAAATGAATAGCCCACTGATTTAAAAGAAAAATCTGAAGAAATAAAAGTGGATTTCTCCCCACAATTAACCCAATACACAGGATCGCTAGAAACAATGGTCGGGGTGACGCAGGAAACTCCAGTTGCATTAGCACTATCTCCCCAAGCATATAAAACATTTTGTGTGTCAACGGCTGCAGAAATATTGTTTCCCGCACTAATTTGTTTAAATTTATGCCCCAGCAAAATTTGCTTAGGGACATTCGAGTTAATAGTTGTTCCGTCCCCAAGTTGGCCGTGGTCATTTCTGCCCCATGCCCAAAGGTTTCCGTCTTTATCAAGTGCTAAATTGTGATCAGTTCCTGCCGCCACTTGGACAATCTCGCAATTAGAAAGCAAAACATTATCTGAAATAGCGTTTAGACCCACTGCAGATTCATTTTTTAAATAGCCAAGGGCTAAAACCGCCCCGATTCCACCAATTAAAAAAATCCTATTTTTCATGGTAATATCCCCTTATTTCGACCGTCGCCAAACTTCCGAAATCACATCAGCAGAACCGCCTTTTATGGCCTTGCCAATTACTGTTGCGGCCCACTCCGCCCATTCCCTTTTTTTCTTTTTTCTATATTCGATGCCCTTTTCCGTTATCCTATAAGCATTGGCTCCGTAATGATTGACGGAATGGTAGCGTTTGACGAGACCCTCATGTAGTAAAGTCCCAAGCAACTCTTCAAAATCACTCTGGTACACGCGTAATATAGATGCGTCAATGTATTTTCTTTGGTCAACTGCCTTAAGAAGAACGAGCAATCGATCCCCATCTGTTTTCAAAGCGTTATGGCGAACGTTAAACGGAAACCGCGTTCCCTCAAGAATCTCAAATTTCCCATTTTCGTATTTAATGCCAGGAATATCTTTATATCGCCTTTGAACTGTTTTTTTACTGACTTGGCTAATGTTTAAAAATTCTTCTAACGAAACATACTTTTCCATCTCAAATTACCCCTTTTGCTTGAATAGAATTTTATGTTTGTTTTCTCGCCTAAAAGCGAAAAAGCGTTTTTAAAAATGCGACAAAATAGCCGTCTAATATCTTGATAATCCAATTTTTGCCATCGCAACATACCCCCTATGTGCAAAACGGACCTAGATCAATTACCTAGGTCCATGGGGGACGTAACATTTGGTATTACCCCCCCCGCAAAATCGCGAGAGAGGCAAGGCAACCCTAAGTTGTTATCAGTCTATAACGAAAATATTTGTGTTGCCAAACTTTTTAATTTTAACTAACCGTTTTTTTGGCGTGAGGCTGATGCAAATCTGTGACGTCTTTCCACGAATTCGTGATACCACGTACCTCTTCTTTTAGCTTTTCAGCGTCTTTTTCCTGCCCCGATAAGCAAGCATAAATCAAACGGGCGATTTGACGGGCTTGGGCCTCGCTGCAACCGCGAGTGGTGGCCGCGGCAAAGCCAATGCGAAGGCCAGAGCATTCGCTAGGCTTCAAGGTATCCCCGTGAATCATGTTCTTGTTCGTGGTAATTCCGATTTCTTCCAAACGGGCTTGTGCTTCTTTTCCCGTGATTCCAAAGGAAGCCAAAACGTTCAGCAGGAACAAATGATTGTCGGTCCCGCTGACGGAACAGCCTAGCGAATGAAGTTCATCGTCGCAGGCTTTGGTATTGGCTAATACCTGGGTCATATATTCCCGGAATGCAGGCTGCAAATCCTCGCCGAAACAAGCGGCTTTTGCGGCGATAATGTGTTCTAATGGGCCACCCTGGGTATAGGGGAACACGGCGCTTTTGATGGGTTTGACCCACTTCTCGTCGTTCGTGAGAATCATGCCTCCGCGGGGCCCGCGAAGGGTCTTATGCGTCGTGGTGGTCACGATATCGGCATAGAGGCAAGGATTCTGGGTTAATCCCGCGGCGATAATGCCTGCGATATGGGCCATATCCACCATGAAATAGCAATGGATGGGCGAATGGGCGTTATGGCGGTCCACGAGTTCACGTAAAGCCTTGAAATCAATCTCATAGGGGTAGGCGCTATAGCCAGCCAAAAGGAGGTTGGGATTCTCTTTCTCCAGGCATTCTTCGATGATGGCTAAATCCAAATGCCCGTCCTCTCCCAAGGGATAATGGACGAAGTGATAAGTTTGGGCGGAGAAGGAAACAGGGGACCCGTGGGTTAAATGACCACCGTCATTAAGGATTAAAGAAAGAACTTTATCCCCCGGTTTAAGCAAGACGTGATAAGCGGCAAAATTGGCTTGGGAACCGCTATGGGGTTGGACGTTGGCATAAAGGCAATGGAACAATTTCTGTGCTCTCTCGGCAGCGAGGTTTTCCGCCTCGTCCACGCAGCGGCATCCCCCATAATAGCGATGAGCAGGGTACCCTTCCGCATATTTGGCCATCAAAATGCTTCCGCTAGCTTCATAGACGTCTTTGGAGGGGTAATTCTCGCTGGCAATGAGTTCAATACCGTTATTTTGCCTTTGTTTTTCTTCTTCGAAAATTCGTTCTAAAACTTTGTCTTCCATGGTGAGTTATCCTCGTTTCCAACATTGTATTCGCAATGGAAGAAAATGGAAATGAGCCAAAAGAAAAAGCGGTATACACCGAATAAATTCTAAGGTGAATACCGCGATTTTTCTTCACTTTATTCGGTCGCTTTGCCGCCGGTATAAAGTTGATAATATTTGCCTTTTTCTTCTAGTAGCGATTCGTGGGATCCGCGTTCGATGATTCGGCCGTTTTCCAACACCATGATGACATCCGAATTTTGAATCGTGGACAAACGGTGAGCGATGACGAAGACGGTGCGCCCCTTCATAATCGCATCCATTCCCTGTTGAACCAGCTTTTCGGTGCGGCTATCGATGGAGGAAGTCGCTTCATCCAAAATCAGAATCGGCGGATTCGCGCAGGCGGCGCGAGCAATCGAAATCAGCTGGCGTTGGCCTTGGGACAAACCTGCCCCCGCCCCGTGCAGCAAGGTGTCATAGCCCTGTGGCAACATGCGAATGAAGTTATCCGCGTTGGCCAATTTTGCCGCGTGAACCACTTCCTCGTCCGTGGCGTTGGGGTTGCCGTAACGGATATTGTCCTTCACGGTTCCGGTGAAGAGATTCGTATCCTGCAAAACCATGCCGATTGCAATACGGAGGTCATGCTTTTTGATTTTGTTGATGTTGATGTCGTCGATGCGGATTTTGCCGTCGGCGATGTCATAGAAGCGGGACAGGAGGTTGGTAATCGTGGTTTTTCCTGCTCCAGTTGGTCCGACAAACGCCACCTTCTGGCCAGGTTCGGCATAAAGGGTGATGTTATGGAGAACCGTCTTTTCGGGGACGTAGCCAAAGTCCACATCGTACATGTTGACCTTGCCCTTCATCCACGTATAAGTCGTTTCCGATCCATCCGAATGGGGGTGCTTCCACGCCCATTTTCCCGTATACGTATCGCTTTCTTTTGGATTTCCATTTGCATCTTCGCTGGCGCGAACCAGGGTGACATAGCCTTCGTCGATTTCACTCGGCTCGTCCATAATCCCAAAGATGCGGGAAGCTCCAGCCATTGCCATGACAAGGAAGTTAATTTGGTTTGCAATCATCATAATCGGCATGGTGAAAGAACGTCCTAACCCCAAGAAGGAGACGATGACACCGACGCCAATTGTCGGCCACGAGAAGGCGATGCCGATTCCGCCTAGCAAAACGATCGTGCAATAAAGCAAATTCGAGATGTTGTTCACGACCGGTCCAAGAATGGATGAGAAGCGTTGAGCCTGGGTTGTAAACATGCAAAGCTCTTCATTCAATTCATCAAAGCCCGCTTCCGCCGCTTTTTCGTGGTTGAAGACCTTGATGACCTTCTGGCCGCTGACCATCTCTTCGACATACCCATCTACTTTTCCTAAAGCCACTTGCTGGCCAACAAAGAAATGGGCGGAACGCTTGGTGATGAACAAAACAATAGCAACGATAATAACGGTGAAACCCAAGACGATAAGCAACAAAACCCAGCTGGCCATGATCATGGCAACAAGGGCAACAATCATGGTGACAATCGAATTCACAAGCATCGGCACGACGCGGGAAGTCATTTCGCGCAGCGTATCGATGTCGTTGGTATAAACCGACATGATGTCACCGTGAGAACGAGAGTCAAAATAACGTAAAGGAAGGGTTTCCATATGCGAGAACACGCCATCGCGAATCCGTTTTTGGGTTCCCTGGCCGATAGTAGAAACCATTAACTGATACCCATAGGTAGCCAAAACACCAACCAAATAGATCCCCATCATGATGAAGATGGCTGTGCCAAAATCAGACGGTAAGAAGGAAAGCAAAGGGGAATTCGAAGCCACGAGTTCGCTTTCTTTTCCTAACATCAATAAGACGTAGTGGCCAACAACGATTTGACCCGTGAACAAAGAGCCAACGACGCCAGCAATCGCGCTAACGATGATAAGCAAGGCCGCGCAAGGCATTTGCCAGGGGTAATAACGGATCATCATTTTGAAAAGACGACCCATCAAAGAGAAGCTTTGCTTTAACGATAATTTTGGGCTTTTGCCCATCTTTTTATTCGGCATCGAAATCACCTCCTCCAAGCTGTGTTTCCACCAATTCGCGGTAGACAGGGGAGTGGGAAAGCAATTCTTCGTGGTTCCCTTGGTCTAGAATTTTTCCATCATCAAGAATCAGGATTTTGTCGCAGTCTTTGATGGACAAAATACGTTGAGCGACAATGAATTTGGTAACGTTTGGAATTTCCGTGCGGAACGCTTCACGAATTAGAGCATCCGTATGCGTATCCACGGCGGACGTGGAGTCGTCTAGAATCAAAATCTTAGGATTTTTAAGTAAGGCTCTAGCGATGCAAAGGCGTTGGCGTTGTCCGCCGGAAACGTTCGTCCCACCTTCTTCAATCGGGGTGTCGTAACCCTTCGGGAATCCGTTGATGAATTCATCGGCGCAGGCAATATGGCACGCATGCTCGATTTGTTCTTGGGTGGCAGATTCGTTGCCCCATAACAAATTGGAACGGATCGTGCCGGTGAACAAGACGTTTTTCTGCAAAACGACCGCGACGGCATCACGCAGCGTCTTTAAATCGTATTCTTTCACGTTATGTCCGCCGACAAGGACTTCTCCTTCTCCGTCTTTTACATCATATAGACGCGCGATTAAGGAGATGAACGTGGATTTGGAAGAACCCGTTGCACCGATAACGCCAACCGTCGAGCCACTGGGAATATGAACGTCCACATCATGGAGAACGTCTTTATCGCCGTCTTCAAAATATTTGAAGTTCACGTGGTTGAAGTCGACCGCGCCACTAGGAACCTCCATCAAAGCGTTTTCCGGCGAGGTGATGGTTGGTTTTTCAATCAAAACTTCGTAAATACGTTCTGCGGAGTTGCGGCTAATCGTAATCATGACGAAGCACATCGAAATCATGTTCAGCGCGTTTAGAATCTGCATCGCATAACTAAACATCGAGGTGAGTTCGCCCGTGCGGAAGGGGCCCGCCCCTCCTGCTGCAACGATGATCTTCGCGCCAAACCATGACAAAGCAAGCATGGCCGCATAAACGGATAACTGCATAGCCGGGCTATTGAAAGCAAGAATATGTTCAGCATGGGTAAATCCACGATAAATAAAATAGGAAACGTTGCCGAATTTCTCATTCTCGAAATCTTCGCGGCCAAAGGATTTAACAACGCGGATGCCGTTAAGGTTTTCTTGAACGGAGGCGTTCAAATCATCATAAGCGTTGAAAACACGAACAAAAGTCGGGTGAACAACCGCCGAAATGCCAAATAAAACCGCGGCCAAGAAAGGGATGATAGCCAAGAAGATTAATGCCAAGCGCCATTCCGTGATCGCTGCCATCGTTAAAGCGAAAACCATCATAAACGGAGCACGAACCACCATGCGGAGAATCATTTGAACCGAGTTCTGAACGTTGGAGACGTCCGTCGTCATACGAGTAACAAGAGATGCCGTGGAGAACTTATCGATATTCGCGAACGAATAGTCCTGAATCTTGTAATACATCTCTTGACGGAGATTCTTGCCAAAGCCGGCACTTGCTTTTGCAGCGCTGAATCCAGCAAGCACGCCCGAGGTGCAACTAATGACGGCTAGTCCCATCATAATGCCGCACCACAAACCAAGCGAATTCCAATCTAGCGGAGCCTCAGCAGCGTCTTGAATCACGTTCACTGCACTTTGGGCAAAATAAGCAATTAAGACTTCACAAACAACCTCAATTGCCACCAAAATCCATGCAAAACCCACTTCTTTTCCATATCCGTGCAGATATTTCAGCAAGCGACGACTAGCATGATATTCTTTCGCTTTTCTTATTTCTTCTTCGCTTTTGCGTTTGCCCTCTTCCATGAGACGGCGCTCACTATCACTTATCACTCTCTTCATGGAGAACCTCCTCTGCGTTGAGTTTTACAATTTCTATCAACCGTTCCAAGGTCGCCTGCTCTTCCAAACTTAAATGGGAAACAAGTCGATTCTCATATTGGTCAATAATGCGATGGGCGTTCTCTTCATGAGCCCGACCTTTGGCCGTTAGGACAATTCGCCTTTGCCTGCGATCTTCTTCCGCTTTTTGGTAAACAAGATAGCCAGAGGAAACAAGGGACTTGATGAGTTCGGAGACGCTCGATTTCGATAAACCAAAGGATAATTGGATGTCTGCAGCCCCAGCTTCCGGATGGCGATAGAGGTATCCTAATAACCTTCCCTGCTGTGTCGTGATTTCATCTCCCATGTGGGAAGCAATCCAGGCTTCCATGCCGTGACGAATGCACTTAGCGGTTTTCGAGATGGCTAGTCCAAGATTTTTTTCTTCTTTTTCCATACTTAAAACTCCATTTCGTTCGTTAACGAACTTATTTTCTCTTAATTCTTTCCGAATTCAATAGGAAAGATAAAAACGTTCTCAAGAAAGTGCTTTCTTCCAAGCTTCTAACAACCGTTCCATCGACCAGGCTGCATTGGCTGGGCTGGTCGATGGAAGCGTAATAATTTCAATATTAGCAGGAACATTTTGATAACGATAAAAACAGGATTCGGATTTCTTCCCGTTCAGAATGATTCGACAAATAGGCGCTTTTTTAAGGAATTCTTGGATATTAGCCGGAATTACATTTCGAATGGTGGAATCGCTGCTACCAACGATGTCGCATTCTTCAATCGCATCATATAGGGCAATATGATGCCTTTTGCATAGATTGGTTTTAGCAGCAATATCCTGTCTAAATTCCTCTCCATAAATGGTGAAAAGCAAAGGCCAAAAACGATTCATCGGATGGCCATAAAAGAAATTTTGTTTACGGGACAAAACGCTAGGAAAGGATCCCAAAATCAAAATCTCGGAATCCGGAAATAGCAAAGGTCCAAACCCATGACTAGCATGTGCCGCGGTCTTCGATGCCATGTAAAACCCTCATCAGTTGTTCTTTGGTATGTGTTTTGGTTGCGATTTCGTTTCTAACTTTCTTATAGCCAGGGAATCCAGAGAAAAAATGCGGGATAATTCCACGAAGTTCGCGAACTCCAACAATTTCACCTTTTTGTTTCATCACTTTATTCGCCAAATTTTCCGCACAAATAGCTTGTTGAATGACACTTGGAGATGGAAGCAATTCACCCGTATCTAAATAATGGTTAATTTGGGTAACAAGGAAGGGATTTCCAACCCCTCCTCTAGCCACCATCACGCAGTCGGCTCCCGTAATATCAATCGCCTCTTTTGCCTTTTGTGGAGTGAAGATATCCCCCGAAACGCAGAAGGGAATTTTGATATGCTTTTTCATATCGGAAATCGCATGATAATCCGCTTCGCCTGTATACCCTTGAGCTTTGGTTCTGCAGTGAATGGTTAAAAAGGAAACTCCAGCCCTTTCTAAGGCTTCAGCAACTTCATAAACATTAATGGAATTTTCATCCCATCCAAGACGGATTTTCGCACTGACGGGTTTGGTGGATGCACGACAGATTTCTTTCATATATTCTTCCAGTGCCACAGGATCCTTCAGCCAAGCTGATCCCGCCCCTGTTTTAGTCACCTTAAAAACCGGGCAGCCTAAGTTAATATCTAAGATGTCAAAATCCGCGCATTTTTCAATTATCTCGATTGCTTTAACCGCGTTTTGCGTGGAAAAACCAAATAATTGCAATCCTACTGGTCGGTCTAATTTTGAAGTTTGAAGGTACTCAAAAGTACGAGCATTCCCGTAATCGATGCCACAATCAGAAATCATTTCGCTATAGCTTAATCCGATGCCAAACGGTTTCATGAAATCGCGATAGGCGAGTGTAGTTACCCCTGCCATCGGGCCTAGAATTACATGGCCATGAATTTCAATATTTTTAATCTTCATAAAATGAAAACTCCTTCCGTGTTTTTATCGAGTATTTGTATCAGACTATCTGGCAAGCTTTGTCTTAAGATTTTTCGTACTTCCTCTTCCACTTTTCTTCTTTTTGCATAGGTAAGCAAAGTAGAATAATTGCATTCATATTTTTGAAGCATTCCTATTAATATCGGTTCCAAGTCTACCCCATAATAGAAATGCTTAATCGTTCGATCCGCAAGCAGGTCTACCACATACTTTTCTAACCGCAAGGATCCGTTTTTATTCACTGGGGATTTTGAAAACAATTTTTTAACGATGATTGACGAATTCTCAAAGTACATTTCTAGGTCATGTTCCTTCGGTTCAACCATAACGTTTCTTCCAAACTTATGGTGAAGCGAATAATAGAGGGAGAAGGCATTTTCTTTATCGATTTCTAGAATCGTCGCATCGGGCCCGCCAGGCATGGAAAGGAGATTATCAATCCAAGAAGTTTGATATATGCATAATGAGGAATAAGGGAAACCTTGTTTCGACAGTTCTAAAATTTTTTTATTTTTTGCAGAGAGTTCAGTTTGGAAAGTTTCCAAAATTCTTTTTCGAAACAGCCCGTACCCGATACTCGTAATTTCGTGTCTGGACACCAGTTCTCCAATGACCCATAAGCAGCTATTTGGAGAATAGTCCGGGAAAACACGATAGACCAAATCATAAAGTTGATCTTTGGAATAGATGCCCTGTCCCATTAAATCGAGAATGTTTTGGTACCCTGAGTTTCCCATAGTCAAATTATAAAACATAGAAGTTTATATAAAAAGCCATTTTTTAAAATAGTGGCTTTTTATATGGAATTTAATCACAATAATATCCAAGTAAACATCGATATTTTTGTCAAAGTAATGTTTAATTCTAATAAATTGGTGATTTTCTGATTTCTAGATTACTTATTTAGGGCTAATTCTTTTGTTTTCCATGGTTTTAAGCCTTTATGAAAATCATTTTCACGCTTTCACGTTTCTAGATTAGTTTCCACGTTTCCCCTTTCTTTTGCTTGGCTATTTTTTAGGAATGTTATCCTTTCAGTTTTCTTAATAGCCCGAAATGGGAACATGATTTAAAGGCATTTATCAAACAGATGAAACAAATTCTAAAATTGCATCTGAGTTTCCATTTCGTATTTCCGGTTAGTTTCTTTGCTGCCAAAGCAAAAGGATCAAACATTACTCCATTCGTCCTATCTTATAAGTCCTTGTTGCCTTCCATTCTATCCACGATTTTTCCCTTCCGGTCGAAAGCAAAAATTGGCCTTTTTCGTCTCTTGTCCAATCAAACAAACAAGCCTGTTTTTAGGCTCGTAGAGACGTTTTACGAGTTGGACGTAGAAATATACGTCCTATACCCGTTTTGTAAAACTGAGCCTTTATTTGGCTTTTTCAATTTTCATAGAAACGCTCGTTTTCTACCCTTTATAACCCTCTTCAGGAGACGTTTGACAGTATGAGGTTTATTCTCTCGCGTAATCCGCCGAGCTCCCTTTCAGCGATATACCAGGCTAGTGGACCAGAACCCCTTAACAGCCTTAAAACCTTACATGAGAAAAGCCCCGCGCACGAGGCACGGGGCATTAAGATGAAGGGAAGGAAGATTACCTTGCTTTCAGATTATCGTTAGAAGGCTCTTCGGGTTTCTTTTCCGTAGATTCTTCTTTCTTGTCGGAGGACTCTTCGGGTTTCTTTTCCGCAGGTTCTTCCTTCTTATCAGAAGACGCTTTATCTTCAATGGCAGGTTTAGCTTCCGTTTCGGCTTTCACGCTTCCTAAATGGGAAGTATCTTCCGGCAAATAGCCATTCTTGCAGAGGAATTCGATTTCTTCTGCCGTGATGGTTTCTTTTTCCAGCAAACGGTTGGCAACAAGGATAACTTGATCCTTGTATTGCAAGAGAACTTTTTCGGCGTTTTTATGGGCTTCATCAATGATTTGGCGGACCGCCTTATCAATTTCATAAGCCACTTGAGTCGAGAAGTTCTTTTGGGTGTTCGCATAATCGCGGCCAAGGAAGACCGAGCCCGTATTCTTTTCATATTGAATGGGGCCAAGTTCGGACATACCGAATTCGGTGACCATCAAGCGAGCCAAACGAGTCGCTTCTTCGATGTCGTTAGAAGCTCCGGTAGAAACGTCCTGGAAGAAGATTTCTTCGGAGGTACGTCCACCAAGCAAGCCCGTGATTTGAGCGATGAGTTCGTTCTTCGTCATGAGGAAACGGTCATCTTCCGGAGTCATTAAGACGTGACCACCGGTATTTCCACGAGGAACAATCGTGATTTTCTGCACTTTTTCGCTGTAAGGCAAATTGATGCCGATAACCGCGTGTCCCGCTTCGTGATAAGCGACTTGTTTCCGTTCTTTTTCCGACATGCCTTTGCTGGATTTAGCAGGTCCGGCGATGCGGCGATCAATCGCCTCATCGATTTCGGCTAAACCAATCGCCGGCTTGTTGCTACGAACGGCAAGGATGGCCGCATCGTTTAAAACGCTATCGATATCCGCGCCCGAGAAGCCAACCGTACGTTTAGCAAGCGCCTTGAAGTCCACTTGGGGATCGATGTTCTTTCCACGCGCGTGAACCTTAAAGATCGCTTCACGTCCCGAGCAATCCGGCAAGGAGACGGTGATCGTGCGGTCGAAACGTCCAGCGCGACGAAGCGCAGGGTCCAAGACGTCGTCACGGTTCGTCGCGGCGATGACAAGGATTCCGGAATTGGCTTCGAAGCCGTCCATTTCAACAAGCAACTGGTTCAAGGTCTGTTCGCGTTCGTCGTTTCCTCCGCCTAACCCAGCGCCTCTTTGACGACCAACCGCATCGATTTCATCGATAAAGATCAAGCACGGGGCTGTGGCTTTCGCTTGTTTAAAGAGGTCACGGACACGTCCGGCACCAACGCCAACATACATTTCAACGAAGTCCGAGCCAGAAATGCTATAGAAGGGGACGCCTGCTTCCCCAGCAACAGCTTTGGCAAGCAAAGTTTTACCGGTGCCAGGCGGGCCGATAAGGAGGACGCCTTTCGGCAAACGAGCACCGAATTTGGCATATTTCTTTGGGTCTTTCAAATAACCGACAAGTTCGACCATTTCGGCTTTTTCTTCGTCGCATCCTGCAACGTCGTCGAATTTCACTTTCGTGTTATCCGCGCGACGCGCCGGCGATTTATTAAAGGACATGATGCCATTTTGTCCCGCGCCCATGCTGTTAAGACGGGAGAAAAGGAAGAAGGCAACGCCGATGACAATCAAGGAAGAAAGGATCGTCGGTCCCCAAGTGTCTAACCAAGAGACTTCAAAAGCATCTTTGACGGTGAAATAAACAACATCTTGCTTATTGGCGAAGGTCGGGTCGCTGGTCTTGGCTTGTTCCAAACGGGAAGCAAAGATCGAAGAATAGGAAAGGTGGGTGGCCGTGACCGTCCCGTAAACGGGGGTGAGGGTTCCGGTTCCATCATCCGCGGTTCCGATTTCGCCCGTATAATCCGCTAAGAAATTGTTATTCCATTTTTCGGCTTCGACGCGGACGTTGAAAGCAAAACTGCGATCGGCTTCGTTGAGATAATAACCGCTAACCACGACGGCTTTGTAGCTTTCCGAAACCGTGTATTGGTAAACGCGGCGCTTATTCTTTTTGTAATCTTCATAGCTCAACGCTTCGGTGGAAAGACGATATTCGTCCTTTTTTCCATCTCCGTCCGTGTCGGCGTGAGTCAGCCCAACGCCCATATAATTGTCGAGAACAGAGGCGGCCCAAGTTTCGGACCGGTTGAAAAGCGGTTTAATGGCTACGAACGTGATGATGCTGATGAGGGCCAAAATCAAAAGCATCGGAATGAAATTTCTAAAACCATTACGTTTTTGTTGTCCATCATTCATGTGGAAGCTCCTTTCTATTTATCTTTAATTCTTGCACGCGGATTTTCCGCTAGTGCAACATTACACGGGTTTTTATTCCCGTCAATCAAAACACAACTTTTTTCTTTATTTTGTTTCTTCCGGTAAATGCAAGTGGAGGACCGAGGTGTGGTATTCGCGGAAATCCATCGCAAACCGGGGAACATAGATGATTTTCCCGTCTTTATTAATAAATACGGGCCAAATCTCACGAATAGCCGTCGGCATTTTCCACATAGAATAGGCTTTGCGGACGTTTTGGAGATAGCCATGGGCCACATAGCTATCTTGGGGCAAGGCCGTGCGGATCGTTAACGGATAATCCGCTTCGGTGATGCCACGATCTTCCGCGCCCATCGAGAAATCGAGGTCGAATTGCTCCGTGGATAACTTGCCGGGTTTTTCTAATGTGTAGGTATAGGGGAGAAGGCTCGGGTTATGGCCCAGGAGGACGATATCGTATTCCTTCAATAGATAGGCGTCGCCTTTAAGGTGATAGGCCCCATTCGGCTTGGGAGAAAGCATGAAAGCACGGAGTTCCTCCACGTCTTTAGCGCTTAAAACAATGGAAGCGTCCGCGCGAGCGACGAAACTAGCCAAGGTCGCGACGAATTCATCGCGGGGCAAAGCAAGCAACGCACGGATTTCGAGTTCTTCGCCATCGTCGATTCGTTGTTTGATTTCGTTGCGAAGCAAAATGAGGTTCGACTTCTTAGCAATCATCTCATCCAAAATCTGGGCACGTTCGACTTCGTTTAAATGGGCGATCCGCTTACGGATTTCGCTGCGGATGAATTCCGATTCCGCTTTTTCGCTATTGCTGGAATAGGGGACATGATTCTCTTCGTTGTATTCGAGTAAGTCTTGGTGGGTGAAATGAAGAAGCGGGCGGATGACCATCATGCCGGCGACTTCCTGCATCGGGGACAAAGCATATCCCCCCGATTTTTCCATGCCCTCTTTTTCCATCAAATAGGATTCGATGACGTCATCTTGCTGATGGGCGACGAATAAGCCGCTCGCATGGTGTTTGGCATATTGTTCTTGGAAAAATGCATAACGAATCTTTCTCGCCCAGAGTTTGAAGTCCGTACCTTCTTTTTGTTTGGATTCTTCGGGTAAGGCATCGCAATCCAAATATTCCATTTCGAGGCCGGCTTTCTTGCAATATTCCGCCAAAGACGCCGCATCCTCGTTGGAGGTGGCAAAAAGATGGTAATTAATGCAGCAAACTATCGGCTTGCCGCCTTTTTTCTGAACCATATCAAGTAACGCCATGGAGTCGGGTCCATAGGTGCAGGCAATCAAATTGGTGGCCTTCGGGTCAAATTTAAAATTCAACATCGTGATTCTCCTTTCGCTCTTCAAGGCGATCTTCGAGCACTTCGTAAAGGGAAGACGCCGTTTGCTTATTTGCATACGGACGGATTTCTAAGACCTTCACTTTGAGGTGGTGACGACCGAGTTCGAGTTCTAAAATATCTCCCCCGTTCACCTCGCTCGATGGTTTGGATACCTTCCCATTGGTTTTCACCGCGCCGAAGTCACAAAGTTCCTTCGCCGTTTCTCTTCGTTTTACCAACCGGGACACTTTCAAAAATTTATCCAAACGCATGAAGAAAGTTTATCACAATACCTATAGGGATTGTGGTGCGTGTTTTTGATAGGTTTTATGAATCGCCTTGAGAACTTTTAACGTCATGGTGAGCCAATCATCTTTTTTAACGATGGAAACGAGCAGGCGTTTATTCACGTAGGTAACTTTGATGAAACGGAGGCAGGAATACAGGGCATCGAATAATTCTCCCGCGATTCCATCGACTTGGGTGAACAAGGAAGACATCGCGATATCCACGCGAGTGGGGAATTCTTTGAGGGAATCGAATTCCTCGTAATCCGTGATGAGGTCGATTCGCTTCTTGTTGATAAGCGCGTTGACTTCGGGAGGAATACGCCCATAAATATCGCGGATTTTTCTGCTAAACGATAGGATGTCCCCCTCGGATTTGGCATCTTCGAGTTCTTGGTAAAGCTGAATCTTGTCGCTTTTGGAGGCGTAATCCCCAGGGATATAAGCGTCCACGGATAAAACTTTGTTTTCTTTAATTGGCTGTTCCAATACCCCAGTCTTTTTGCTTTCGACCGCTTCGTTTAATAGCTTCAAATAGAGGTCTAAACCCACCGAATCGATGAAGCCAGCCTGTTCAGGGCCGAGGATATCCCCCGCCCCACGGATCATTAAATCGCGCTGAGCGATTTTATATCCCGAGCCAAGTTCGGTGAATTCCTGGATGGCTTGAAGCCGCTTCTGGGCCTCTTCGTTCATCCGTTTGTTTTCTTTATACATCAAATAGGCATAAGCGATGCGGTTGCCGCGTCCCACGCGCCCTTTGATTTGATAGAGCTGCGACAAGCCAAAATGGTCCGCGTCTTCCACGATAATCATGTTCGCATTGGGCACGTCGATTCCGTTTTCTACAATCGAAGAACAAACCAGCACATTGACGGTCCCGTCATAGAACCGTTCCATGACGGATTCAACATCCGCCTTTTCCATTTGGCCATGCACGACTCCCACTTCGGCGCCAGGAATTCGGGCCGCCAAACGGTTCGCGCAGGAATAAATCGTCTCCACGCGGTTATGGACGTAATAAACTTGCCCCGTGCGAGCGAGTTCCCGTTGAATGAGTTCATCGACCACATCCTGCCGGAACGGGGTGACATAAGTTTGAATCGGCATGCGGGAAGAGGGGGCCGTGTTGATTTCCGAGATCGGGCGGATTCCTACAAGCGACATCTGAAGGGTTCTAGGAATCGGGGTCGCGGAAAGGGTTAACACATCCACGTCCTTTCTCATTTCCTTGATTCTTTCCTTCTGTTCCACCCCAAACCGCTGCTCTTCATCCACGATCAATAAACCCAAATCCTTGAAGGAAAAGTCCTTGGACAACAAACGATGGGTGCCAATCACAAAATCGATTTTGCCTTCTTTGACGAGCTCGATGTTTTCTTTTTGAACGGAGTCGGGAATTAAACGAGAAAATTGAGCCAAATGGACTCCAAAGGGGCCAAACCGCTCGCTGGCCACTTCAAAATGTTGACGGCATAGCAAAGTCGTCGGGCAAAGAAGGGCAACCTGCTTCCCGGCACAGATGGCTTTAAAAGCCGCGCGGAAAGCTACTTCGGTTTTGCCAAATCCCACGTCCCCGCAAAGGAGGCGATCCATGATTTCAGGCGACTCCATATCCTTTTTGACGTCTTGAACCGCCTTTAATTGATCGGGAGTTAAGGTATAGGGGAATTCGTTTTCGAATTGAGCCTGCAAATCATCATCCGGAGGGAAACTATACCCCGCAGTGCGCGCACGGCTACCATACAAGGCAATCAAACGATCCGCGAGTTCATTGATGCGGGCACGGATTTTAGCTTTCTTTTTGTCCCAGTCGTGTCCAGATAAGCTGGATAGTTTCGGCGCGGCTCCTTCCCGTCCCGCGTATTTACGGACCAAACGGAATTGTTCCAATGGAACGTAAAGGAATTGGTTCCCCGCATAAGCGATATGGAGATAATCCCGATGCACCCCATCCGTTTCAATCGTTTGGATATCCAAGAATTGCCCAATGCCCTTATATTCATGGACCACGTAGTCGCCCGGTTTTAAATCTTCATAGGATTTAAGAATCGTCGCTTCCTTGAACCTGCTCGTAAAGCGAGATGCGACCGCCTTATGACGGAATAGCTCGCTGCTAGAAAGGAAAGCGATGTGAAGAGAAGGGATTTCAAATCCATCGGAGAGGTTTTTCTCGCTAATGCCAAGATGCCCTTCTGGCAAGGAATAGCCTTCCGTCTTCTCGAATTCGATTTGGGCATCATGAAGCAAAGATTCCACCGTTTGACGTTGATGGAGTTCGGGCAAGAAAAGAACGACTTTATCGTTTAACGACAAATAGCTTTGGATGGAAGGAACAATGGAAGAAATCGAAGTTCCCGTTAAAGAGATGCGATGGGCTTGAAAGGAGATATCATCCGGAGAAGTCGCGAATTGGCTAGAATAGAGGACGCTATGTTTCTTGGGAGATAACGCCTCGGCTAAAGGCATGTATTGACGTAATCCCCGCAGGGCACGCCCTTCCGCATAAAGTTCGCCTAAATATTGCTCCGCCTCTTGCTCTAAACGGTTTGAGGCATCGATAAACGGCCCTTTATTCGTAATATAGACGATTTCGGAATCGAAATAATCAAGGACGCAGTGGGAAGAAGCAGCCGCCAACCCATAATAAGGATAGAGTTCTGGACGATAGGATTTGGAAACGAATTCTTCTAAGACACGCCCCACTTCTTGGTTCAGGGTCTCTGCCAAAAGAGGATTGATGGAACCTAAATCCTCCTGCCCCTCTTTTTGCATCTCTGATGCTTTTTTCACGAACGCGGTGATTTGATCATCGCTTAAAAGCATGTCCGTCGCAGGAAGAATCACGCAGGAAGAAAGGTTTTGCTTCGATTGTTGAGTCTGGATGTCGAACAATTTGATTTCTTCGATTTCATCATCGAAAAATTCGATACGAATCGGATCGAGGTAGGAGACGCTATAGACGTCAAGGATGTCGCCACGGCTTGCATATTGCAACGAATGCTCGACCTTGGAATTGGCCGTATAGCCCGCGTCTAACAAACGAGCTTTGAGTTGTTTTAAGTCGCAATGGTCCCCGACTTGAAAGCATAACGTCTCTTCCTTGAATTGCTTGGGAGAAGGAAGATAACGTAACAAGGCGGAAGGATGAGTGATGAGAATCTTCTTGGAGCTCGTATCCTGCAATTGACCGAGGGCATAGAGGCGTTGAGAGAGCAATTCGCGGCTGCTAGAAAGCGCGGATGCCCTTAATAATTCGTCGCTAGGAAAGAAGACGACTTGTTCTTCGGGCAAAAAATTGAGGAGGAATTCATAGAGGCGTTGGGCGCTATATTGGTTCGTCGCGATTAAGGCGTAATTTTGGGGTTTGGAATGAAATAGCGAAGCAAATAATAGACCCGCCCCTAAAGTTTCTTCTACGACGAAAGACCCCTTCTTCGCCCGAAGAGGGGGGATGGCGTTGCTCGTTAGAACCGCATCCAACAATTCTTTCAAATCGATAAGCTCCTCACTGATTAAAATGATTCATCGCGTAATTCCAATCGTGAAGAAGAAAGTCCCGAACCGCCTTGGCCGCGGTTTGAACCCCTTCCTGGGTTTTCGCTAAACTTTCACCGATAGGTTTAGATAAAACGTAATCCACCCCGGTATGGACGGGTTCGCCAATTCCGATACGAATTCGCTTAAAACGGTCGGACCCCAAACGATTGATGATGCTTTTCATGCCATTATGGCTACCCGCCGAACCAAAGGGACGAAGACGGATTTTCCCTTCTTCGATGGCCATGTCATCATAAATCACGATTAAATCTTCTAAGGGGATTTTAAAATAGGCCATGAAGGGTTGAACGGATTCCCCAGAGAGATTCATGAAGGTCTCTGGCTTAAGAAGAGCAATCGGTTCGGAGAAAGAAGGGTGCTGACGGAGGATGCCATAGGTGCCCTTAAAATCATGACGGTCCAAATCGCATCCAATCATTTCGGCAAGCGCGTCAATGGCCATGAAGCCCATGTTATGACGGGTGCCTTCGTATTCTTTGCCGGGATTGCCGAGTCCAACGATTAATTTCATGCGTTTTGCTCACTGGCTAGCCGATGGAGAACGGACAAAATCCGATTAACCCCTTCGGTATCTTTATAAACAAAGGGCTGCTGCAAAGCCTGTTGGAGGAAGTTATTGTCTTTGTCTTCGCCTTTTCCCATGGCAAGGGCCTGCTGAAGGCCGAGTTTCATCATCATCTTGTCGCGGAAATTTAGCTTGTTGTAATCAAAGGATCCGCGGAGAGGATAGAAACGAAGGTGATATAGGTCGAGAAGGTTCGCCGAAATCAAATTGTCGCGGACTTCCTTATAGACCGCGGACATGCCGCAGGAAAAGAGGATGACGTTTTTCTTTTCCATGTCTTCCCAACGGGAGAGAAAATCATCGATTCCCTGGATTTGGCTGCCTTTGACCCAACCGCCGTAAACGATCGTGTCATAGTCATCGAGATTCATTTTCCGGAATTTTTTCTTGTTGAATTCAATCGCTTCCGTGCCCATTCCGAGCGCGATTTCCTCCGCATAGGCTTTCGTGCTGCCCGCGGAAGAGGTATAAAGAATTAAGGTTCGCATAGCGAACTTATCCTATCACACCCTCTACGCATTTGCTTGGAAATTTCCTATACTTTTCGCGGTTATGAAAAATTGGTTTTTGGACTTTGCCCGTGGAGCCAGCCTTGGAACGGGAATCTTGCCGGGGGTAAGTGTCGGCACCGTCGGATTAATTGTTAAAATCTACGATAAGCTCATCGGGGCGATTGATGACCTCCGTCACCACTTTGGCAAGGCGTTTTTGACCCTGCTCCCCATTGCTTTGGGTTGCATGGCTTCCGCCGTCTTATTGCTCCTATTTTGGCAAAAGGCCGCCAGCGTCTATTTCCCCTTCCCCCTCATCGCCGCTTTGGCGGGTTTCGTCGCCGGGGGAATTCCCTTGATTGTTTCTAATATCCATCGCCAAAAGCATATGGGCACGGATATCCTTCGCGTGGCCCTTGGGTTTTTATTAGCCGGATGCATCGGGGTTTTATCCTATTTAAGCGCGGCAGGGGTATTGCCAAGTTTATCCTTCCAAGAAGCCTTTGATCACCCTTATCAAAACGCATGGATTTTCGTGGTCGTGCTGCTAGTTGGTTTCATCGCCGCGGTCGCTTGCTTAATCCCGGGGATTTCGGGATCCATGGTTCTATTTATCTTTGGGTTATATCAACCCGTGGTAAATCTATATATCTCCGCGGGAGATGGGTCCCACGTATCGATGTTTCATAACCAAGAAATGCTCGTTCCCGGCCTATTATTGACATTGATCCTCCTTATCGGAGTAATCGCCGGATTGCTCGCGACTTCCAAAGCCATGAAGGGATTATTAGAAAAACATCCTCAGGGCACCTATACCTGGGTTTTGGGGTTTATTTTAGGTTCTATCGTCTCCATGTTTTTCAATAATCAAATGTATTCGGTCTACACGACCCCGAATACATCGACGTGGTATCAATATTTAGTCGGGGCCCTAACTTTTACTATCGTCTTCGGCTTGATGCTATTTTATTTTAGAAAAAGTAAGAAACCGGAAGCAAAGGGGTTGTCGAAAATTAATTATTGACGAAAAATTTCCTCATCCTATGATGAAACCACATCCGAGGAGTATTCCATATGCCAAGAACCGCTGAGCAAAATAACGCGATCAAGGATAAGCGTCGCGAAAAAATATTGCAGTCATCCCTTCGCGTGTTCGCCAACGCGAATTACGATAAAGTTGCCATTGACGATATTAACAAGGCGAGCCACTGCTCCCATGGCCTTTTCTACCATTATTTTGTTTCCAAAGAAGCCGTGTTTCGCTATGTCTGCGAAGAAATCGTCTTCCCTTCTAAAATCACTGAGAAGATTCAAGCCATGCATCCTCTCCACGGCATGGAAGGAATCGAAGCCGTGGCGAAGTTCGTGGAAGAACTTCAAGCCGAAGGCCCGACGGAACGTTATGTCGCCCTCCTCATTCTTCGCGATGCTGGATTAGAACGGGTGAAGGAATCCGGGATTGATTTGCATAAGAAAGCCGACCTCGCCGGAGATTTCTGCCGTTTTGTATCGGAAGCCCAAAAAGAAGACAAAATCATGGAGGGTGAGCCTCTCGATATCGCTTATGCCTTCCTTCAAGTCGCCTATGCCGCAATCAATAAACAGCATAACGTCGGCGTTCCGCCCCGTACCCTCGACGCGAAATTCCTCTGCTCGTTGATTGCAAAATAAAACCACCAGCAAAAGGGCCGCCACAATGAAGCGTTCCCCAAACATTGGACAATTCAGTTCAATGCAAGGAGGACGCTTTTTACGTGAAATACAGCAAAGAA
>CAKUWP010000014.1:0-58624 GCA_934699525.1 uncultured Bacilli bacterium
AAAAAATCTCCTTTCGGCAACCGCCCTCTTTGTACACTTTTTGGCAGGCGGTTGTCTACTTAGAGATTAGCAGTGCAAAGGCGGAAGATTTATGCTAAAAAACTTGATTGCAGAATGCACGGATTACGAATTTAAGTCATCGTTAGAAACCAAAAAACCGAGAAGCTGGTTAAAGACCGTATCGGCTTTTGCTAACGGAGCAGGCGGTTCTTTGTTTTTTGGAGTCGGGGATAAAGGGGAAATTCTCGGTTTAGAAAACATGAAAGAAGATTCTGAGAAAATATCGGAATTTATTAAGAAGCGCTTGGAACCGACGCCCCTTTTCGTTTACGTCCCCCACAAAATAAATGGGGTAATGATTTTAGAAATCCAAGTTCAGCCTGGATCCTCGACTCCCTACTATTATCATTTCGACGGCGTGGCCGTCGCCTACATTCGTTCGGGCGATCAATCCATCGAAGCCCCCATCTATATTCTGAATGAGTTGATCCTAAAAGGAACGGGCCAAACTTTTGACGGAGTTGTTACGGGAGATTCGTTTCAGGATTATGCCTTTTCCTTCCTAAAGTCCAAATATTTAAAAAGAACCCAAATGAAGTTGAACGACCGTGATTTTGTATCGTTTGGATTAGCGAAAAACGGTTATCTAACGAGAGCCGGGCTTTTGTTTGCTGATGAAAACGAATTGCTACAAAGCCGTCTTTTTTGCACCCGTTGGAACGGCGTGAATAAAGTCAGCGAAAAAGAAGTTGCCGATGATGACGAAATCAGCGGCTCCATCGTGAAGCAACTCGATGCCGCCTTTGATTTTTATAAAAGAAACACGAAGAAGCCTTGGCATAAAGAAGGGGAAGGAACTGTCATAGAACCGGAATATGATGACATTGCCATTACGGAAGCCTTGGTGAATGCCATCATCCACCGCGATTACAACATCGTCGGGGCGGAGGTGTGCCTGAATATCTATGACAATCGCATTGAAATCACCTCTCCTGGAATGATGGTCTCCGGGAAAAAGATTCCAGAAATCGTTGATTACCCCATGGAATCGACTCGTCGCAACCCCATTATTGCCGACGTGTTCAATCGAATGAATCTCATGAATCGGAGGGGCTCGGGTCTATCCAACATCACCAATCGGACGAATGCATTGTTTCACGATGGAAGAAACCATGTGACCTACACTTCGGAAGACGGCTTCTTTACGGTTAAAATCGAAAATGCCAAATATAAAGATAAAGCGGGATTGTTCGAGGAAGCGAAAGAAGTGGATGATGGAACTTTAAAAACCAGCGAATATGCTGTTTATTCCACTTTAAAAAACAATCCGAGGCTTTCTTTCGATGATTTGTCCAAAGCAACCAAGGTTTCAAGAAGAACCGTTGCAAGATCGGTATCGTCCTTAACGGAAAAAGGTTACATCGAAAGAGGCGGGTCGACGGGAAGAGGGGGATACTGGGTTATTCTCAAATAGCCCTCGTTTCAAGTTTCTAATAAGAATAAAGATAACCAAGGGGCGGCCTACGATAAGGAAATCATTCAATTAGGCAACGCCCCTTGATCGAACATATTTTTTCGTAAAGCGTTGTGCGACAAATGGCGATTCGAATGGTTTGGCTTCGTTTTTCGGCTTCTCCGTGACTAGTCGCGTTGGTTTATCGGTGCCACTTCGGTGCCATTTCGGTGCCATTTTTGACACCGAAATCGAAAATTATCCGTAATATAAAATGAAAAACATCGATGATATGGGATGTTTTCAAAAGGATAGAATCCCCTTTGATTCCATAAAAAGAAAAGGCGGGACTCCCCTTTGCGCGTTCCAACGCCCCTTATAAGAGGCAAGAGAATACACGTTCGCAAGACGACTTTTAAAAATCCTTCATTTTCAAGAAATCCTTGAAGGAGATATGGCGGATGGCACTGGTAGAATAATCGATCTCATCCGTCGTGATGATAATCTTTTGGGATAAGGGATCGACGTTATGAAATGCCCCGAATTCCCTTGCATAGGCCTTTTCGTCCACGACGCTATAGGCGACTTGGATGTAATAACTTTTCCCGTCTTTATAGGCGATGAAGTCGATTTCTTTTCCCCCGTTATCAAAAATCTTGACGGAATATCCGCGGAATAGCAATTCGTTATAAACGATGTTCTCAAGATTGTGGTCCAGGTCATAACGCCCGTTTACGACGCCAAGGGAATTGAAGCAGACGTCCGCGTCGTAAATCTTGTAATAATAGGCGAGCTCTCGTTTGGTCTTGGGGGAATATTTCGATACCTCGTCGATGATATAGGCTTCCTTTAGATACTCGATATATTTCAAGGTGGTATTCAACGAAACGTCGTTGCATTCTTTGCTCACGTAGTTATGGATGCTTCGCGCGGAGACGATTCGCGAATTGCTAGCAAGGATAAAGGAAACGATTTTTTTGAAGGCGACTTCCTTTTTGATCCGGTAATGCTTGATTAAATCGTTATAGACAATCGTATTTTCTAAATCGGTTAGATAAGCTTGCTGAGCTTCAAGGGAATCATAAAGGAATCGCCCGGGGAATCCTCCCCAAACTAAATAGTCTTGGATGGAGCATGCTCGGTTCAATTGCTTAGAATATTCTTCGATTTCGGAGTAGACGAAAGGACGAATTTGAAAACGAACGAATCTTCCGCTTAATAGGGTTAGGATTTCGCTGGAAAGGAGTTTAGAGTTGCTGCCGGTAATAAAGACGGAGTTGTTCTCTAAGCGCAAATCTTTCACCGCAATCTGCCAATCGGGGACTTCTTGGATTTCGTCGAGGAAGACATAGCATTTCCCTTCCTTGCGATGGGCGGCGACGTATTGAACAAGCTCCGAAGCATCGCTAGCCTTCATGAAATCCGTTGTCTTCTCAAAATTCAAATATATGACGTTATTAGAATGTTGCTTAATCTCATCCATGATTTGGGTCAAGACCACGGACTTGCCGGATCTACGGATTCCTGTGATGACTTTAATTAAATCGGAATCATAGAAGGGACGAATCTTTTTTAAATATTGCTCGCGTAGAATCATGGGGTGTCCTCCTTTGCCTACTGAACAATTTTACTACCAAATGAAATATTGTTCACTAGTACTGAACGATTTTGCTATTTGGCGAAATATTGTTCACTAGTACTGAACAATTTTACTGCCTATCTTTCCTTGAAACGATGGTTGGAGGTCTTTCTTTGTTATATTGACAAAGTTTCATTGCTATAAAAACCTGAAATTTTAAAAATAAACAACTGTTCAAAAACTATTGTTATCCTCATTTTTTTGTAAATAACTCCTAGAGATACCCTCATTTTTTTGTAAGTATTGATTGTTAATACCCTCATTTTTTGTATAAACACTAGATAATATCGGTTTTTGTATATATAATGACTCTAAACGGAGGAATTTTGGGCAATGGAAGAGTATTTAAGACGTAAGATTGACAAATATTTGCTTGATTGGAAAGCCAATCCAAGCCATAAGCCTTTGATTATTAAAGGGGCGAGACAAGTCGGAAAAACAAAGTCCATCCAGCAATTTGCCAACAAGAATTACGAAAGCGTTGTTGAAATCAACTTTGCGGAAGAACCCACGTATAAACAAATTGTGGAAAATGGATATTCTCCGGAAACGGTGATTCAAAACATTTCCCGGATTCGAGCAGGCGTTAAATTTATTCCTCATAAAACCCTCATTTTCTTCGATGAAGTGCAAGAATTCCCCGATGTGACGACGTGCTTAAAATTTTTTGCTCTAGATGGACGGTTTGATGTTATTTGCAGTGGTTCCTTGCTTGGAATCCATTATCAAGAGATTTCTAGCATCAGCGTTGGCTATAAAACCGAAGTGGAAATGCGATCCCTGGACTTCGAAGAATTTTTGTGGGCTCTTGGGTATGGAGACTCGATCAAAGAGGACATCTTGTCCCACATGAAGGCGTTTCGAGCTTTTAGCCCAAGCGTGCTAAAAATTTATAATGATTTGTTCTTAGATTATTGCATTGTTGGGGGGATGCCAGAAGCGGTCTCCAATTTTGTTGCTAAAAAAACGTTCGAAAATACCTTGGAAATTCAACGTCAAATCGTTCTTGGCTATGAAGGGGATATTCGTAAATACGCCGTGGGACTAGATAAAGGACGGATCGAGAACGTATTTCGTTCCGTCCCCTCGCAGCTAGCGAAAGAGAACAAAAAATTCCAGATTTCGAAAGTACGTCCTGGTGCCCGATTCACAGATTATCGCGGCTGTTTTGAATGGCTGGAAGATGCGGGCATCGTCCATATTTGCCGTGCGCTTCTAACCCCTCATTTGCCCTTAAAAGGCAACGTCAACGATGATTCCTGCGTTCTTTATTACGCGGACAGCGGATTACTATTATCCCAACTAGACGACGATGCCCAAATGGATTTTCGCCAAAATAAGAATTTCGATGTCTATAAAGGCGGTTTCTTTGAAAGCATCGTCGCAGAAGCTCTGGTGAAATCTGGGTACGACCTTTGCTATTACAAGAAGGAAAACTCCTCTCTTCAAGAAGAATTCTTCGTCCGTCGCCAAGACTATTTGGTTCCCATCGAGGTGAAAGCAGGCAACAACCGTTCGAAGGCCTTGTCCACCTTGATTCAAAGCGATTCCTATGAGGAAATTAAATTTGGGATTAAGATTGCTAATGCGAATATTGGTTATGACTCCAATATCCTTACCTTCCCCCATTTCTGCGCCTTCTTAATCAAGGAATTCCTTTCTGCCTTTAACTGGAAATAGACTAAAACGTCCTTTCAAGCTCTTTTATAGATGACCTGAAAACTTCAAAAGTGCGTTGTAAACTCGAAAAAATTTTGAGTTTGCAACGATAAATCGAAATTTTGTGGTATAATCGAAGAGGAAGAAAGGGTTACACATGGAGAATCTGATTCGTGAAAACTACCTCGTGAAACTTCGTCGTTATTATGACTCCAATCTGATTAAGGTTTTAACTGGGGTCCGTCGATGTGGAAAAAGCATTTTGCTTCGGCAAATCGAAAAGGAATTGATTCGCGATTTTCACGTAAACCCCGATCACGTGATTGATGTGAATTTTGAAGACGTTGCTTTTTCAAATCTTACGAAATATTCGAAATTGCATACCTATATCATGAAACAAATCATCGATAAGGATAAATATTACATCTTCCTCGATGAAATTCAGCACGTAAGGCAGTTTGAAAAAACGTTATCCTCTTTAAAAGCAACTCAAAACGTTTCGATTTTCGTCACGGGGAGCAATTCTAAATTATTGTCTGGCCGTCTCGCTTCTTTGCTTGTAGGCCGTTGCAAGGACTTTAAAATTCAGCCCTTTACTTACAAGGAATATTTGGATTTTCATCGGATCAATCGCTTGGCCTTGCCCCCCAAGCCCCTTCAAGACTATTTGAGATTCGGCGGAATGCCCCAGCGTTTTGATTATGAGCTGGAAGAAGATATCCGTGAGTATTATGGGTCCTTATTCGCGGGAATCGTGGAAAAAGATATCTGCAACGTACAATCAAAAATCGGCAAGAATGTTTTTGGCATTCTGGCCCGGTATATCCTTGCCAACGCTGGAAAAGAATTCTCGGCGAAAAACGTCGCGGAAATTTTAACCAAGGAAACGGGACAAAGGATTTATTCGATGACCCTGTACCGTGTACTGGAGAAGCTAGAACAAGCTTGTCTCATTTCCCACGTGCAGCGATATGATGTTGCTTCGAAAAGAACCTTAAAATCCATTGAAAAGCAATTCGTCGTGGATTCCGGGTTTATTTTAGCCTGTTCCTCCTCCAATTTTATCCCCGTTTCCCATGTTCTTGAAAATGTTGTTTACAACGAATTAATCGATCGGGGATATAACGTCTTGATTGGTAAAACTTATAAAGGCGAGATTGATTTTGTCGCAATGAAAGAGGGAAAGAAGTGCTTTATTCAGGTTGCTTATCTTCTTGCGAGCGAAGAAACCATCGAACGCGAATTTGGGGCTTTTCATTCCCTGAAAGACCAATCCCCCAAGTACGTGTTATCCCTCGATGATTTTGATATGTCGAAAGATGGGATCACCCACCTGAATATCGAAGAGTTCTTAAAAGGCAACGTGGATTTGTTCTTGTCATAGAACTCGCCCTCCCCCTTGTTTCCTTCTTTCCTTTCGATAGAACTTACGTCCTATAATATTCCCGAGGAGAACGCCTATGATCGGAGTGATCGGAGAAATCCTCGTCGATATGATTGGGGAGAACGTCAACGGGAAAAGAACCTACACTTGTTTCGCGGGAGGGGCGCCCTTTAATCTAGCAGTCGCCGCCCATAAACTGGGGACGGAAGTCTTGTTTTATGGATGCGTTGGTAACGACAAGATGGGGAGCTTTCTCTTAGAAGAGGCAAAAAAACAAGGATTGGATCCTTCTTATATTCAAGTAGATAACGACCATAACACGACTCTTGCCTTGGTCCGGCACGAAGAGAACGGAGAACGTTCTTTTTGCTTCTACCGGAAACACACCGCAGATGATTGCTTGGTTACTCCTTTAAATCCTGCTTTTGAATCCGCTTCGATCCTCCATTTTGGTACCTTGATGCTATCAAGCTCCCAAGGAAGGGAATTTTTATCTCAGGCGATTGCTTCCACCAAAATAAGAGGCCAAGTCGTTTCAATGGACGTCAATTACCGGGAAGACCTCTATGCTTCTCAAGAAGAAGCAATCCGCATCTATAAAGAATTCCTTCCTCTTGGAGATATCCTTAAATTCTCGGAAGATGAAGTCGCCTTATTTGGGGAAGATTACGTCTCTTCTTTCCCCAATAAAATCGTGCTGATTACTTTAGGAAAAGAAGGTTCGAAGCTCCTTTATCAAGGGAGGAACTACTACGCCCCTTCGATTCAGGTGCATCCAGTAGATACGACCGGAGCCGGGGATGCCTTTTTAGGAGCCTTCCTTTCTCAATATGATGGGAAGGATATCCGTTTCTTAAAGAAAGAAGAGATTGAAAGGATGCTCTATTTTTCTAATATTGCCGCGGCGTTAAATACAACGTCCTTTGGAGCCATTGATGGCCTACCAAGCTTAAAAGAGGTAGAAACTAGAATCCAAGAATCTGGTTGGTTCCATAACTAGGAATAAAACGGAATAGACAGGGAAGGTTATCCCCCGTTTTTTCTAAGACAAAATAAAAAGCGAGGTATTTCCCCGCCGTATAGGTGGGAGCCTGATTTCTTCCCCGCGCTCCATTTCGGCACAAGAACTGTTCCGGACAGGTGTCCCCTTCGTTACGGTCTAGCCAAATGAATTGCTTCCTTTGACTCCATCATCATAGAAGAAGCAGGGGTTTCGGGCAAGAACAAATGCAGGGCGGCAGGGTACTAGGCATAATAAAAAAGCGAGGTTCAACCCCGCCAGATAGGTGGGAGCCCAAATTCTACCCCGCACGCTATTCACAATCCTAGAATGGATCCGATAGGTGTCCCCTCAGTTACGGTCTATTCAAAGGATTTCTCCCTTGATGGTTTTATCCTAATGCGTAAGCATGGTATCGGCAAGCGAAAAAACGAAATTGAGAGTTCTTCACATCGTCTTATAACCGTTTAGAGAGTATCCCACGATAAAAGTTCCTATGAAACTCGCGGGTATCGTTGAAGAAGTGCAATTCGCTGCTAGATATTGTTTTCATTTGGAATTTATAACGAGTCAATTCAATGGTTGTAAGAAAGTCGGCAACCTGGAATAAGACGTAATCAGTGGGTTTTACGATATTAATTTTTAAACCGACTAAACAAGACGCGAATGCAGTTTTTAAAAGATGGAGTAGTTGCTTTTGTCCATTGTCATAATAAATTTTAATGCAGTCGAAACTTTGGAAATACGTGAGGTTTTTCAGAAGGATTGCTTCGGTTGACTTTCTCAATATGTTAGAAAGCTCAGTTTGACCGGAAATATGGGTTTTACTCACGGAAACGACAGAGTAACTGATGGGGAGATTCTTCGTAAGATAAGACATTTTGTTGAATGCCTTTCTTCGCTGAAAAACATCCATTTCCTTATATTCGCCTTCTCGGCGAATTAATGGCCCTGCGTGAAAGTAAGTCATGCCAGCATCGATTTGGCTTAATCCATCTTGGAAGGATTTAATTAAAGCTGCGATATCTAAAGATTGATCGTGATAAACCAATGAAAATAGATAAATGGGACAATGATGGTCGTATGCCCCAAAATCTCCAGATTCGTCTACAAATATCGATAATTCTTTCATTGGCAAAATAAAAAGCGAGGTACATCCCCGCCATAATGGTGGGAGCCCGATTTCTTCCCCGCACACTATTCATGACCCATTGATGGATCCGATAGGTGTCCCCTCAGTTACGGTCTATTCAAAGGATTTCTCCCTTGATGGCTTTATCCTAATACAGGTTTGATGAAAGCACAATACCCCCCAAGGGGGTCGTATGAATTATTAGTTAACAGATGATGTGAAACGTTTTTAGAACTAGGGACACCTTACCTTGCCCGTATCGTGCATCGGCTTGGCAGGCTTTTCAAGTTCAACTTCGTTTGGCGACCTTATATTCAGCGCCATTTGGGGCGAACTTGACCTCGATCTGCCATTTGTTTCTGGGCGCTTCGGGGTGTGGCGTTTCTTGTTGTGCCTTTTCTTAGGATTCATTTTATACGGCTCGTATCTATCGGCTTTTTCAGGATTCGTAGGCATGTTGAATAGGAAATGGGGAAGCCGGATTTCACGGCCTTGGACCAAATGTCGATGTCGAGTCTTTTTTGTGCAAAGACAGAGGGAAGTAGGTGTAATCCATTTCGGTGGCAGCACGTTTCATCATGTTCGAATCGGATGTTAAAGAGGAAGGGATAGGTAGCGTGCTAAAACGCTGAAAGGAGTAGTAGACAGGCGCTGAGTGGAACCGAACCATTATTTCTGCTTCTTTTTGCGATAGGCAAGAGGAGTGATGCCATATTCTTTTTTGAAGGCATTTTGAAAATGGGATTGGCTTGAAAAATAGAAAAAATTACTGATGTCGGAAAGGGATTTATCGGAATAGGCGAGAAGAAGTTTCGATTCTTGCAATTTTGCTTTTACGATATAGCACGCAATGGTTTCGCCCGTTTCCTTTTTGAATTGTTCCATAAAAGAGGAGCGGCTTTTGTTCACGTGTTGCAAAATGTCGGGAATGCCTATTGGTTTGTTCGTGTGCGTTTTTATAAATTGCAAAGCGGAATACACTTCGTTTGAATAGGCTTCAGGGTGTTTATGCTCGGCTACACGTTTGGTGAAGTCCATGATGGCGTTGTAACGCAATTCATTGACTTGGTTTACAGAAATGCAGCGTTCGCATTCTTGAGTATATAGGTCGATGAGTTGATAAGTTTGTTCGATATCAAGATTGCCTTTAATGGCCCCGACTTTCCCAACAAGAGCCACAAAGCCTATAAAAATATTTTTGGACTGACGCAAGGCATCTTCTGCAAGTTTACCTTCCCGGAACGATTGAATTTTTATGGTTTCATCCAAGAATGCAGTAAGTCCTTCCACGTCGCCGTTTCTTACGTAAGTTAATAGTTGTTGCTCCAAATGATACGTACCATGTAAGAAGTCGTTTTCCTGCAAGATTTCGTCAGTTTGCTTTTGAGCTATGCCAAAATCTTTTTTGCCCATATTGAAATGGTCAATAATATCGAGTTCTTCCTTATTAAAAATATAGTGTATCAGTGCAAGGTAGTTCAAAAATCGATGATACGAAAGGTGCGGAATACTGCCGATAAATTCTTTCAGATGATCTTTCTCGTTCCAATCGAGGTGATGTTCGTGAATAAGAGAGTTGAATAATCCTTCGGTGATTTTCTTATTGATAAAAGGCCCTGTAAGGAGGAGCTGACGTCCGCTATTGATTTTAATTGCCCCGTATAATCCTGCCTGCCCCATAACAAGGGAGGGATTGATTTCACCAGTTACTCTTTGGGCAATATTCCGAAAGATTTTCTCATATTCGCGATAGGCGCAATTATAGCCGATCACATTGTGCTTATCGTCAAAACAAAGAATCGGCAAATTGTAGGAAGAATATAAAAGTTCGCAAGTTTTTAAGATTGTTTTTTGTGTCATAAGCATCAATCCGTACATTTTTACAATATTCAGGACTTTAATGCAATACTATGATGGAGGAATTTGCATAAATTATAGGCATAGTGGCGAGCTCGATATATCGCTCCATCGAAACACGGAGAAATTGGTTGATAGAAATTGATTTTGATAAGGGAAAGAAAAATGATAATCGATTTTAACGACAATTGGATCCTGACGAAAGCGGACGGTAAACAAAAGACCGTTCGACTTCCGCATGACGCGATGCTAGAAGAGAAGCGTTATGAAAATTGCGTGAACGGAAAGCAATGCGCTTACTTTCCGGGTGGAAAATATGTCTACCGTAAAAGTTTTTGCGTGGCAAAGGAAGATTTGTATCAATACACCGCAATACTCTTTGAGGGTGTTTATCGGTACGCAACGGTAAAACTTAACGGCGAAATAGTAGGAACGAACGTAAACGGCTTCTCGGACTTTACGGTTGAACTTATGGGCAAGCTGAAAGAGGGTGAAAACGTAATAGAAGTTATCGCCGATAACACCCTTACGCCTAATTGCCGTTGGTATACGGGAAGTGGAATTTACCGTCCCGTCCAGTTTATTCGGAAAGAAATAAACGATATTCAAAGCGTTAGGATTACTACGCTTTCCATCCACCCTGCAATAATTAATATCGAAGTCCAATCGCAATCCCATCCGCTTGTGGAAATTTATGACGGGACGATTTTGCTTTATCAAGGGGAAGCGGGGAAGGTGGAGATAAAAAACGCCAAGCTGTGGAACGTAGATTCCCCCTCCCTCTATCAATGTGTGATAAAAACCGAATGGGACAGCGAGGAAGTATTATTCGGCATCCGCGTGGTTGAGATCATTCCTAAAAAAGGGCTGTTGATCAACGGCGAAAAGACATTGCTTCGCGGTGGCTGTATCCACTCAGACAACGGCATTTTAGGCGCGTGTTCGTTTAAGGAAGCAGAATATAGAAAAGTAGAAAGATTAAAGCAAGCGGGATATAACGCAATCCGTTGCGCGCACAATCCTTGTTCCCGGTACTTTTTGCAGGCCTGCGATGAACTTGGCATGTTCGTGATGGATGAAGCGTTTGACGGTTGGTATATCCCCAAAGAGTATCACGACTATTCGCGTGATTTTTATTCGGACTACGAATTTAGCCTTACTCGCATGGTGGAGAAAGATTATAACCACCCCTCCGTAATTCTATATTCGATAGGCAACGAAGTGTCCGAAACGGCAGAAGATAAGGGCATAGAGCTATGCGGCAAGTTGCGTGATTTTGTAAAATCGAAAGACAATACGCGCCCCGTTACTTGTGGTGTCAACCTTTTAATCGATGTGTACGCCCAATTGGGCTTTGGTGTCTATAAGGATAAGGGCGAATACAAAAGGCAGCCGTTACCCGACAAAACGAAAAAGAAAAAAGAAAAAAAGAGCGGTTCGACATTTTTTAACGCGATGGCGCAGAAGCTCGGCAGACTGATGTTTTTTATGAGTAAGCTAAAAAAAGCCGAAAGAATTGCAAAAAAAGTAGCCGACCATATCGATGTTATCGGCTTGAATTACGGCTCATCAAGATATGAAATTGACGGGAAAAAATACCCCGAAAGAATGATGCTCGGCACGGAAACCATGGTAAACGAATTGCCGTATAATTGGTTGAAAGTTAAGGAGATACCGGGGCTCCTCGGCGATTTCGTTTGGGCGGCGTGGGATTATCTTGGCGAAGCGGGCGTCGGCGATTGGACGTATTACAGTTATAAGGGCTTGCCGCTACTTGCCGGTTCGGGAACGATAGATTTAGAGGGCAATATCACCGCAGAAAGCGAATTTATGCAACGGGTTTGGGGGCTAAAAAAAGAGCCGTTTATCGGAGTCAGACCGCTCAATCATCGTCAAGAAACACCGTTCAAGAGCGCATGGCGTTTTACCGACTGCATCGCAAGTTGGAATTGGCAAGGCTACGAGGGAAAAAAGGCTACGGTGGAAGTTTATGCGGGCGCCTCTTATGTTGAGCTGATATTAAATGGTAAGAAGATAGGGACAAAGAAGATAAAGGACTTTAAGGCGATTTTCAAAGTCAAGTATAAAAGTGGAACTTTGAGCGCCCTAGCTTATGACAAAGATCATCGCAAAATAAGCGAGAACAAACTGGAATCGGGGAAGGAAATCCAGCTGACTGCAACCGCCGACAAAACAAAACTCAACGAGGGCGAGCTTGCCTATATCCCGATCAAGTTCACCGACGAAAACGGAAATATCGTGCCGTATATCGAACAGAGAGTAGAGATTGCTCTTATCGGCGAGAGCGTTTATTTGCAAGGATTTGGCTCTGCACAGGGTAAGACGGACGAAACCTATTCAAAACCTTATCACAACAGTTTCCGCGGGAGCACTCTTGCGGCGGTAAGGGCAAGCGGCAAGAAAGGACAGACAAGGATCGTCATAAAATCAAAAAACGGTAGGAGCCAAGAAATCATGATGGAGGTGGAATAAATGGCAAAGTTCAGGTTGTTTGGAAATACTACGGACGAGGTTACGGCACGGGAAAAGCGGCATAGAGAGTTGTCGCGCGGCGTTGCCGCAGAAGGAATGGTGCTTCTTAAAAACGACGGCGTTCTTCCGCTTAGCGAAACAAAAGTTGCATTATTCGGCGCGGGCGCACGCATGACGATCAAAGGTGGCACGGGCAGCGGCGACGTGCAGGAACGCTATTCGGTAAACGTAGAAACAGGCCTAACAAATGCGGGTTTTGAAATTGCTTCTACCCGTTGGCTTGATCGTTTCGATAAACAGTTTGCTCAAGAAAAAGAAGAGTGGCGGCTTGGAATCGAGAGGCGTATTAAAAAGTACAAGATATGGCAAGTTCAAAGAATGTTCGATGAAGTCATACACGTTACGCCTCTTAAATTTCCTATCGGCGACAAAATTCAGAAAGAGGATTTGCCTGGTTGCGACACGGCTATTTATGTTGTCGCGCGTCAGGCGGGTGAAAGTACGGACAGGCGTAGGGAAGAAGGCGATTATTTGCTTTCGGACGTGGAACTTTACAATATCAAACTTTTAGCAAGCACGTATCAAAAATTTCTGCTTGTTATCAACTGCGGAAGTCCGATTGATTTAACGGCATTGGACGGTGTGAACATCCCTGCGATTCTATTTATGGCGCAGGGCGGCGAGGAGGGCGGTAACGCCCTTGCCGATATTTTAAGCGGCAAGGTTTCCCCTTCGGGTAAGCTCACGGACACTTGGGCTTATCAGTATGAGGATTATCCCACATCCAACGAATATGGCGTCTTGGGCAACGTACTCGAACAGCAGTATAAGGAGAATATCTACGTCGGCTACCGCTATTTCGATACGCTTGGGATAAAACCAAGATATTGCTTCGGATATGGACTTTCTTACACCGATTTTGAAATCGATGCGAAAGAAGTAACGGTAGAGGACGATACCGTAACGGTTAAAGTCAGTGTTAAGAACATCGGTAAAGACTATCCGGGTAAAGAAGTTGTGCAGGTGTACCTTGCAAAACCGCAGGGTGCAATCAAGAGTGAAAAGCACACTCTTTGCGCTTTTACAAAAACGCACGAATTAAAACCGAATGAGAGCGAAGCTTTAACGCTTACGTTCAAACTTTCGGATTATGCCGTATATGACGAAAAGGCAGCAAAATATGTTTTGCAAAGCGGTAAATACGGCGTGTTTGTTGGGAATTGCATCCAAACAATTGAGCCAGTTGCCATATTGAAGTTAGACAAAGAAGTCGTAACCGAGATCTGCAAAAACGTGTGCAAGAAACGCGGCGAATGCGAGGAACTTAACCCGGATATAAAGGAAGAAACGTATTCCACCGATTTACCCGTCATAGCGATAAACGCAGGTGTCATTTCCACGAAAAAGAACGAGTACGCAAAGCTAACGCCGATCATTAACACACCACAAACGGAAAAATACTTAAAAACGCTATCCGATAAAGACCTCATTGAGCTTACGGTGGGCGGTGGATATATGGGGCGCAGTTATAACATCACCCCATCCGTAGCAGGCAGAACAAGTATTCATCTGTTAAAGCGCGGAATACCGAATATCAATCTAAGCGACGGCCCGGCAGGATTAAGGCTGTCCCCTAAAAACGCCTATACCAAGAGCGGTTCGCCACGTTATATCGATCATATTCCCGATGATTGGCAGTGGGGTTGGATTAAAAAGTTCGAGAAATTTTTGCTGGCAAAGCCGAACAAAGGGTACAAGGTCTATCAATATATGACGGCGTTCCCTTGCGCTACGCTTCAAGCGCAGACTTGGAATCCCCAACTCATTGAAAAGGTAGGCAAGGCAATCGGCGTGGAAATGATAGAAACGGGCGTAACCGTATGGCTTGCGCCGGGAATGAATATCCACCGCAACCCACTTTGCGGAAGAAACTTCGAGTATTATTCGGAAGATCCGCTTGTAGCGGGAACGTTTGCTTCGGCAGTTACCAAAGGCGTACAGTCGCATAAGGGCTTGGGCGTAACGATCAAGCATTTCTGCTGTAACAACCAAGAGGATAAGCGCGAATATATGTCGTCTAACGTGGGCGAAAGGGCGTTGCGCGAAATCTATCTGAAAGGCTTTGAAATCGCCGTAAAAACAAGTGCGCCTAAATCGGTGATGACGAGCTACAACAAATTAAACGGCATCTATACGCCGAATAACTTTGATTTGTGCGTTTCCGTTCTTCGTAACGAGTGGGGATATCGAGGCCTTGTGATGACCGATTGGACTTCCACGGGCGATAAAAAAGGCAAACATGAACTCTGCCATCAATGCGGTAACGATTTAATTGAACCGGGCGGTAAGGGCGTGAAGAAGGATCTGCTAAAAGCCTACAAAAAAGGCAACGTCGATATGGAACAGATTAAAGTATCGGCGGCAAACGTACTCAATTTGATTTTCGAAAGTAACGTCTTTGACGTAAGGAGGAAAAAATAATGGCAAGACAAAGCAAAGGATTGTTGAGTGGTGGCTTATTCGCAAAGCCTATTCTCAACACGCGGATCAAAACAAATACCGTTTCCAAGAAAGAAAAGTATTTGGGACACCTTATCGGTCCGCTTGGTTTAATCTTCGTTGTCAATACCGTAGCCGCGCTTGTTGAAAAATTCTTTACCCAGCAAGTCGGTGCGATGTACGGCGCAGGGAATATCGAAGCCGTACAGGCAATGGGCGGTAGATACGAATGGGTTATGACGATCGCCAAGTTTCTCGGCGTGGGACTTGGATTGTTTAATTCGTTTTTAATTTCAAAAACGAAATCGAAACAGGGGAGATTCCGTCCGTGGTATTTGATTTTCGGGTTTGTTTCGATCATCGTATGCGCCGCGATATTCTTATTCCCTGGAACGACTCTTGGCGAAAATTATTGGTACTATTTCTTTACGATGCTCATCTGCTATCACACGGTAGGTTCCTCGTTTTTCTACGTGTTCCGAGACAATATCGTTTCCGTTTCGACGCGCGATCCGAAAGAAAAGCAATCTCTTACGTTCATAAGAAAAGTGTCGTGGACGCTTATTTCCGGCATTCTTATCGGCATGATGGTAAGTTCTGTGCTTATCCCTTTTTGGCTGGAAAAAGACATCAACGGATACGCGATTCTTTTAATTGCTCTTTCTCTTGTTGCGATTCCTCTTTTCTTAATGGAATATTTCTATACCCGTGAACGAGTTATCGAGGATGTTGCCACGGAAGTAGGGGAAGAAAACGAAAACCGAATTCCGCTTAAATCCCAGTTCAAGGCATTGTTTACCAATAAGTATTGGATCATTTTAACCGTTTTATCTACGTTAGGCAGTATTGTAGATAACTTTAAAGGCGGTAATGTACAGTATTTCTACATCAAATTTATGTTGAATGGCGAAAACAACGGAATGATGTTTATGCTGTATCAAATCATTACGGGTATTCCTACGGGGATCGGCGCCTTCGCTATTTTCCCGCTTGCCAAGAAGGTAGGCATTAAAAATATGGCGATAGGTGGGTATACGCTTGTGCTTATCGGCAGTATTCTCGGTTGGATGTTCCCCGATCAGATGGTTCCCGTAATGATTGGCGGATTTTTACGTCAGACGGGCTGGATGCCTAACGCATACATTTTAGCTGCGCTTCCTTGCTATGCTCTTGATCACGTTGAATTTAAGTCGGGCTTGCGCCTAGAAGGCTTGCTCGGTCTTGGAATCGTGGGCGCGATTACTGCGCTTATGTGCGCCCCGTTTGCAGGGGGATATGAAGCGGCGATTTTGAAGCTCGGTTTTGTCGATGCAGAAGGCGTTACGGCTTCTACAACCGTAAAATCGTTTATGACGTTATCCTTCTATCTATTCGACATTATATTGGCTTTGGCAAATATCGTCTTATTACAGTTTGTCAATGTAGAAAAGAAAATGCCGGGAATTTCGGCGGAACTCTTGCGGCGGAAGAAAGAAGCCGTACTTGCAAGGGGTGAAACGTGGATAGAACCCGAAGAACAAGATCGCCTGGTTCGGGAGAAAGAAGAACGTTTGCACGAAGAAAACCGTATTGCCGATTTGAAAGCACTTTGTGAGAAGAAGGGCTTAAACTTCGAAGAAGAAAATGCCAAGTATCTTGAAAACAAGAAAAAATCCGACGAAGCGTGGGCTAAAAAGGAAGAGGCGAAGAAAGAAAAGAAAGAGAAAAAACTTCAAGCCGTCGAAGCAAGGAGACAAGCGCGTTATGATAGACTCTCGCCCGAAAAGAAACGTAAACGGGAAGAAAGGGCAAGAATAAAACAAGAAAAGTTCGATGCTGATTGGGCAAAAGACCTGGAAGCAAGCAAATTATCCGTTCAAAGATATATGACCGAAGTGGAAATCCGTAATCGATACCGTCGTGAAATCTTGGCGGTGGAAGATGAAATCGACGAAATACATTCTGCGATGAAAGCTCTCAACAAAAAGACTGACGCTGAAGCTATCACGGCAAAACACAGTTTGATTACGGAAAAGAAAGGTCAAATTAAAACGCTCAAATCAGCTTGTGCCAAAGAATTGAAAGCGATTGCATAAAACTATTAATTACAAAAAATTAGGGTAGCGGGGTGGGGATGGAATGTTAAAGATTGACGAAATTCGGATCGATCATCGAAGCGGTTGGTGTTTAACCGACCGTGCCACCCCAATCCTCTCTTTTGCTCTTAAAAGTGATGTTCCAGACACGGAATTGTCTTATGCTACGGTAAGAATAGGCAAGTGGGAAAAGAAATTTTACGAACAAACGGGAATCGTTCTTGCCGGGCTTCCTCTGATTCCGTTTACCGCTTATCGCGTTGAAATCACCGCCTATGACAATCATGGCCAAACGGCAAGCGGTAGCGCGGGGTTTTCGACGGGCAGAATGGGAACGGCTTGGAAGGCAAAATGGATTACGGATAAAACCTATCGATTCGCAAAAAGAACATCGCCCAAGCCGATGACTTTCCGCAAAAATTTTGCTACGGATAAGCCTGTTAAAAAGGCCTACATTACGACTACGGCTATTGAAATTTACGAGTTGCAGCTTAACGGCACGAAGATCGGCAATCAATACTTTGCGCCGGGGTTTACCAGTTATAAGAATAGGTTGCAATATCAGTATCATGATATTACCGGGCTTATTGCTAAGCAAAATATGGTTACTGCAGTTGTCGGTGGTGGTTGGGCGGTAGGTCGATTTACTTATTCGAGCAAAAGCAAAATTACCGCCGATAGACAAGCATTTCTATTTGAACTGTTTATTGAATATGCTGATGGAAGCATAGAAACCATTGTAACTGACAATTCGTGGGAAGTAACCGAAAACGGAAATTATCGCTTCGGGGATTTCTATGATGGGGAATACTACGATTCGACGGTTGAACTTGAAAAGCAACTTTGGAAAAAAGTAGCGGTTACGAAATTTAAAACAAATCTTGTCATTCAAATAGACAAAGGCGTGATTGCACACGAGCAATTGTTCCCTGTCAGCGTTTTCAAAGCGGCAAACGGAAAGGAAATCATTTATGACTTCGGCCAAAATTTTGCAGGTGTTGTTCATTTAAAGATCCATGGCAAGCGCGGACAAAAGATCACCGTGCGCCATGCCGAGCTTTTACATAACGGCGATTTGTGTTTAAAGTCTTTAAGAACAGCAAAGGCTACGGCAACCTATATCTGCAAAGACGGAAAGCAGGAATATTCCCCACGTTTAACGTATATGGGGTTTCGATATATCGCGGTGTCTGGTATATCCGAGCGGGATATTGAAGTTTCCTCTTATGCGCTTTATTCGGACTTTGAGCAAATAGGCTCGTTTCATTGTTCGAATGAAAGGCTGAATAAACTTCAAAGCAATATCGAGTGGAGTGGCAAATCGAATTTCATCGAAGTACCTACCGATTGCCCGCAGCGCGACGAGCGCATGGGGTGGACGGGCGACATATCGCTTTTTGCGCGCACTGCTTGTTTCAATTTCGATCTCGGCGGTTTTTTGGAGAAGTGGCTTCAAGACGTATCTGCCGAGCAAGGTAGGGGCGGAGGCATTCCGCTCGTTGTTCCGAAGCAGGGAATTTCTGCGCCTACGGTTGCCACTGCGTGTTGGGGCGATTGCTGTATTCTTGTCCCGTGGGCGGAATATCTTGCGCGGGGAGATCAAGAGCTATTAAGGCGGCAGTATCCGACGATAAAAAAGTTTTTAAAAGCCGTAAAATTTTGGTCGGGACTTTTTAGCATCGGAACCTCTAGGCGCAGAATATGGAAATGGTTATTTCAGTTTGGCGATTGGTGTGCGCCCTATGGCGGCGTAAGGGATTGGATGAAAAAAGGGAAGTGGGTTGCAACCGCTTATTGCGCGAATTCATGCGCTATCGCTGCCGAAATTGCCGGCGTATTGAATCTTCCAAAAGACAAAGAGCATTACTTAAAATTAAATCGTGAAATCGTTGACGCCTATCGAAAGATATTTACAGATAAAAAAGGAAAGCTGAAAAAAGAGTTTCAGACCGGCTACGTTCTTCCTTTGCATTTCCATATGGCGGAAGGGCAGGAAAAAGCAAATATGGCGGCAAATCTTAACCGCTTAATGATAGAGAACGGTTACAGACTGAACACGGGCTTTACGGGTACGCCGTACCTATTATTTGCCCTTGCAGATAACGGTTATCTCGAAACGGCGTATCAGGTTTTATTACAAGAAGATTGCCCGTCGTGGCTTTATTGCGTTAAAAAGGGTGCAACGACGTTTTGGGAACAATGGGACGTGATCTTGCCCGACGGAAGCATTAAGAATGTAGACGGACGGGATATTCCGTCGTTCAATCATTACGCATACGGCGCAGTCGGCGATTTTCTTTATCGCAGAGTAGCGGGTTTGGAAGCAATAGAGGGCGGATATAAAACTTTCAGAGTACAGCCGCTTGTTGGTGGAAATCTCACGTTTGCGGAATGTAAAACAAAAAGCCCTTACGGAGAGATCGCCGTAAAGTGGCAGAGAAAGAAAGATCAATTCACACTCGATATTACCGTTCCCGTGTCTTGTTCGTGTGAGGCGGTATTGCCAAGCGGTAAAACACAAATTCTAAAAAATGGGAAGCACACTTTGATAGAAAAATTAGAAGGAGGTAACGATGAATCCCTTATTTCCATTCCATGAATATATCCCCGACGGAGAGCCGCGCGTTTTCGGGGATAGGGTGTATCTGTATGGGAGCCACGATAAAGAGGGCGGCGACCGGTTTTGTATGCTCGATTACACGGTGTATTCCGCACCCGTTTCGGATTTGGCAAAATGGATTTGCCACGGTACAAGCTACAAAAAAGCGCAGGATCCAAGAAGCAAAAACGGTAAGCTCGTGGATTATTACGCCCCCGATTGCGTGAAGGGTAACGACGGCAAATATTACCTTTACTATTTTGCGTCGGGACCCAATATTGCCCCGTTTGGTCCTATGTCGGTTGCGGTGTCGGATAAACCCGAAGGTCCGTTTGAATATTTAAGCGATATAAAATACAAAGACGGTACGCCCGTTTTGAAATATTTGACAAACGATCCGGCGGTCATTAACGATGACGGTAGAATATGGCTTTATTACGGTTGGGGGCTCGGTCGTGATTTTGGTAACAAATTATTCAAGCCGTTGTACCACTTTGTACTATCCAAGCTATGCCATAGAACGTTAAAAAACATCAAGTCGGCAAAGCCTTCCGCATTGTCTTGCGCCGTAGTCGAACTGGAACAAGATATGTGTACGGTAAAGACCGAGCCGAAAGCCGTGTTAGACAGCAAAACTTCCGCTAAAAAAGGCGCGGAAAGTTACGAACACGCCTTTTATGAAGCCCCGTCTATCCGCAAATTCGGAGATTGGTATTATCTTATTTATTCTTCCGCACACAACAACGAGCTTGCCTATGCGATGAGCAAATATCCCGACAGGGAGTTCGCTTACAAAGGGGTGCTTGTTTCTAATTCGGATTTGGGATATAAGGGCAACACGCAGAGGAAAGCCCCCGCAGGGACGATTCACGGCAGCGTCGAAAAAATAAACGGCGAGTATTACGTTTTCTATCACCGCTGTACCAATAATACCGACTTTTCCCGTCAAGCTTGTGCAGAGCCTATAACGATGAATGCGGACGGAACGTTTAATCAGGCTGAAATAACAACACAGGGATTGAACGGTAAGCCGCTAGAAGGGAATGGCAAATTTCCCGCAGTTATCTGCTGTAATTTGTTCAATGCCAAGATAAAGGGCGTTCAGGGTAACGGACACGGCGAAGATCAGCCAAATATTACTTGTAGCAACGGTGAAAGATATATCCGTGCAATAACGAAGGGAACTACCGTGGGCTATAAATATTTTAGTTTTGAAAATACAAAGAAACTCTCTGTTACCGTGCGCGGAACACAAGGCAGGATTTCAGTAGGACTAACTCCTGATAATCCGCTTGTAATTTTACCGATTATTGCTTCGTCCAAGTGGAAAACATATACGGCTGATTTCCCTATCCCGAATGGAGTTTATCCGCTTTACTTTACCTACCAAGGAAAAGGCAAAATAGACTTTTTGGACTTTGAAATCGAGTAGCCTGTGAAAATCTTTATTGTGCTATGACGTTATTTGTTTCCACGGGATTTCTTACTTGAAATCCCATTCTTTTCCACGGGTGATTCGGCCCCGGCTTCCCTGTCGGCCTTCCAACCTTCCTTTTTGTGTGCCTCGCCTCCTACCTTTTCTCGATTTGAACCGGGTTCCAGGGTTTTTCTTCGTGAACCGCGACGATTTTGCCCTCTGTCCCTTTTTAGAGCACCGATTCGATGAATTTGCTGTTAAGTTTGTTCATGCGTTGATCTTCTGGTTGAATGCTAAAGGGCAATTAATCGGAAACAAATAACGTCATAATGACAGCGGCAATTTTGTCCATTGTTTTTGACCCTATCGTAATAGATTTTTACGGAATCAAAAGTTGAAGAATAGGTGAGATTTGAGACGATGGTCTTTTCAAGTTCTTTCGTTAATGATTTTGACAATTCGTCTTGGCATCCAAAAACGAACCTAAAAATCCCAATAACAATAACGACTGTGCTCGAAATCTTAGTCTACTATTAGTCTACTTTTTAGTCTACTTTTTAGTCTACTTTTCGCGATAAATTTCGTTATTCTTTCGATGCTACCGACGTTATTCGGCTTTTTGGAAAACAGGAGACTTAGTAGACCAATCACGGGGATTCGAGGGACAAAATCAGTCCTTAAAACCTTAAAAATATGTACACTGTATAAAAAATAAGCGAAAATACCAAGATTACTTAATAAAGTTGCATTTATTATACACTGTATAACCGTTTGTAAACGCTTCCATGTGGCATGTAAGCGATTTCAGTATCAATATATCGGTATCAATATATCGGTAAACATTTACCTAATGTTGATAACGCTCTAAACTTGTCGCGGTTCGAGGCAAGAACCACGATTTGAAGAAAGGAGGAAAGAGCATGAAAACCTATTCCATGAACCAACTGGAACGGTATCCCGTCTACTTAAAATATTTTAAGGAACTCCAAGAAAAAGGAGAGGAAACGATCTCTTCTCCCCGCATCGCCGCAAAGCTTGGCTATAGCGAGGAACAAGTCCGCAAAGATTTGCAGAACGTCTCCCTAGAACCGGGTCGCCCCAAGAAAGGAAGAAGCGTCCGCCAACTCGTGAACGATATCGAATCTTTCTTAGGCTACCGTGATTCCACTAGCGCCGTCTTAATCGGCGTCGGCCATATGGGTGGGGCCCTCATGAACTTCCCCGCCTTCCGGGAGATGGGATTAGAAATCCTAGCAGGATTTGATTCCAACCCCGAAAAAATCGGCCATAAGGTGGGAGAAAAAGAAGTCTATCCGATTTCTAGACTCGGAGACTTGATCCCCCGGCTTAACGCCCATATCGCCATTATCTGCGTCCCTGCGTCACAAGCGCAGCAAGTCGCCGATGAAGCGATTAAAGCGGGAGCCAAGGCCCTATGGAACTTTGCCCCGACTCACCTCGATGTCCCCGAGAACATCGTCGTGGAGAACGTCAATCTCGCGTCGTCCCTGGCGGTATTGAGCCACAAACTCAACATCGCTTTAGCCAAGGAGGAAAAGTGATATGGCTAATGAAAAGAAACCCGTCGTTAAAAAAGAATTGACCCCGGAAGAAGTAGCCGCCAAAAAGGCCGCTGCCGAAAAAGAGGTCGATGAACTCGTCCAAAAAGGCTTAAAAGCCCTTGACGAATTCATGTCCTTCGACCAAGAAAAGATCGACTACATCGTGGCAAAGATGTCCGTTGCCGGTTTGGACCACCATGGCATACTCGCCCGTCAAGCGATTGAAGAAACCCATCGCGGCGTCTTCGAAGACAAAGCGACCAAGAACCTCTTCGCCTGCGAATATGTCGTGAACAATATGCGCCACACCAAAACGGTTGGCGTCATCTCCGAAGACCCTGTCACCGGCATCACCGAAATCGCGGAGCCGTTAGGCGTGATCGCCGGGGTTACCCCGGTCACCAACCCGACTTCGACCGTCATCTTCAAATCCTTAATCGCCATCAAAACCCGTAACCCGATTATCTTTGGGTTCCACCCGGGTGCGCAAAATTGCTCCAAAGCCGCGGCCATCGTTATGCGCGATGCCGCCGTTGCCGCTGGAGCCCCGGAAAACTGCATCCAATGGATTGAACATCCTTCTCTGGATGCCACGACCGCTTTGATGCACCATCCTGGCGTTGCTACGATTCTTGCTACCGGTGGTAACTCCATGGTCACCGCGGCCTATAGCTGCGGCAAACCCGCTCTTGGCGTCGGGGCCGGCAACGTCCCGGTTTACGTGGACGAATCCGCCGATATCGACCAATCCGTCAACGATATCTATCTCTCCAAATCCTTCGATAACGGCATGATCTGCGCTTCCGAATCGGCCATCTTCATCCACGAAAAGGTCTATGACCAAGTGATTGAAACGATGAAGCGTTATCACATCTACTTTGCTTCCGAAAAAGAAACGAGAATGCTTGAAAAGTATATGTTCGGCGTCACCAAAGGAAGCGAAGAAGTGGCTAATGCCCGTCTTAATTCCGCGGTCGCTGGCATGAGCGCCTTCAAAATCGCTGAGAATTCGGGTTTTGCGATTCCCAAGGAAGACCAAGTTATCGCCGTTTTGTGCGACACGGTCGGAGTTGCCGAACCGATGTCGAGAGAAAAACTCTCCCCGGTTCTAGCCATCTATAAAGTCAAAGATGCAGCAGAAGGCTTTGCCAAGTGCAAAGAAATGCTGGAATTCGGCGGCCTTGGCCACAGCGCCGGCATCCACTGCCACAATCAAAAGATGGCGGATGAATTTGGCGACAAAGAACCGGCCATCCGCATCATCTGGAACTCCCCGACCACCTTCGGCGGCATCGGAAACGTCTATAACAGCTTCCTTCCGTCCTTGACCCTTGGCTGCGGTTCCTATGGCCATAACTCGGTCGCCGGGAACACCTCGGCGGTCAACCTCATCAACGTCAAACGCGTCGGCAAAAGGAGAAACACCATGCAATGGTTCAAAGTCCCGCAAAAGATTTACTTCGAACGCAATTCGATCCAATACTTAAAATCGGCCAAAGACGTCGATAAAGTCTTCATTGTCACCGACCATTCCATGGTCCAACTCGGCTTCCTCAACAAGATCATCGATCAGCTCATGGCTCGCCGCAACCCGGTCACCTATCAGCTCTTCGCCGAAGTCGAACCCGATCCCGATATCACGACGGTCCGCCGCGGCGTTGAACTCATGAAGGAGTTCCAGCCCGACACGATCATCGCTTTGGGAGGCGGCTCTGCCATGGACGCCGCCAAAGGCATGTGGATCTTCTATGAACACCCCGAAGTCGACTTCAACGACTTGAAGCAAAAATTCATGGATATCCGCAAACGCGCCTTCAAATATCCGGAACTCGGCCGCAAATCCAAACTCATCTGCATCCCGACCACCTCGGGTACCGGTAGTGAAGTGTCCCCCTTCGCCGTCATCTCCGATAAGGCCAACCTCAAGAAATATCCGCTTACCGACTATTCCTTGACCCCCTCGATCGCCATTGTCGACCCCGAATTCACGACCAACATCCCGCCGCGCTCTACCGCTTATACCGGCATGGACGTTCTTACCCACGCGATCGAATCCTATACTTCGGTTATGGCCAGCGACTTCACGGATGGGTTGGCTCTAGAAGCGATTGAGCTCGTCTTCACCTATTTGCCCCGCGCGGTCAAAGACGGCAAGCACGACCTCAAAGCCCGCGAAAAGATGCATAACGCTGCTACGATTGCCGGTATGGCCTTCGCCAATAGCTTCCTAGGTCTCGTCCACTCCCTCGCCCACAAGATGGGTGGCGAATTCCACACGATCCACGGTCAAACCTGCGCGATCCTTCTCCCCCACGTCATCCGTTATAACGGACAGCAACCGACCAAACTCTCGGTCTGGCCGAAGTACGAAGAATATCAATGCGATTTGAAGTACCAACGCATCTGCCGCACGATGGGCTGGGATTGCCCGAGCCGCGAAGACGCCCGTAACGTCTTGGCCGATCACGTCATGGAACTTGGCAAAGAAATCGGTATCGATATGAATTTCGCCTCCCTTATCCCCGACGAAGCGTTCTATAATAGCAAATTAGAGGAGATCGCATACCTTGCCTATGAAGACCAGTGCACCCCGGCGAACCCGAGGGAACCCATGGTCGAGGACATGATCCAAATCATGAAGGATGCCTATAAAGGGAATTAATGAAATCGATTGAATTAGCCATCTGTGTCGGCAGCTGCTGCCACCTCAACAATTCTCGTGGGGTGATTGAGGCCTTCAAAAAAGAGTTGAAGCGTCTTCACCTCGAAGAGAAAGTGATCCTCAAAGCCAGTTTTTGTCTCGGGGATTGCCAAAAAGGCGGCGTGGAAATCCAGGTCGGAAATAAGCGCATCCACGGGGTGAAACCCGAGGACTGCGAAAAAATCTTGACGGAAGAAATCCTGCCTCAACTCGACTGATTCGAAATGGGGAGGCCCCCAAAACGGGCCTCCTTTTGCCTTATAAGGAGGGAAGATGGACTACCCATTACGAAGCTTAAAATCGGATTGCAGAACCTGTTATAAATGCATCCGTCATTGCCCCGTGAAGGCAATATCCTTTCATGATGGGCAAGCCCATATCGAACAATCCGAGTGCCTATATTGCGGATGCTGCTACGAAACTTGCCCAAGCCACGCGAAAGTGATCCGCGACGATAAGCCGCGCCTTGAAGCACTCCTAAAAGAAGGAGAATGCTACGCTTCGATCGCCCCAAGCTTCCGGGCCGCTTTCCCTCACGTTAGCTTTGCTTCCCTTCAAAGCGCGTTACGTCAACTAGGCTTTCAAGACGTTGAAGAAACTTCTCGAGGAGCCCGGTTTGTTTCCAAGGCCTACGAAGAAATTCTAGTGAACTACGACGTTTTGCTTTCTTCGGCCTGCCCCTCCGTTAATTTGTTGCTAGAACGTCATTATGCGGATTTATTGCCTTGCCTTGCTCCCGTTTTTACGCCTCTAGAAGCCCATTGCCTGGATATCAAAAAACGTCATCCGAAGGCCAAAACGGTTTTCTTTGGCCCCTGCATCGCCAAAAAGGAAGAAGCGGACCGTCAAAACAACTCCTTGGATTTAGCTTTGACCTTCTTGGATTTAGAAGCCCTTCTTCAAGAAAATCATCTCGCTTTACAAGAAGAACAAGAACCCCAAGGACCCTTAGAAAGACTTTATCCGGAAGAAGGGGGAATCCTAGCCACGATGCAAAAAGAAGAGCCTGGATATCGTTATCTTGCCTTATCGGGAGTGGATACGATCATCGAGGCGTTAGAAGAAATCCGTGCGGGGAAACTCCATCATGTTTTCCTAGAACTTTCCGCTTGTCGTGGGTCATGCCTTAATGGCCCCGCGATGCCAAATCATAAAGCGGGGGCTGTGGAATCTAAAATCCTTTTAGAAGAATTTGGCGGACAGGGCCACTTTGATTCCAAAGAATATAGAGCAAAAGATATAAGAAAAGATTTTAATGGCTTCCATGGCCATAAATCTTCTTTTAGTGAAAACCAAATCCAAGAAGTTTTGGAACGAATGGGGAAACATAATAAGCAAGATGAACTCAATTGCGCCTGCTGCGGCTATTCTTCTTGCCGGGAAAAAGCAATCGCCGTCCTCGAAGGCAAAGCCCAGGTAGAGATGTGCCTTCCTTATTTAATGGAAAAAGCCAAAAGCGTCTCCGCCCATATCTACGAAAATTCTCCTAACGGCATCTTAACCGCCTCCAAGGAATGGAAGATTGAATTGGCTAACCAAGCCGCGGAGAAGCTATTTGGTATCTCCAAGGAAACGATGCTAGGAAAAGACCTCTCCGAACTGATCCCGATGGAACTCATCGCTGACGCGGTAGAAAAAGGAAAAGCCGAAAACAAGAAAATGAATCTTGAATCGGGGAAAGTCGTCGAAGCAACCGTCTTGTTCTCGTCAAAATATGGAACTTTAATGGCAATCCTCCACGACCGCACGGAACGCGAAGCGGAGCATCAAGCCAATTTAAAACGAAGAAAAGAAGCGACAAGCCTTGCCAACGAAGTCATCGAGAAAAATATGGCCGCGGTTCAACAAATCGCCCAATTGCTCGGAGAATCCGCGGCAGAAACTAAAATCGCCTTAACCCGTCTAGAAGCTTCCCTCTCCCCCGAGGAGGACCATGGAAAATAACGCCTCCCTTTTAGAATGGGGATATTTAAGCCTGAACCATAAAGGGGAAGAGCTTTGTGGGGATCACGTCGCTTCGGCCAAATCCGAGGACGGGGCTTTGACGTTAGTTTTAGCCGATGGATTAGGAAGCGGAGTCATCGCTTCCATTTTATCGACCCTTACTTCTACGATGCTTTCGCGAATGATCGAAGAAGGAATCCCGATGGAAGAAGCCGTCGCAACGTTAGTCCGCACCCTACCTGTAGCCAAAGACCGCGGGGGTGTAGCGTATTGCACTTTCGACGTTCTGCGGGTAGAAAAAGATTTTTCCGCCACTCTCTATTGCTTTGATAATCCCGAACCGATTGTTTTACGGAAAGGAAAAGCAAGGAACATCGAATGGAAATCCCTAAAGTTAGAAGGAAAATCCGTCGCGTTTGCTTCCTTTTATTTGGACATCGAAGACGAAGTGACCCTCTTTACGGATGGGGCGGTTTACGCGGGAGTCGGAGAAACGTTAAATTTTGGTTGGGGAAGAGAAGAAATCAAAGAATACCTCGAAGGACTTTGGAATCCGCTTACAAGCGCCAAAAACCGGGCAACGCTTCTTGTAGACCATTGCCGGCTTCTTTATAATTCGAGGCCGGGGGACGATGTGACGGCTTTGGTCCTCACTCGTCGCAAGACGAGCCCCCTGAACATCTGGGTGGGTCCGCCCCAAAAGAAAGAAGACGACGAAAAGTTGCTGAAGGAATTCTTCTCTCTCCCCGGGCCGCATGTAGTTTGTGGAGGGACAAGCGCGACTATCGTCGCCAAATTCCTCGGCAAAGAAGTCCTTGGGAATTTGGATTATGAAGACCCGGAAGTCCCGCCGACTTCGCAGATTGAAGGGGTAGATCTCGTCACCGAAGGAATCATCACCTTGAACAAGGTTCTAGAAATCCTTCAAGACTACAAAGGGAAGAACGAACTCTATTTTGAATGGAGCTTCCGTCAAGATGGGGCCTCGCGCCTTTCCAGGATGTTAATCGAAGAAGCCACCTCCATTCATTTCCGGGTGGGGTGCGCGATGAACCCCGCCCATCAGGATTCCCCTGCTCTCAACATCAAAATGAAAATGTTCGTCATCTCTTCTCTTGCCGAGGAATTACGTTCCCTAGGGAAGGAAGTAGAAGTTCTTTATTATTAAGGAGTCGTTCGTTATGGCTATTGAAAATCGATTTGATACCCTCGTCCAGGAGCTGAAGTGGAAAGTTTTGACCGCGATTGCCCGCGGATATTGGGATGGGAATTTAAGCCCCGAAGAAATCGACGCGATTCCTTATTCCATTTCCCCGGGACCGAAAGCCACGATGCGTTGCTGCATCTATAAGGAAAGAGAAATTGTCCGGGAACGCATTAAGATTGCCCTAGGCGGAGATCCAAAAAACGCGAATTTATTGGAAGTGATCCAGGCCGCCTGCGACCAATGCCCCTTCGGCGGCATCACCGTCACCGATTTATGCCGCGGCTGTTTGGCCCATCGTTGCGCCCAAGCCTGCCACCGCAACGCGATTAGCTTTGGCTCCGATTTGCGCTGCCGCATCGATAAGAACCTTTGCGTCAACTGCGGACTCTGTGCGAAAGCCTGCCAATTCGGCGCGATTGTTAACAACAAACGCCCCTGCGAATCCGCCTGCAAAGTCAACGCGATCCATCCTGACGCTAACGGCATCACCCAAATCGACGAAGAAAAATGCGTCCGTTGCGGACAATGTTCCTACGCTTGCCCTTTTGGCGCCATCATGGATAAATCCTTCATCACGAAGGCTATCGATATCATCCGTGGTGCGGAAGGAGGCAAGAACTACAAGGTCTATATGATTGTGGCCCCTAGCATCGCCAGCCAGCTTCGCTTTGTAAAACTCGGCCAAGTGGTCACGGGAATCAAAAAACTTGGGGTTCAAGACGTGGTGGAAGCCGCGCTCGGCGCGGATATCGTTGCGATGAATGAAGCCAGGGATTTAGCGGAAGAAGGAATGTGCACCTCCTCTTGCTGCCCCGCCTTTGTCATGTACGTCAAGAAAGCCTTCCCCGAACTTGAGGACAAGGTTTCCAAAAACCTCTCTCCGATGGCGGCGATTGCCCGTTATATCAAGAAAAACGACCCCACGGCGAAAACCATCTTCGCGGGTCCTTGCATTGCCAAAAAGATGGAAGTCACCCGTCCTGACAGTGCCCCCTACATCGATTGCGTCGTCACTTTCGAAGAGCTTCAAGCCTTGCTAGATAGCCGCGACATCCATCTCAAAGAATTGGAGGAAACGCCTCTAGACAATGCTTCCTATTTTGGGCGCATCTTTGCCCGCAGCGGCGGACTTTCTGAAGCGGTTGCCGAAGCCTTGAAAGAGCAAAATATCAACTTTGAAGTAAAGCCGGTTGCTTGCTCGGGACTCGACCAATGCAAAGTGGCCTTGACCCAAGCCAAATCGGGCCGTTTGATGGGGAATTTCATCGAAGGGATGGCTTGCCCGGGCGGCTGCATCGGCGGACCGGCGTGCTTAACCCACGAACTTCGTGCCCCGGCGGATGTCGATAAATACGGAAAATTGTCCTTAGAAACCTCCATCCAAGGCGCGGTCGATTCCATCATGGCCGACCCCAAAATCGCCTCGACGAAAGAATAAGAAACCTTTGACTTCTTGCCCGCGGATTTCCGCGGGTTTTTGCTCTCGTTATGGATGGTGTTCCCCTTATTTTCGTTCCTAGAATAGAAAAATGCATTTAGGTGCAAAAATCTATTCTAGATTCTTTTTCTTTGTTAATATTCGGTTTAAAATAGAATAGAAAAATGCATATAGGTGCAAAAATCTATTCTAGGAGACAAAATGGAAAGAAACTTTTATTTAAATAAACTGATCGAAAAAGAGCATAACGGAATGATTAAAGTCATTACCGGCATTCGCCGATGTGGCAAATCCTATCTTTTGAACACTTTGTTCTACAACCACCTTCTGTCGGTAGGGGTGCCGAAAGATCATGTGATTCGCTTCGCTTTCGACTCGGCCACCGATCTAGAAAAGATGGGAGAAAGTTACGTCGACATGTGGAAAGGGAAACGGGGTGCGGATCCTAAAAAATTCCTTTCTTACATGAAGCAAAAAATCTCCAGCGACGGGCCCTATTATTTACTATTGGACGAAGTTCAGCTATTGGACGGGTTCGAATATATGCTGAATGGCTATTTACGGGAGCCCAACCTCGATATCTACGTAACGGGCAGCAATGCCAAATTTCTTTCGCAGGATATCATCACCGAATTCGCCGGGCGAGGGGACGCGATTCCCATGTATCCTTTGAGTTTTGCTGAATTTATGACGGCTTATTCTGGGGATCGTTACGCGGGCTTAACCGAATACATGCTTTATGGCGGGCTCCCCCTCGTCGTTTTGAAAGAAAACGAGGATGAAAAAGCCTCCATGCTGGAAACGTTGTTCCAAGAAATATATCTGCGGGACATTTATTTACGGCATAACGTGAAAAACCAAGGGGAGCTTGAGGATTTATTGAATGTGATTTCTTCTAGCATCGGTTCTTTGACCAACCCCGAGAAACTCCAAAAAACGTTTCGAAGCAGAAAAAATTCAAGGATCACGTCGGCAACGATTAAGAAGTACCTGGGATATTTGGAAGATAGTTTCCTTGTCGAATCCGCATCCCGTTACGACATTAAAGGGAAGGAATACATTGAAACTCCGAAAAAATACTATTTCTCCGACCTCGGCCTTCGGAACGCTCGATTAAATTTCCGCCAATTCGAGGAAAATCACGCGATGGAAAACGTGATTTACAATGAACTCAAAATGCGGGGATATCGGGTTGATGTTGGGGTGAATTTTTCTTCGGAAAAAGACGAAAACGGAAAACAAATTCGCAAGGCGCTGGAAGTCGATTTTGTTTGCAATATGGGGTCGAAGCGCTATTACATCCAATCCGCTTACTCGATGCCGAATGAAGAAAAGCGAAGCCAAGAAACCCGACCCTTAAGGAAAATCGATGACTCCTTTGCCAAAATCATCATCACCAAAGACCCAACTCCGCCCCGTTATGACGAATATGGAATTCTTACGATGAACATTTATGATTTCCTTTTAAATCCGGATAGTTTGGGAAAACTGGGATAAAGGTCTAGAATAGAAAAATGCATTTAGATGCAAAAATCTATTCTAGAAAATAAAAAGATTCGATGAGTTCGGAAGATTGTATGGGACTTTCAAATCCCATTCGTCTTCCTTTTTTCTTTCTTATCCCTTCCTTGAAAAAAGGCCATGTCTTCATTACCGATAAACTTAATTCTTATTAACAAATAAAGGAAAAACATTCGATAATATCGGACTCTTTCGGTTTATCGGTAATCGGTAAAAGTTCCTTTTCAATTGGGATATTGCCCTCTAAAATATCTCTTGTTGTAATGCAAACACGCCCGCGTTGCCATACGCAGGAAGGAAAGGAAGACATGAAAATACGCTCCGAAGTCGTCAAGGACGTTCAAGCGATCTGCCGTTCGATGAAGGACGAGCCGAGTCCGCTGATGATGATTCTTTCGACCATTCAGAAAAAATATGGGTACATCCCCCTCGAAGTGCAGGAAATCATCTCCGAAGAAATGGATATCCCCGTCGCCGAGATTTATGGCGTTGTGACGTTCTATTCGTTTTTCTCCCTCGCCCCAAAAGGCAAATACGTCATTGGAGTTTGCTTAGGCACGGCCTGTTACGTCAAAGCGGCCCAAGACGTCTGCGACGAATTCGCCAAAGCCCTAGGCATTGGCCCGGGCGAAACGACCAAAGATGGTTTATTTACCTTAGAAGCCGTCCGCTGCATGGGCGCCTGTGCCCTTGCCCCGGCCTTATCGGTCAACGGCAAAGTCTATCCGAAGGTGACCCGCGAGCAAGTCAAGGGCATCCTCCAAGAATACCGCAAGAAAGAAGGAATGGCTTAATATGGAACGCTTAACCTCCCTCGAAGCCTTAGAGAAACGGATCGAAGGCTGCTCGAAATGCTTCGAAAATAAAATCACGGGAAATGATGGCAAACGCCACGTCCTTGTTTGCGGTGGAACCGGCTGCTTATCCAACCATAGTGAAGCGATTATCGCCAAACTCAACGAACTAATCGCCGCCAAAAATATCGGAGATAAAGTGGAAGTCAACCACGTCGGGTGCTTTGGATTTTGCTCCCAAGGCCCGTTTGTTAAGATTCTTCCCGAGGATACCTTGTATCGCACGGTGAAAGTCGAAGACGTTGAGCAAATCGTCGAAGAAGACTTGATCGGGGGGAAGGTCTGCGAAAACCTTCTTTACGTCGACCCCCATACCCACGAAAAGGTTCAACGCCAAGACGATATCAATTTCTATAAAAAGCAAGTTCGCGTCGCGTTGCACGGCTGCTCAACGATCAATCCTTATTCCCTAGAAGAATCCCTAGGATATGATGGATTTAAGGCCTTGGAAAAAGTCTTAAAAACCATGACCCCTCAGCAAGTCATCGACGAAGTACTTGCGAGCGGTCTCCGCGGACGCGGGGGCGCGGGATTCCCCACGGGAAGGAAATGGCAATTCGCCGCCAATGTCCAAAGTGATCAAAAATACATCGTCTGCAATGGCGACGAGGGCGACCCCGGCGCTTTCATGGATCGTTCCATTCTAGAAGGCAACCCCTTTGAAGTCATCGAAGGCATGATGATTGCCGGCTATGCCTTTGGGGCAAGCCAAGGCTATTTCTATGTTCGCGCCGAATATCCGGTCGCGGTGGAAAGGCTCAACAACGCAATCGAATTGATGGAAAAGGCCGGATTGCTCGGCGACCATATTTTAGGAACGGATTTCTCTTTCCACGCCCATCTTCGCCTCGGAGCCGGCGCCTTTGTCTGCGGAGAAGAAACCGCTCTTCTTAATTCTATTGAAGGAAAGCGCGGCATGCCTCGCCCCCGTCCTCCCTTCCCAGCGATTTCAGGGCTTTGGGGCAAACCTACCTGTGTCAATAACGTCGAAACCTTAGCTCAAATCCCCTATATCCTTCGCGTAGGGGCTGCGGAATATTCTAAAATCGGCACCCCAGGATCGAAGGGAACCAAAGTCTTTGCACTGGGCGGCAAAATCAATAATGTCGGTCTTGTCGAAGTTCCGATGGGAACGACGTTAAGGACCTTGATTTATGATATCGGCGGAGGCATCCCCGACTCAAAAAAATTCAAGGCCATTCAAACCGGCGGGCCAAGTGGCGGCTGCTTAACCGAAAAAGACCTCGATACCCCGATTGATTACGATACTTTGGTCGCCAAAGGGTCGATGATGGGGAGCGGAGGCGCCATCGTCATGGACGAAGACAACTGCATGGTCGACGTCGCCCATTTCTATATGGATTTCATTTGCAGCGAATCCTGCGGCAAATGCTCCCATTGCCGCATCGGCACCAAGCGCATTTTCGAGATGCTGACCGATGTTGTTGAAGGCAGAGCCACCGAACAAACCCTCGTGGAGATGAAAGACCTTGCGACCGTGATCCAAAGTGGCGCCTTATGCGCCCTTGGCCAAACCGCGGCCAACCCGATTCTTTCGACGATGAAGAACTTCCCCGAAGAATACGAAGCCCACGTCAAAGACAAGAAGTGCCCGGCTCACGTTTGCAAAAAACTCACCCATTTCACCATTGATAAAGACCGTTGCAAGAAGTGTTCTCTCTGTGCGAGAAATTGCCCGGTTTCCTGTATCCACGGCACCCCAGGCAAAGAACCTTACGTGATCGATCAGACCCGTTGCATCCGCTGCGGATCTTGCTTCACCCTTTGCCGCTTCGGCGCCGTCACCAAGGAGTAAACGACCATGGATAAAATCAAAATCAAAGTCGAAGGCCGCTTTTACGAAGTCGATTCCAATCTCACGATTTTGGAAGCGGCACGAGAAATCGGCTATAACATTCCAACTCTTTGCTATTGGAATAAAGGTCATAATAGCCTTGCTTCCTGCCGTGTCTGCCTCGTTGAACTCGTTTCTAGCCGTGGGTCACGATTAGTCGCTAGCTGCGTCTATCCGATTTCGGATTGCAAAGCCGACGCGGGATTTGAAATCAAAATTTCTTCTCCCAAGGCGATTGAGGCTAGAAGAACTAGCGTAGAGCTTTTACTTTCCAACCATTCCAAGGATTGCCAAACCTGTGTGAAAAACGGCCAATGCGAATTGCTCCACGCCGCCCACTTAACCGGGGCAAGAGATGGAGAATTCCTTGGAGAGAAAAGCAAAACCTATTACGATGATTGCGCTCCTGGTATCCTCCGCGACACTAGCAAATGCATTCTCTGCGGACGATGCGTGGAACGGTGCAAAGAAGCCCAAGGAATCGGTATTTTAGGATTCGAGGGACGGGGTTTTGAAACCTTTGTCGCCCCAGCGGGCAACCGTAGTTTTGCTTCCTCTCCCTGCACCCAATGCGGCCAGTGCGTCGCTGTTTGCCCCACGGGTGCCTTAAGCGAAAAACGCGAAATCGATTTGGTCGACAAAGCCTTTATGGATGGAAAGACGGTCATCGTCCAAACCGCCCCGGCGGTCCGCGCCGCTTTAGCCGAAGAATTCGGCCATAAAATCGGGGAGATGGATGCTACAGGCAAAATGGTCGCCGCTTTGCACCGCCTTGGTTTCTACCGCGTTTTCGATACGAATTTCGCCGCGGACCTTACCATCATGGAAGAGGCCACGGAATTGCTAAACCGCATTCAAAATAAGGGCTTGTTGCCCCAGATTACCTCTTGCTCGCCGGGATGGATCAATTATTGCGAATATTTCTATCCTAAATTGCTGCACCATCTTTCTTCCTGCAAATCCCCTCACGAAATGGAAGGGGCGATCATCAAGAGCTATTTTGCTAAAGTTCATAATCTAAATCCCAAAGATCTCTTCGTGGTTTCGGTGATGCCCTGTACCGCCAAAAAAGGCGAAGCCAAGCGGAGGGAACTCGCTAATGAAGAAGGACTTGCCGATGTCGACGCGGTTTTAACGACCCGCGAATTGGCATTGATGATTCGCCGCGCGGGCTTAATCTTCGATGACCTTCCCGAAGAAGAATTCGATCAGGATTTACTCGGAGAATATAGCGGAGCCGGCATCATCTTCGGCGCTAGCGGCGGCGTCATGGAAGCGGCTCTAAGAACGGCTTATTTCACCTTGACGGGAAAAGAAGCGGGGGCTTTAGAATTTGTTGCAGTCCGCGGCAATGAAGGAATCAAGGAAGCGGAATTTGCTTTCCCGGGTTCTTCGTTAAAAGTCGCCGTGGCTTCCGGCATGAAAAACGCCAAACCGTTGTTAGAGCAAATCAAAGCAGGCAAATCCCCCTATGTTTTCATTGAAATCATGGGTTGCCCCGGCGGATGCATCAATGGCGGTGGCCAACCCTTTGTCAAACCTAATCTCCATCCAGGGGAAGGGAAAAACATCGTGGAGGAATATTGCCAAAAACGCGCGAAAATCCTCTATGGCATCGACGAGCATAAAACGCTTCGCCAGTCCCATAATAACCCAGACGTTAAGCGGCTTTATGAAGATTTCTTGGGCGTTCCTTGCTCTCACCGCGCCGAAGAATTGCTCCACACTCACTACAATTCTCATCGGGAAAAATATCCGGAAGAATAGGAAGGATTTCTAGACGAGGGCGCGGCGAAAGTCGCGCCTTTTGCTTCACCTCTCTATTGTCCGTTTCTTCTTCTCGGCCTATCCTATTAATAAAGGAGATCCATGATGGAAAATCAGCATCTTTTAAGCGCCGGGCGTTTGCTTAGCGAAGAAGGGAATTTGGCGGAAGCCGGATACGCCTTTGATTTGGTGAAAACCTATTCCCGTTCTGATATTAAGGCCCCGAAAAGCCGCATCAAAGAATGGGATTATTATTACATTGGTAACGTTAACTACGGGGTAGCTTTAACCGTGGCCGATAATGGCTATATGTCGTTAGCCTCGATTAGCGTCCTGGAATTCGGGGAGCACCCCTTTGATGTGACTCGCTCGATCGCTGGGCTTTTCCCCATGGGAAAATTGCATTTGCCTTCCTCTAGCCAACAAGGGGACATCCATTTCCAAGGCAAAGGCTTCGACATCCTGTTCGCTCTTCAAAATGGCAAAAGGCATCTGGTGGCTTCCATGGATAAATTAGGTAAGAAGAAGGAGCGGTTTTCCTGCGATATCCTTTTAGAGCCGACGAGTGATAAATCCATGGTGATCGCCACGCCTTTCAAGAAAAAAGGCCATTTCTATTACAATCAAAAAATCAATAACCTCCGGGCTTCGGGATATGCAAAACTTGGCGATAAAGTCTACGATTTCAACCAAAATAGTTATGGGGTCCTAGACTGGGGTAGAGGAGTTTGGACCTATAAAAATACGTGGTTTTGGTCCTCCCTCAACACCGAAATCAACGGCCACCCCTTTGGCTGGAACCTAGGCTATGGATTTGGGGATACTAGCGCTGCAAGCGAAAACATGCTTTTCGTGGACGGAGAAGCTTTGAAATTAAACGATGTCATCATGGATATTCCTTTGACTTCTTCCGGGAGGAACGACTTCCTTTCCTCTTGGCGTCTTCGGGACAAAGAAGGAGCCATCTGGGTCGATTTCAAGCCTGTTTATGATCGCCACGCGGATATGAACGCCTTGGTTCTACGTTCCAACCAGCATCAAGTATTTGGCCTATTTTCCGGTCGAATCGATGCGGGCGGAAAAAGTTATTCCTTTAAAGACCTCCCCGGTTTTGCGGAGAAAGTTTTTAATAAGTGGTGATTCAAGCGAACTTTTTCTTGCTACCCCTAGAATAAAAGAGTATATTACTCATTGCCGATAAGAAGCCTATCTCGCGGGATAGAGCAGCCTGGTAGCTCATCAGGCCCATAACCTGGGGGTCGGTGGTTCAAATCCATCTCCCGCAACCAATCGGCAATTAGCCCGGATTCGTCTGGGCTTTTTTCGTCCTCCGATTCTCTTCCTTGTTGCGAATTCTTTCTAGTTCATGGTCTATCCTCCTTTCACCCCGGTTTGGCGTTCGCCTCCCCCGGGGATTGACGCCGTGCCGTCCCCGTCTATACTTTAAGTGGTTTCTGGTGATCCCTTTTTTGGGATCACTTTTTCAATCACTTACGTTTACGGCGGTCGTGCCCTCGAAGGAGTAGCAAGAAGAGGTCGATCAAGGCCATCAAGGCGATGAGCTTGTCCAGCATGCTTGAACCTCTTTTCTTGGAGTGGCACGGCGTTTTCGGGAATTGGTTCCATGAGGAATCCTCCCTTACCTTACTTAGAGTCATTTTTTAAAATTTTTTGTCGAAATAGTTTTTCGGTTTCCATTTTTTCTTTTTATCTACAGGGGAATTTTTAATCAAAAAAACGTGTGATATACCCCATTTTCTTTCTTCAAACTTTGAATTAATTTCCTTTAAATCTTTACATTGTATTTTTTTGGTTTCTCGGATTTCCCTTCCTTTTTTCTACTAAATTTTAAAAATTGGGGAAGAAAACGAGGCCTGGGCTCCTTCGCCGTTTCCTTTAGGAAAGAGAAAGGGGTATACTACCCCTTGGTTTCCGCCGGAAGCGGGCGGAATAAGGCCAGAAGAGCAGTGAAATGGGCCATTTAAGAAGAATAAAGGAAAAGAAAATGCCAAATTTTAAGAAATTAGCCAAAAATTATGAAAAGCCGGCGTTAGAGACCCTCAAGGCTCTCGTTGCCAAAAAATCCGTTTATGATGCTTCTAGCGTTTCGGAAGACGCTCCCTACGGTACGGGAGTTAAAAGCGCTCTCGACTATTTAGCTAAACTAGGGAAAGATAACGGCTTTAAAGTCGATACCTGCGATGGACGTGTCACGGAAATTAGCATCGGAAACGGCCAAGGACCCGTTATTGGGATTTATGCCCACGCCGATGTGGTCCCCGCGACTGGAAAGTGGTCGACGAAAGACCCCTTCAAGGCCGAACTTGTCGGCGAAGGAAAAGAAGCCAAACTCATCGCCCGCGGTACTAGCGATGACAAAGGACCTTTGGTTGCCGCCTTCTATGCTGCCAAATTGCTTTCGGATGCAGGGCTCGTCAAAAATTATTCCATCCGTTTCTGCGCAGGCGGAGATGAAGAAAGAGGCTCCAGCTGCTTGGATTATTATTTTCACGCCTTGAAGAAAACCCCGACGGATTATGGATTTACCCCCGATGCGGACTTCCCTTTGATTTATGCCGAAAAAGGCATGGTCAGCGGTTGCCGCTTGGTTCAAAAAGTTGATTTGACCCCGATTATTGCTATGGATGGCGGTGTAGTTTCTAATGCCGTCTGCGATCGTTTCTTGGTGACCTTGCCTCACGATGAAGGCTTTGAAAAAGCGTTCGTGGAAAAAGCAATCAAGGGAGAAATCACCCGCATGGGCCCGGTCACCCTTGTTGTTTTTAGCGGTACCACCAGTCACGGTTCCACCCCGGAAAAAGGCGTTAACGCCGCCTTAAAAGCCTTCGAATTTATCGGGGCTTACTACAAGAATGAATTCCTTACGAACCTGGCTAAAGTCCTTGCGGATTGCAATGGACGTGGGTTTGAGGGGTTCTCTTCCTCTCCTGAACTTGGTTTATCCACTTTCAATTATGGCGTGATCCATTATGATGGACACGAAAAATTGCTAACCGTCAGCGTGGACTACCGTTATGGAGAAAAAGCCGATCCGAAGCTTGCTTTGGAAAATCTAGAAAAGCATTCGGGCATGAAAGTCGAATGCAAGGGACTTGTCTCTCCTTTGCTTTATTCCAAGGATTCTCCGTTAGTGAAAACCCTCATGAAATCCTATAAACGGACGACCTTCAAACTCTTCGACAAGCCGATGGCAATTGGCGGAGGAACCTACGCCAAAGAAGCCCCCAACTGCGTGGCTTATGGCTCGGCCTTCAAAGGACATCCTGGCGACATCCATTCCCCCAACGAATACATCTATTTGGATGATTTCTTCCGTCAAATCTATATTTATGCGGATGCGATTGCTTCCTTAGGCGCGCTTCCCAAGCAAGGAAAATAAGATGCGCGGAAGACATAAAGCCTGGGCGGCCCCTTTGCTTAACGACCACCCTGAACTTGCCGTTCATCATATCGATGCCTCCTCTTCCTTTTTCCTTGACCGTCCCTTGGCCTTAGGAATTGGAATTGGCAAAGGGGATTTCATCGTGGACCAAGCCACCAAGCATCCTACTACCCATTTCCTTGGCCTAGAACGCGATGTCTCTATCATGGGCATGGCGGCGAAGAAAATTTTAGGAAAAGAACTGCAAAATATTCTTCTTTGCCCGGAAGATTTTGACACGGTGGAAGAAGAACTTCGCCCACTCAAATTTGAAACGATTTATTTGAATTTCAGCGATCCGTGGCCCAAAAAACGTCATGAAAAACGGCGTCTTACCTTCCTTCCTCGCCTTCAAAAAATCGGGGATTTGCTTCAAGAAGGGGGAATGCTTCGCATCAAAACGGATAACGACAATCTTTATGCCTTTACCCTCGAACAAGTCCAAGGATTAAAAGGCTTAAAGATGGTGATGAACGAAGAAGACTATCGTTTCGACGAAGAAGGGGATTCGATGAGCGAGTACGAACGGAATTTCCGTTCCATCGGACATAAAATCCACCGCATTATTTTGAAAAAGGAGTAGAAAATATGGCTGCTTTATTTTATTGCAAACCCACGGCAAAAGACGTTTTGTATCTCTTGATCGATCCCGAGAAAACCCCGGATGAAGTGGTTCAAAAAGGCGATACGGTCGGACTCTTCTATCAAAAACAACTGATTGGAGTCAATTTCTTGAATTTCTCTCGCCTGGTGAAAATCAAGGCGGAAGGCCGGATTACCAATCCTCCTAAGGCCATGCTAGAAATCGTAACAAACGAACTTCAAAAAGCTTCCTTCCCCATTCCTGATTTCTCTTGTTGTAGCGGATTCACCGTAGCAAAAGTCACGAATCTAGAAGAGCATCCTTTAGACGAAAGAAAACAAATCGTCACCTTGGAATGCCTTGGCAAAACCTTAACGACTTCTTCTCGTTATCAAAATCTTGAAATTGGAAGCAAAATCGTGGTCTTGCTCGATCAAACGATCCGCTTTGACGGAACGGTGTTCCATTCTAGCGTTATCCGCAACATCCCTCAGGATTGCGAAATCGCTTCTCCCCATGATTTAGGCCTTTCGGAAGAAAGCAAATCCGCCTATATCGAAGAAGAAAAAGAAGTGGGATCCGATTTCTTCGCCTAGTCCTAAACCCCTCTTCGGAGGGGCTTTCTTTTACATGTTGGAAAATAATTGTAAAAAGATGAAAAAAAACAACATATTTTTCTAAAAGAAAGCCGTATAATTAAACCCGAAAGGAAAATGTGCCATGAAAAACCTTAAAGATCGCGTCACGATTTATCAAGTTGCTCAAGCCGCTGGAGTTTCTCTAGCCACGGTGAGCCGCGTCATCAACAAACAGGGATCCGTCACTCCTGAAACCCGCGCCAAAGTCGAAAAAACCATCAAAGATTTGGGCTATCGTCCTAGCGGACTCGCCCAAGCCCTTGCCACCAACCGCACCACCAATATTGGCATCGTCATCCCCAGTGCCAACTACGTTTATATCGCCAATATGCTTTCCGGCATCACCGAAGTTGCCAGGGAAAAGAACTATATTCTTACCTTGTTCTCCACCGCCCATAGCCGCGACGAGGCTTTGCAGATGATCGAAAGAGTCATCTCTTCTCACGTGGATGGAGCGATTGTTTTCGACGACCAACTCGATTCCGATGACATCAAGCGCATCGCTTCCTATAACGTTCCAACTGTGGTCATCGATAGCCGAATTGAAGGAGACAAAATCGGGGCCATCCGTTTCAATTACGATGTGGCTTTGAAACAAATTATCGTCGATTATTATGCCCATGGCGGCACGGAGCCGATGACCTTCCTTCATGTCCATAACGCGGGCCGCTTGCTTTCCCGCTGCGAAAAGGTCTTCATCCAAACCCATGAAGAACTCGGCCGCCCCTATCACGTCGTGAACTGCGATGATTCCTATACCCATACGTATAACGACTTTAAAGAATTCTTCAAAAAGAACCCCATAGGCTATTTCATCTGCTATCGCGACTCCATCGCCGCGGCGGTAGAAAACGCCGCCCAAGACCTTGGACTTTCTCTCCCCAACCAAGTGGAAGTGCTTTCTCTTGTCGGCACCAAATACGCTTATATCGTCCGTCCTACCCTCACCACGATGCACATCGATATGCATGAAGTGGGAAAACGCGCGATGTATATGCTCACGGATTTGCTCAACAACGACCTTGTGGACCGCAATTCCCATTTCGATGCCTTCTTGGCTCAAGGCCAATCCACCGTCGAACGGAAATAACCTTCTTTCAAGACTTTGCCGCCCCCCGGGGCGGCTTTTCATTAAGAAAAGGGGAACAGGAAAACCCTTGGGAAACGGGGGTTTACTCCCCTTTTTAGCACTTAGGCAAAATAATTGCTAAATATTGGCACTCAAATATTGACACTGCTAAAAATTCGCCTACAATACAAATCGCAACCGAAAAAAGGAGATGCAAAAAATGATTCGTCCATTAAATGAATATGTTCTTCTCGAGAAGATTCCTTCCGAGAAAAAAGTCGGCTCGATCGTCTTAACGAGCGAGAAAAAAGTTGGCAACGTCGCCACGGTGATTGCCGTAGGAGAAGGCGCCAAAGATAAAGACGGAAAGAGAACTCCGATTGCACTCAAAGTCGGAGAAAAAGTTGTCTACCGCGAATATGCCGGCACGGATTATGAGGAAAATGACCGCAAATTCCTTCTCATTAAAGAAGAAGATGTTCTTGCGGTAATTGAATAAATTCTTTGAAAAGAAAGGAAATAACAAATATGGCAAAAGAAATTAAATGGGGCAAATCCGCTCGCGATGAGATGCTAGAAGGCGTGGATACGCTTGCCAACACCGTCAAATTGACCATTGGACCCAAAGGACGCAATGTCGTTCTCGATAAAGGATATGGTTCTCCCCTTATCACGAATGACGGGGTGACGATTGCCCGCGAAATCGAACTCAAGAACAACTTCCAAAATATGGGCGCGAAGCTCGTTTATGAAGTTGCGAATAAAACCAACGATGCTGCCGGGGATGGTACAACCACGGCAACCCTTCTTGCCCAGGAAATGATCCACCGTGGCATTAACGCCGTGGAAAAAGGCGCGAACCCTGTTTTCGTCCGTCAAGGCATGGAAAAAGCCGGCAAGGCGGTCGCGGAAGAATTGCTTAAAATCTCTCGTCCTATCGATACCAACGCGGACATTGAATCCGTTGCCACGATTTCTAGCGGCGATGCCCAAATCGGCAAATTAATCGCCGAAGCCATGGGCAAAGTCGGCAAAACCGGCGTCATCTCCGTCGATGACTCCAAGGGCGTGGACGATGAACTCGCCGTGACGCAAGGGCTAGAATTCGATAAAGGCTATATCTCTCCTTATATGGTCTCTGACCGCGAGAAGATGGTCGCGGAAATGGAAGATGCTTTGGTCCTTGTTACCGATCAAAAAGTTTCGGATATCAATACGATTCTCCCCGTTCTCCAGGCGGTTGTAGATTCGCACAAGCCGTTACTCATCATTGCCGATGACCTCGACGCGGATGTTACTTCTACGATTGTGGTCAATAAGCTCCGCGGCACCTTCAACGTCGTTGCGGTCAAAGCTCCGGAATTTGGAGACGCCCAGAAAGCGGCTTTGGAAGATATCGCCATCACCACGGGCGCTAAATTCATCTCGAAAGACCTTGGCATGCAGTTAAAAGACGTCACCATCGATGACCTTGGCAAAGTCCGTAAGGCCACAATCCGTAAGGATAAGACCACTCTTGTGGGCGGAGAAGGTGACAAGAATAAAATCGCTGCCCGCGTCCAAGAACTTCAAAAACAATACGATGCTTCTAATAGCGAATACGACAAGAAGAACCTTGCCAAACGCATCGCTAAACTTGGCGATGGGGTTGCTGTCTTGAAAGTTGGCGCCCTCACCGAAGCCGAACTCAAAGAGAAGAAACTCCGCATCGAAGACGCGCTTAACGCCACTAAAGCTGCCGTTAGCGAAGGCATTGTAGTCGGTGGAGGCGCTGCCTTAACCGAGGTCTACAAGACCTTAAAGCCGAGCCTAAAGGTGGAAAACCACGATATCCAGATGGGAATCAACGCGGTTTTGGAAAGCCTTTACGCCCCGCTTCGCCAGATTGCCCTCAATGCGGGATATGAACCCGATGAAATCGAGGAAATCCAAGAGAAATCGAAGAAAGACATCGGTTTCAATGCGAAAGATGGCACTTGGGTCAATATGTTCGAAAATGGCATCGTGGATCCGACCAAGGTCACTCGCTCGGCGATTCTTAATGCCTCCTCCATTGCTTCTTTGTTCGTGACGACCGAAGCCGCCGTCAGCGAAATCAAAGAGGAAAAACCTGCCCCGGCTATGCCTGCCGGCGACATGTATTGATCGCGAGGCAAAAAACCAAAAAAACGCAGTTCCAGAAATGGGGCTGCGTTTTCCGTTATAGACAAAAGGTCATGTAAACGGGCAAGCAAAGGGTGCCGTCCTCTCTAATAGAAAGATTCTTAGGATGAATGACACAGGCGGAATCGATGCGATTTTTATAGATTTTGCAGAAGGAAACCAAGGAAGTGGTTTTATAGGATTTGGAGGATTTCACTTCGATGGGAATTAGCTTTTGTGAAACCTTGCTTCCCGTGGTGAGCAAAAAGTCGATTTCGATGTCGTTTCGATGTTTTTCTGCGGAATAATGGGTGTAAAAATATAATTTGTAGCCGTTAGCAACAAGCATTTGAGCTACGACGTTTTCGAAAAACATGCCCTGATTTACTGATAACTTATCGTTCATCATCTCTTTGTGATAATGAAATTCGTTCTCTGAACTTTCGTCGAAAGTATGGGTAATCAATAGCCCGGTATCGCCCATATAGCACTTCATGAAATTCCTTTTTTCGTTGAGAGAGAGGCCAACGTTAGGGTCGCTACATTGAAAACATTCGTTGCAAATCATGGAATCAGCTAGCCAAAAGAATGTTTCTTCGTATTCAGGCCCGACTTCATCGTTAGTAAGCGATTGAATACGGACTCGCTTTTCGTGTTGGGAAAGAAAAGCGGGGATTTGGTCGAAAATGGAAAGGACTTTAGACCGATAAGAACGGTCGATTTTATGAATGTCGTCCCGGTATGTCTCTAGAATATCGCGCTTTTCCTGCTCGCAAGGCTCAAATTGTTTTTGGCGGGTGATAAATGCATCGATGGCCTTGGGCATCCCACCAACAAGGATGTATTGTTTCAATAAGAACATGGCCTTTTTGTGAAGGGCGTCGATTAAAGGTTCCTTTTTATCGAAACATTTTCGAATATACTGGATAAGCATTTCTTCTCCCATGGCCCATGCGAATTCTTCAAAATCCATGGGATACATTCGCAGGGATCTTTCTTCGGAAGGTAAGGTGATGTCTTTGATGTTTTCGCGTATCGAAATCAAGGAGCCGGTTTCGATATAATCATAGCGGCCGTCCTGTACTAAATACTTAATCATTTGTCTCGCGCGAGGAAACGCTTGGACCTCGTCGAAAATGATTAAAGATTCTCTCGGATAAAGGCGGATGCCATATTCCACGGAAAGAATCATGAACAAGGATTCCAAATCGTTTCCATAATCGAAAAAGGCCTTTTTTATAGCGGGGCTAACTTGGTTAAAATCGATGAGGATATAACTTTTATAGTTGGCTTTCGCGAATTCTTCAGCAACCGTGGATTTTCCAATTCGCCTCGCCCCTTCGATTAGAATCGCTTTATGCCCTTTTTCTTCCTGCTTCCATTTCAAGAGTTTGTCGTAGATTTTACGTTTGAACATAGGGAATCCTTTCTTGATAGATAGTTCTATTTTCCCCCATTTTAGAAAAAGCGCAATCATCAAAAGTGACAAAAAGATCAAAAAGCGCAAACATCAAAATGGCTAAAAACATGGAAAAGCGCAATCATCCAAACATGAATGCCGATATCATCGAATGTTTTTTACGACTAGGTTTTCTCCTGTATTTGACCGAAAACCATCCCATTTCTATGGCATTTTTCTTTGAAACGGGTAGAATGGCAAGGCTATGGAAAACTTTTTTGATGAACTTACCTATCGCGGACTCATTGAGCAGTGCTCTAGTGAAGAAAATGTCCGCGAATTATTGAAGACGAAACAGACGATTTATTGCGGTTTTGACCCCTCTGCAGGATCGATGCACCTTGGAAATTACGTCATGATTTCTCTTCTGAAACGCTTCCAACGCGCTGGGCATAAAGTCGTGGCCCTCGTGGGGGGAGCTACCGGCATGATTGGCGATCCTAGTGGCAAAAGCAAAGAAAGAAACCTTCAAACCAAGGAAACCCTGGAAGCCAACACCGCCTCGATTAAAGCCCAACTTGAACGTTATATCGATCTCTCGGACCCCGAAAAGGGCGAACTCGTGTCCAATTATGATTGGCTTGCTCCTCTTTCGACGATTGATTTCCTTCGCGACTATGGAAAATACTTCTCCATCAACTACATGCTTTCAAAAGAAATCGTGAAATCGCGTCTAGAAGCTGGCATTTCCTTCACGGAATTTGCTTATCAAATCCTCCAATCCATCGACTTTTATCACCTCCATCACGAAAAGGGCGTCACCATGCAAATTGGGGGAAATGACCAATGGGGCAATTTGACCTCTGGTTTGGAACTCATCCGCAAGATCGATGGGGAAAACGAAAAAGCCGAATGCTTAACCGCCCGTTTGATCCTTCGCAGCGATGGCAAAAAGTTTGGTAAATCGGAAAAAGGTGCGCTCTTCCTGGACTCCAATCTCACTTCGCCCTACACGATGTATCAATATTTTATGAACGTCACCGACGAAGATGCGATTCGCTTCCTCAAAGTTTTCTCTTTCCTCGAACCCGAACAAATCGAAGAAGTGGCCAGAGAGCATTTCGCGGCCCCCGGAGCCCGTATTGGCCAAAAGAAAGTCGCCTTTGAAGTCACCAAGGACATCTATGGCTTAGAAGCCGCCGAAGAAGCAGTCTCCATGACGGAAGCCCTTTTTAAAGGAGAAGTCGCTTCCTTAAAAGAAAAAGAAATCGAAGAACTCTTCGGTAGTTTAAGCAAGCCGGTAGAAGGAGAGATGATGTTAGAAGACCTTCTCATCACCTTGGGCGCGGCTACCTCTAAACGCGAAGCACGTACCTTCGTTACGGGCAATAGCGTTCTTCTCAATGGCAAAAAAGTAACCGACCCCAAAATGGTTCTTTCTCAAAAAGACGCGATGTATGGAAAATACCTTCTGGTTCGTCGTGGAAAAAAGAACTATTACTTGGGAGTTTTCTAATCCGATTCCCCCTTGCTTTAAGGGCCTTCGGGCCCTTTTTTGTTGGATTTATCCGCGTTTTTAAAACCATACTTTTTCACGTCTTTTGAGAAGTGCTAAAAAAGTGCTTAATTTTGAACAAAATCAAAAATGCGTTGTTTATGCCAACAATTTGGCTTAAAAGTAAGAGGAAAGTGAAAATATTTATAAAAGTATGTTGAATTTCCCTTCTTTACTTTTTAGATTCAATCCCTATACTTTATGGACATGACCAAGTATAAAGTTGACGCGGTGGAAAACCATGTCGGCTCTGGGATAAGCATCGCTAGAGCCTTACGCATATCGGACTATATCGTACGCGTTTTTCCCTCCAGCAGATCCTTTTTGGCTTCCTTTGAATCGGATCCACCTGATCTTGTTATTCTCGATTTGAATATGCGCGACATCTCCGGAATCGATGTGTTACGCACGATTCGTATGTCCAAAGGAGATAAACGCGATACCCGTGTTCTTTGCGTGGGCAAAGGCGTATCGACGAGACAAAAATGCGATGTTTATAATGCCGGAGGGGACGGTTTTATGGAATCCCCCTTCGATATCGAAGAATTCACCGCGATGGTTCGTGCTCAGATGCGGCGCGTTGCCAAAAGGAAAGAAATTATCCATTATGGCCCGTTTACCTTGGATAAGGTGGAACACGAAGCCAAAAAGAACGGGATGCTTGTCCCCCTCACCAACTGCGAATTTTTAATTTTCCAAGCTTTGATGGAAGGACAGAGGAAAACGGTGAGCCGTGACACCCTTTACGAAGCTTTTGGCGATCCCAAAAAGCCCTTTGATCCGAAATCTAAAGCCCTGGATATGCACATTAAATCCCTCCGTTTGAAATTAGGGGATGGGGATACCCATATCCGCAACGTCTATGGCGGCGGATATAAACTGCTGGATTAGGAGAATTTATGGATATCCACGTTCTTGAAAATCGCGACATTGTGCGAGTTATGCCTCTAATTGAGGATGAATGGAAGGAAATTCGTTCCCTTCGTTTGAACTTAGTCGCCGACCCCACAAAACGGTTTGACCCTTTGTCTTTAAAAGCCTATATCGCCGAATCCAACCACCTTTGCTATGCCGTAGAGCTCGGCGGTGAGATGGTGGCTTTTTGCCTTGCGGAGATTCTTCTCCCTCCTAACGCCAAATTATTCGGGATGAAGAAAACCTTGGTCATCCGCGATTTGTACGTGACCCCCGAACACCGCCGCCACAAAATCGGAGAAGCGCTTGTCCGTTCCCTTTTAGCCAAAGCCGATGAAGAGGGGTGCGTGGATTTGCATTTAGATTTACGAAAAGAAATCAAAGGGGCCATTGCTTTTGCAGAAGCCCTTGGACTTGTTCCCTTATCCTTCCAATACGGGATGGAAATCTAGATTTCTTCGATTATTTTTAGAAAGCTCCATAAGAAAAACCCCTTCATCGCGAAGGGGTTTTTGAATGCTTGGGAACCGAAGATTATAACTTGCGGTTGTAGTATTCGATGATTTGGGATTCTTGGATTTCGGAGGGAAGCTCGTTGCGTTCGGGCTTGCGGGCGAAGGTTCCTTGGATCTTTTCGGCGTCAACGGTGACAAAGGCAGCCGGAGTCAATTTGGCATCGATGCATTCCTTGACGACCTTAAGCGGGGAGTCTCCCTTGAAGGAGATGACGTCGTTGACGGAGCAGAGGTAGGACGGGATGTCGACTTTCTTGCCGTTCACAAGGACGTGACCGTGGTTGACGAGCTGACGGGCAGCGGCGCGGGTGCGGGCAAATCCCATACGATAGACGAGGTTGTCCAAACGGGATTCGAGGAGGCGGAAGAAGGCAAGTCCGGTGACTTCGTCTTTCGAAGCTTTCGCAATCTTGAATAAACGTTGGAATTGACGTTCGTTCACACCGTAGAAGGTGCGGAGTTTTTGCTTTTCGAGCAATTGTTGTCCGTATTCGGACGGTTTGCGCTTGCGGTCTTGACCGTGTTGGCCAGGTCCATAGGCCCTCTTTTTCAATTCGTCGCCGGTTTCGAGGGTGGAGAAACCAAGGTGACGGCTCTTTTTCCAAGAGCTTCCAGTGTATCTAGACATGTTTCATGTCTCCTTTCTTTGCACAAGAAGGAGTGCCTCTCCCATCTTCCCGGGTGTCGGAATTCTTTTCGGCCGCGTAGCTAGGGCTTACTTATTCTTCTCTCCGACGTCAGGCGGAAGCGTAGGGGCATGCTGCAATCTTACGCAGGTGTGATTTTAGAGAAAATCGATGCAAAATGCAATGAAATCTTTCGATTTATAGCTCAAGAAGAAATGGTGGCTTTATCAGAGGCCTTTTGTCGCAAGATTTCATTGTAAATATAAGGGGCGTCGATATCCAATCCGTGGGGGACAGGTAGGAATTCGGAAGCAAAAAATCCTTCTTTACCCCCCTCCTTCTACGCGTACATGCGTGTTAAAATAAAACCTATGAAAATCCTTGCTTCTATCCCTTTGCCCTTATGGATCTCCCTTCTTGCTGCGGGGGTCTTGGTCTTGATTGCCGTTTTTCTTCTGCTTTACTTCACTCTTTTTGCCCATCTACGCATCAAAAAGCAAATCAATGAACTCAGCTCTCACTTTGAGCATTATCATTCCCATTTATTCGGACAAATCAGCCAATACATCAAACGCATTGAAAATATTTCGATGACGAATTTGATTTACGTGAACACCCACTTAACCTACAGCAAACGCTTCAAAGATGTCCGAGATAAAAGCGATTCCGCGGCTCAAGTCGCGGTGAACCACCTTAAGGATTTACTAGCGGAGCACGATTTTAAGGATTTGAAAACAGAAATCCCGGAAGCAAGAAAAACGATTGAACGATTTGAACAAGAGGTAGAATCCCTCAACGAGGATCTTCGCGCGGTCATTCGCCCAGAAGAAGAATGCCGCCAAAATTCCTCGTCCTTAAAAGAAAAGCTTCGTACGTTAAAACAGGACTACAACGTAAAAGAAGCGGATTTGACCCTTGTTGGCGAATCTTTTTCCCGCGCCTTTACATTATTAGATGATAAATTCAGCGAATTCGAACGGTATGTCGAAAGCGCGCAATACGAAGAAGCCAATGCTTTGCTACCCAAGGTAGGCGAAGTCATTGATGCCTTGTCTCGTTGCATCAAAGAACTCCCCAATCTATGCGTGACGATTCAAACCGTCATTCCCGATAAACTCTCTTCCTTGCAAAATCGTTATGAAGAGATGGGGCGTGCTGGATACCCGCTTCACCATTTGCTTAGCGATAGCAATATCGCGGATATGCAGCAACAGCTCGATAAGATTACCGCGAAAATCCAATCCTTCTCCCTGAATGGAGTTGCCCAAGAATTAGACGGTATCATCGCGCGAATTGACGATTATTTCACGTCGTTTGACAAAGAAAAAGATGCCCGTGTTGCTTTTGAAAGCGAATGCGAGGGCGTTTATAAAGACGATTCTGAAACGGAAAATCGTTATATTCGCGTTTGCAATTCCTTGCCTCGCATTCGGGAAATCTATGTAATTCCCGAACAAGAGCAACTAAAAATTGATGCCATTAAAGCCGCCATTAATTTAAGTGGGGCCACTAAAAGAAGCCTCGACACGTTAATCCATTCCGGAACCCGGCAGCCTTATACGTTACTGGTTGAGAAAATGAATACCCTTCGCGATGAATCGAGTGACGTTGCCCATATGCTCGATGATTTCGATTCCTATTTAGCCTCTCTTAAGGCAGATTCGGAAGAAGCTTGCCGCTGCCTTTACGATTATGATGAACGCGTTCACACGGCTGAAGTCCGTCTTCGTCAAATTGATATTCCGGATTTGACGGAAAAATATGAACCTCAAATCACCTCCCTTTATGAAACCATTGATCAAATCAAAGTGAATTTAAAAGCCCCAATCGACGTAGAAAGCATTAATGAATTGGTTTCTTCCTTAAAGGCAAACGGAGATTCGGCTTGCCGTGAAATCGATTCCTATATGGAGAAAATGTATTTGGCCGAAGCTTCGATTCTTTACGGAAACCGCGAAAGAATGCACCTTTCCGAGATTAAATTATTGATTCAACAAGCGGAAAAACAATATTGGTCCGGTGACTTTGGTGGAGCCTATTCCACGGCGACCAATGCGGCGAAAAGCATTCGCAACGAATAGGAGTAACGATGCATTATTTTGATTGCGCAGCTACCTACGCACCCTTTGAAGGTGCCCTGGAATGCTATGAAAATATCAGCCGAACTCACTTTGGCAACCCTTCTAGTGTCCATGGATTTGGCAATGACGCCCTACGAATTCTCGAAGATTCCAAACGGAAAATTTTGGATTCTTTTGGCTTATTTTCCACCCATGATTGCATTTTCACTAGCGGAGCGACCGAATCCAACAATCTGGCCTTAAAGGGGTTTGCCCAACGTTATCAAAATCGCGGCAAACGTATTTTAACTTCCTGTGTGGAGCATCCTAGCGTCCTTGAACCTTTAAAATCTCTGGAAAAAATGGGGTTTCAGGTAGAATTTTTGCCCGTAAACGAAGCGGGGATCGTCGAACCCGAGGTTTTAGAAAAAGCGATGGGCAACGATGTGGTCCTCGTCTCCATCATGGGGGTTAATAATGAAACAGGAGCGATTTTCCCGTTAAAGGATTATCTTTCTATCACCTCCCACTTCCCCAAAGCCCTTTTCCATAGCGATTTGACCCAAGCTATTGGCAAAGTTGAAATGCCTCTAAATTTACTTGATTCCTTTTCTTTTTCCGGCCATAAAATCGGGGGATTAAAAGGAACAGGTGCTTTGATTTTATCGAAGAAAAGGACATTAGTCCCCCAATTAGATGGAGGGGGACAACAAAATGGGTTCCGTTCCGGGACCGTGGATGTCGCCGGCGCGGCAAGCCTTGCCTATGCGGTCGTTAAATCGCGTCAAGAAGAAGCAAAAAATCTTCAAAAAGAAAATGAACGAGCCGCCTATTTAAAGAACAAACTCTCTTCCATTTCTGAAATTGTCTGGAATACCCCGGACTACGCTTCCCCTTATATTCTTAATTTCTCCCTCTCTTCCCATAAAGCCTCGGTGATTGTAGAAGGACTAAGCGAAAAGGGCTTCTATGTTTCTAGTGTCTCCGCTTGCTCCTCCAAAAAAGAACCGGTAAGTGAAGTGTTAACCGCGATGGGGCGCAGCTCGCGCTTAGCGGGAAACTCGATTCGCGTCTCCCTTCCTCCCGAAGTCGAAGCGAAAGAATTGGATGAATTCGTCGAAACGTTAAAATGCTTATTAGATGAGGTACGACCTTTATGATTTATGACTCTTTGATGATCCATTATGGCGAGCTCTCCACGAAGGGAGACAATCGCCGCCTTTTCGTGAACCAATTAACCCATAATGTCCGGCTGGCTTTACGTCGGTTTCCCGGCACGGAAGCCCGGGGAGGAAGAGACCACCTTTACGTTTCGTTAAATGGGCAAAATCCCGAACCGATTATTGCTCGCCTCCAAGAAGTCTCCGGCATTCAAAAGATATCGCATGTGGCCAAAGTGGAGCCAACGGAAGATGCGTTAAAAGAAGCAGTTTTAGCCTTATTAAAGGAAGAAAAGGGAAGCACATTTAAAATCGATGTGAAACGGACGGACAAGTCCTTCCCGATCCATAGCTATGAATTAACTTGCCTTTTGGCCGACCATATTTTGGATCATTCCTCCTGGATGGTAGACCTCCATCGTTTCGATGCGCGAATTAAAATCGATATCCGCCAAGAAGGCGCTTATCTTTCTTGCCACGATTATCCGGGATTAGGCGGATATCCTTTGGGAATGAACGGCAAAGTTATGATGCTTCTTAGTGGCGGCATCGATTCTCCAGTTGCGACGTTCGAACTCATTCGTCGGGGCATTAAGGTCGAAACCATCCACTTTGCTTCGCCTCCTTATACCCAGATGGCGGTGATCGATAAACTAAAAGATCTGTTAAAAGATCTGAATGATTATCAGCCTTCCTTCAAGCTGAATATCATTCCCTTCACCAAGCTCCAAGAAGCGATTTATGCCCATGTTTCCGAGCCTTATTGCATTACTATTATGCGGAGAATGATGCTTCGAATCGCCGTGGAAGTGGCAAAAAAAGAGGGATGTCAAGCCTTGGCTACCGGGGAATCCGTGGGCCAAGTCGCTTCGCAAACTCTCGAATCCATGCAGGTCATTAATGAAGTGACGAATTTCCCAATCCTTCGTCCTTTGGCGACCTCCGATAAAGTCTCCATCATCGACACGGCAAAACGAATTGGGACCTATGAAATCTCCATCCGTCCCTATGAAGATTGCTGCACGATCTTTAAACCAAAACGACCCAAGACTAAGCCGCAACTGGACGATTGCTATTATTATGAATCCCAATTCGATTGGAAGAGTTTGGTGGACGAATGCGTCAATTCCTACACTTCCCTTTATTTGAAAAATGGAGAAGAACTCCTTAAAGAAGGGCAATAAGATGCAGAAACGATTGAAAGAGCATTTCGAAGGCGAACGTGCCTTATTCCAACAAAAGGATTTGCTTTTGGAAGAATGCCTTTTCGATAATGGGGAATCTCCTCTAAAAGAAGGCGAAAACCTATCCTGTCTTCGTTCGACCTTTGATTGGAAATATCCCCTTTGGTATGGAAAAAATTTAAAAATCGAGGATTGTTTCTTTTCCTCTCAAGCCCGCGCGGGCATTTGGTATAGCCAAGACGTAACGCTTTCTTCTTGCCGATATGAAGCCCCGAAGGGCTTTCGTAAGTGCAAAAGAATCCTTATTGAGAATTCTTCTTTTCCCCACGCGTTAGAAACTTTGTGGTGGAATGAAGACGTTGAGCTAAAAAACGTGAAAGTCCAGCAAGGCGATTATTTTGGGATGGGTTCGAGGAATATACAAATTGAAAACCTATCCCTTCAAGGCAATTATGCCTTTGATCATGGAGAGAATTTAAAGATATCTCGTAGCAGCCTTTTAACCAAGGATGCCTTTTGGAATTGCAAAAACGTCACGATTTATGACTCCAGCATCGAAGGAGAATATTTTGGTTGGAATAGTTCCAACATTACCTTGGTTCGTTGCAAAATCAAATCCTTACAGGGATTTTGCTATATCAATGGGTTGAAGATGGTGGATTGTGAGGTAGAAGCAGACCGCGCCTTTGAATATTGTTCTCACTTAGATGTTGATATCTCTACTCCCCTAGAGTCCATTAAAAACCCGATTTCTGGGCGCATCCATTGCAAAGGGTGCAAGGAAATCATTCGCGATGACCCTTCCTTAGATTCGAGCAAAACGGAGATAATCGTGGATGAGTAACTTTGATTTTGAAACCATTTTTGTTCGAGAAAATTCAGATTCGTTGAAATACGACGTTCCATTAGGAGTATTGCCTTTAAGCATCGCCGACATGGATTTTGCTACCTGCCCTGCGGTTCTAGAAGTGGTGAAGAAAAGAGCTTCAGAAGGGATTTTTGGATATGTGGAACCCAAGGATTCTTGGTATCAAAGTTATATATCCTTCTTTCAACGTCGTCATGGCTTAAAAATTCAAAAAGAAGAAATGACCTTCATTACCGGGGTGGTCCCGGCATTATCTTGTTCCGTGCGTTGCTTTAGTAAGGTAGGGGATAATGTGGTTACGATTACCCCTGTTTATAATATTTTCTTCCATTCGATCGAAAATAATGGACGAAAAACCTTGATGGTTCCCCTCCTTAAGAACGAGGGAGGCTATGCGCTAGATTTTAAAAAAATCGAAGAAGCGTTTGCTCTCCCGTCGACTTCGTTGTGCTTATTTTGCAATCCTCAGAACCCCATCGGGATTATCTGGAAAAAAGAAGATCTCGCCCGCCTTGCTCGTCTAGCAAAGAAATACGGCGTGACGATTTTAAGCGATGAAATCCATGGAGAAATCGTAGAACCTGGTCAATCTTATTGCCCTTTCTTTTCTTCTTGCCCTGAGGCGGAAGAAGTTGGGGTGATGGCCACTTCGCCTACCAAATGCTTCAATTTAGCTGGGATTCAAACCGCCTGTGTAGTGGTTAAAAATCCCTTATTACGGGAAAAAATTCGCGTTCAAATTAATCAAGATGAAGTTGGGGAGCCTAATGTCTTTTCTTGCCTTGCAGCAGAAGCGGCCTGGAACCAAGGAGAAACGTGGCTGGAAGAAGCAAGAAAGGTACTTTTCTCCAATCGTCGTTTAGCGGAAGATTATATCGAAGAAAATATACCGGGATTAAAACCCATCCGAGGAGAAGCCACTTATTTGCTATGGATTGATGCTTCTAAAGTATGCAAGGACTCGAAAAGACTATGCGAATTCCTTCAAAAAGATGCTCGTGTTGGCCTCAATTCCGGGAGCGAATATGGCTTAGGAGGAGAAGGATATCTAAGGATGAATCTTGCTTATCCGAAGAAAGTATTGCTTGAAGGGTTAAAACGCTTGAAAAATGGCATCGAGCATTTTAAATAAGTCTATCGGGAGGAATTGGGCATGGGACATTTAATCGATTACGTAGAATGGAAAGGGGATGAATCCTATTCGTCAAAACCCTTTAATCTCGTCGATTCCGTCGTTTTGGCTTTCCTTTCTTATGTGCGGTTTGGCGATTCGATTCGTTTAGAAGATTCCCCCACCTTAAAGGAAACGTATGACCTTTTGATGAAGAAGGGGAAAGACCCCGTCATCGCGACGATGGATGGCACCCAACGAAAGAAAGATTATTTGGCTTTGCTCCAAGCGGTTTGTTCCTCCTCTCGTTATGGATCGATGCATCTTGTAGATTATGAAGATATCACCGATCCGAAAGCCAATATTCAATTCGCAGGCCTAGGATTTGAACTAGAAACCGGCGAATTGGTTGCTTCTTATCGAGGAACGGATGAAACGATCGTCGGATGGAAAGAAAATTTTGAATTAAGCTTTCAAGATGTTCCCGCCCAGAGAAAAGCCGCGGAATTTGCTACAAAATTAGCAAAACTAGGAAAGCCCCTTTATATCGTGGGCCATAGTAAAGGCGGGAATTTAGCTTTATATGCCGCTTCAAAATTGCCTTTAGATGATCGTAACTTACTAAAACACCTTTATCTACTCGATTCCCCAGGACTATGCGAAGAAGTCTTTGGCAAGCCCGATATGGATTATTTAAATCCCGTGACCACTTGCTTAAATCCAGGCTATGACGTGGTAGGACAGATTTTTAAAATGCCTTTTCAAGATGTCCATATCGTAGACTGCGATGCTTCCACGATTTTTCAGCACGCCTTTCTTTCCTGGCGGATTGAAAAGGGGGAATTCGTCTACCTTCAAGACTATGACCCCGAATGCGCTTGGGCGAATCAAGTGATTCGGGATTGGCTTATCGATGTCGATATGGATTCGAGAAAGAAATTCGTCGGCGATTTCTTCCAAGCGTTAACTAGTCACGGGGAGAAAACCCTTTGGGACTTAGGAAAAAATCCGCTTCGAACCGTGGATAAATTGCTGGTTGGTTATTTCCATGCGCCGAAAAAGACGAAAGGACCGGTAAAAAAACTTGGGTTTGCCACTTTCTTTGGAACCTCCCTTCGCGAATTGAAATCTCTTCGTCAGTTCCCGGACTTTATCTCTTCTAGCCTTGTTCAGGCTTTGATTATGATCACCGTAGGATTGTTATTTACCTTTCTGCCGGAATCTCTCCCATGGATTGTTGTGATTTCCGCTAGCGCAGCTTTGCTGTTTTTATGGGTGATTGCCTTCTATTATTTGGCAAAGAGCAAGTGGAATTGGAAGGCTTATCGATTGCGACTTTGGATTGCTTCGTTTTTGACTCTAGCATATGTGGGGGCGGCCTTATTAGGATGGCAATTGATTTCGGAAATCAGCCTTTATGGCTCGGGCTTATTCTTCCTTCTTTTTGGCGCCTGGATCATCCTTGCGATGGATCAAAAGAAAGAAGCCCCCAAATTTGTCCGCGTTATCAACTGGATCGAAGTCGCTTTATATGCGTTGATGGGCTGCTATTTGCTTTTTGTCCCGAGTCAATATGCAGACTACGGCTTATTTGCGGCTGGAATCATCTTAACCATTGACGGGGCGTATAAGCTCGTCCGATAAGTTTGGGGTAAGCAAAATAAAAAGTTCCGAATTTTTCGGAACTTTTTTGGTTGAATCGGAATTCGATTAAGCCGCTTTCTTCGCGGTCTCGACGAGGCCGGTGAAGGCTTTGGGATCGGCGATGGCGATCTCGGAAAGCATCTTACGGTTGATTTCGATGTTGGCTTTCTTCAAGCCACCCATGAATTTGGAATAAGAGATTCCGTTGAGACGGCAAGCAGCGTTGATACGCTTGATCCAAAGCTTGCGGTAGTCGCGCTTGACAAGGCGACGGGAATTGTACGCATAACGGAGCGAGTGACAAACTTGCTCTTTGGCGGTTTTGAAGAGAAGGTGCTTGGAGCCGAAATAACCTTCGGCGGCTTTCAAGATCTTCTTGCGACGGGCACGGGTAACGGTGCCACCTTTGACTCTAGCCATTGTTCGTTCTTCCTCCTAATTACTTGACGATCATGAAGCGGATGCGCTTGTAGTCGGTTTTGTCGATCATGCCAGCACGGCGGAGCTGACGGCATTGCTTCGCGGTTTTGTAAGGGGCATGGTGGCCTTTATACGCGTGGACGTATTTGAGTTTACCGTTTCCGGTCACTTTCACTCTCTTGGCAAGGGAGCGATTCGTTTTCATCTTCGGCATAATTTTCTCCTTTATTTTTGTTTGCCTTTCGGTGCGACGATGCAGGAGTAGCATTTGCCATCCCAATCGGGCTTCTTTTCGACGAAGGTGGTCAATCCTTCAACGCTTAACATTTCCAAGAATTTTGCAAGCAATTCCTCGCCGAGTTCCTTGTGGGCCATTTCACGGCCTTTGAGGATGACGCGGACATTGACTTTGTCACCATCTTGCAAGAATTGACGGCCTTTCTTTGCTTTGGTCTCCAAGTCGTGCATGCCAATTTGCATGTGGATTTGGATTTCCTTTAGCTCGGCAGCCTTGGATTTACGCTTGTTTTCCTTTTCGGCTTTTTCCTTTTCAAATCGGTATTTGCCGTAGTTGAGGATTTTGCACACGGGCGGGTTGGCGTTCGGGGCAACGCAGAAGAGGTCGAGGTCGTAACTGGCGGCGAGCTCATTTGCGCGGCGGGACGGCATATGCCCGAGGTTTTCTCCGTTGGGTCCGATGACTTGTACCATGGGATAACGGACATTCTCGTTGATGGGGTCCAAGCGCTTCATGGGGCGATGGCGATCGTTTCGGTTAATGTAAGCTATGGGTGATTTCCTCCTAAGACGTCAATAAAGCCGGATGGCAATGGCAATCCGGCTTCTGAAGGTTGGTTCAGTAGTTTCCAGGCCAATTCTCACCTTGGAGAATCTGGCGAATCGCCGGAAGCGATTGCTTTCTACATTTATCGACGTGCATATGATATGCATTTTGACGCGTTTATCAAGCCTTATTTTCTTTTTCTTTAGAAAAATGCTCCTCACTTGGAGGAATGAAACATTTGGAGTAAGGTTATAACCATGTTTGAAGTGTGTGAAAACGGCTGTTGCTTTGAAAACCTCACCTTGTCGAGTTCCTTGGAAATGGAAGGGGAAGCCCTTGGGGATACCATGAATTTTTTAAGGAAGCACCTCAAAGACCCGTCTTTGGTAAATAGCACCATATAATTTTGGTGCCGTAACAATGTTTTTAATAAATTATATCGCTTTGCGATAT
>CAKUWP010000015.1:0-57109 GCA_934699525.1 uncultured Bacilli bacterium
TGTTCTTTGCTGTATTTCACGTAAAAAGCGTCCTCCTTGCATTGAACTGAATTGTCCAATGTTTGGGGAACGCTTCAATCCCCGGGTTTTCTTTTATTTCTTTTCGAGTTTTGCTTTCTTCTCTGCCTCTTCCGCGGCGAGGTCTTTTCCGCTTTTGACGAAGTGATGGTCAATGTGTTTCCATTTCGGGTGGATGAAGGCGGACATCGCGGCGAAGATGGGGTCGATGACGTTATAGATAGGGAAGAGGAAGATGTAGAGAATGGTCTTCCAAAGTGGCAGCAAGAAGTGCTTCCATTCGCGGATGATGACGACGAGATTGATGAAGAAGCCCGAGACATAGGCCCCAACAAATAAGGTGATGACATAGTTTCCAAAAGTCCACCAATTGAAATAACCGGAATTCCCAATTGTGAGGAATAAAATGATGGATGTTACCTGATAAAGGAAGCCCAACCAGAAATAGACGAAGCTCATGGGGAAGGTTTGCCAGAAGATATCGTATTTGCCCCAACTTGGCTTTTTAAAGAAGGATTTGAGGAGTTTCCATCCATACATATTGAAAGCGATTAATCCTCCGCGAGCCCAACGGACGCGTTGACGCCACAAAAGTTTGAGGGTGTTTGGTTGCTCCTCATAGAATACGGCCTCTCCTGTATATCCTGTTTTATAGCCACTCGCGGTTAAATCCATAACGGTTTCGATGTCTTCGGTAAGAGAAGTCCATTTCCATCCGCTTTTTGCAAGAACGTAGGAACGTAGAGTTGTCGAAGGGCCATAAACTTCTTGGGAGATGTTAAGAATAGAGCGAGCACGCAAACCATTGACGGTATGCCCAAAAGCCTGAACTCCGCACATGGCGCTGATCCAGTTCTCGGAAAGGTTTTTGCTATTGCGGTAGCAAACGCATTCATCCACATTGCTTGCTTGAAGGTAATTATTCAATTTGGTGAGGTAATCGGGCGCAGGAACGTTATCCGCGTCGAGGGTGGTATAAGCGTAGAAATCATGTTCGATGTCAATGTCCTTAGCCATTTGTTCCACAAGGCTTTTAAGCCCATACCCCTTAGAACGCTGACTAGGATCGTTATGGTAATAAACATGGGCGCCTAGCTTTTCAGCTACTTCCCCCGTTTTGTCGGTGCAATTGTCGGCGACGATAAAGATTTCGATGAGTTCCTGAGGATAATCCATCGCGCGGATATCGTGGATGAGATTGCCAATGACGGCTTCCTCGTTCCAAGCGGTGATGATGAAGGCATAGCGTTTGTCTTTGGGGGCTTCTGGGTATCTACGGCTGCGGCCAAATACCCCAAGAATAAAATAGAAGACGCGGTAGCAGGACAAGATGCCCAAAACGGCAAGGAGGCCGGAGAAGACCAACTGAACGTATCCTTGTGCGGGAACGGGCTCGTTTTTGGAAATGGCATCCATGATGATGTCGATGCCGCAAAACCCGTAGAACCATTTGACGATGGCATTCCAAATGACCATAAAATCCTCTCTTCTTTTTGACGTAATGCGCACATGATACTTTTTGCGCGTTCCCATAACAACCTTTAAAACTGGCGCAAGGTCTGAAAACGCTATCAAATGGATGGATTTCCGTTTCGCGGATTTTGCCAAATTGCTAATTGAAAATCCGCCAAATTGCTAATTGGAAAAGCGCCAAATTTATAATTGAAAATCCGCCAAATTAACAATTCGCTTTAAAAATATAGAATTTATCGTATAAAATAATATAGAGGAAAATCGACATGAAAAAATATAAACCTCGTGTAGCTGATCAAATTTTGCAACAAAAATTAGAAGGCAAAGGCGCCGTGCTTATCGAAGGACCGAAATGGTGCGGAAAAACAACGACTGCTGAGCAAATTGCCGCCAGCGTCCTTTATGTCGACGATCCAGAAAGAAGACAACAAAACCTTGCGATGGCGGAATTGAACCCAAAACAATTGTTAAAGGGAGAAACACCTCGTTTGATTGACGAATGGCAGCTGGCGCCGAAACTATGGGATACCATACGTTTTGAAGTCGATCATCGAGGAGAAATGGGCCAATTTATTTTGACGGGCTCGGCGGTTCCTGTAGATACAGATGAAATTACTCATTCGGGAACAGGGCGGTTCACATGGCTGACGATGCGACCGATGAGTTTATTTGAATCCGACGATTCAACGGGCGAGGTTAGCCTAGCACATTTATTTGAAGGCCCCACCATGATAGAGGGCACTTCCTCTTTAGATCTTCAACGCTTGGCGTTTTTGACCTGCCGTGGCGGATGGCCGCAGTCGGTGGAGATGGGGGGAATGTTGCGTTGGAACAAGCGTTCGATTACTGCGAAGCGGTTGTTCGTTCTGACATTAATCGCGCGGACAATATTCAAAAAAATCCCAACCTTGTTCGGCGCTTTATGCGATCCTACGCAAGAAATCAAGGAAGTCAGGCATCCTTTAACGCTTTGGCGCAGGATGTTGGCGCTAATAATGGAGAGGGTCGAATTTGCGAAGCCACACTCCATTCTTATGCAAATGCCCTGCGGAAAATCTTTGTTATTGAGGACATGCCTGCATGGAACCCTAATTTGCGGTCTAAAATCGCCATTCGGACGAGCGATACACGGTATTATGTGGATCCCTCCATTGCAACGGCATCGTTGGGATTGGGCCCTGATGACCTGCTAAACGACCTCAATACCTTTGGATTTCTTTTTGAAACGTTATGCGTACGGGATTTGCGCGTTTTTGCCGACGCGTTAAACGGAAAGGTTTACCATTATCGAGACAAGGGTGGTCAAGAATGTGATGCTGTTATTCATTTACGAAATGGCAAATATGGCCTAATTGAGATTAAATTGGGAGGAGAAGGCCCCATTGAAACGGCTGCGGCAAGTTTAAAGGCTTTGTCGGCTAAAATTGATACGGACAAAATGAAACGGCCATCTTTCCTTATGGTTTTGACGGGTGTTGGAGACTACGCCTATCGTCGAAACGACGGGGTATATGTGGTTCCCATTGGTTCTTTGAAAAACTAATTGCCGATTCCTAGGCCGATGCATCGGATTGTTACACTCTTTTCGAAGTTTTCAAAAGGAATATAATTCCTTTCGTGGATAAGAGTATTTTTGAACAAGCCAAACAAATCGTACACGGTGCTAAGCACCTTGTTTTTTTGGGCGGGGCGGGATGCTCCACGGATTCGGGAATTCCCGATTTCCGTTCTCCTGATGGGCTATATCGATTGAAGTCGGAATATGGACTTCCTTATGAAACGATGCTTTCCATCGATTACTTTTATGCCCATCCTCAAACTTTTTATTCCTTCTATTGGAAATTTATGGCCCATCCAGACGCAAAGCCGAATCGGGCGCATCTAGCCTTGGCTCATTATGGGGAAACTCACGATTTAACCACGATTACGCAAAATATCGATGGGTTAGACAAAGCGTCTGGCCAAAAGAATGTGCTAGAAATTCATGGAACGATGTCTTTTTTCGTTTGCCCTTCCTGCCACCACAAAATAGGCGCGAAGAAAGTAATGCCCGGTTCCGTTCCCCATTGCCCCCATTGCGGAGCGATTTTAAAACCCGACATTGTTTTTTACGGCGAATCTTTGTTGGGAGAAACTTTGGACCTGGCGATTATCGCATTGGAAGAAGCAGATGTTTTAATCATCGGAGGAACGTCGATGAAGGTCTATCCAGCGGCGGGACTTCCTTCTTATTTTCACGGTTCTACGATCATCATGATCAATCAAGAACCGACCCCTTTTGACCCTCATTGCGATTTTGTCTTTCATGAAGACATCGGGGAAGCGTTGGAATATTTATTGGAGGAATAGCATGGGACACCCGTTTAAACATTTTGTTTTGGTTTGCCGTCACCGCCACCACGTGATCGTCAACGCCTCCCATTGTGGCATCTTTTTCCAATCCCTCCGTCACGATCTCACCAAATTCGGTTACACGGAATTCCATTATTCCCAACGTTATTACTGCGGAAATCATTCCCCCGTTTATGAAGAACGTGTCCGTCATGGCTATTTTTCCTTGATTTGCCAGCATCACACGAAACGGAATAAGCACCACTGGGAATATTGGGTGGACTTCTTCGCGGGGCGAATCATTGAAAGAACGATGCCGTGGAATTGGGCGATGGAATATATCTGTGACACCCTCTCCGCCTCTTATTGCTATAACCCCAAGGGCTTCAAACAAGATACCCCTCTTCGTTATTTTGAGAAATTCAATTCGTTTTATTACATGACGGATTGGACGAGGGAATTCATCCATTGGGGGCTCCAACGTTATGCCGAAATGGGGTTCGCCGGACTCAAAAAGAAAGACACCAAGAAGAAGTACGAAGAACTAGGAAAACAATATCCCTTGACCCAAGTGGTGGAAGCCCTCCGCCCCTTCGGGCAGTTGCCTCCTCTAGTATCCGATATATAATAGGAGCCTTAAAACGGATTATGAAAAACAAGATTGTAGTAATTGGATGCGGACGACTCGGCGCGAGCATCGCCAACGACGTTTCCTTCCGCGGAAAGGATGTCATCGTCTTGGATAAAGACGAAAAATCTTTTGCCCGTTTAGATGCAAATTTCTCGGGTTTGAAGCTCGTGGGGAATTGCTCCACCATCGATGAATTAAAAGAGGCTCAGATTGAATCGGCGGACGAAGTGGTGATCGCTACAGGCGACGACAACGTCAACCTTTTGGTGACGTATTTATGCGCCAAACTCATCCACGTCCCCCATATTTTTGTCCGTTTCGACGATCCGGATAAATCCTATTTGATCCAAGGGATGCCGGTCCGTGCGATTTACCCCTTCATGCTTTCGAAAAAGAGTTACAACCAATATCGCGGCCTAGAGGAAACGGAGGAAACGAAATGAAAATCGTGATTGCCGGCGGAGATGCCGAAGCCGAATACATCATCGCCTCGTTCCGGACTAGCGGCAGCGACATTATTGTCATCAATGAAGACCGCGAAGTGGCCCAGCGCCTTTTGCGTTCCTGCAATCTCCCTATCATTTGCGGAACCCCGTGGCGGAAATATGTCTTGGAACAGGCTAACGCTTATGACGCCGATGTTTTCATCGCCCTCAATGAACGGGATGAGGACAATTTTGCCACTTGCATGATTGCCAAGAAGGTCTTCAATGCCAAAAAATGCATCTGCGTCGTCCATAACCCGAAAAACGTCGATGTCTTTAAGCAACTTGGCATCGATTCCGCCATCTCTTCGACCTACCTCCTTGCCGAAAGCATTCGCAAGGAATCCACGCAGGATAACCTCGTGAAGATGCTTTCCCTTGATAATAACCGCCTTTCCGTTTTGGAATTCACGGTTATGACCAAAAGCGAAATCGCCAACCATAAAATCCGTGATATTCACTTCCCAAATACAATGGCTTCCATTGCTGCCATCAAACGCGGATTCGACGTCATTATCCCTAATGGTGATGTCACCTTGCTCCCTAAAGACGTTTTAACGATCGTCTGCCCTCCGCAAAACGCGACTCCGGTCTCTTCTTTCCTCTCCCGCATCAACGAAGCCCTGACCAATCGTTTTGCCCGTATCCATAGTTCCAAGGAACAAATCTTAAACCACGTGGCCCAAAAGGTTGCAGAAGCTGCCAAACAAGCGGAAACGACCAAACAAATCGAAGCCAATCCGCTTAAAGAGGAAGCCTCCCCTAAAACGGAAGAGCAGCCAAAAGAAGCGACCCCTGTAGTGGAAAAGCCTTCTGCTTCCGTTGACACGCCCGTAGAAACGCCAGTCGAAGTAGAAGCACCAAAAGCCGAAGAAGCTTTGCCGGGCACGGAAGAAAAACCGGCCAAAAAGCCCAAGGCAAAGCGTTCCTCTTCGACAAAGAAGCCCGCGAAAAAAACCGGTGAATAAGGAAGAGGCATGAGCAAAGCAACACGCAAAGAGACTCGTGGATTTGCCATGGTGCTAGGCTACCTTGGCCTTTTCATGATTCTCATCGGTATTATCACGACGATTCCCCTGTTTATGTGTTTTTATCCTGGGGAAAGCGAATGCTGGTTTGATTTTGTGATTCCCGCAGGAATTAACATGGTCTTGGGGCTTCTCCTCTATTTTTGCTTTTTGTTCAAACGAAAAACGACGAAATTCGTTCGTTACGAAGACTCACAGCTATTGTTTCTTGTTTGGATTATCGCGATTGTCTCCGGTGCTGCCCCCATGTTTATTGCCTGCACTAGAGGCGAAATGGACATGGATTTCTCCGAGGCCATTTTTGAAGCGACCTCGGCTTATTCCACGACAGGTCTCAACGCTTTTAAAGATTTTCTAGATACCGAAGGCGCGTTTTGCCCTCATGTCTATACGTTCCACCGCTCTTTGATGCAATTTATCGGCGGCGTTGGATTGGTCCTGTTACTCACGACTTTATTAGGCGGAAATGGGTCTACCCTTCTTTATCAAACGGAAGGCCATAACGATCACATCATGACCACGATGGGCAAGACCGCAAAGGTCATCTTCGGCATTTATACGAGCTATACGATTTTAGGCGCTTTTGCCCTATGGTTCAGTGGCATGCCCGCTTTTGATGCGGCCTGCACCTCCATGTGCGCCCTTTCCGGCGGCGGATTAAGCCCCCGTTCCAGCAACATCGCCTTTTACCGCGATTACGAAGGAATGGTCCAAAATTTCCATTGGGAAAACGGAGTCGTGGGCGGAAACAAGATCCTAGAGCCCTACGGGGGAGCCATTTTCCATGTCAATTCTCTTGCCATTGAAATCGTTATGATGGTGCTTGTCATCCTCTCCGCGGTGAGCTTTGTTTTGCACGTATTTGCCCTTCGCGGCAAATGGAAGGATTTCTTCCGCGACGATGAAATCCGTTTCTGCTTACTTTGGACGGGGAGTTTGCTCCTATTTTCCCTCGGCGGAGCTTTTTTGACGTTAGGCCGAGACAACGTGAACCAGGGTCAAGAATATTTTGCTAATTGGCCGGATACGACCCGCGATATCTTCTTCTATGTCATTGGCAGCTGGACCAATAGCGGTTTCTCTAACACGACTTTGACGCGGATGCTTTCCCTTGGGAAACCCCTTCTATTTGCTTCGTTGATGCTGATGTTAGTCGGCGGCGGAAGCGGGTCTACCGCTGGTGGTATTAAGCAATACCGCGTGGCGATTTTGCTCCGTGACCTCCGTTATTCCATCGTGACGCGCTTTGCCCCCTCGATTAAGATGGTGCCTTGCTCCACCTATCGATATGGGAAACGTTCCGAACTCGATGCTTCCACGGTTAAAGAGGCCCATAACTATTTCTTCCTGTTCATCTCGATGTTTGCCGCCTCCGTGTTGGTGCTTTGCTTCTGTCCTAGCGGAGAAGCCTCTTCCTTTGCCGATACTTCCGTTAATATTGAGATGGTCTCCTATAACCTTGCTTCCGCGGCTTCCAATACGGGGTTAGGCGTCACGAACTTCGTGAATTACCGCGATTTCGTCCGTTCCATCAACGAAGGTTGGTATTATCCCCTCTATCTATGGGTCCTTTCTATCGACATGTTCCTTGGCCGTTTGGAGATTATGCCCCTTATCTATTCGGCTCAAAATATTCACCTCGAATTCACCCACGCCAAAGAAGTGGCCAAAGGGAAATCGGAAAAGAGGCACGCTCAGTTTTTAGAAAACGGACTATAATGAAATCGGAGGTATTTCTCTATGCTTATTGATGAAATTCGTAAAGCCAACATCGCGGCCATGAAGGCCCATGATACGGAAGCCCGTGGGGCGTATTCGATTGTGGTTACTCGTTACCAGGCTCTATTAACCTCGGGAACGGGTGTTGCCCCCACCGATGCGGACCTTATCCACATCCTGCAAAAATTCGCCAAGGAATTAGACGAAGAAAAGGAAGGCTACGTCAAGGCGGGTAGAACCCAACAGGCGGAAGCCACCGAAAAACAAAAGCAAGCTATCGTCTCCTTCTTGCCGAAGCAATTAAGCGAAGAAGAAGTCCGGAGGATCTATGCTTCTTTGGAAGATAAGTCCATGCCGGCCGTGATGAAACATTTCAAGACGAATTACGCCGGACAGGTCGATATGGGGCTTGTCAGCAAGGTTGCCAGAGGCTTATAATCCTTTTCGCTGCAACGCAGCCTAGGGGCGTGGTTCAGTGGTAGAACAGAGGTCTCCAAAACCTTTGATGAGGGTTCGATTCCTTCCGCCCCTGCCAAAGCAAAAAAGAAATACTTTTGTACCCAATCAAAAGTATCGATGAACAGCCGACTTCGGCTGTTTTTTGTATCATTTTCGTTCAATGTTCGGGAATCCTTGGAAAGGCCATTCAGCCTTTGCCGTTGCCTTCTTTGGCGGGCCAACCACTATTTTAATGCCTATAGGTCAGGCCTAAGGCTCGGCCTAATTCTGTTGATCCTGGTTCCATGGCTGGCCTCTTTTTTCGACAAAATCGCCATAAAAGGGCCCAAATCAAATCGTTCGGTCGTGCAACGCCCCCTGTTTTCGGTAGGCTTGTCCTTGCAACACCCTAGGGCGAAATATGAGGAGCGGTTGCAATCCTCTAGCCCGGCAAGGACTGGGGGTTGCAACCGCCTATGATTGATGGAACCGGACTTCTATGGATTGATGTGTCCTGATGAAACACTTCATATTCCGAAAGAACTACCTGGGCTTCTATGACTGGGCCCACGCGATGAACAAAATACGTCGCGTCATCCATGGCTATGGCATAATCGGCGATCCCGAGATGAAGGAGCGGCGCAGGGGTGAATATCTCGAGGCGAAAAGACGGTATGAACTTTATCTCGCTTTTATGGACTGCCTTCCTATCAGGGAACGGGAACTGGGAAAACCGGTTTTCACCAGACGGCCGCGTATGGACAGAAAGGCCTTTTGACGGGCACATGACGGACATGGAGCCCAGAATCCGTTTCGTTTTTGCCCACGATAAGTTCGGCGGACGCCGGAATGTCCACAAGTTCACGGGAGCTTTTAAGCACATCGAAATCCGCGATGACGGAACCCGCGTATTCGAAATCATCGATGAAAAGGTTCCGATTAAAGGAAAGCGGATGGACGCGTCTTCGCTTGGGAGGCTCCTCATTTGCGACATCACGTATATGAAACGTTATGACGGGATCACGGACGATGATTGCATCCTGGGCGGCGGAGGGAAGTATCCAACGAAGAATAAGGATGGCGGCGAGAAAAACAACTTTCACATTTGCCAAGATGGTTTTTTCCGCGGATTCGTTGAGACCTTGTATTCGGATGCGGAGAATCACCTCGGCGACCCCGCGTTCGCGAAGGATATTCACATTGAGAACATCGATCCGATTTTCAAGGGGAACGATGTGGCGACGGGGATTCGGGTCGTATTCATCTCCAAGGGGCCTGGTTACGATAAAAACGTAGTCGTTGGGTGGTATGAAAACGCAACCGTTTATCGAAAACGTCAATCCACCGATGAGCAATTCGGATATAACATCAAATGCTCCGCTACTGATGCGTTCCTCGTTCCAGACACTGAACGTGACTTCTTTTATCCCGAGAAAAACTCCTATGGAACATATAACTTTGGTCAATCAAATATCTCTTATCCAACATTGTTCCATCAAAGCGCTACCTTTGCTTTGGCCTCATCGTTGATTGATTACTTGGATAAGAAAAGATCGCAAATACAAGCCTTATCGGAAAGCAAGGATTAGCGAAAAGAAAATAGCAAAATACCAGTGGACCCACTCCCTTTTTGCCTTTTTCATTATTACAATAATGCTGTTCAAGCAGGTAGATCACGGGCGGGCTGAGTATCCAGCGCCTTATCCGAGCAGGAGTTGGTAAATGGTTGTTTGAACCGATGGCTCGAGTGTTAGGGGCTATTGATGCGGGAAAGTATCGCCCAATCGTCGCGCGGATGCCTCCGTGTAACTCTCAACCGTCTGATGTGGGACAAGGCACGGATCAAACGCGGCGGTAAGCTCCGCACGGAATGATTTTTCTGAGCATGTGGCCGTCACAGGGCTGACGTAACACCAGCTGCCATTGTGGATAGCATCCAGGTTGGTAGCACCGGTGTTTTTCGGCATGGTGATGGCTTTTTTAACCTTTTCGGGAAGCACCACGATTTTTCCGATAGGAGGTAAGAGCATGACTAAAATCGGCGACAAAATCAAAATCATCCAAATGGAGGGCGAGCCCAAGTACGAGGGGAGGGAAGTCGTTGTCAAATACATCGATGACCTTGGCCAGCTCCACGGCACCTGGGGCGGCTGCGCGCTCATCCCTGGAACGGATCAATTCGAGCTTGTCCAAAGAGGCGATTCGATATGAAAAAGGTGAAATGGCATTTCCGTTACAACCTGAAGAGAAAAATCGCTGGGATGGGGAAGGGGAAACACCCCTCCCTCATCGTCGGCGAGACTGAAGACGGCAAAGCCTACGTGAACATCGGATTGACGAAGAGCCCGAAGCGCGGGCACCACAAGAACGTGAAGATCCACAACCCGCAGGATTGGAACCAGGATTCCTATTTAAGGGATGATGTCAGAATCGATTCCAAGGAGTATCTGAGCGAGGTTCTCAAGGATTACAAACTATGTCCCGAGGATATCGATAAGATATGGTCAATCATAAAGAAAAAGGATTCCCACTAGGCGATAGCCGAACTACCACGGGTGAATCCGCCATTATGAAACCATAAATTTCCCTAAAAGGCAATGACTTTCGGCCGGTTACGGCATCCATCGTCGATAAAAGTGGTGGTTGCATTACCGAACGTAATGGGATGTTTTCTTATGCCATGACCGAACGAAATGAGGGTGCGTTCTCCCTCTACAACCGAGCGAAATGAAGTGTATAATCTGTCTACGGCCGAACGTTTTGTATCATTTACGACGTTCGGGGTGCCATCGAAAAACTATCAGAAATCGATAAAACTGGTATTATTTTGGCGAAAGAAAGACAAATGTCTGTAACGGTTCTGAGAAATCGGAGCCGTTTTTATGTAAATATTTCGTATATCTGTAGAATATATTCATAAATGAGGTAGAATAGAATTGATAAAAAGGAATCGTTTCATGGATAAAATTACGGTTAAAAATATTGATATTAATATTACCGGTACTGGAGATGATGATTTCATCGGTTTAACTGATATTGCAAGGGCCAAAAATCCAAAGGAACCGAAAGATGTTGTCAAGAATTGGATGAGGCTTAGATCATCTCTTGAATTCCTGGGGTTATGGGAAACTCTGAACAACCCTAATTTTAACCGGGTCGAATTCGACCCCCTATTAGCAGAGTCTGGCAAGAATTCGTTCACGATGTCGCCAACTAGGTGGATTAATGAATTTAATGCAATTGGAATCAGAACAAAACCGACTAAAAATGGTGGCACTTTCGCTCATCGTGATATTGCGCTGGAGTTTGCGTCATGGATTTCTGCAGAAGTGAAACTTTACATCATTAAAGAGTTTCAGAGATTAAAAATTCAAGAATCAGAACAACTGGAATGGCAAGGGAAGAGGTTGCTAACGAAACTGAATTATTTAATCCATACGGATACGGTTAAGGAATATTTAGTTCCTGTTGAATTGTCCAGCGAACAAAAGAGTTATATTTACGCGAATGAGGCCGATCTTCTGAATGTGGCTTTGTTTGGAAAAACTGCAAAACAATGGAGAGATGAAAACCCGGGCAAGAAAGGGAATGTTAGGGATTACGCAAGCACAATCGAACTGGCGATTTTAAGCAATCTCGAATATTTAAATTCCATGCTGATACCTCAAAAATCCAACCAGCAGGATCGACTCACCTTGCTTAACAAAGAAGCAAATAGAGAAAAAGAGCTATTTAATAAGAACAACATTAAGCCAATAAAGAGAATTGAAAAGAAGTAAACCGGGGTTTAATGGGGGTCGAATTCGACCTGGTTAAAAGGAGAGGGTATGGCATACAAAGTATTGGGTGATCGAATCAAAAAGATTCGTTTGGACAACAACATGACTCAGCAAGAATTTGCAGAGGCGTTGGGATATACCCATAAATCCATGATCAACAAGTTGGAGACTGGGCTGACGGACATGTCCTTCGACAAGGTGATTAAGTTAATCCTGGAATTCGGCGTCAACGCCAATGAGTTCTTGGATTTATCGGATCGGGAATCCGATGATTTGATGTTCAGAGCGGAGAAGGCGGATAAGCCGGATTGGAGAAGGATTCACCCTCTCAAATCCAGGGACGAAAGCGTTGTTTACGTCAAGCCGACCTTAATTGATTGCCCCAACATCAAGGTGGGCGAATACACCTATTTTGATGGTCAAAATTTTCAAAGGCACGTCACCCATCATTATGACTTTATTGGCGATAAATTGATTATTGGCAAGTTCTGCCAAATCGGTAGAGGTGTGGAATTTATCATGAATGGGGCCAATCATCCGATGGATTCCGCTTCCACGTACCCTTTCTATATCTTCAATGGTTGGAAGCAAAATTCCCCTGCGAAAGAGGATTTGCCGTATAAGGGCGATACCGTCATTGGGAACGACGTTTGGATTGGCCAAAACGTTACCTTTTTGCCTGGGGTTCATGTTGGAGATGGGTGCATCATTGGTGCGAACTCCGTGGTAGCAAAGGACGTTCCCCCCTACTCCGTGGTGGTTGGCAACCCCGCTAAGGTCATTAGGAAAAGATTTGACGATGAGATGATTGAACTACTAGAAAAACTGGAGTGGTGGAACAAGACACCTAATCAAATTCAAAAACTGATCCCCCTTCTTTCTAGCGGGGACCTGAACCACGTAAAAAAAGAGGTGAAATCCATCTTAAACATGGAAGAAGATTGCGATTTATAAACCGAAATGCAAAAAAATGCCTCCAAAAATGAAAAGGAATTTTATGGAAGGTAAAAACCAGTCCCATCATTGCTGGCTTGGGCGCTTTCATTTAATAGGGGAATTCCGGGGTTATTGTAAAGGATATTTCTTGCTGGAATTGTATTCGTTGGAAGAAAGAAGTACAACCCGAGCGCCGTGGGGCATTATTTGCCACAAGGGTGCAACCTTTCGTAATTCCCCTTCAGGAATTATTGGAGCAATTCTTTAAGAATGGGATACACCTTTTCCGCCATTTTCTCGAAGCCTAAGGAATTGGGGTGCCCATTATCCACGGTCCCACATTTGTTTTGATCCCCAAAGCATCCATAACAGTCGATGAAATATACGTTGTTATCCCCGTCTTCCCTGGCCTTCTTCCAGGTTTCTAGGATCACCTCTCTTCGGGCTTTGTGAGGCGGCCTCTCTTTCCAATTTTCAAAACCAGGCATTGTCATGAAAAGGATGGGGGTGGTGGGGTTAGCATCCCTTATCGTTTTGTATAAGGGATAATGTGTTTTTCTTAAATAATTCTCATCTGGTGCATTATGGTCATAATCTAAAACAAATACCGAAGCTTCTTGCTGTGAAAGGTATTTCGCCATTTCAGGCTCTGCTTTGGCGTTCCCCGAAAAACCATAATTGATAAAATCAAAATCCAATCTTCTAGATAGCCGGGAGATATAATCGTCGCCCGGTTTGCTGGCACATGCCCCTTGGGTGATGGAAGAACCGTAAAAGAGGACGGGCTTTGGATGCTTATAGGGGGTGGGTGGCAATAGAATTGCACCGTCTTTTAATCCGATGTAGATGCTAGCGAGGCCGCTATAAAGAGGAAGGAACAATTCTACTTGGTATAGACCTTCTCTTTGGGGCTTTGCGATTCCGTCAAAAAGGATTTTCCCGTTGCCATTAAAAGCAGGATCCCCTTGAACGATTTGGCTATAGGTTGGAGCGATGCAGCCCACGTATTCCTGATTGGCAAAGATTGAGATTCCGTTTTTGCCAAAAATCGTCATATGGGGAAGGGGTTCGTCAAAAGGCTCTTCTACACGGAGGGCGATATAAGGAGAAGTGGTTTGGAACCGAATTCTGCCTCCAGCGGTATTTTGGGCTAGGAAAGCAATCTTTTCATTGATGGAGGCGGCGAATTCTTTTGGCAAGCGACGGTACAATTTCTCTTCCTCTGAATAGAACACGCCGCGGAGGGAAAAAGGTTCTTCCAAAGGAGAATGCCACTGGATATCGCTAGGAGATTCAAACGTGGTATCGAAATTCTGGTCTATTTCATGGATTTTCATGTTTGCTTAGCCTTCGTTTTTAGCAGTAAAAGAATAACGTATTTTGCTATCGAGAAAAGAGATTTCCATTAAGTAATCATCGAACTATCTGATGAAATATCAAAGAATACAAAACGGAAATTAACGGAGTGCATAGGAAAATGAAAGGAGACTGCTTTTCGCCCGCTGGCCAAATATTACGCCTTTTGCTTCGTCAAAGAATCCCGATATTCCTTGGGCGACTGCCCAAAGTACTTTTTGAAGGACCGAGATAACGCGAACGCATCATAAAAATGGCAGATGTAGGCTATCTCATCCAATCCTTTATTCGTATTCGTTAAATACATCTTGGATAGCTTCAGTCTCGTTTTTAGTTGATAGGAATAGGGCGTCTCCCCCATATATTTTTTAAACGCGTTGATTAAACACCCCGTAGAGACGTTGGAATAATGGGTTAACTCGTCGATGCTGATGGGCTTCGGGGTTTTCTTGTCGATATATTCCAGAACTTTTTCTAAAAAGTCGGGGTATCCTCTTGAAGAAGACATTTCGTTTTCTTTGATTTGGGAAATAAGGTCAAGAAGAAGTCGGAAACAAATAAAAGAAGAATCTTCTACAAATGGCCGAGTGTCCTTGAGGCTATAGACGGATTTTAGGTATTGCAAGACGGCGCGGCAATGGTACACGGGTTCGGTCAAATGGAACGATTTTAAGATTTCATCAAAGATATCGCTTCTGAAGTTGATCCATATTTTTTCATAAGGATTATCATGGTCGGATCCGTATCTCTGCACGGAATTCGGAGACATAATATAGACATCCCCTTCCCTCAACTTGTAATTTTTTCCATTGTATTTGAGATACCCTCCCCCCGAAACAACATATTCGATGGTATAGATGTTCCAGCGGTTTCTTGAGACGTGGTAGTTCGGATCGGGTTTCGTAATTCCCACCGATTCGATGTGAATCGGATAGTTTGGATCATCTAAATGGGCTTCGTTTCGGTAAGGGAAATACGTGAGGAGTTCTTTCTCGTTCCCATAAATTTTATAGTCGTGCTTTTTCATCTTGATTATGAAATATTTTACATGAATTTTGAACTTTTATACATATATCTTGAAGCAAACTTGAAATATAATCTATCCAAGACAACAGGACAAAATCGATGAAGAACAAGTTCCCTTTAATTGGTTTATGCTTATGGACCGTTTTCGGTTTGGTTTCTTGTGGCAGCCCCGCCCCCTCCGAATCCATCGTGAATAAATATAAAGCTTCTTTTGAATGCAATGGTGGGAGTTCCGTGGAATCCTTTTTCGCGGATGTGATTGCCACCGCTCCCGTAACGAAAAGAGATGCCTATGATTTTGCCGGTTGGTTTATTGATGAGACTTTGTCGAACGAAGCCTCCTTCCCTTATTCTTTGACTCAAGATACCACTTTTTACGCGAAATGGTCCCATCGTCTTATGGAACCCTCGGGCACCCCGGTTGTCTCGGCTAAAGTAGGCGAGGAAGAAGCCGAAGCCTATGTTTTAGGAGAATACCATAAAGATGCCCTTCGCGTTCGGGTGAATGTCCAAGACAACAAAGTCTTTCATTCCTTTCCCTCTTCTGAAAGTGGTGAGTTGAATGGATATAACGATAATTTTGAAATTTATGTCACTCCATTATTTGGCGAGAATACGGGATTAGACGTCCATAAAACCTATCGCATCTTGAGCGTCCCCACCCTTGGCTTCAATGTTTTCCAAATCAACAACGACAAAACATTTGAATCCACTTTGATTTCGGATAGCGGCGTTACAAAATCGGATGAAAAAATCTATGCCGACACCCAAGATGGCTTTAATGGCTATGGGGCAACGATTACCATCCCTTATTCCTTGCTGGGCTTATCCTCCAAAGAAGAAGCAAAGGATAACATGGGAGTTTGGTTTGCTTTTCGCAATACCAATGGGAAAAAGAATCGCGAAACTACCTATGAAGAATCTGCTTATTTGGGAAGCGATAAAGCCTTCGGTTGGACTTATCTTAATTTTGATGATCAAGGCAACCCAAAAAGAAAAAATGTGGACGCCATTTTCTTCGGCGATTCCTACGTGGATACTGATTTCTACCGGAATTTTAAACTAGAATTCAAAGGATCCTCCTTATTTGCAGTCGGGAAATCTAAATCCAAAACTAGGGACTGGATCGATGAAAATAACCCTATCTATCCAACGATAACGGAAGCGAAACCAAATCGGGTATTCGTCCATCTAGGATTCAACGATATTCAAGGCGGAGCTAGCGTGGAAGAAACGGTTAAAAACCTGAACACGTTATTTACTAAGGTCCAAGAATCGAATCCCAACGTTAAAATTGACTGGATTTCCTCGTCGAATCATTTCGATAACCCTGCCGATTTTAATTCCCCCAATTCCTGCAATGAAAGGCTTGAAGAAGTTCGTCGCGGCGTTGAGAACCTTAACCTCCCCTTCTTAGCCATTAAAGATGGCAACGATTTTACAAAAAACGAACATGCTTCTTTCTTAAACGATGGATTGCATCCCAATTTATTCACCTATGCCAAGATTTCTAAGTGGATAAAAGAACAGCTTGGCGGCTCTGCCCCGATTGCAAATTCCCTGTTTGGCACATCCAAAGACAAAATGAATACGAGCCCTCAAGTGGATTTAAGCCAAAAGGCGACGATATCCAGCCAAGGATTTTTGGACACGTTCGCTTTCGTGAAAGAATCGGGGGATGACGCCTCTTTCACTTTTCAAACGAAAATGAAGATTGGACAGCCCAATAATGGGGACCCCTATACGAAATTTGGAGTCCTTCTTAAGCACGGCAAAACGGCATCCGGCACCGAAACCGATGCTTCGGGATTCTATTTCGTCTACATCGATAATTCTGGAGTTGTGGGCAGCGACCGCACAGTATCCGTGGCCACGTACCACCAATTTGATCGTGTTTGGGGCGCGGATTGGCAGTTTAACGAACCCAACAAAGAAATCAGCAAGCCCTTAGATTCCTCTTATGATTACAAGACCAATTTCATCGACCTTTGTTTGACAAAAAAAGGTTCTTCCTATTCCTTCTATGCGGGAGATACAAAAACGCCGGTTTTGACCTTTGAGGGCTGGAGCGATGCCTGCAGCGTCGGCCTTATGTCCTTCAATTTGCCTTTCGATGCCAAAGATTCTTCTTATTCCGTTAACAAGGAGCAAAAACTATGAACAAAAGCTTGTTATTTTTGATGCCTTTTCTCGCCTTGCCTTTAATAGGATGTGGCGAAAACTTCGATGGAACCACCATCCAATTTTGGGGTTGGGGAGAAGAAGGGGAAATCGCCATCTTCAAAAATATTGTCAAAACCTACAATAAGCAGAATACGGATCATATCCGCGTTCAATTTGCATATCAGCCTAGCACGGGTTATGAAGAGAAATTAACCAACACGTTACGGGCCAAAAATGCCCCCGACATCTTTTTCGTCGGAGACAAACAAATCAAAAATTATGCCGAGCAACGTTGGATTGAACCTTTGACGGATTATCTTTCTCAATCCAGTAAAATTGATTTGTCCAAGATGTGGAAAGCGGGAATTAATCGTTACCGGTATAACGTCGAAACCAAAACCAGCACGGAAAAAGACACCATTTATTGTTTGCCAAAAGACTTAGGACCCTCTGTTATTTTCTACAATAAAAAAGCTTTCGAAAAAGCGGGTGTCACCTGCATTTCCAAAGAACTCAAGGACTGCTCCGAAGAATACGAAAAGCACGGGTTTTATCAGCCGGGCGGAGAGGATTATTCCAAGCCAGCTTATTTCAACAATAAAATCTCGATGACCGTGGAAGAAGAATTGGCCCTTTCCAAGCGTTTGACCAAATCCAAAAACCCGAATTCCATTACGGATTACGGGTTCTATACGGAATGGTGGTACAACTATGTGTGGTCGATGGGTGGAGACGTCATTAACGTCCAAGACGATGGATATTACCATTGGACGCTAGGGGATAAGACCTTAACGGATTACGTCTATAACGGGAATCCGATTTCGACCTATGATGCTTTCAAGCATTTTGTGGACCTTTCCACCGTCGAAAAGGTCATGCCCAAACCCAATGAAGTATCCTCCAAAGATAAGATCGGCTTATTTGCCATCGGCAAAATGGCCATGTGCGTCGGCATTCGTCCTAATGTCTCCGATTTGCGGAACCTCAATACGAAATTCGAATGGGATGTGGCCCCTCTTTCTCATTACCAAAACGCCGTTCCCGGCAAGGAAATCGGATCGATTGGACATAGTGGTTCCATGGGGTATGGCATCGCGAGGGAGTCCAGCCAGGAGAAGAAAGACGCCGCCTTTAAATTTATGGAATACATGGCCGGAGAACAAGGCCAAAGGGACTTGGCGGAATCGGGTTTCTGCGTAGGAAACCAAAAAGAACTCGCCCAGGAAATCGTTTCCAAAGAAACCCAACCGAAAAATGCGCCTATCTTCGTGGACTATATTGAAAAGCAACGGGGCGGAGACTGGACGATGTTATCGGATAGCAACTGGATCGATACCTTATGGGCCGGGACGCTCAATGGCTCGGTTTTAAGTGGGGATATGAGCTTAGACACTTTCTTCGCCACCTATCAAGATCGGACGGATGCGATGCTAAAGCATTACGGACATTTTGGAGACTAAATGAGAATCGAGTTAGTAAAAAACCAAAAAACGAATGCCGTGAATCGAAGAAGCCGCGTTCGGGAAAAGGCTTACTGCACAATTACGGCGCTTTTGCCTTTGATCGGCTTTGCCCTTTTTGGCTTCGTTCCGATGGTCATTTCGCTTTGGATGTCGTTTCGTCAGCCGGGTTCAACGGCTGCGCTTAACGAAATGAAGTGGAATGGAGGCCTCAATTTCAAGCTCGTTCTCGAAGACCCCAAATTTTGGGTGGCGGTTGGCGATACGCTCCTGAATTGTCTTGTCACCCCTCTATCGATGGTCTTTGGTCTATTAATCGCACTCCTTGTGAATAACCCCAAATTAAGGGGAAGAACGATGTTCAAGGCGATTTTCTTCTTGCCCTATGTTTGTTCGGTCGTCGCGACCTCCACCATTTGGCAGATGCTGCTGAACCCCGAATATGGTCCGTTCAATAATTTCCTTTCGAAATTAGGAATTCCCCCCATTAACATCAACGATCCTTCCCAAACGATGCCGGTATTGATTTTCCTTGGCGTTTGGAGCGGCGTTGGCTTTGCCATCATCATGTATTCCGCGGCTTTGACCAATATCGATAGTGGTGTTTTGGAGGCGAGCAAAGTGGATGGGGCAAATGCTTGGACGAGATTTTGGCACGTGACTTTCCCCGGAGTCATGCCCGTTTCTTTCTTCTTGCTGATCACCGGGGTGATCGGCAATCTTCAAGATTTCACCAGGTTCCAGCTTCTTGTTCCCGCGGGAAGCGAAAGAGGCGTGACGGTTGCTTATTATCTTTACACCAAGATGACGGAAACGTCCTCGGCAACCTCGGCGATTTCAGGGATTGGGGTGGCTTCCGCGGCTTCCTGGGTTTTAACGGTTTTGATCATGGGCATCACATTCATTCAGTTTATGTTCAATAAAAAGCAAGGGGACGCCACAAAATAGTATGAGAGTAGAATACGTAAGAAACGGTGACTCTTTGAAGCGGAGGGTCATGACCACGAAAAAAGAAGAGACGATTCAAAAAATCTTTTCGTATATCGTTTTGATATTATTGGCCGCCACGGTCGTTGTTCCCTTCTATATTTTGATTGTCTCCGCCTTTAAACCCATGGGCTATATTGGGTTTTTGGAAAATCCAAGCCCGTTCAACGGGCTTGATTTCCAGGGATTTATCAAAGCCTTCACCGGGGCAGACGCCACGATTGGAGAACGGGACACCCCGACGATTTTAGTGGGGCTGATGAATACGTTGATCATCACGATTCCCTCCACGGTTGGTGGACTTTTCGTCAGCGCCTTAAGCGCCTATGCTTTTGCCAAAACCAAATTCAAAGGAAGAAACGTCTTATTCTACCTGATGCTCATCACGACGATGATCCCCGGAATCGTGATGATGACCCCGTTAGTCAGCATCTATACGACGCTGGGTCTTTATAACACTTTGTTTCCGCTAATTGTTCCAGGGATGTTTGGAACCGCCGTTTGCGTCTTCTTCCTCCGCCAATCCTTCCTGGCGATTCCCGATGATTATATCGACGCGGCGAAATTAGACGGTATCGGCCATTTCCGCATCTTCTGGAAAATCGTCGTCCCCATTTCCCTTCCCAGCTTGATTTCACAGGGGATTTTGGGATTTGTTGCTGGATATAACGATTACCTCGGCCCCCTTTTGTATTTAAAGGGCGACTCGGAATATAACATCACCTTGCAAATCGCCTTGGCCAATTTCATGGGCAAATCCATCAATTCCTATCAAACCTTGATGGCCGCCACCGTCATTTCCCTGATTCCCACGGTTGTTATCTTTGTCGTTTGCCAAAAATTCTTTGTGAAGGGCATCACCAATAGTGGGCTTAAATAATATGAAAAAGAAAGCATTGTTAACGGTTGTACCCTTCTTCCTCCTTCCTTCTTGCGCTGCGATAAACACGGAGGCGGATTTTAGCAAAGGCTATAACAAAAACCTTTGGTTCAAAAATGACTTGGAAACCCCTCTTGCCGACCCTTTCATTCTCTATGACGACGGCTATTACTACATGTATGGAACTAGCGACGAGCTCTCGGGAACGGGGTTTTACGTCTATCGATCCAAACAACTTAATTACTGGGAAAACCTCGGCCCCGCTTTCCTTGCCGACCCCTATTCCTGGTCCTCTGGATCGCTTTGGGCGCCGAACGTCTATAAAATCGGCGACCGGTATTACATGTATTATTGTGCGAAAAACGCCAAAGATTTTTCATCCACGAACCGAAAATATCGAAGAGGGATATCGGTCGCGGTTTCTTCTTCCCCCGCGGGTCCGTTCAAGGAATACGAGGGGTATAACGCGGATGGCGTCTATTTTACCAAAAACGATCAGGTCTTTTTGGACCTGGGATTCGCGGCGATTGATCCCTCTTTATTTATCGATGATAACGGCGAAATGTACCTATATTTCTCCCAGGATCAGCTCGATTCCGAATCCCAATCCTATGGGATGAAATTAAAGGATCCCGTCACCGCGGATTATGAGACGATGAAGCCGCTGGTCCGTGCGGGATATCGTTCCATTCAAGAGGAAGAAGCGCATCCGAACTTAGATTGGGAGTGGGGGAGCAACACCCGTTTTTGGAACGAAGCCCCGGAACTATATAAATCCAATGGGAAATATTTTCTCACTTACAGCGCTAATTATTATGGAAACATCACCTATGCGGTGGGCTATGCGGTCTCCGACTCTCCGTTAGGAGAATTTACCAAACCCTGTTCCTATGAATACGAAAATCAATTATGCGGCGTGCAGGGTCTTGATATTGGAAACGGGTGGGATTTCACTTCTGGGACCGGCCATCATTGCTTCTTTAAGGCCGGCGATGAACTCCTGATTGGCTATCACGCTCATTTGGATCGGGCAAACGGCTCTTCCGAAAGAGCCTTTGCCATGGACCGCGTTATCGTGAACCAAGATGGAACTTTGTTCGTCAATGGGCCTACCTATTCCTTGCAGCCTCTCCCCGCCTCGGTTTCTGGTTATGAAAATATTGCCTTGCGGGCCTCTATATCGGCTTCCGGAGAGGACGATTGCAATAAATTAAACGACTACAAAATCCCCATGCACATCGCTAATCCTAGCAACATGGCTTTGGAATATACCTTCCAACCGGGATCCCATGAAGTCCAGCTTCAATGGTCTAAAAATTATGAAATTTCCGCGGTCGCGGTTTATGGGGGAATGGATAAAGATTACGTGATTGATAAAGTGGACATCCAGGTTGGAAATCAGAACTTCAAGAACATCGAGCTCAATCACGAATATTATCAAGATTACATGGATGAATTTAGGGAAGGCGGATATTTAAGACCCGGGTCGCCTTTTGTCGCTGAATTCGAAGCGACCTCCACCCATCAAGTCACCGTGAATTTCTCTTCGTCGAGGCAAGCTAAAATGAGCGAAATCGTCGTCTTGGCAAAAAGGGGAACGCAAGCATGAAAAAGGCAATGATAGGGTTCCTTCTAGGCGCTTCGCTTGCGTTAACGAGCTGTTACGGCGAATTCCATTATACAAACCCTGATGAACCCAAAACCGATTTGCGGGCAGAATTAGAAGAAGGGGTTCAAATGGATGGATTGGATAACGAATCCTGCTATTTGGAGGACCAAACGCTGCATTTTACCTGCGGCATTTATGACGATGTTTCGGTAACGTTCAAGGTCGGTTTCGGCCAAAAAGGGCTTCTTGCTTACGCCCATGTAAGCAAATCCAGTTTCTATGAAGACGCTAGCCTTGACTTGTTTAAGCAGGATAGTTTTGAAATCTACGTCAATCCCAGCGCATTCCGAAAGGATTTAACCGCCCAATGCGTTCAACTTCGCTTGTCGCCCCTAGAACGTCACGAAAGCTGGATTGGCGTCCCTAGTGAAAACTACCCCTGGACCAAATATTTCCTGCCGATGAATTACGGGACGAAAATCGAAGGGGAAATCAACACCTCGAAAACGGATAAGAAATCCGCGACAGCCGTGGGGTATGAATTCTATCTCCCCTATTCGTCCTTGGGGCTTGATTATAATCCGCAAGGGCTTGCCATCCTTCCTGCTTTGGTCAATGCGGAAGGCTGCATTTCCGGGGCTTATCGATGGGATTCTTATCAGCATATCGCCATGACGGAGGTAGACCGATACCCCTTCTTTGGGAATAGGGTCTATCAGAATCAAGGCGATAATCTCTTGGATACGGATTTCACCGACGTCGGTTATGAAATCAAAGACCAAACAACAGGAGAAGCCGTTCAAAAAGGTTGTTACGACCAATATGCGAAGATCCATTTTGAGAATTCGAAAACCTTTGACGCCAAGGTCGAAATCGAATGCGTCAAAAATTTGAATAACGACAAGACCCCTAAAGTCGGCATCGCCCTGAAAAATGAAATCAACACTTTGGCGTTCCTCTTGGACCCGCGGCCGAATAAGGACAATTATCAAGCACTTGTCGTTAACCAAGAAAACGGAGCGTGGAATTGGGAAGATGCTCCCATAGTTTGGGGAGGGAGACAATCTTTTGACGCGGTGGAATTAGAAATCATCCGTCGTCAGGATTCCCTTTATTTCTTACAAAACGGCGTTTTGGTTCATAAAAGTTCGACGAATATGCTAGGCAATGAACCCTGCGGCGTCTATCTATTAACGATGAATTATTACGCGAAATTCCATGGGATTACCTATTCTTTGGATTCGGAATCCATCGCTAGAAAATGCGAAGGATTAGACCTTGTGAATATTCCGCTTTCTAACGGAGGATTCGAAATTCATTCCAAAGACCGTTTTTCTACCAAGAAAGAGCATGATTCGTTCTTGGTTACCACGTATTTTAGCAATCATTACGAATGGGAAGCTAACGTCAAAATCGGAGAGGTTTTGCTGGAAGACGATTATCCAAAAGTCGGGCTGCTAGAGCAAAACGAAGAAAGAATCCATTCCGTGATGCTAGATCCTCATAAAGATCACCGTAATAAGCAGATTTCCTGCGTCAGCGGGAATGTCGACGAAACGAATCGGGCATGGATTTGGTCCACGCCCTTCGATCAAAGCGATCTGGATTTCCATTCCTACACCAAAATGAAAATCGTTCGCGACCATAACCGTTCGAAATATTACGTGAACGGCTGCTTGGTCTATGAATTCGACAATGGGTTCGGCGATGAGGTTAGCCGCGTGGGCATGATCACGATGAACCACTCCGCGGAATTTAAGGATGTTCGCTTTGTAAATTTAGAAACTGAGGGAGAAAAATAATGGAACCATCAAATCAAGAAAACAAAGAAACCTTGGATTCTTCTAAACTTTCTCCGACCCCAAAGAAAAGCGACGACGTCATTGAAAATTACGTTGCTTTGCTCCACGTGAACAAGTTTTACGATAAAGATGTCCAGGCGGTGAAGGATTTTAATTTAGAGATTGCCCAATACGAATTTGTGGCTTTTGTCGGGCCGTCGGGGTGCGGCAAATCCACGACGTTGCGCATGATTGCGGGACTAGAGGAAATCTCTTCCGGCGAGCTTTATATCGATGGGCTCTATTCCAACGATATCGTTCCGCAAAACCGGGATATCGCCATGGTATTCCAAAACTATTCCTTATATCCCAATATGACGGTTTATGACAACATGGCCTTTTCTCTCAAAGTGAAGAAGTATTCCAAAGAAGAAATTGATGAACGGGTGAAAAGAGCCGCGGAAATCCTTCAAATCACAGAACTACTGGGCCGCAAGCCCAAAGCCTTGAGCGGAGGGCAAAGGCAGCGCGTGGCTCTTGGTAGGGCCGTGGTTCGGGACGCGAAGGTCTTCTTGATGGACGAGCCTTTATCCAACCTCGATGCCAAATTAAGGGTTTCCACCCGCAGCGAAATCGTCAAATTGCACCAAAGAATCCATGCAACAACGATTTACGTCACCCATGACCAAATCGAAGCCATGACGATGGCGGACCGGATCGTTGTCATGAATCAAGGGGTCATTCAGCAAGCGGGAACCCCCTTTGAAATCTACCATCACCCTTCCAATAAATTCGTCGCTTCCTTTATCGGGTCGCCCGCCATGAATTTTGCAGAAGGCACTTACTGCAAGGGCGTTCTCCGCTTTTCAGACGGATATGAATTCGCTTTCAACGAAGAAGAAATCCATCAACACGATTCGTTCTATCAAAATCGAGAAGGCGAATTAAAGGAAAAAGTGGAAAAGCTGGAATCCGACCTTGTCAAGGAAAAGGAATATTATTCGAGCCTTAAAGGTCTAAAAAAGATTCGTTACGAACATGGAAAGCACCCAAGAAAAGCTCAATTGGAAGAAGAATTGGCCAAGGCAAAATCCATGCTTGAAACCATCATCGAAACGAATCAAGGCTTGGAACACAAAGTGATTTTTGGGGTAAGACCCGAGGATATCAAAATCAGTTCCACCTTCGCTGACTTTAGCAGAAAAATCGATATCTCTGAGCTTCTTGGCGACGAATATTACCTGCATTTCCCCTTCGGAGGAAACGACTTTCTCTCCAAGGTTTCCATCGATGAAATCGGGGATATGGGGCAAGAAAAGCATTTCCGTTTCGTCCATAAAAAAATCCATCTCTTCGACAAAGATTCGGAAAGGACCATCTTCTAATGACACATCAACCTATTTACCTCGGAACAACGGATGAAAAGGTGAACCCCCGCGACCCCTTTATCTTTTATCTAGGCGGCTTCTATTACCACCTCTACGCCAAATACGAAAAACTATGGATCAAGAAATCCGAAACCATCGAAAATCTTTGCGAGGCCGAACCTGTTCTAATTTGGGATGAAGATGACCCTCAATGCAGCCAAGAGGTTTGGGCGCCTGAGCTCCATGTTATCGATGGGATTTGCTATATCTATGTGGCCTTAGATGACGGGAATAATTTTAACCATCGCATGTATTGCCTTACCAACCATTCTGGTGACCCCTTAAAGAAATTCACGAATCTAGGTCTGGTGGAAGGATGCGACGAATTTTGGTCGATCGACGGCACGATTCTATGCTATAACCACCAAAAATATTTTGTGTGGTCGGGATGGGATTGCAAAGAGAACGTTATTCAGAAAATCTTCATCCAAAAAATGGAGAATCCCCGGAAACTCGCGGGCAAACCAATTGAAATCTCCAAACCCGAACTCGATTGGGAAAAACGAGGATGCGAAGGGAAAAACGATCACCCGTTTATCAATGAAGGTCCGGCGGCAATTTATGGAAACACCCATCTCCATCTTTGCTATAGCGCTTCCGGTTCTTGGAGCGATGATTATTGCTTGGGCTTATTGACCTTCAGCGGCGGAGATATCCTCGATAAAAACGCCTGGGTGAAATCCGAAAAACCGTTGATGGAAAGGGGGAAGAAGGCCCTTGGGCCGGGGCACGCCTCCTTTATCCAAAATTCCCCGAATGGAAAGTTCTATTTTGCTTATCACTTATTTAATGAAGACTACAAAGGCGGATGGATGGCAACTCACGCGGTCATCGATACCTTTGAAATGGCCGATGATTATCCCGTTTTGCCTCCCGCGGTTAATTTATTCAAGGAAAGGGTTAAAGCATGAAAAAATTTGTTTCTTTCTTTTTGCCTTTCGTCCTGTCTCTAGCAGGTTGTGGGAATTCTATTCCTTTGGAATCTAGTTCCCCTTCGGATACCGTGTCGAGCCCTTCTATTTGCTCCCATCAATTCGAAGAAGTGGCAGTCGCCCCCACATTAGAAGAAAAGGGCTATACCGTGGAGAGATGCAGCAAATGCGGAGAAGAACAAGGAAAGCACTATAATACGGGTCTTTTTGAGGAGGACTCCAAATTGAACATCCTTTTTATTGGAAATTCCTATACCTTCTATACCGACTATAACTACGATAAGCCAAATCGGGAAATGGAAAAGACGACCTTCATGAAATTCAAGCGGATCGCCAACGCCGCCCATATCGATGTTCGGGTGGATTCCGTTACTACCGGAGGCTATTCCCTCCTTCAGCATGCAGATTCCCATAATCCCGATGGAGCCAAAGTCGAAGAAAAACTCTCCAACAAAGGGTTTTATGACTTGGTGTTCATGCAGGAACAATCCATGAACCCCTCCATAAAACGGGAACTTTTTTACGATGGGGTTCGAGCCGTTTACGAAAAGGTTCAAAAATCCGGCGCGAAAGGAATCCTTTATGAAACTTGGGGGAGAAAAGCGGAAAGTCCTGATTTAGCCAGGTATCACATGACCAATGAGTCCCATACCCAGAAAAACATCGCCGCTTATCAAGCGATCGCCGACGAACTCCATCTTCCTGTTTGCCATGTCGGCACCGCCTTTTATGATGTTTATACCAATTACAGCAACATTATTAATCTCTACGATGCGGATCATTACCATCCTAGCGATTATGGCACCTATTTGATTGCCTACGTTTTCTATGCGACGGTCTTTGGCAGATCGCCCGTGGGATTGAAGGTGTTCGATGTGCCTTACGAAGATATCCTTCAACAGGCGGCTTATGATGCATCCTTTGGCCCGTCCATCTTAAAAGAGGAATACAAAACCTCTTCGATTGGGGTGAGCTCGCTTCCTAGCGAAGAAGAAAAAACGATTGATAAACGCCTAGACGTCCCTACTGAATTCATTCAAACCGAAGTATCGAAGGGGCTTGGGGACTTTGATATTTCCAAGGACGAGAACGGTATTTATACCTTTAAAAACGTTTCTAATAAATCGTCCTTGATGTTCAAGGAGAAACTATTTAGCGGCTCGGGAAGAATCTCCTTTGATTTACAGGTGGATGGCCGCTTTAACGGCGCTTCCAATCAGGGAATCGTTTTCGGCAATTCTTCCCATTCCATTCATTGGAACGATCCTTCGGAAAGCTTCTATAGCGTCGGCAGAACCAAAGAAGGCAATATCGGATTGCTTGATGTTTATCAAGGCTCCTTGGAAAACCAAACTTCCCATGGTTCTTTAGAACCTAATCCCATGGGCGATAGCCATCAAGTCTATCGTATTTCCTTGCTCATTGACCGAGAAAAGGCGTGGAAGGTCAAAACCTACGTGAACGAAAAATACGCGGGAGCTTTATGTCTCAGCGATCCCTACGAGGGCGAATACATCGGCTTGATGTCGGGAATCAACGGAAGCATGACCATTAGCAACATCCAAATCAATGGGATTGGCATTCAAGCGGAGCATTGCATCCATGCGTATTTGGTTACTCGCGGCCAGTTTGATGTTGGCCAAGATAGCGACGGCCTTCCGGTTTTCTCTTCCAAAGGCGTTAAAGATAACGAAACCTTCGTCCTAAAAAACCATGAATTAAAGGAGGGGGACCAAATCGAATTCGATTTTAAGTCTTCTGGTTACGATGGAGGAACGGGACAAGGCATATTATTCGGCTGCTCTTTGGATGCGGATATGCCCTATAACGTGGGTGCGGTTGCCTTAATCGGAAGATTGAAAACTGGCAAAGTCGGTGGCATTACGATCGACAACACCGAGGATAACGTCAAAAACAAGACGCTGAACTGGAAATATGGCGCAGAAGAGGCTCACGGCGACGCCCTTCAAGTGATGGGGGACGAAACGAAAACCTATCATCTGAAAGCCGTCTATCATTTCGTGGACAGCAAAACCATCAGCGTGGAACTCTATGTGAATGGAATTTTAGGAAGACATTTGAAATATACTTCAACCAACAATGATTTTGGGAAATATGTGGGATTCAATTCCGGCCTAAACGGGCGGATAGAAATCTCCAAAATTCAAATAAATGGTAACTACTATAAGGAGGTCATTTAACATGAAAAAGTTGTTACTAGGATTCGGCTGCCTCATCGTTGCCGGGGAAATGGCATCGATTTCCCCTAGCCAAGGAAGGGAGGCCTGCGCAGAAGGAGGGACCAATTTCAAACAAGATATCGTCTTCAATTGGGACGGCGAGGAATTTAGTCAGGCCAAGGATGGTGGCGGTGGAACCAATATTTACCGGTATGACGCCAATGGACAAAAAGAAGTCGCCACCCGGCTAAAACTCTCTAGCGAATACACCTATGCGAATATGTCGACACCCAACATTTATGACGAACCGAAAGGAGTTGCTCAAGGATTTTCGTATGCAAAACATAGTTCAGAAAAGCTACTGGACAGATTAAGCGGGCCTGTGTATACGATTGATAAAGCGGACTATAAATATTTGGCATGCACCCCTGCAGATCAGTCGTTAACCGTTTCGTACTGGGTCAAAAATACGAACCAAGAAAGCAATCGCTGGGCGAACGATACTGCAAGCAATATCTTGTGTGGGAACTACGAAGGAATCTTTTCTTTCCGAAGCAAATCGATCATCTCCAAAGAGCTTGTTGGCTTGGATTTAGGTATCGGTGGTCTCTATTATTATTCGGAAAAGGCGGAAGACGATACTCAAAAAGAAAACATATCCGTCCATAAGTTCTTTTCCCCTTCTACGTCAAAAAGGACCGCGATCTACAAAATGGAAAACGGCAACGCTCAATTCATGTCGGTTGACTGGGAAATGATTACTTATGTTTTCGACAAGGATAATGGTTTTTCCGTTTATAAGAACGACACGAAAATCGCAAGCTACGTGGGATCGACTAAATTAATTTCTAATAAAGGGGTCGATTTCTCGCTGGACCAATATCGAAAGCTTTTAGCCACCATGCTTAATAATTCCGACACGGAATTCTGCATTCATCGCGGATTCAGGCGTACAGATGTGTATGGCCAGGTCTATCGAAACGGCATTGGCATTGACGATATGAACATTTTCAACCGCGGGTTAAGCGAAGCTGAGGTAAAGAATTCTACGATTCCTATGGAACGTTGAATTATATGGATAAAACCAAAGTAAAAGCGGCTTATCATGATCTTGTTGGCAATCAGTGCTTTACGTTGAAACCAAATAGCACCCGACATAAATCCTATGGCGAAAATTTGTCCAAAACCGAAGGGGAAACAAAATATAAGTGGTACCGTTGGACGGAAGATGAAAATCTCCAAAAAGCAGTTAAGATCGATGAATTGAAGATTTTAAGCACGACTAAAAACGTCTATTTGGATTGGCAAAACGAATCGACGAAAGTAACCGATGGAGGCATTTTTGCAGCGAATTCCTTCGTTGACGCCAATATGCATATGACGGATTATTCCGAAAGCAAAGGGTGGTGCAATGACAAGGAACACCATTATTACGATACGGCAAAATCCGCTTATAACTCCATGGGCGATGAAGGCCGACTCGCCTTCCAAATGGATTCGACCTTCACGGATGCAAAGGCTAGATTAGACGCCTGGGCAACCGCGAATGGAGATGTGCTGGATTCTAGTTCGAATCAATATACGAAAAACGAAATGAAATTAGGGTCTTTGCCTCTCCCAGTCAGCGATTACGATTTTTCCGCTCTCTTGATTATTTCCATGCTTGCCATGGGTCTTTTGACGGGATTTTTTATCGTTAACCGCAAGAAGATCTTAAGGAAATAAGATTTCTCTTCCTCCTTATTTGATGGCGGGATAAAGGAGCTCCCGTCATCAAATTTTCCAAAGCCTCGGCCGTGAAACCCGAGGCTTTTTGTTGGTCTCAGCATGCGGTTTTCTAAAAAACCATTTCCATTTTTTCGTGCAGGAATAAAATCGAAGAAAACCAATCGATTAAAGAGGCCATCCATGAAGATAGGTGAATTTGCAAAGAAGACGAATTGGAACGAATCTACGATCCGTTATTACATTAATCATGGCTTGCTAGGCCCATCTCAAAAGAATGGGCAATACGTTTTTGAGGAACATGACCTCCAAGTCGCTCGACGCATTAACGAACTAAAAGAAGCGGGGCTGTCCCTAGAAGAAATATCCAAATTTCTCCTGCCTTTGTTGCTGTCGGAAGGGTTCAACGAAGTATTTGCCGACGAGCAAAAAACGATTTTAAAAAGGAAACTCCTGGCGATTCAAAAAGAACAAGAAGAACTCGCGCGCCAAACGGATCGAATTCAAAGGATGCTCCAAGAAAAACCTGCCCTGTCGAATACGCCCATGGGCTTCCCTCTTGAGGCTTTGTCTTATCTTCGTTGCCCTCTATGTGGAGAAGAATTAAAGCTAAAGGACGGTGTCCTTGATCGAAAGGGCGTGTCTTCTGCAAAACTCCATTGCCCTACCTGTAATGAAGAACTAGAAATCGTCGATGGAATCCTTTGCCCTGTTAAATTCTTAGACCGTTATAAAGAGGCGACATCCGCCCCTCTTAAAGACGATTCTGGAGAATGGGGTAACCAAAAAGAATCTTCCTGGGAAAAACAGCTTGTTACTTATCAAAGGAAATTTTCCAAAACGTTAGAAGAATATTCAGCAAGATGCGCCCCGAAGGTTTTCCTACTCACCGACGCGGATAATTCCATTTTATTGTTACGCTGTCTGGAAAAACTCCCCGCGGATTGTTTGATTTTTGTTCAGGGGGGAACCGATCTCCCTGCCATCAAAAAGATTTTTTCTGATTTTCAAGGCCATCCTGTTGCCTATCTATTTACGGATGTTCATAAATTGCCGCTACAAAAAACGTGTCTTGATGGGATATCACGAATTGCTTGGCCCCGTTCTAAACCCGCGTCCCTAGAACCATATTTAAAAGAAAACGGCACGTTTTTCTCTACCGATGTAAATGCGGACGGAGAAGTCGAATTAGAATATTAAACTCGGGTTTAGTTTTTAACGAACATTCTGACATTTCGCCTATTGACCTCTATTTTGGTTCATTTTTTAGGATTATCCAAAAGGAGGTGGAACCCATGGAATTGCTGGTTGAAGGTTATACGAACTTCTATTCGCAAAGCAACAACGTATTGGCTTGCCAAAGTAGGTGTGTGCTTAACTATGTTGGGTGCCTAAATTAACGCGTATGGAGCTTGCCAAGTATTCTTTGATTTTTAAATCCGAAAACAACGGTTGTCTTTTGATCAATACTATGACAAACTCCATCGTTCGTTTTGATTCGCTCCATGCAAATCGGTTGTATGAGGTGTTAAGGGGTGGAAAAGATCAGGAAATCGAGTCCTTTCTAGAAAAAAATAAACTTTCAAAAAATCCTGACTTTATACGAGCTTTTTTGAATGATAAATATAATTCACTTTTTTGTCATAAAGATGTAATGGATGTTTGTATTTTTACTAGTTTACGATGCAATCTGAGCTGCCCATATTGCTACGAAAGCCACAATGGCCCCGTTACGGGCGGTAATGTCTACAAAGTTCTTGAAGAAAGAGTGCGTTTTAACGCACCCCAAGTTTTGCTTATTTCTTGGTTTGGTGGTGAACCCTTATTGAACAAGGATTCTGTATTGCGTTTTTCGAATAGAATGAAGCAAATCCAAAACGACAATGGCGGAATTTTTAAATCGGGCATAACCACGAACGGAACGCTCCTTGATAAGGAAACGGCGAAGCAATTAATCGATTCAGGCGTCGTATCTTTCCAGGTTACGGTTGATGGCCCAAAGGAAGTCAATGATGCCAGCCGAATCAGGCCGAATGGAAAAGGAACATTCGACCAAATTATGGCAAATCTCGATTCCATGAAAACACTAAAAGAAGCGTTTACGATGATTGTTCGGTGCAATGTTAGCGACAAAAACATTTTAGCTTCGTTTTGCGAGATTTTTAAAGAACACTTCTCCGACGATAGTCGATTCTCATTGCTTTTTTATCCTGTAAGTGATTGGAAAAATATTGGCAAAGCATGCATGGCTAGATCGTTAAATATTTTTTCCATAAATGAAATTGTTTTGGAAAAAGGTCTTCGCTCAGCGTTGCTTGACTCCATCCACAAAGAAGGATTCTTTTGCCAGTTTGGATATCCCGGAAGATTCGTGGTGTTCCCAGATGGTACTTTAGGTGATTGTACAATAAAGGCGACTAAAAAAATGAGCCTTAACGATGGCTTCAATCCCGATTTCGAAAATCCGCCTTCCTGCAAAAACTTGAATTGTTATCTGTACCCAAAATGTTTTGGTCGGCAATGTCGACACGGACAAAAAGGCGAAGAAGTGTGCGAGGCAATGCGTAAAGGAGTTGAAAAATTTTATAAGCGATTTGCTGAGGTTACCCTGCATGAAGAAGTATCTTTATTGGTCTAAAACAACATACGCCTGGCTTCTTTTTCTTGCTTTGCTAGACGCATTGCTAGAAACGGGGCTTTCCCTAGTCTTGGAATATCTTCTTAATGAGCTCCTTTCCGATTCCTTTGAAATGATTCATTTTATTGTGTTTGGGCTTGGATCATTACTCTATATCGCCATTATGATTGGCTGCTATTTTGGATACCATTCTCTTCTTTCTTGGTATCTAAACGGCGCCGTAAAGAAATTGTGCGATGACTTGTTTTCTTCCATCCTAGGAAGAAGTTATTTTGAATTTCACCAAGAAGGAACAGGGGCCTATGTTTCGGCCTTTATGAACGATAGCCAAAATGTTGGGAACCATTATTTGGCCCCCTTGCTTGCTCTCCCTGGACAAGTCTTCACGTATTTGGCTGCCTGCGTGATTTCCTTGATGATCGATTGGAAAATCGCTCTTTTTCTTTTGGGGTTTTCTTTCCTGGTTTTCTTAGTTCCCCAAGGATTTAATAAGAAACTCAATCAAAGGAATGAAGAGGTTCAATCTGCCTTTGTCGCTTTGTCTAAAACCTATGAATCCTTTCTTTCGGGACAAGGAACGATTCGGGCGGCATCCGCCTGTTCTTACGTTTGCCAAAAAGAAGCCGCGACATCCTTCCATGCTTATCGCGCCTCTTACCGCCAATCCCGCCTTCGTTTTGGGGCATCATCCTTAAGCAATCTTTTAACCTCGTTTTTGCAAATCGGCGTTATTCTTGTGACTGGTTTTGTTAGTTTTTCTAAAGGAATGGCTATGGGGACGGTTCTTGCTTTTGTTCAACTCGCCAATAACCTTTATAGCCCCTTATCGAGCTTTGCTTCCGCTTTTTCCTCGATCCGCGGGATGAGGGGAGTCAATGATCGGCTTTTATCTTTTATGCAATCCAAGGGGGACGTGAAGACGCTTGGTGACGTTCCACAAGGAGAACTCATCGTGGAGAATCTAAGCTTTTCTTATGAGGGGAAACCCGTCTTTTCCCATTTGAATTACGTTTTTAAACCCGGCAAGAAATATTGGATCAGCGGGGCAAGCGGAAGTGGCAAAAGCACTTTTCTCCGTTTGCTTTCTCGTAGCGGAGAACCTTATCAAGGATCCATTCGTTATGGAGCGGAGGACTTTAAAAACCTATCCTGCCAAGCGGTGGCTAAATCGATCTATTACTGCGAACAAACTTCCCGAGTTTTCCCAATTACCCTTCGGGATAACATTGTTTTTGGCGCGGAGGACAACGAAACCCGTCTTCGCGAAGTCCTTGCCCAATGCGGTTTGGAAGACTTTGCTAGCGAAAGAGGGTTAGATGCCCCATTAGATCCAGAAATCAATTCCAGCAGTGGGGGAGAAACCCAAAGGATCGCTTTGGCGAGAGCTTTGTACCGAAATCCGAAGGTCCTTTTGTTGGATGAAATTACTTCGGGGTTAGATGAGCAAACGAATTCTCAAATTTTAAAGGCAATATTCCATTTGCCGATGACGGTTATCCTCGTTTCTCATCATATGCCAAAAGAACTGGAGAAACGTTGGGATGGTCATTTGGGTTTTGACAAAGTGAATCAATGAACACGAAATTTCAGCGCTTTTTCTTTGGGCCGTTTTGTTTTTATAATGAAAACATGAAAAAGAAGAACTGGGTTGTCCCAATGCTGTCTTTGCTCGCATTAAGCGGATGCCGTTATGATCGCGGCGTCTCTTTCCCGTTAACGGCCGCTATTGGGACGGATGTGAGCCATGTAACAGGAATTAACGTTAGCTCTAGCCCGTGGACAAGTTTTGCGTGGCCCTATCCTTCTAACGATTATTCCTTCTTGAACACCCGATTCGTAAAAATTGAATTTTCCATTTACGATGAATTTATTGGAGATTATGGCGATATGAAAAGTGGGGCAATGGTCCTAGACATCCAAACGGATATCGATCATTTTTCGACAACGATGTATTTGGATTGCTCCACCCATTACCTTTATTGCGGAAACGAATTCGAAGGAGCCCAAGAAGCCTTCCGCTCCAAAAACCAAATCTCCGATTATTATTTCGATTTACTAAAAGGGAATTCGTGAGGCCAATCCCAAGGGGTAACCTTCTTTTCATTTCTACCTCAATGAATCGGGGGCCGTACTCAACCAAAGGTTTGTATACAGGACTAGGCGTTTCCTTTATGGTTTATAGGAAAGAAGCCTATGGATCAAAGAAAGATTGGAAAATTCATCGCGGAATGCCGCAGAGAACAGCAATTAACCCAAGCTGAACTGGCTAAACGCCTTTCGGTATCCGACCGCGCCGTTTCCAAATGGGAAAATGGCAAATGCATGCCGGATTCTTCCTTGATGCTTGCCCTATGCAAAGAACTTGGAATCCGCGTGAATGAACTTTTAAGCGGCGAAAGATTAAAAGAAGATGGATATGATCAAAAGCTGGAAGAAAACCTTCTAGAAGCTCAAAAACAAAAAGAATGGGCGGATAGAAACCTTTTGACGGTGGAAATTATCCTAGGATGTATCTCAATCGTCTCCTTGCTGAGCCTTGTATTCCTTGCCTCCTTCCTAATCATGGAGACGTGGTTACGGATTCTTTTGATTGCCGTGGGTTTTGTGCTGGGATTTGCCGGGATTTTCACCGCGTTACGGATCGAGCAAGTGGCGGGGTATTATGAATGTCCCCATTGTCATTATCGTTACATTCCTTCGTTTAAGTCCGTCCTTTTCGCGATGCACGTGAACCGTACCCGGTATATGAAATGTCCCCATTGCCAGAAGAAGGGGTGGCAGAAGAAAACAATATCGAAGGAATGATCCGAGCAATAATTTGGACCTAAGAGTCGTTGTTCTATTAGTCTAAAAGGCAGATTTCACCTCTAAAACCAGCCCGATTCATTAGATTCATAATCGAAATAATAATGAATAAGTGCCAAAAATAATGAATACATAATGAATTAATAATGAATTAATGAATCGAAAGGTGTATAGTGTTTTCAGAGGTGATTGCCATGGATTTATATACCTTAAACGAAAGCCAAACGATAGAGCTGAAAGAGGCATCCGACCGTTTACCTGCCAATTTATTTGAGACTTATTCTAGTTTTGCTAATACATGTGGCGGAGTGATCTATTTGGGCGTTAAAGAGAAGAAACCACGAAACATTATTTCAGGGGTGACAAATTCCCCGATGTTAAAGAAGGCGTTTTTTGATGCCATTCACAATAAGACGAAGGTTTCCGTCGCCATGGGCGGAGATGAGATGTGGCGCGAAATCGAATTGGAGGGGAAGACGGTAATTGAAATAACGGTGAAAGAAGCCCCGATTTCCCTTAAGCCTGTCTATTTAAATGGCAATCCTGCCTTCTCTTATCTTAGAAGCGCTGATGGGGATTACGTGGCTTCACCGTTTGAAAGACGCGCCTTGGAACTAGATGCCGTCCCCCAAAAGTTTGATATGCGTCCCAATAGTGGAGGATACGGCTTAGGTGACTTAAACGCCGAGACATTGAGCGCTTACCGTGCGATTTTCAATGCAAGGAATCCTGATAACCTGCTGATTTCGGACACGGACGAAGAGTTCTTCACCCATATTGGCGCGCTGCGAAAAAATGAAAGCGGAAAGTTGATAGCGACGAATGCGGCGGTATTGCTATTTGGGAATTATTTGATTATCAAGGAGTCGTTCCCAGAATATAACTTGGACTATCGAGAGCAAATTAGTGGTTCTTCCCGTTGGGATTATCGACTGGATTCGTCTAGTTTGACGTGGAGTGGCAACGCCTTTGATTTTTATCGAAATCTCATTTCCCATCTTCAACCGAAATTGCCAAACCGCTTTCACTTGAATGGTGTTTACGAGGATGGCGGCGAGGGGATCATGGAATGCGTTCGCGAAGGACTTACCAACGCAATCGCGAATTGCGATTATCTTTTGCCGGGCGGTGTGCGTGTTATCTATGACGGCAATAGCGTTTTCTTTCAAAATGCAGGTAAGTTGCGCTTGCCTTTAACCCAAGTTCTTGCAGGCGGTGACAGTGATCCACGAAATGAAGGTGTTATGAATCTTCTTCATTTAGCAAAGATTGGTGACAAAGCAGGAGAAGGAGTCCCCAACGTCTTTCGTAGAATGCGTTCGCTTGGATTGCCCAATCCCATCCTCAAGCAAACAAGTGCGCCGTTCAAGACGTCGCTAACCTTGATCATTTCTTCCTCGCTTCAAAGTGATAATACGGCCTTGGATTCAAAGATTGTACAATTTCTAACGGAAAACGGACCTTCCAGCGTTACTCAAATTGCAGAAGGCCTCGGCGTTCATAATTCGATGGTTAGTCTTTCGCTTAAAAAACTCGGTCGTTCTGGGTTAGTGATGGACAACGGAAAAAAGACTCGTGGAAAAATGTTCTGGCTTTATCGCCCGAATAACGAGAAAACCAATTTCTAATATGGACTTATTAATCCTTGCTTCCTTTATGCCTCTTGGGTCGTTTTTGGGGTAACGTCTTTGACCCCTTAATTTATCACTCTTGCTTTAACGGTATTGAGTTATATGGCCTTGGCTACGACGGTTAATGATGCACGAAAAAAATAATGGACCGGTCTCATAAGAAACCTTCGATTTCCGTACAATGCGAAATCGATATTTTTCTCTTAGCGCATCGCTAAGACGATAAAAAATTAAGCAAGATTTAAGCAACATTTAAGCAAGATAATAGAATCCTCTTTCAACATAAATTTATCGAGGATAACCCTTTGTTATAAGCTTTCTTGTTATTAAAAAAAGATATACGTCCCCCTTCTTTTTGAAAAATAGACATTTCAATAAAGGATTTTTCTTACCTCTTTGCAGACTTCCCCTTCGCCATAATTGACAAGTTGGGTAAAGAAAACGAAGGAACGCTGGGTGGAGGGATTAATCGCGAGGTAGCAGCCAAGCCAACCGCTCCAGCCAAATTCATCCACGGAGGAATAAGGACAGTTTTCGTCATATTCTCGTCGGATTTGCACCAAGTTCTTGTAAACGGTCCCTTTGGGAGTCATCCAATCCGATGGGGAGGGTTTGGGATCTTTTTCCCTTTCTTGAAAAGTGCTTTCCAACGTTTCTTTACGAAGGATTTTATAAGAAAGAAGCGCATCGGCAAATAAAGAGACTTCATCGATAGTAGCGAAGAGCCCACCGCCCCCAGATTCAAAGGCGTTTGGCTTTCCGTCAAACCTTATGCCAAGGCTATCTTGATCGTATTCTTCTAACCCGTTTTCCGTTTTCGAATAGACATGGGATAAATGTTTTCTTTGTTCTTCGCCGATTGAAAAACCAATATTTGGAATCCCTGCCGGTTCAAAAAGGTATTTCTTCAAGAAATTCCCATAGGTCATGCCGGAAGTTTTTTCGATGATAGCGGCAAGCATATCCGCGGATACGGAATAGATACGTTTGGTTCCGGGGACGTAAAGAAGCGGAAGCGTAGCGATTCTAGAAGCGAATTCGCTTGTCGAAAGGGTGAATCCTGATTCTACAACTTGAGTGAATAGGGAGGCGGTTAACCCGTTATTATATTGAAATCCCGCGGTCATATTTAAAGTTTGCTCGATAGAAGGAGAGGGAACGTGTAGGAGTTTTCCTTCGATTTCCACAACGGGAGATTGCAGTTCGGGGAAGAATTTACCAAGAGGATCCTCCTTGGAAAATAGACCCAGTTCCATAGCCTTGAATACGGCGACGCTGGTAAAGACTTTGGTGACGCTAAAAAGACGGCAAACCGTATCGCGTTGAAAGGGAGCTTTGGTTTTTAAGTCCGAAAACCCAGAATCGAGATAAAGACTTTCTTTCCCACCGTCTTTGATGAGCAAACTGCATCCTGCAATCTTTCCTTCCTGAACGCATTGACGGAGATATTCTTGGGCCTTCTTTATTTTTTGGGGATCAAACATGGTGTTTCTCTTTTCTAAGAGTTTAATCTTCGAGACTAAAAAAGAAACACACCTTTTGTTCCCTATTTTTTGACTTTTGCTTCAAAAAGGAACTCTTTCCCACGCAAATTCGTTTTTTCCCGTTTTTCGGGAATCAATTCGCCATATACGTGATTTTCTTTTTCACGGAAATGGGGAAAATAAAGGCATTGGAGGGCCTAGCATGACTTTAGGAGCCAGAATCAAGTCGTTTCGAAATGAGAAGAGAATCACGCAGAAGGAGCTTGCGGATCACCTGCACGTCTCTTTCCAAACTATCAGCAAGTGGGAGAATGACGAAAACGAGCCTGACGTCTCTTCCTTGATTGAATTATCCAAGGTCTTCGGTTGTTCGCTGGACGCTTTGCTTGGCGAAAACGAAGAAGAACAAGGAAAGGAAGAAGACAAAAAGGAGGGAGCCAAGGAGAACGAACCCTCCAAGCAAGAGGACGACGCGCCCGCGCCTCAAACCATTATCATCCATCAAAAAGAAATGCATGTATGCGAGAAATGCAAAAAGGACATCCCGGAAGACGAACTCGCGATGCGCCCGATTTGCACCCGCCACGCGAGGAGAGGGCGTTCGGCGACCTATCGTCAGTTTTATTATCATAAGGCTTGCTTAGATGAAATCGTCGAGGAGGAAAAGAAGGCCGCCGTTCGAAGACGCATGCAGCGGCTGCACCGCAGCAAAATGCTTTCCTTTGGATGGGGGATTGTTGGGGCGGTGGTCGCCATCATCATCTCCCTTTGTGTCTTCTTCATCAACGAAACGTGCAAGGCTTCGATTCATCCTGGCCTTGCCGTTCTCTATTCTTTCTTAATTGGATATGGCATTTTTGCGGCGATTTATTGCATCATCTCCGGCTCTTATTTAGGCGATGTGTTTATTTGGTGCGCGCAACTGTCCATTCGTTTCCCAGGGCTTATTTTCACCTGGGATTTAGATGGAATCATGTGGCTCATTGGCATGAAAATCCTCTTCGCCATTCTTGGGTTCCTAGTTGGGGTATTCGCCATTCTATTCGCGATATCCCTTTCCATGCTTCTTGGCGCGGTTTCCTTTCCGTTTGTCTTAATCCATAACAATCGGACCGATTATGAAGACGCGTTGAACGATCATTAATTTCTTCGAACGAGACGGAAACCTTAAAAGGCAGAAGCCTCGTTTTTATTTTCATCAAAAACACCAAATTCAAATCTGTCTTTTCTTTTTACTCTGTTCCATGCAAAATAGACACATGTCAAATTTAACAAAAAAAGCGATTGCACAATCTTTAAAAGAAATTCTTGCGAAAAAGCCAATTTCCAAAGTCACGATTGGCGATATTTGCGAGCGGTGTGGAATTCGCCGCCAAACCTTCTATTACCATTTTTCTGACCTCCCCGAGCTCGTGGAATGGATTTGCTATTCCGAAGCGGAAACCGTTTTGCAAAAGAACCGGGATTACGCCACTTGGCAAGAAGGGTTTTACGATATTTTTCTCCTTGCTCAAAGGGAGAAAGACTTCATTATGAATATCTACCACAGTGTATCTTCGGATATGCTGCGTCGCTATTTATTCCAATTAACGATGCCGCTACTAAAAAATGTGGTCGAAGAAATTTCTACTTCCCTTCGGATCAATGACATCACCGCTAGCGACAAAGAATTCGTGGAACGCTTTTATTCCATTGCTTTCGTCGATGTATTGCTAGAATGGGTGGCTCGCGATATGAGCGAAGACCCCAAGGACATCATTGCTCATTTATCCCCCTTGGTGAAGGGAACGATCCCCAACGCATTGCTTGCGTATTCGAACAAGAATTAAAAATTTGTCACTGCAGGACAGTTGTCAAAAAATTAGACAATCATCCATTTTTATCGTTAATTTCCCTCTTTTTCTTGTGTGTATTCTAATGGTGCCCACAAGGCAATGGAGGAAATTCAATGTACTACTCTGCAGGAAATTACGAAGCCTTCGCGCACCCCAAGAAAGTGGAAGGAGCGGAGCACAAAAAAGCCTATATCGTCGGAAGTGGCTTGGCAGGACTCACCGCGGCTTTCTATCTCGTTCGCGATGCGGGAGTTCCCGGCGAAAACGTTTTCATCTTTGACCGTGATCCCGTCAGCGGTGGCGCTTGCGACGGCGCCCATGATCCTAAATATGGATATTACATGAGGGGCGGCCGCGAAATGGACAACCATTTCGAAGTCATGTGGGATGTCTATCGTGACGTTCCTTCTAAGGATGATCCCAACGTTTCGGTTCTTGACGAATATTATTGGCTCAACAAAGAAGATCCGAACTATTCGCTTTGCCGTGCGACCGATCAATGCGGCCATAAGCTTCCCACGGGGCACGATTTTACCTTGGATAAAGAAGCGCAAGCTCAATTGTTAAAACTCTTCCTTACCCCGGAAAAAGAATTGGAATACAAGAAAATCAGCGATTGCTTTGACGAGCATTTCTGGCGTTCGAACTTCTGGCTCTATTGGCAGACGATGTTCGCCTTCCAAGAATGGAGCAGCGCGCTGGAGATGAAGCGTTATTTGCAACGTTACGTCCACCATATTGACGGTTTGCCCGATTTCACCGCCCTTCGTTTCACGCGGTACAACCAATACGAATCGATGATTCTCCCCTTGCTTCATTATTTAGAGAAGCGCGGTGTGAGCTTCATCCCCCATTCGGAAGTGACCAATGTCATCGTGAAAGAAGGCTCGAACGGAAAGAAACGGGCCCAAAGCATCGAAGTCATCATTTCGGGGGAGATAAAGACCATTGATTTGGGCCCGGATGATTATGTCTTCGTCACCAATGGCTCTTGCGTGGATAGTTCCTGCTACGGCTCGCAAAACAAGGCCCCAGATCTGAGCCTTCTCCAGTCGGGGAGAGGGGATTCCTTCGACCTTTGGAAAGCAATGGCAAGACAAGTCAAAGATCATAGCTTTGGCCATCCGGACGCTTTCTGCTCTAATATTGAGGAAACGAACTGGATGAGCGCCACCATCGACGTGGACGAAACCCTCATCCCCTATATTACTAAAATCACGCAACGTGACCCGCGGACCGGAAAGGTCTGCACGGGCGGCATCGTAACCGTGAAGGATTCCTGGGATTATTGGAGATGTTCCTGGACGATTAACCGCCAAGGACAATTCGAAGATCAACCCAAAGACCGCGTCCTTGTTTGGTTCTATTCCCTCTACACCAATCGCCTTGGCAATTACATCAAGAAGCCGATGCGCGAATGCACGGGCATTGAAGTCGCGGAAGAATGGATGTACCACATTGGGGTTCCAACCGATAAAATCGAAGAATACGCGAAGAACCACGCGAATACGACGACGGCCTTTATGCCTTATATCGACGCCTTCTTCCAACCGCGTTCTGGTACGGATCGTCCGTTAGTGGTTCCTAAGGGCAGCGAAAACATTGCCTTTATCGGCCAATTCGCCGAAATCCCCGCGGATACGATCTTCACCACGGAATATTCGATGCGCAGCGGCATGGAAGCCGTCTACACGCTTCTAAATGTCGATCGTGGTGTCCCGGAGGTTTGGGGATCTCGATATGATGTTCGCGAATTGCTCCGTGCCACCTATTATTCGGTGGACCGCAAGCAACTAAAGGATATGCCCTTGTCCTGCATGGAACGCTTCTTGCTGAAGAAAGTTCTTAAAAAGGTAAAGGATACGGATATCGAGACGTTGCTCCGCGAATCCAAACTTCTCTAATCAAAAGGAATTAGAAAAAATGCCGGTGGGTCATTCCCATCGGTTTTTTACGTTGTTTTCCTTGATTCTTTGGATTTTCACCCTATGATTTAGGTAAGAAAAGTAGGAAAAGTATGAAAATAAACGAGAAGACAAAATTGGTGGGAACGGCTACCCTTGGCAGCAAGGGCCAAATCGTGATTCCCGCCAGCATCCGTCAGATGTTTGGACTAGAAGAAGGAGATACCTTGCTTGTTTTGGCGGATAAGAAAAAAGGCATCGCCATTGTCAAAAGTGATTTTGTGACCAAGTGGATGGATCAAGAGGAGCCGAAATGAATCCAATTCTATCGCTGCAAAACGTTTCCAAGCATTATCCAAAATTTGACTTGGAGCACGTATCCTTTGACGTGCTACCCGGCCACATCATGGGTTATATCGGAAGGAATGGGGCAGGGAAAACAACAACCCTTAAAGCTATTTATGGTCTTATTGGAATCGATGAAGGCCAAATCCTTATCGATGGGGAACCACTTCATCGAGACGAATGCCACATGAAAGACGATATCGGTATTCTTTTCGGCGGAGTCGACATGCACCCCAATTCCAAAGTGGCCACCTTAACCAAAGTCACGAGCCGATTTTATTCCCATTGGAATCAAAAATTATATGAAGAATGGATTCGATATTTTGGAATCGATGAATCCAAGAAAATCAAAGAGCTGAGCAATGGAATGAAGGTCAAGTACCTGCTTGCTTTAGCGTTAAGCCACCAAGCCAAATTGCTTCTTTTGGACGAGCCGACTTCCGGGCTAGATCCAGTTAGCCGCGATGAATTGCTCGATAGCCTTCGTCGCATCGCCCAAAAGAAAGGAACTTCCATTGTTTTCTCTACCCATGTGATTTCGGATTTAGAGAAAATCGCGGATGACGTGACGTATATTCGCGAGGGGAATATCGTCGCTTCCTCCCCTATCGAAACGTTTAAAAAAGGGTATTTGCACGTTGAAGCAGAAGAAGCGTTATTAACCCCAGAACGCGAAAGCGTGATTCTTCACCTCCGCAAACGCTTGGAGAAATTCGAAGGGACGATTCGAGCAAAAGACGCTTCCTTATTTCCTCCTGAAGCATTAAAAGAAGCGGGGCTAGAAGAAATCATGTTGGCGATAGAAAGGGGTCAAGAAGATGAAGAATCTCCTCTATAAAGAATTGCGGCTTTGCGTCCCGGTTCAAACTTGGATTTTTGTGGCGCTTAATTGCCTCTGCATCATTCCTAATTACCCTGCGGTTGCCACGCTTTTATATCCCCTTTCGGGCTTTTCCGTTTTATTCTCGGTCGCTCAATCCGACCGTGATCCTCTTTATACCTCTCTCTTGCCCGTCCATAAAAAGGATGTTGTGAAAGCAAAAATGCTTCTTGTTTGCTTCTTGCAGATAGTGAGTTTGCTGATTGCCATCCCCTTTGCGATGGTTAAACGTTTTGTTTTAGCCCCCATGATGCCAGAAGAAAGTCGTTATTCGGACATCGGATTCAATCTAACCTCTTTAGGAGCCGCCTTGCTTCTATATGGGTTTTATAACCTTTTGTTCTTTCCCTTGTATTATAAAAATCCGGAAAGCCGGAGAATCGTCCCTTTCCTCATCCCACCTTTTGCAACCGCTTTATTGGGGCTAGTCATTTCCGCCCCATTCATGGCCTATGAACCCGCGGCGGACTTCATCAATGATTGGTCCTCTCCTTTGTCTTGGGGAGTTCGAATCGCCTCCTTTATCGTAGGGCTGGCCGCCTTCTTCCTTCTGAGCTTATGGGCGGATAAAGCAGCAGAAAAACGTTTCCAAAAAATCGATCTATAAAAGAATTAGTTCGCGGAATTCTCCATCTCCATTTTCTTGGCTTCTTTTTTGAAAATGCATGGCAAACAAATCCCGTCGGCAATCACGGCAAGAATCCAAGAGAAGGGGTAGACGCTATAAAGCCACAGCACCGTGCGCATTTCTTCAACGCGAAGAATAACGCCTTCAATCATGAGGATGCGGAATACAGTGCAGGTTAAAGCGGTGATGATAGCCGGGGCTAATGGGTGACGCATGCCCTTCATGGAACCGCTCGTGACATCCATGACCCCATCCAGAATATAAGTGAATCCAACAATCCATAGACGATCTCTTCCCGCCATGATGGCCGCGGTGTTGTCGCCATCGACAAATAGTGAAAGAAGAGGTTGATAAGCGAAGGCAATCAATAACGAATATAACGCTTCCAAAATAGCCACCCAAATAAGGCCATAGGTAAGAACTTTACGGATGTTGTCCTTTTTCTTGGCTCCGAAATTCTGAGCGGTGAAGGCCATGGTTGCCGATGCAAAGGCCTCGATGAAAGCATAGTTGAAGTTATTGATGTTATTCGCGGCAATGGCTCCGTTTTGAAGGGGGACGTTACCGGTCCCGATATCGTAAAGCGCGGCTTGGATAAACGTGTTGGGCAAAGCAAAGAAGAAGCCCTGAAGGCCAGCTGGCAACCCAAGTTTTACGATTTCTCCCAAAGAAGAAGGGTCGATTTTAAATTGTTTCCATTCCAAATGAACGAATGCTTTTTTGTGAAGGAACAAAGAGAGAACCAAAAGGAAAGCGCTTGTTGCTTCGGAAATAACGGTAGCCCAAGCAACTCCGGCGACGTTAAGTCTCCAAACGTAGACGAACAAGAAGTCGAACAAGACGTTCAATAGTCCAGAAAGCAACAACGCGAAGAACGGAGTGGAACTATCTCCGATCGCACGGTGAACCTGCGCGGCGTAGTTAAAAACCATCAAAACGGGCATGCCGATAAAGTAAATGCGCATATACTGCGTCGCTTCTTCCATGTAAGCGGGTTCGACGTCGATTAGTTTCAAGAAAAACGGCGTGCAGAAGAAGCCGAAAAGACCAACAACAATTCCGGTGATCAAACCGAAAATCATGGAGGTGTGCAACACTTTTTGGGCGTGATCTTGGCGTTTGGCCCCCACGGCGTTGCCGATGGCGACGTTGGCTCCGATGGAGATGCCGCTAAACATGACGACGATAAGATTGATGAGAGCACCATTCCCACTAATGGCAGAAGCACTGTTTTCTCCTCCACCCCAATAATGAACGGACACCAAATCGACGGTGGTATAAAGCAGTTGCAAAATGGTTGTTAAGGCCATTGGCAAGGCAAATAAAGCGAGTTTAAAAAAGAGGTTCCCCGTCGTTAAATCCATGCTTCGGATTTTTGAAAATATCCCTTGGCGTTTTGGGGCGGTGTTAGAACTTGGTTGACTCATAGCGTTTGACTATTCTATCCATTCAAAAACGAAAGGCAATCCCTAAGGGGATGAGCCTATCCTGAAAGCGCTTTTAACGGCAAGTGAATTGGTAGAGGGCAATCGCAACGGCGTTATCCAAATTAAGGCTATCTACATCTGGGGTTTGCGGGATTTTTAAGGGTTCGCCACAAGAGAGGAAACGAGGATCCAAACCAGTGGATTCATTTCCAAATATCAAAGACCAGGGAGAGGTGATTTGAACTTGGGGCAAAAAGGATTTTGCTTGCAACATAAAGGGGTAAAAATGGCGGGTTCCCGCGACAGTTTGATATTCTTCAAAAGAAGAAAAGAGGCGGATGCGTAGGTGAAATAGAGCCCCCATCGACGCGCGGACAACTTTGGGATCAAAGGGATCCGCGGAAGGGGTAATGATCGCCAAGTTGTGGATGCCAAAACCCACAAGGCAACGTTCAATCGTCCCTAAGTTTCCCATATTCATGGGGTTAACAAGAACGACGTGGTTACTGGACGGGTCTAAGTCACTTTGGAACTTTTCAAATTCCCCGATGACCATGGTGTTATCCTTGCCAGAAAGTTCCTTGAAGATTTTCTGATTGTTCTCAATCACGGGGATTTTATATTGCTTTGCTAATTCACGAAGCCTTTGATAGGTGTCATCTCGAGTTTGAAGGGGGGAAATATAAATGCGGCGCGCCTGCTTTGGCATCTTTTCTAAAAGATAAAACGTTGCTTGGGTGCCAAGGGCGAAGGACGACGTGCCATTTTTTGAGTAGGGATTCATGGAATCATTATCGCTTTTTTTCGAGTGATTTCTACCATCTCGTGCGGACTTTTGATTTTTTGCGAAAATAATTATCAAAAATTTTTCGATTTTTTCGTTCTAAGTTCTATGGAGGAAAAGAAAATGGAAATGAAAGAACCGCCATTAAAACTAGGACGAATTACGAGAAAAGCGGAGGAGGTGTTGGAACTTCGTTTAACTAGCGATGTATCCATTTACATGGATGCCTATGAGGTCAATCGCTTGGCTGTGCATCGCCCCCATGATTATTTGAAGGTATTGGAATCGGTAGGCCGCTTGCTTCGCCGCCCCGATTTTGTTCTTATCACCCCGGACCAGAAGAAGATTGTTTATGCAAGGGTCTACCGAAAAGAAGACACCTTCCGGACTGTATATTTAGGAGTCCAGTCTAGAGGGAAACCGGAGAAGTGGATGTTAGAATATGTGGAATTTGATGAACCAAAAAGGGCAAAAATCGACGGAGAAGGAATTTTGTTTCGTCGAGTCTTACGCGGAAAAAGAGGCAAGAAAGCCTAATCAAACAAGATGTTTTTCTTCTTTTTGTATTTCCTTCCCAAACAATTGTTGAGGAACAAAAGGAAAACGAAGAATAAAAACATTCCAAGGAACGCGAGGAAAATCCAAAGGAAGAAGAACGGATCATTGGGGTTATAGAAGGAATAGCAGTACATGCTGCCGTTAGATTCAATGACCGGACTATCGGGGAAAATGACCGCGCGGAAAAGCGAGAACACCATATAGAGAACGGGATAAATCATCCAATTCAACCCGGTGTAAAAAGCAACCCCGCCTTTTTCTTCGAATAGAATCCATTCAAGGAGAGGAATCAAAATGAGAGCAACGTAATAAAGAATGCAGGGAAGCGACTTCATTCCCTGAATGGGCAGCATATATCCAAGTCCCATCGTTCCACTGATAAAACAATAAGCCGTCGCAGCTAGGCTTACGGGCATGTAGACGCTAGAAGCCAGTCCACTAACGCCACGACGGAGATCGATGATATTGAGGATAATGGCCAAAAACAAAATGAAGAGATAAAAAAGCCCAGCTTCTACTTCAAAATAGCAAATGGGCGCATAGGTATATTCATAAAACTCTCGCCAAAAAAAGACGAGGGAGGTAAGAAAGGCCCCAAGGGCTAGAATACGATAGAAGAGGGCTAAAAAACGATTCCGAAGGACAATCATCGCTTTTGATGATACACCAATCCTTTGGACTGAACTAGAATAAGCCCATGTTGCATCTTCATCTAACGGATAATGAATACCCTTTCACCGGGTTCACCCACACGCGTCTTGTCGCCCGTGCCATTTTGCTCAATGACCAAAATAAAATCGCCTTGCACACTCTTCATCGCGACGATATTTTTGGAAATCAAACTTATCTAGAGACTCCCGGGGGAGGGGTGGATGAAGGGGAAACGTTTGAAGAAGCCGTAAAGCGAGAATGCCTCGAAGAAACGGGGGCGGATATTCAAATTCTTTGCCAACTAGGAGAAGTGGAAGACGCCTATAACTTGATTGGACGAAAAAACATCAACCATTTTTATTTATGTCGCATCCTTTCAGAAAAGGAGAAACATTTTGTTTCGGAGGGAGACGGGTTTATCCAACACACGGATTTTTATTCGATCGATGAAGCAATATCAGCTTACCGCAAGCAAGAAGACCATGGGGTGGCTGGACTTGTCAAACAAAGGGAGTTGCCCCTTTTGCTAGAAACCAAAAATTATCTAGAGATAAAAACCCCACATTAGTCGTCTTCTTGATGATAAAATCAAGAAAAAGGGGAATGAAAATGAAAAGGAGTAGAACTCGTTTCGTCAAAACGATTTGTCTTAGCACATGCCTTTTGGCAAGTTGTGACATGGGACTTATCACGACTCCTTACGGTGACCCCGTGTATGCTTTAACGGTCCAAGGGGATACCGATCTTTGCTATGATTTGCCGAAGCCTGGCTACTATACCTTTGGAACGGATTTTGAATTTCGAATTGCCGAAGTGACGGACATTTCCTTCCATGCTTTCATCAACAATAACGAAATCCTTCCTTCCCATGAACAAAAATATAAAGGTTTTCTGCAATTTGATTTTGCTATGCCTGAACGGGATTCTACCCTCACGGTTACCGCGGATCCCTTTTATTCGGATCGAGAATATCCATTAAAAGAGTTGGTCCCTTGGGTTTCTTCTTTATCGAGAAGCCAATTAGAAGAAGTTGTTTTGGAATCTGGATTCGGAGGGATGGATCCTTCTGAGTATCATCCGGAAATTCAAAAATCTAGGGACACGAGAGATTTGGATTTTAATTATCTTTTCCTGCAAAAAGCTTTGTTTAGAAAGGCGACGCGTCTAGAAGCGGATCTCGATGGAGGGATCTATTTCCAGGTGACCTATATTCAAAAAGACGGAAACGAACATTCCCTGCGCTTGTCTAATCTTTTCTTCCATTGGCAGGATTTTAGCCGTGAGCAGTATTTCCGTCTCACGAACCATTCCTCGGTTTATCCTCATATCGAATACCCGATGACGGAATCGGATTCCGCAAAAGAATAAGGACCGCTTTGCATAGAACCGTCTCCCTGCCGATCCGTGAAGGCTAAACCTCGCTTCCCACGGGCATAAAAGCTTAGAAATTAGAATTCGCACTTTATGAATTTTTTCCTTGCGAATAGTTGGCAACGCATCTATCATATCTAAGCCGTGGCGCGATTGGTGAAACGGTTAACACATCCGGCTGTGAACCGGACATGAAAGGGTCCGACTCCCTTATCGCGCCCCACCTAAGAGAATGAACTACCGCTTCGGCGGTAGTTTTTCTTTATTCCAGAACAAAAAGCAGACCGTTTCGGGCCTGCTTCGTTTTTGCATGAGTTATTCTTTTCCTTTTAAGGCGTGGATGGCCTGACTAATGGAATCGAGATAACGTCCCTCATAAGACTCGATGTCCCCAACATCGCATAACGCCGCGAGTTTAGAATCGATCGGCATGCTGTCGAAATGGGGAATGCCATATTTTTTGGTGATATCTTCCGCACCTTTGCCGAAGGGGTAGATTTTTTCTCTGCAATGAGGGCAGTTGAGATAAGCCATATTTTCCACAACCCCAAGGATGGGCTTATCCATCATCGCAGCCATCTTCACGGCCTTTTCCACGATGAGAGAGACCAAATCCTGGGGAGAAGTGACCACGATGATCGCATCGACGGGGAGAGACTGGAATACCGTCAAGGGAACATCGCTAGTTCCCGGGGGCATATCCACATACAACTCATCGATTTCTCCATAAGCCACATTGCTCCAAAATTGTTTGATGAGCCCCGAGACGACCGGGCCGCGCCAGACGACAGGTTCGGTCGGGTCTTCGGTAAGGAGGTTTAGAGAAACCGCTTCGATGCCGGTTTTGGTCTTGGCCGGGAAAATCATCGTTTCGGTGCCGTATAGGGTTTCGTGCAAACCAAAAATCGTCGGGATCGAGGGTCCGGTGACGTCCGCGTCGATGATCGCGACTCTTTTGCCGTCTCTTGCTGCATTCACAGCAAGGATGGAGGTGGTTAGGGATTTCCCAACCCCGCCTTTGCCTGACATGACGGCGATGACTTTCTTCACGTGGCTCGCTTCATTTTCAGGAGCGAGGAACGATTCAGGGGCGGTGCGGCTTTCGCATTCTTCGCTGCAATGACTGCAGTCGGAATCGCAGGTCGCACTCGTTTTCTTTTCTTCTTCCATGATATTTCCTTTTTGTTTATCCAAGAGGGGATTCTATCGCGAATAGATTGATTAATCCACGCGTAAGCCGTACATTCCGGGTTTCGCAGATTCCAAAGCCTCTTTCCCGACTTCTTTTTCGGCGATGGCTTCCCCAAATGGGATGCTAAAGGCCATACTGCGTGCCGTAATGAGATTCCCATCGACCACAACGCCTTCCTTTTCTTGGTAATGGCCTTCTTCGCATTCAAATCCCGGGAAGCAGGTGTAATTTCTTCCGTTTAGCAAATGGAGTTTCCCTAGAATCGAGGGGGCGGCGCAAATCGCGTAAACCCCCTTTCCTTGACGAAGATATTTCTTAACAAGGAGAAGCACGATTTCGTTGTCGCTTAGATTCTCCACGCCCTTTTTTCCGCCCGGGAGAATCAAGAAATCATAATCTTCGGGTTTGATGTCTTTGAGAAAACAATCCGCTTTGACGACTAACCCGTTAGAAGCGGTGACTTCTTTGCTGGGTTGAATGGAAACGAGTTGAAGCTCGATTTGATGCGTCCTTAACAAGACGTCGGTTGTGGCGATGGCTTCGGTTGCTTCGAACCCATCAGCGAGGAAGAGTATGCCTTTTTTCATGTTTTTGCTGCCTCGATAGAAGTGGACTTGATTATAAACCAAAAAGAAATTAGATTAGTCACCGATGTATCAAAAGAAGAAAAAGAAATCCCCCACCGCCTTCCATCCCCATGCCTATCATTCCAGCAAAACGGGAGAAGACATCGATATGCTTCGGGAAAGGGAAAGCAAAACTCGCGCCGATAGCGACGCTTATAAAGACTGCATGGACGCCGCTTAGGCCCGCAAGAAATTCAAAAGGATTTCGAGGGCTTCCTTTTGCTCGGATAAAGGCAATTCGTCCGGCTTAGGAAGATGAAACAAAAGCGAATTCGGACAATGGCCAAGGCTAAGATAATAGGCTTGGTTATCGAGGAAATATCCCCCGTCGAAAGAACGAGAGCTTCTTTGCCCTTGAGCGGAGAGATAAACGGATAAAGCATCCAAATCTAAAGAGGTGGCGCGGTTTTTCGGTCCACCTTTTTCTATCTCCTCTCCACTAGCAAGAATTTGATCAATATCGGGTTCGACCCATTCCTTTTTATTGGAGGCGTATTGCTCTAGGGTGGGCAAATCCCGGTAGGGGCAAAGATTCATGACGATGACCGCGTCGGGGTGGATTTCGGCGATTTTATTTTCCAGGGCGATTTGAGAACGCGACCAGGACAAAGGCAAAAGAAGTGGAGTGACGTCTTGATCAAAGACGCCTTTTAAAAGTTCCTCTCCGGGATTGACGGTGTCGGTAGAATAACGGGGAAAGGAAACAAGCAGAATCTTCATGGCGAATCTCCTTTATTTAAGAATGCCCTCATTATACCACAGGAGAAAAACATGCAAGGGAGGGCGAAGTCGATGCTTGAAATGTGGGAATGGGGAAAAGAAAAGATGACTTATGGAGACAAGAATAAAAAAGTCTTGCAGGAGGCGCCCTTTCGCGTAGAATATTCCATGCGTCTTGGGGTGTAGCCAAGTGGTAAGGCATGGGTCTCTGAAACCCACATGCGCTGGTCCGATCCCAGCCACCCCAGCCAAAAGAAACCATTCGCGGGGATTCTTCCCCGTTTTTTGTTGCTTAAAACGGTTCTATCAAATCTTCCATCCGACAACCGAGGGTTTTGGAGAGACAAATCAAAGTCTCTGCAGCGGCCTTATTGATGGATTTAACCCTTTGCTCGTATTGCTGAATGCTTCGAAGAGAAACTCCCGATTGAGAAGATAACGTTTTTTGAGACATTTTTATAGCTTTGCGGATTGTCTGAAGATTTGTTGGCTTTCTTTTTGCCTTTATGATGTCTAAAAAAGTGTCTACCGCTTTTTCTTCTGAGGCTTCGTGTAGGGTGGGGTACATCCTTTCTATTTCGCCCGCGGACAAAAAAGACAAAATTTCACGAAATGACATCCCAGTTTTCCATTGAAAATAAGCAAGGATATATCCGCACCAATAATGTTGGGATCGGGCATAGCTAATGGGAGGAAACGAAGGCGTTTGCCGTGAAATTCCAGAAGCGTTTAAAACCGTGAGAACTAATTCGGCTCCGGATAAACCGGAGACAAATTTTGCCACGCCGGATTCAAATTGATCCGCGATTCTAGAGGTGACGAAAAGACTTAAGAATGTATCGGAAGTTAGTCCACAGATGGAGACAGCATAATCCAAGGCATCCCCAAGATTATTCATCGCATCTTCTAGATATTCCTTTTTATATGCGGGGGTCATTTACATTTTCTCCTTACGAATCAAATCTCGTAGATAGACCCCGTCCTCGTCCAGACTATCCAATATTTGAAGATAAGAAGCGCGAGCCTCTTCGTCTCGAGATTTTCGCATGGCGTAATATCGTGATGATTCTACGGATTCGTATCCTTCAAATCGCAATTCTTGAAAAGCTTTTTTGCTTTTTAACGTGAATTGATCTCCCAATCTTCCTAATTTCATCGCGTAAGAGAGCTGATTGAAAGAAATTTGATTGGATAAGAAAGCACGTGCAAAAGAAAAATAGGAATCATCGGCGCGATAACCGATGATGGCATCATAAGGAGTAATATCGATATGAAAACGTTCTTGGAGCCATGATATGCCTTTTCTCATCATTGGCGTAGAAATGGTGATTTGTCGATTTTCGGTTAGCAAGGTTAACCAATGTAGAATGCTGTAGGAAGGAGCCCGTAAATCTAAGATATTCAAAGAATCTAAAGCGATGGAATATCGATTGACGTATCCATCAATCCCCTCAAGACAAGCCCATTCTTTGGCAAGTTCAATCTCCTCTGTGCAATAAAATCCCTGGCCATAGTCGTTATAGGTTTTTCCTTTGCCAAATTCGGGAGTTTCGATGATTTGACTGGACCCGTGATACAAAATTAATCTCGCCATTGTTGCCTCCTATCTCCAAAGAGATACCATGAGAATTATACTCCCCTAGAGATAGTTTTGTATCCCCATAAGACGCAAGGATAAAAGAAAACGGGGTTGCCCCCGTTGGATTAGGATTAACGGATAAAGTTCGTCTTTGCTCCGTGTTCTGAAATGGGAACGTCGAATCCTGCCTTTTTGCCCGCTTCGATGCAACGAAGTATCCAAGCCATATTGCGTCCAAGATTTCGCATCGTTTGCAACCCTTCTAAATCCTGAAGGACTTCTTCGGGGGTATTGCCGTGTACCATGTTCCAATAAGAAGAAGTGACCATGGGCATTTCTAGAATCCCCAAATGTTTGGCTAATGCGTCAAGGCTAGCGGTAGTTCCCGCCCGCCTTGCCGAAGCGATCACCGCGCCCGGCTTATGGGACAAATATTGGCCGGAAGAAACGGATAAACGGTCTAAAACAGATAGGATTCTGCCGCTAGGATGCGCGTAATAAACAGGAGTTCCAAAGATAAATCCATCGGCTTCCTTGGCTTTTTCCGTTAACGAATGGACCACATCATCCGTAAAGACGCATCCATGATGGTTTCTGCATGCCCCACACCCCGAACAATCTCGAATGGGCTGGTTGCCAAGACAAACAATTTCGGATTCGATGCCTTCGGTTTTCAAAACTTTGGCGATTTCGTTTAAAGCGGTGTAGGTGCACCCTTTTTCATGGCAGCTGCCGTTGATCATCAAGACTTTCATGAAGTTCCTCCTGAGTTTTTCTCTATTCATCATAAATAGACGAAAAGAAAAATCCATGAAAAAAGAGGACCGAAGCCCTCTTTCTGAATTAACGAATCGTCAAAATCTTTTTGGCGATTTCAATCATCGTTTCCCATTCTTGGACGGAGAGATATTCAAACCGGCCGTGATGGTTGTAACTTCCCGTGCCAAGGTTGGGGGTGGGACAGCCGAGGAAGGAGAAGGTCGCCCCATCGGTTCCTCCGCGAATCGGCGGGAAGATGGGCTCGATCGAAAGGGCTGCGAAAGCCTTCTTGGCTTGTTCGACGGCTTCCGGGTGTTCGTCTAAGACTTCCTGCATGTTCTTATAATCGTCCCCGATTTCTAACTCAATAGAAGCGGAGGGATAACGTTTTTCTAGATTGGCTTTAGCAAGGCGGAATTCTTCTTTTTGCTCTTCAAGCTTCTTCCGGTCGTGGTTGCGGATGATGTAATGGAGATGGGCGGTGTCCACACTGCCATCCATCGCCACCAAATGGTTGAATCCCTCAAACCCTTCCGTAAACTGCGGACGTTTCTTTTCGGGGAGCAAACGATCGAATTCGAAGGCAAGAGAAGAAGCGTTAACCATTTTGCCTTTGGCTTCCCCAGGATGGATAGAAACTCCGTGCAGGGTCACGTCGGCATGGGCGGCGTTAAAGGTTGCCGTAGCGATTTCCCGGTAATAACCTCCATCAATGGTATAGGCGTATTTGGCCCCAAATTTTTCCGCGTTGAAGTGTTCGGGCCCTCTTCCGATTTCTTCGTCGGGGGTAAATAGAATCGAAATGGGGTGATGAGGAATTTCGGGGTGATCGTGGAAAAAGTGAAGAACCGCCATGATCGCGGCGACCCCGGCTTTGTCGTCGGCCCCCAGTAACGTCGTTCCGTCCGTCACGACTAAATCATCGCCGATATGCTCGCCTAAAGTAGGAAATTCCTTGGGCGACATGGAATAGGTTTCGTTTAAAACGATGGTCCCTCCATCGTATTTTTCGATGATTCGCGGTTTGACGTTAGCCCCCGAGCATTCTAGGGCAGTGTCTACATGAGCATTTAGTCCGATGGGGTCCCAACCCTCTTCCCCTTTCATCCAGCCATAAAGCCTGCCGAATTCATCAATTTCGTGGGGGATTCCCAATTCTTCCAATTCGCCTGCTAATTTTTTGGTGAGATTCAGCTCTTTGGAGGCGCTTGGCGTTGAAGGGGAAGCGTCGTCGGACTGCGTATCAATTTGAACGTATTGAAGGAAGCGTTCTAAATTCTTTTTGGTTTCGTCATTCATTTTTAAAATCCTTCTTTCCTCGGCTATTTTACCCCCTTGCATGGGTCATTTCCATTGAAGCGAACTCGCGGAAAGAGGATAATCTCCTAAGTTTATTGAACGGAGGTATCCCTATGGAAAATATCATGGACGGCGCTTTAGACGAAGCGCTCCGCAGCCATTTTGACGAAGACTACGAGAAAGACCCGAAAAACGCAGTGATTAGCCACGCGATGTCGCGCAATTCGATTTCGGATGTGGTTTTCAATCCGTCTTCGCTAAAAGGCGTCAATCCCGTCTTTTCTATCGACATCAAAACGATGCCGGCTTTAAATCAAAGACAAAGCGGTCGTTGCTGGATTTTCGCTGGGTTGAATTTTTGCCGCGAAATCATGGCTAAAAACCTCAAGATGGACGATTTTGAGCTGTCTCAAAATTACATCGCTCTCTTCGATAAAATCGAAAAGAGCAATTTTGCCATGGAATCCATTTCGGAACTATCGAGTTATTCCCCCAATGAACGCGTTTTCCATCACGTTCTTCGCGAACCCGTTAATGATGGCGGGCAATGGGATATGTTCGTGAACTTGGTGCGGAAGTATGGCTTGATGCCCAAAAGCGTTTTTCCCGAGACTTATCAATCCAACACCACGCGCGAAATTGATTTCTTGATCAATTCCTACATTCGTCGTTTTGCTTCGGAAGCACGCGCTTTGGCCGTGGCATCTAAAAAAGAAGAAATCCGTTCCCTTAAAAATCAGTATTTGGAAAAGATTTATACCCTTTGCCTGAATGCCTTTGGCGTTCCGCCCAAAACCTTTGATTTTGCCTATTATGATGACAAGAAAAAGTATCATATCGAGCATGATCTAACCCCGCAAAGCTTCGCCAAAGAATATCTCGGTGATGTTTTAGAAGACTATCAATCCATCATTAATTCCCCAACAAACGATAAACCCTTTAATAAAAACTTCACGGTCGATTATATTGGCAACGTTGTGGAAGGGAAGCCCATTAACCATTTGAATTTGACGATGGCTCGCGTGGAGGAATTGATCGTCAAACAACTAAGCGATGGTCTCCCCGTTTGGTTTGGAAGCGATGTTTCCTTTTATCGTGATAGAAATAGCGCCGCCTGGGATGACAATGCCTTGGATTATGAATCCGCGATTGGGTTTGCTCCTGAATTCGAAAAAGCCCAGATGCTGGATTATGGAGCGTCGGCGATGAACCACGCGATGCTTATTACTGGCGTGGATCTCAAAGACGGCAAGCCGACTCGTTGGAAGATTGAAAATTCTTGGGGAACCGACTGTGGAAACCGTGGGTATTTTGTGATGTCCGAATCCTGGTTTGCCCGTTTCGTCTATCAGGCGGTCGTTGCCAAAAAATATCTCTCAAAAGAAGAACTGGATGCAACGGAAGCCGCCCCAACTCACTTGGAACCATGGGATCCTATGGGAACGTTGGCAGATTAAATTCAATCCTCGGCTTTCAATAGAATGCGGCTCTTTGCGGGGCCGCATTTTTCATGTTTGAACAAGAACCCCCTCAGGCGTTTTGAGGCCCAAGGGTTTGAGTTCCACGATTTTGCATGCCACAAAAAAGTGGAACTGCCACGTTCGCATTTTTTCATTGACAGTTTCAAGC
>CAKUWP010000016.1:0-54033 GCA_934699525.1 uncultured Bacilli bacterium
TATCGCAAAGCGATATAATTTATTAAAAACATTGTTACGGCACCAAAATTATATGGTGCTATTTACCAAAGACGGGGTGGAGAAGAACGTCTTTCTTCCGTAGAAGACCTTTTTGAACAAGCCCATCAAGACTTCCTCGAAGTCCACGAATTGTTGCTTAAGGCAAAACAAGGGAAGGACATGACGCTGGATTTAAAAGACTGGGCCAAGAATTTGGACCATGACGGAACTCCCTTTGGTTCGACGAAAAAATATTATTCCAAAGAAATTTTGCCGTTACTTTGATGCGGGGGCATATGCAAAAATCATCCTCTCTTCTATAATAGAAGAGTTGTTATGATAAATTCGCCCAATTCCTCTTGCATCGTCTGCGGCCTCTTCCCGGAAGGGGAGTGGCTGCTTTTTGTTCGTGAATTGGACCAAGATGGTATTCCCCTAGCTCCTTTCCATTTGCCATATAAAACGGAAAGAAGCAGAAATAAATTCCATCCTTGGTTTTTAAATGAGGTTGTCCGCGATTATGGCAAATTGGATTTCCCTGAAGGACAGGCTAAAGTGTTTTGCCTGAAATTAACGGAAGAAGTCAAAGAAAGCCCCTTTGAAAAAATCATGTTGTTTCGCGAAAAAGACTTAAAACGTCACTATTTGGACCCTTTAAGTCGTCACGTGGCGAAACGGTATTTTGCCTTAACCCCAAACCCCTTGCCCCTCCAAGAAGCCGATATCGCCTTGCCTTTATATCAAGAACGTCTCGATATGGTGGAATATTTCTTTCACCAAGGGCGTATCCCCAGTGCCGATTATCGCGCATTTCAGGAATTAGTCCGTCAAAAAGCATCGATGGATGCCATCAAAAAAGCATCGGATTATTTGTTAGAAACATGGAACCTTGACCGTGAAGAATATCGCGATCATCTCTTTTATGCGAGGACAAAAAGATGAAGCAACTATTAAAGCCAACCTTTTGGGCCAAGACTTTGGTGCTTTTATTAATCCTCGTCCAATTTGTTTGCGTGGCTGTTTTTGTCTTTTGGCTGGCGGATTATTCTTTCCATGCGAACGATGGAACCTATCCATTGCTCTCTGCCTTGGTTTTGTTTATTACCGATATTGTTTTTGGTATCGCCATTTTCAATAGCGATTCTCCAAACGCCTACAAATTGACGTGGCTTTTTGCTGTTTTTGCTCTCCCCATCGCCGGAATTCTCATGTATGTATTTTGGGCCAATAAGAGCACATCGAAATCCCAAAAGAAGAAGGTGGCGAAGTTCGAACGTCCCGTTAACGTCTCTCCTTCGACGGCGTTAGAAGCGTTACAAGAGAAAATGCCAGATTATTGCGGTCTTGTTCGTTATTTGGATTTAGCCGCAGGTAGCGGCGCCCACCAGCAAACTTCCTCCCTTTATTTTGATTTGGTGGATAAAGCCTATCCGGTGATCTTGGAAGAATTAGCAAAGGCGAAACATTATATCTTTCTCGAATTTTTCATCATCGGCGAAGGGGAAATGTGGGATGGAATCGAAAAGATTTTGATTCAAAAAGTTTCCCAAAGAGTAGATGTCCGCATCATTTATGATGATGTGGGTTCTCTTCAATGCGCGCCGGACTTCTTTGATGCTCGCCTTCGAAAAAAAGGCATTGAATGCCGAAAATTCAATCCGTGGCGCCCCTTTATGGATGTGCGCTTAAATAACCGCGACCACCGCAAAATGCTTGTTATCGACGGTCACACTGCCTTTAGCGGGGGCTTCAACCTTGCCGATGAATACATCAACCGCATCGACCGTTTCGGTCATTGGAAAGACAATGCTATTATGCTCAAGGGCAAAGCGGTAGAAAATTTCACCTATATGTTCCTTGCAAACTGGAAAACCTATTTCTTCCCGAGCCTAGAAATCGATAAAGCCCATTATTCATCCAAAACCTTCATCGAGGAAATCGGCGGATATCCGGAAAATGACGGCTTTGTGGCTCCTTACGGGGATATCCCTTATCAACGGGAGGCCGTGGGGGAACGAGTGTACCTTGGCTTAATGGCAAGGGCGAAAAAGAGTGTTTACATGGCAACCCCCTACCTGATCCTTGATGAAGAAATGATCAATTCGATTTGTTTCTCCGCCAAAGAGGGACTAGATGTTCGTTTGCTCGTTCCCCATATTCCTGACAAAAAGATGGTCTTTAATTTAACCCGTTCCTACTATGAGAAATTGCTCGAAGCCGGCGTGAAAATTTACGAATACACCCCGGGATTCGTTCACGAAAAGATGTTTGTGATCGACGATAATGCCGCCAGCGTTGGGACGATTAATTTGGATTATCGTTCCTTCTTCCTCCACATGGAGAATGGAACCTTGTTCCTTGATTCCTCATCCATCCAACAAATGAAAAAGGATTTCTTGCAAACGATAGAAGTGTCCCACGAAGTGACGCTTCAAGAATGGAAAAGATGGAAAAAGAGGAACCGTTGTTATTGGGCTATGCTTCGACTCATTTCACCCATTTTATAAAGAAGGGAGACATTCATGAATTTCTTATTAAAAAACCATTATCGATTCATTCAGTTCTGCATGAAAATGGCCATGCCCTTTTTAAGAATCCCAAAGCCCAATGTCCTTCCTTCGTGTCAGGAATTAGCGAATCAGCTTAAAAAAGAAAAGAAGTCTCGCCCCTTGCTGGTCACGGACCAAGGTCTTGCTAAACTTGGCGTCCCCGAAAAGGTTCTTCGGGTTCTAAAGGATGCCGGGCTAGATCCGATTTGTTTCGATGGCGCTGTCCCTAACCCGACGTTTGATTGCATCGAAGACGGTTTTAAGGTGTATCAAAAAGAAGCCTGCGACTGCTTGATTGCGTTAGGAGGGGGAAGCGCGATGGACTGCGCGAAAGGCATCGGCATCCGCTCCGCCTATCCCAAAAAATCCCTTTCTTCCTTTAAGGGGGTTCTCCATGTTCATCGTAAAATTCCTCTCTTCTTCGCTATTCCTACGACGGCAGGAACAGGCTCGGAAGCTACCTTGGCCGCGGTAGTAGTTAATAGTGCCACTCATGACAAATTCCAAATTGACGATCCCAAGCTCGTTCCTTCTTTCGCGGTTTTAGACCCGCAGTTTGTGATGTCTCTCCCTGGCAAGCTTATCGCTTCCACGGGAATGGATGCCTTGACCCACGCGATGGAATCCTATATTGGAAGAAGTTCGACTCGTTTCACGAACGATATGGCCCTTTCCGCCATTCGCCGCATCGACCATAGTTTGCTTTCATTCTATGAAAATCCCAAAAACGAAGCAGCGGCGCGCGATATGCAACAAGCCGCATTCGAAGCGGGTATGGCCTTCACGCGAGCCTATGTAGGTTATGTCCATGCCTTGGCCCATGCTTTAGGCGGCTATTATGGAATTCCCCATGGGTATGCCAACGCCGTTTTGCTGCCCCTTGTTTTAAAGCATTATGGTTCTTCGGTCTATTCTCCTTTGGCTTTGATTTATGATGCCCTTGGAAGAAAAGGGGCTGGCACATCAAAGGAAAAGGCGGAGGAAGTAATTCGCTGGATAGAAGAAATGAATCAAAAGATGGGGATCCCCGCCCATTTTGGTGGCGTTGTAACCAAAGGGGATTATGATATATTGGCAGCCCACGCAGCCAAAGAAGGGAACCCACTTTACCCCGTTCCTGAACTCTGGGACGCCAAAAAATTAGAAGAAGTGCTTAAGGAGGCAGATGGACGATGAAAGTCACATTAAAACCACATGGTAAGGGAAATTTCCTTACCGTGACCAACGACTGTGGTCTTGAAGTTACCTTGTCCCAGATTGGGGCGGGGGTTTATTCGGTGTTTTATAAAGGGGAAGTGATGAACGCGGGCCCAATGAATAAAGACGCCTATATCACGGATCGTGCTTCCTTTTACGGGAAGACGATTGCTCCTTTTGCAGGAAGGCTAAAAGACGGGCTCTTTTTGATTGGGGGAAAAGAATTTCATCTCCCTTTGACCGAAACGGGGCTGAGCCTTCATAGCGGAACTCTCAATGCCGCCTTCCGCCTTTTTGATTGCGAGATTCGTAATGGAAAAGAAGGAATGGATATTGTTTTCTCCCTTACGTTAGAAGCTACGGACGAATTTCCGGCGACCATTCCCTTCCGGGTCCGTTATTTTGTTTATGAAAAACGCCCTCGATTCGACGTTTATTTTGAAGCACGCCCCGAGCAGGATACCCTTTGGAATCCAACCACCCACCTTTATTGGAATCTTGGGGGCAAAAAAGACGTGCTTCATCATACTCTCGCTCTTCATAGCCAGGAATTCCAAGTTTATGACGACTCCCTTTTGCCGGTTAAAAAGCAAAAAGTGGATGCCGTCATGGATTTCAACCACGCCAAAGAAGTGGGGAAGGATCTTTTTGCGGAGGAACTCAAAAATTCCAAAGCCAAAGGATACGACCATGCTTTCTATTTGGATCAAGGCGCCTTCCCGAGCGCGGTTTTGGAATCGAAAGAATTCGGAATGCGCGTAGAAACCGACGCCTCAGCCCTTCAAATTTATACCGACAATTATCCGCAAAAAGGAAAACGTCTTTTGAATAACGATACGGAAATCCGGCACAGCGCCATTACTTTTGAACCAGTTGGCGATTTGCTCGACCCTTCCTCTCTCATTGCCAAAAAAGGAGAAGGGGTGTCGCGAATGATTTCCTACACCTTCTACCAAAAGAAAGGATGCTAACATGCTGAGCCAGACCATTGCCGAATTTCTTGTTTACGCCAAAACCCATCTTGGGCTTTCCCCTCTCGACGCGATTTATTGCCAAAACCTTTTGTTAAAGCGTTTCGGCCTTCAGCAACCTTATGAAGGGAAGGTGGAGGAAGAGGCGATTGCCTCGGAAACCCTCCCCGATCGTTACGTCGAAGCCTTTTCCCAGTATTTTATGGAAAAAGAAGGGATGGACGCGAACGAAGCGGAACGGGAATGCGTTTGGCTTTTTGGGCTCGTCTCCCCTCGCCCTTCCGAAGTCGGTCGCGAATTTGAAAAAAATCGCGCCGTTTCTCCAGATTTAGCGTTGGATGAACTCTATCGTCTTAGCATTGCCAATTATTACGTTCAAAAATCTAAAATCGACAAGAACATCGTGTTTAATGCTTCGTTTGTCGATGGACCCGACCTTGAGATTTCCATCAACTTGTCGAAACCGGAAAAGAACAATAAAGACATCGCTAAACTCGTTCATGCGAAAGCAAGCGGTTATCCCGCCTGCGCTCTTTGCAAAGAGAATTTAGGCTTTGAAGGCGATGCGCGTCGCCCCGCAAGGGAAAACATTCGCATCGTTCCCTTAAAACTCGATGAGGAAGACTGGTATTTGCAGTATTCCCCTTATGGATATTATTACGAACACTGCATTTTGCTTTTCGATCGCCATGTCCCCATGGAGATGAATCGCCGCATTCTATCTAAACTTTTATCTTTCCTTGATCAATTCCCTGGATTTTTCATCGGTTCGAACAGCGATCTTCCTATCGTCGGAGGGTCCATTCTCAACCACGAACATTTCCAAGGGGGGCGTCATGAGATGCCTTTATTTAAGGCCAAAGCCTTGCGAGAAATCCCCAGCCCTCATTTCCCCCATTGCAAATTGGAAGAAATCGATTTTTATAACACGGTTCTTCGGATAACGTCGGCTTCTCACGATGAATTGCTTGATTTGGCGGAAACCATCATGACCGCGTGGCGTCATTACGATGATCCCACGTGCTCCATTCTTTCTAGCGATGAAGCCGGGCAGCATAGCACCGTGACTCCGCTTGCCAAAAAGGTCGATGGCGTCTATCAAATGTATCTGATTCTTCGCAACAACCGCTGCGACGAAACTTATCCTGACGGCATTTTCCACGCCCATCCGGAATTCGCTCATATCAAGCATGAAGGGATTGGTCTCATTGAAGCGGCGGGCCTATTTATCCTCCCGGCGCGTCTAGTTCGTCAAAGCAAAGAAGCTGAAGAAGCATCCGCGAAGCATTGGTCGATGGAAGAGGCTGTTTCCCATTATCCGGATTTAGATATTTTCTCGGATATGATTGAAAAATTGAATCAAGGCATGACCACGAAACAATACCTTGCTTCCGTATGCCGAGGCATTTTGAATAATGTTGCCGTATTTAAGAAAGATAAAGAGGGGAAAGCGGGTTTAAGCCGCTTCCTCGGAAAGGTGAATTTATGATTCAAAAAGAAAAGGCAATGGCACTTTTTTCCCAAACCTTTGGGGAGGGGAAGCCCTTTTGCGTCTTTAGCCATGGGCGCCTTGAAATCGTGGGGAACCACACCGATCATAACCATGGTTTGTGCCTGGTGGGTTCCTGCGATTTAGGAATCACGGCGGCGGTAGAACCGCGACTAGATGGGATTGTTTGTATCAAAAGCGAAGGATTCAAAGTTTTTTCCTTCTCCATTCATGATTTAACCCATTCCAAAAAAGAAGAAGGAACTTCTCTTGGCATCGTGAAGGGAATCTTGTTCCGAATGAAGGAACTTGGGTTTGCGATTCAGGGATTCAACGCCGCGTTATCCTCTGATATTGTTTCGGGATCCGGAGTTTCTAGCTCCGCTTGCTTTGAATCGTTGATTGTGAAAATCGAAGACCATCTTTGCAATAACGATTCGGTCCCTCCGTTAACGATGGCCAAAATCGGCCAATTCGCGGAAAATGTCTATTTTGGCAAGCCAAGCGGATTGCTAGACCAAGTTGGAACAAGCTATGGCGGAGTGGCCTTCCTTGACTTTGGGGATATGGATAACGTCATCGTCGACCCGATGAGATTTGATTTGCCGCTAGACGTTACCCTTGTGCAGACTCCCTCAAGCCACGCGAATCTCACCCCTTTGTATGCCTCGATTCCCTCTGACATGAAATCCGTGGCTCGGATTGTGTTTGGAAAAGAAGTGCTTCGCGATGTGGATGCCCGTCAATTTGCACAGAAAATCGCTCAACCCTGCGAAGGGGTCAGCGAAAGGGCCAAATTGCGTGCCCAGCATTTCTTTGACGAAAACGCGCGCGTTCTCGCTGCCAAAGAAGCTATCCTTCATCACCAAACGGAGGCCTTCCTCGACGCGATTCGCGGATCGGAAGCTTCTAGCGAAACCTTGTTGGCCAACACGATGCCGCCCGGAATTTATCAAAATAGCCCGCAACAGGCCATTGATTATGCTAAAACCGCTATTCAAGGAGGAGCTTGCCGCATTATGGGCGGAGGATTCGCCGGTTCGATTCTTTGCTTTACTTTAAAGGAACAAACCCCCGCTTTCCGCGACCATATGGAAAAAGGATACGGAGCGAGCAACGTTCACCCCGTGACGATTTTGCCAACGGGGCCAACTATCGTTCAGGGCTAAACTCATGAGGTGGGGGATTGGAAGCGGAAAGGTATATATAGGGGTTGCTTTTGGTAACACCCTTTATTTCCTTTTTATTCTGCTTCTTATCGCCCTGGTTTTTGGGACGCGATCTCTTTGCCGAAGGTTTGGAAAGGAATTTACCCGAAACTTGCTCTTGATTCTATATTGGAGCAATTTCGCCCTTCATTTCCTCAAACAATTCAATCCTTATTATATTTCACGCTTGCCCAATTCTTTGGGAAGCAGCAGCCTTGAGAATTTTTGCGCGATTTTGATAGTCATTAGCCCTTTTGTTTTCGTTTTTGGAAACGACTATTTAAAGGATTACCTTTTTTATGTCGGCATCGTCAGTGGAATCATGGTTTATTTGGTTCCTACCGGCGCGTTAGGACGGGACCTAGGCGATCTTGATTCCTTCTTGGAAGTACTACGTTTCTATGGCTGCCACGCCCCGCTTGTCATCGGGGGATACTTGATGGTAGAAGAAGGACTCCATCGGTTGGATTACCATCGGCTTTGGGCGATTCCTTTGATGTTTACCGCCGTCAACGGAGTGGTCTTTTTAAACGGCGTATTCCTGGGTTTTGTGCTGCATTTTCCCGGATGGCCCTCGACTTGGGAACAATTCTCCGACCGAGATTGTTTTGTGAATCAATCCTTCACCTTTGGGCCGATGCGTCAATTTGATGGGGCTCTTGGCTGGGTTTATAAGCTGATGATCCCTGGCCTTCAAACCTATCATAATTCCGACGGCGAGCTTTGCTTCGTCCCCGTGATTTATATGTTGATTCCCCTCTATATTGCGACGGCCTTATTCGGCCCTTGGCTCTGCTATAAATACGAAAAACGCCATTACCGGATGGACTTCGAAGAATGGAAACAAAAGCTCAAAATGAGACGATATAAATCCGCGAAGAGGAAAGGAGCAATAACACGATGAAAAAGAACAAAAATGACCGCACTTTAGGGATTTTGTCTCCTTTAACTTGCCTTCCGGGACAAGAAGGGGTGGGGACTTTTGGAAAAGAAGCTTATCAATTTGTCGATTTGCTTTCCTCCCATGGGATTAAAATTTGGCAGATTTTGCCTTTAAACCCCATTGGCTATGGCCATTCCCCTTATCAGCCTTATAGTTCCTTTGCCTTGGATGAGCAATTTATCAGTTTGGAAGGGCTTTATGAAGAGGGGCTCTTATCTTCTTTTGTTCCGTTCCCTCTCTCTTCTGATCGCATCGATTACGAAGCGATGCACGCTTATAAAAGAAAAGAATTGAAGAAAGCTTTCCTTCAAAATAAGGAAAAAGCGATGAAGGAGATTGAACGTTTCAAAAAGGAAAAGGATTGGGCGGAAGCTTGGGGAGTATTTTCCGCGCTTCGCCATCATTACCAAACTTCTTGGGAACATTGGTTGTCGCCACGCCCTTATTCCAAGGAAATCCAAGAAGAGGCCCTTTTTGAGATTTATCTTCAGGTGTTGGCTTACCGTCAATATGAGGCCTTACACCGCTATGCCAAGAAAAAAGGCGTGTTGATTCTCGGGGATTTGCCTTTTTACGTGGGGTTTGATTCTTTGGATGTTTGGATACATGAAGACCAATTCCTTCTTACCGATGACCATTTATCCCCCTCGTTTGTCGCCGGGGTTCCTCCCGATTATTTTTCGGCAACGGGGCAGCGCTGGGGAAATCCGATTTATGATTGGGACAAGATGAAGAAGGATGGATTTTCTTTCTTAAAGAATCGTTTGATCGAGAATGCTTCCATTTATGATTTGCTTCGCTTGGATCATTTCCGGGCTTTTGACACCTTCTGGAAAATTCCTTCCTCTAGTCATGATGCCGTGACGGGAGAGTGGATCGAAGCACCGGGCAAAGAATTCTTTGAGACCCTCTTTTTAGAGAAACCGTCTTTGCAAAAGCGGCTCGTCGCAGAAGATTTAGGCTTATTAAGAAAGGAAGTTCTCGAACTTCGAGATGAATTCTCCTTCCCTGGGATGGATGTGATCCAATTCACGTTCGAGGATGCCGAAATTCAAAAAACGAATCCTTGGAACGAAGAAAATTCCGTTTGTTATCTTGGGACGCACGATAATGCACCAACGCGAGCCTTCTTCGAAGCCTTAGAAAAGGAAAAACAAGAAGAATGGCTGGATGCGTTGAAGAAAAAAGGCTTTACGAAGGGTACTCCGGTGGAAAGACTCATTGCTTATGGTTTGCAAAAGAAGGCGAAATGGTTCATCTTGTCGCTGCCTGATTTGCTGGAAGAAGGAATCGAGGCTCGCATCAATGAGCCTTCCACGTTAAATTCCATCAATTGGACGTATCGAATCTCTGATTGGAAGAAAGTCGAAGAAAAGTTAAATTTCTGGCAAAAAGCATTCGTTGCCAGTGGGAGGGTTGCATGATTAAAGTAGGGTTAGTTAGTTTAGGTTGCGCGAAAAACCTCATCGATAGCGAGATGATGCTTGCGATGTTCCCTCGCGATCGCTTTTTGCTTAGCAATAATCCGCAGGAAAGCGATTTGATCATCGTCAATACCTGCGGCTTCATCGAATCCGCGAAAGAAGAATCCATCCAAACCATTTTTGAAATGGCGGGATACGGAGCCAAAATCGTCGTGGTTGGATGCTTGGCCGAACGCTATTACGATGACCTCGTGAAGGAATTGCCGGAAGCCAGCGCAATTGTGAAAATCTCCAACTATGATGAGCTGCCGAAAGTTTTGGAAGAATTAACGGGAGAAAATGGGATTTTGCCGATGAACCCGCTTCGTCGCGTCGTTTCTACCGCCCCCTATTGCGCCTATTTAAGGATTTCGGAAGGGTGCAATAATTTCTGCTCTTTCTGTGCGATTCCTTATATTCGTGGCCGTTTCCATTCTCGCCCCTTCGAAGAGATTCTAGAAGAAGCTCGGGATCTTTATCGGCACGGGGTAAAGGAAATCTCCCTTATTTCGCAAGATACGACGAATTATGGCATTGATTTCCCCCATCAAAAACCCAATATCGTGGATTTGCTGAAGGAAATCGAAGCCATTGGTTTCTTTTCCATTCGCCTTTTGTATCTTTATCCCAGCGAAATCAGCGATGAATTGATTCATTTAATCGCCGATAGCAAACAAATTGCCCATTATTTTGATATCCCCGTTCAATGTGCCAGTGACCATTTGCTCAAGGCCATGCGCCGTCACGCCGATGCGAATAAAACCTTGGAATTATTTGATAAAATCCGTGAAATTTGCCCTGATGCCATCCTCCGTACCACGCTCATTTCCGGTTTCCCAGGAGAAAATGAAGAGGATCAAAAAGAAACGATCGAATTCTTGAAGCGCGTTCGCTTTGACCATATGGGGTGCTTTACTTATTCTCGAGAAGAGGGGACGGCGAGCTATGATTACCCTGACCAAATTCCCGAGGATTTAAAGGAAGCCCGCAAAGCCGAACTCATGAAAATCCAACGTAAAATCGCTTATGAACAAGCGAAGAAACAGGTGGGAAAAATTTATCCAGGCATCGTTACGGGTAAAGGGAAAAACGAAGGGGAATATTTATTCCGCTGCGCTTGGAATGCCCCTGATGACATCGATGGATCCGTGGTTTTCCATAGCCCGGTCGCTTTGAAAGAAGGCGATTTGGTGAAGGTTAAAATCACTTCGGCCTTCGTCTACGACTTGATGGGCGAATTCGTTTCGATGTGCGAATGAGTTTGAACGAGCTTTAATTCTTGAAAACCATAAGGAAGGATGTAGGGAGAATTCTCCAGATGTACCGCCGCCCCTTGGGTGGAGGGAAAGATATCGACGATTTCTCCTCTCCTTCCTTTTTCTATGCCACATTGTTCTTTTAAAGTCTCGACGATATCTCCTTTATGAAAAGGGGTAGGCGAAGGCTTTTCGTCTAATAAAGACAATTCGTCTTCGTAGAATTCATAGGAACCGATACAGGCGTCTTCGGTTGCATAAAATCCGACGATGTAGGAATTGGTCTTGGGGTGAATCGCGTCAATTCTCCCGCAATCGCCTTCTTTGGCTACTCCCCGTTCTACGTAAGTGAGGACGCTATCTCCAACGTGAAATTTGTTCATGACTAATAATTTAGGAGTCCGCCCTTTATGATTCAAGGCTTGTGGGCTAAAATATCGACCATGAGTACACAAAAACGCCTGAAACTATTAACGATTTTGGGAACGCGTCCTGAAATTATTCGTTTGTCGGAAGTCATGAAGGCATGCGACAAAGCCTTCGATCAAAAAATTGTCCACACGGGACAAAATTACGATTATGAATTGAATGAGATTTTCTTCGAAGAATTAGGCCTTCGCCACCCGGATTATTATTTGGGGGTAGCTGGAAAAAACCTCGGACAAACCATGGGGGCCGTTTTGGAGAAAAGTTACGAGTTGATTCAAAAGGAAAACCCTGATTGCATCTTGGTTTTAGGGGATACCAATTCCGCGTTAAGTGCAATTTCTGCTAAAAGGCTCAAATGCCCCATCTTCCACATGGAAGCAGGGAATCGGTGCTGGGATTGGTCGGTCGCTGAAATGACGAACCGCACCATTGTTGACCATATCGCTGATTTTAATATGCCCTATTCGGATTACGCCTATTCCAATTTGCTTCACGAAGGTATCGATCCTGAATTTATGCTGAAGACGGGCTCCCCGATGCGTGAGGTGTTAAACGCCCACCAAGGCCAAATTAAGCATTCGGATATCCTCGCTCGCCTTGGATTAGAAAAGAAAAAATACCTTCTTGTTTCCTGTCATCGGGAAGAAAATGTGGATATTCCTTCGAAATTCAATCGAATCTTCCCGTCTTTGAATCGCATTGCCGAGGAATTTAAGATACCGGTGATTTTCTCGGTTCACCCTAGAACGAGAAAACGCTTGGAAGAACGTCATTTTGCTTTGAGCCCCTATTTTGTGGATGCAAAACCTTTTGGGTTCTTCGAATATGTGTGCTTAGAAAAGCATGCTTATTGCGTGCTAAGCGATTCAGGAACCTTGACGGAAGAAAGTTCCCTTTTGGATTTCCCCGGGGTTTTGATTCGGACATCCACCGAACGTCAAGAAGGGGTGATTCACGGTAGCATCGCCATTGGGGGAGTCGATTACGAAACGATTCGCCCTGCAATGGATAAGGCTCTAGAAATCCATAGACCTGGAAATAACTTAAGCATTGTTCCCGACTATGAAAATGAAGATGTTTCTCGCCTTGTGGTCGAAGCTATTCAAAATAACGTGGATAAAATCAACCGGCACACCTGGCTGAAGGGCGTAGAAAAAGATCCTCGTGAAATGGGTCCAGAAACGAAGGTGGAACCGCGGTGAACGTCTTAATTACCGGTGCAAAGGGGTTTTTGGGGAGGAATATCTCCCTTTATCTTTCCGCGCGTGGATATACCATTCTTCCCTATGATATCGATAATCGCCCGGACGAACTTCCAGCCTTGCTAAAGCAAGCCGATGCCATTCTTCATTTTGCAGGGGTTAATCGCCCGTTAAAAGCAGAAGAATTCTTAGATGGCAACGTGTTTTTCACGAAACGTTTGCTAGAAGAAGTGGCGGCCTCGAAAAAGAAAATCCCCCTTTTATTTACCTCCTCAATCCAAGCCGAAAAACAAAATCCCTATGGGGCTAGCAAAAAAGCGGCGGAAGATATGATTTTTCAATTTTCCAAGAAAGAGAATCACCCCGTTTGCATTTACCGTCTTTATAACGTCTACGGAAAAGGGTGCCGCCCTTTTTATAATTCCGTCATTGCGACTTGGTGCTATCAAATTGCTCACGGCAAGCCCATCGAAGTCAATCCTGAAAATCCTGCGATTCCTTTTGTTTTTATCGATGATATTTGCCAAGAATTTGAACGGTTTTTAAAAGGGGAAGTGGCCTGTGATGATGCCATCCATTACGTAGAGCCCCATGATGAAAAAAATCTCCAAGAAGTCGCGAATTTGATTCAAAACTTCCCCGAAATACGTTCCAAAGGGATGCTATCACCCCAAGAAGGTTTTGCCAAAAAACTCTACAGCACTTATTTAACCTACTTAGAACCGGAAGAGTTTGTTTATGACTTATCTTCTCATACGGATGAACGGGGGAGTTTTACCGAATTTTTAAAAACACCGAATTTTGGTCAAGTATCTGTAAACGTTGCTCATCCAGGAATCACGAAGGGCAACCATTACCATCATCTCAAAAACGAAAAATTCTTGGTGGTTTCGGGAACTTGCCAAATCGCTTTGCGAAAAATAGGGGAGAATACGATCCACCGTTTTGTTTGTTCGGGAGACCGTCTGCAAGTCGTGGATATCCCGGCAGGATATACGCATTCCATTAAAAATATTGGGAACGAAGATGCGGTTGCGATCATGTGGGCGAATGAGCTCTATGACCCCGAGAACCCCGATACCTACCTGGAAAAAGTCGAATAAAAAATTGGCCAAGTTCGGCCAATTTTTGTTCTTTGGATTGTTTTATTTGTCTTGCGTTGCGCCAAGAACAATGGCAAGGACGCCTGCAGGGACGCCGGAGAAGATGATGGTTAGAATACCCAACGCGATGAGCGTTCCGCGGGGCGGGACTGGTTTATTGGCTTGGGCGCGAATCACGAAGCAAAGAACGCCGCTGACTGCGCAGGCGATAATGCTATAGATGCAAGCGGCGATGCCGCCAGCAAAAGTGGCAGCGGCTGCGGCAATATCTGATTCCGTCGCTCCTTGATTTTGCAGGGCCTGCAAGGCTTCGGCTTGGTTAAAAACCAAAACAAAGAGGCAGATAAGGCAAATACCCGCTCCGATGAAGCTGAGGACTCCTTGAATTAAAGAAACAATCGACGTGGCTTTTTTCATAAAAACTCCTTTATTTGTTAATCATTATATCGATTTGACCGACTATTGCTATTCCTTTGCAGCGCAAGCAATGCTCATAATGCCGGAAACCGGGGTTAAGCATAGGATGTTAAGGATTCCCAAGGTTCTTAGGGAACTTTTTTTGGCAGGAGATTTTTTACAAATTCCAGCAATAATGAAACTAAAAATCGCTCCAAGAATTAGCAGGCCGCCTGCCACGATTAAGCAATAGCCTAAAATCATGGCTTCGGGGGATGTGGTTACCCCTTCTCCACCAGCAGCATTTCCAATTCCCTCGCCAATACCATGAATGACGATGAAGACGAATCCATAAATGACGGCGGCAATCGCAGCCCCGATGTTTAGGATTCCTTCAATAAGAGAAACAATAAACGTTGCTTTTTTCATACATGGGTTCCTTTGTTGTTTATCATTATGTCAAAAATTGCGATAAAGCGCATCTTTTTATTGGAAAACGGGGCTTTGAAGCTAAATTCCTTCCCGTATATCGGTATTCTTTGCGCGTAGGCGCGTAGAAGCCTATAATAATTCACGTCCGATTGTAGAAACAAACAATCGTTTAAAGGAGAAAATTCAAAAACATGGACACCAAAATTGTCAAAGTCTATGGCCGCCAGATCATCGATTCCCGCGGCAATCCAACCGTTGAAGCGGAAGTGACCCTTGCCGATGGCACTGTTGGTCGCAGCGCTTCGCCTTCTGGCGCCTCTACCGGCACCCGTGAAGCTCTCGAACTTCGCGATGGCGACAAATCCGTTTATGGCGGAAAAGGCGTTTTGACCGCTGTTAAGAACATCAACGAAATCATTGCCCCGGCTTTAATTGGCCTCGATGCTCGCAACACCTTCCTCGTCGATGAGACGATGATCAAACTCGACGGCACCGAAAATAAATCCAAACTCGGTGCGAACGCGATCCTTGCCGTTTCGCTTGCTGCCGCCCACGCTGCCGCTATTTCCCTCCACGAACCGCTTTATCGCTTCATTGGCGGAACCAGCGCCAACACTCTCCCCGTTCCGATGATGAACATCATGAACGGCGGTGCTCACGCGGACGACAACATCGATTCCCAAGAATTCTTGATCATGCCGGTTGGCGCTTCCACTTGGAACGAAGCGCTTCGTTGGTGCACCGAAGTCTTCCACGCTTTGCAGAAAATCCTCAAGGAACGCGGACTTTCCACCGGTGCTGGTGATGAAGGCGGATTCGCCCCGAACACCAAGCATGGTTCCGATGAAGAAGTTCTCACCCTCATCATGGAAGGCATTGAAAAAGCCGGCTATGTTCCTGGCAAAGACTTCATGCTCGCCATGGACGCCGCTGCCTCCGAATGGGCCAAGGGCGAAAAGAGCGAAGATGGACAAGTCATCTATCATCAACCGAAATCCGGCAAGACCTATACTTCCGATCAATTGATCCGTCACTGGGCCAAACTCGCCAACGAATTCCCGCTTATCTCTCTTGAAGATGGTATGGCCGAAGGCGACTGGGAAGGCTGGAAGAAGCTCCACGATAAGCTTGGCAAGAAGATCCAACTCATCGGCGATGACCTCTTTGTCACCAACACCAAGATCATCAAGGAAGGCATTGAAAAGGACGTTGCCAACTCTGTTTTGATCAAACTCAACCAAATCGGCACCCTCACCGAAACGATCAACGCCATCAAGATGGCGAAGAACGCCGGCTGGACCGCGGTTGTTTCCCACCGCTCTGGCGAAACCGAAGACACCACGATTGCGGACCTCGTCGTTGCTCTCAACGCGGGTCAAATCAAGACTGGTGCCCCGAACCGCACGGAACGTGTTGCCAAATACAACCAACTTCTCCGCATTGAAGAAGAGCTTGGCGAAAATGCTGTTTATCCCGGCATCAAGGCCTTCCGCTTCAATAAGTAATTCTCTTTCTTAAGCAGAATGGAGCGCTCCTTCGGGGGCGCTTTTCCATTTGGGGGGTTTGCGTTACAATAGGCCAATGAAAAAATACGAACGCATTTGCATTTACTCTCTTCTTGGCATTTTCCTGGTGGTAAGCCTATTTTTGGATTTTCCCATTACCCAAGGATTATATGCCCCAACCAATTTGTTTGGCCAAATTGGAGAAATGAGCGCTGAAATCCCCGCCTATTTGATTTTAATTTTCGCCTGCGCTTTGATATTTCGTTTCCATCCTCACTTCAAAAATAAAGTCGCAGATGTCTTTTTAACGATTGGAATTGGAATGGTTACCTTATTTGTCTCCTATTATGGAGGAAGCCATTTTCTAAAGCTTCTTAACCGCGTGACCTGCCGCGTTGGGGAAAATGCGTTCCCTGCTTATTTTAAATTGATTTATGGATTGGCATTCTTGGGGCTAGGTGCCCCTTGGGCTTGGCTAGTTTCCAAAGAATCTGCCAAGGATGCCTTTGTTTTTGGTTTGTTCGTCCTTGCTTTGTATGCGTCGTTATTGGTGACGATGCAAGGGCTGAAAATGCTTTGGCTTCGTCCTCGATATCGAACTCTTGTTGCTTTGTTTGGAGAAGAAGCGGCGGGAAGTTATTGGAAACCCGTTTGGAGCATCAATGGTTGGTGGAGTTTTTCTTCCTATTCCCCCGAGGCTCTTGGAGAAGCAACGGTGAATAACGCCATGGCAAGCTTAGGAATCTCGAAATGGGGAAAGGAAGAATTCTATAGTTTTCCTAGCGGCCATACGATGAATTTCATTGGGGCCATGTCCATCTGCATGATTTCTTCTTTCGTTCCTAAATTAAAAGGAAAAGAAATCTACGTTCGAATTGCTTTCTACGTTTTGGGCGTTTGTGTGGCGTTAAGCCGCATCGTCCGTGGCGCGCACAATTTAAGCGATGTCACCTTCGGATTCTTTCTTGGGACCCTTGGTTTCGACATGATTTCCACTTACTTCCTGCCTTTTTTAGAAAAAGTCATTAATAAAAAAGCAACGATTTGACGTTGCTTTTCGTTGAAGGATTCCTGCCATCGAAAGATGGCTTTTATTCAATTTCACGGATCTTATTGACGGTAAGAATGCGCATGAAGTTGGTTTTTCCAGCGCCAGTAGGAGTACCACCGCTCATCAGGATGGGACTTCCTTCTTTGATGCCGAGATCGCGGGCAATCTTCAATGCGATGACTTCCATTTCTTCGATGAAATCAGGCAAACGATCCGTTTTAAGAAGAACGGGGTAGACTCCCCATTGCCACGCTCCGCACATCGCGGCTGCGCGATGATTGGTCACCGAGATGATGGGGCAGCAAGGACGAGATTTCGAAATGCGAGCGCTGGATTTTCCGGTTTCGGTGAAATTGACGATCAGCTTAGCTCCAATGAGTAACGCGGTATTAGCGACGGCGTTAGAAATCGCGTCGTTATTGGTTTTATCCGAGGTATCAAAGGCTTCCTTGGCTAGTTTTTCATAATCGAGATATTGTTCCATTTTCGCTGCGATGCGAGCTTGCATCGTAACGGCTTCAACTGGATAGTCTCCAGAAGCACTTTCGGCCGAAAGCATGACACAATCGGTTCCTTCTTCGATAGCGGTTGCCACGTCAGAAACCTCGGCACGAGTGGGACGGGGGTGAGAGACCATGGAATCAAGCATTTGAGTTGCCGTGATAACGGGTTTCCCCCGTTTTCTGCATTGGGCAATGATATGGCGTTGGGCAACTGGGACATCTTCAGGAGGAATTTCTACGCCCAAATCACCACGCGCCACCATGATTCCATCGGCAGCTTCGATGATTTGATCGACTTTTTCTAAGCCTTCTGGGTTTTCGATTTTGGCAAAGACAGGAATATCGGGATCCCCGTATTTTTTAAGAATCGCCTTCAAGTCCACGATATCTTCGGGGCGACGGACGAAGGAAGCGAAGATGGCGTCCACATGATGTTCGCACCCAAACTTTAAGTCGGCTTCGTCCTTGGGCGAAATATAGGGCATGGAGAGACGAGAGAAGGGGCAATTCACGCCTTTTTGATCCTTGAGAACGTGATTGTTTTGGGCTTCGACGACGATTTCATTTTTATCGTGATCTAATTCTTTGACCAGCAAGTCCAAATTGCCGTCGTCGATGAGGATGTGGCTGCCAATTGTCACGTCATCGATGAGATTTTCGTGGGTGACGGAGAATCCGTCCGCGTCCCCTAAACGATTTTTCATGCTGATGCGCATGATTTGGCCTTCGTGAACGGGGACCTTGCCGTCCTTCATTAAACCTGTGCGGATTTCTGGTCCTTTGGTATCCAAGGCCACTGGGATATAAATGCCTTGTTTTTCATAATCGCGGGCAATGACGATTTTATTGAGTTGCTCCGCATAATCGCCGTGAGAAAAATTGATTCTCATGACGTTCATGCCAGCCTTATAAAGCTCGAGGATGGATTTGGGGTTATCGGTAGCCGGACCGATTGTAGCGATAATTTTCGTTTTCTTTTCAATGTTATGCAGCATAAATAGAGCCTCCGTTATGCCCTAGAAAAAGGCGCTTGAAGCGCCCTGGGTTTTCTTATTTGAGAATGTCGATCAAGCGAAGCATGGATGGATGTTTGTCGCGCGGTAATTGGAGGGCTTCGTAAATATCGTATTGGACGATTTTATTATTGACGAGTCCGACGCAGATTCCGCCCTTTCCTTCCAAAAGGCAATCCACGGCGTAAGCACCGAAGCGAGCAGCCAACACACGGTCGAAAGCACTGGGGGATCCGCCGCGTTGGACGCGTCCAAGGACTTCCGCCTTGGCTTCGAAGCCGGTTTCTTTGCTGATGCGATCGGCAAAGGCGTGGATATCCGGATAAATTTTTTCCGATACAACGACGATGGCGCGTTTTCTTTTTTCAGCGTAAAGCTTTTTAAGAGAAGCCATGACTTCGTCTTCGGGAATCGGGTGGTCAGGGGTAATAATCATTTCCGCCCCTTCGGCAAGTCCGCTGAACAAGGCTAGGTCGCCACAATGGTTGCCCATGACCTCAATCACGGCGCAGCGTTGGTGAGAAGTGGTCGTATCACGGATTTTATCGACGCAGTCAATGATTGTATTTAAGCAAGTATCGAAACCAATCGTGTAATCCGTCGAAGCGATATCGTTATCGATGGTTCCTGGCAGCCCAACACAGTTGATGCCCATTTCGGTTAATTTTTTAGCGCCCATGTAGGAGCCGTCGCCACCAATGACGATCAAAGCATCGATGCCGCGCTCGCGAAGGTTATTAACCGCGATTTGACGGACGCTTTCTTCTTTGAATTCCCTTAAACGGGCGGTTCCCAAAATCGTTCCGCCACGGTTGACGATGTCAGAGACGGAGTGGCGGTCCATCAAGTGGATGTCATTTTCCACGAGACCCTTGTATCCGTCCATGATGCCGTAGACCTCTAAGCCATAACGGAGTCCCGCGCGAACAACCGCACGGATGGCGCAGTTCATACCTGGGGCATCGCCGCCAGAGGTGAGAACACCGATTTTGTGAATCATATTATTACCTCGAACTTTCGGAATGAACCCGAAATCGAAAACATTATAAACCCTTTCGTGGGCGCGCGTGTATAGAGAAAGGATATAGTCTTTTTCATTGTGGAATAGAAAGCACTTTCCTGGCAGGTTAAAAGGTTATCCACAATTAAAATGTGGAAAACTCAAAATGGTAAGGTTTTATGGGGATAATCCCTGTGGAAAACTAGAAAAACATCCGATGGCAAGCCATATTTTTGTTTTTGTTTGTTTGGTTATGTAGTAGGATATAAGCCATGCAAACGTTTGGTTCCCAAGATATCTATTCCGTTCAAAAGTGTGGCCTGTTAGGAGAAGGATCCCTTGCTTCACTGTCCGAACTTTATTTACCATTAATTGGCAGCCAGGCATTGGGGCTTTATTTTGCTTTATATGCGGAAGGCAACCAAGCCGACCTCGTCCATTTTGGGGATGAACTCCGCAAGAAAACGGGGATGACCTTCTCCGATATTCAAGCCAGTAGACGCCCCTTAGAAGCCATCGGATTGTTAAAGACATCCTATGAAAAAGGGTCCAATGGCCGTGGGATTTTTTATTTCCAAGTTTTCGCGCCTGCTTCTCCGAAAGACTTTTTAGGAGACGTTTTGCTATCAGGCACCTTGCATTCGATTCTAGGCGAAGAGGAATACAAGAAAGTACAAAGCCGTTACCTTTTGGATGCAACCCCAAAAGGCGGGAAAGATATCTCTGAGAAGTTCGAAGCGTATTTCCAACCGGATTACAACGATCCCGTTTATTTGAATTCGCGGATAGACGCCATCGGGGACGGGCCGAAGAAAATAGAGACTTCCTTTGATTCCTCTGTCTTTTTGTCTGCACTGGGTAACAATGGTTTTAAAGGAAATTTGCTCTCCCAGGAGGAAATGGATTTCTGTGAGAAAATGGGGGCTTTATACGCTTATCCTAGCGGAACATTGGGGGAATTTGCCTCCGACTGCTTACACGTTTCTTTCCCGTATGGAACTCGATTGGATCGTCAAGGATTTTTGCGGAAATGCCGCGATGGCATGAAGGTTTCTTATTTGCACCGAGAAGGAACGAAAAGTGCTGTGCACGGGGATTCGGACCTTGCGAAGAAAATTCGCCTGATGGATGAAGTGCCTCCAGCCAAGTGGCTTTCCTTAAAACAAAATAACCATCGCCCCGCCACTTCCGATTTGAAAATTCTAGAAGCCTTAACTTTTGATATCGGGTTATCTTCGGGAGCATGCAATGCGCTGGTAGATTACATTCTCCAAACGAATAACAACGTTTTGTCCAAGCCTTTGGCGGAAAAAATCGGGGCCTCCCTTGTCCGCGCCAATATTACGACTTCCCGGGATGCCATGGAATATTTGAATTCGCAAATTCGAGAAGCGAGAAAGAAACGGACGCCCTATAATAAGGAAGAAGAAAAGCCCCAAGATTCAGCTGCAGTTCGTTCTACCGATGGGGAAGAAACAATCAGCAACGAAGAATTGGACGCCCTTTTCGAGAAAGCCTATCAAAAATGAGTGAATATAAAATCGATCAATACGTAAAATCTACTGCCAAAAAATTGAAGGACCAAGGCGCTGCCCCGTCCTCGGATTTGCTTTCGGATGCGCTGAACAAATTGAAGACGGATCCGCGTGTTTACAAAGTGATTCACGATGATTTCAAGCTTTCTTATGCCCAAACTAAAGTCGCGTTGGCCCCTTTGCTCGATTATCAAAAAGACCTCGACCAATGCGAAAACTGCCCTGGTTACGACCAATGCCAGAAGTTGATGCCCCATTATCAAATGTATTTGACCTATGAAGATGGGCTGGTAGAACCGAAATTCCGTCTTTGTGATTTGGCCAAGAAACAAGAAGCCTACACCAAAAGCTTTTTACGTAGAGACTTTCCACTGGATTGGATGGATATGACTGTCCAGCACGATGTTTCGAGGACGGCGAAGAAAATTCCGGCCATGAAGGTCTGCGCGGATTTGTTACTTGGCCTTTCTTCTCGCTGGCTCTATGTAGAAGGAACCCGGAGAAGTGGTCGTACCTTTATGCTCGCCTGCTTATGCAACGACTTTGTGAATAAAGGAATCTCGCCCGTGGCTTTCTGCGACACGGCTCTATTTCTTAAATGGCTTCAAGACTTGAATATTCGCGATAAAGCCCGCTTCGATTTGGAATTCGAAAAATATCAAAACTGCGCGGTTCTTGTTTTGGATGATTTTGGCAACGAAAATAAGGACAAAACGGGATATGGGTATAGCAATATTCTTTATCCTTTATTAAACGAAAGAGCCAAAAGAGGTCTTATCACCTGCTTTTCCAGTGATTTTTCCATCCAGGAAATCGCTTCGATGTACCAATATACCATTGGACCGGCGCGTGCTCGCCAACTAGAAAACCTTCTTTTGGATTTATGCGAAAAAGAATTCGATATTTCCTCCTTGGATTTATCGGGATCCTCTCGCCGCCGTTAAAGGGACAACGCCTTTAATTTTTGATAGAAATCCTCTTTAGAGCCATTGTTATCGACGATGAAATTGACTTGTTTTTGAACTTGCTTCAATGGGTAAGAGGAATTGAGTTTCATGAGCCTTGTCGCATCCCTTCCTTCGTCTAAGAGCCTTTGGTTCCTTTTTTCTGGATGCGATTCGATTAAAATGGTCGCGTCGCAGCAATCCCCTAATCCCGAAGAGAAAAGGCGCGGGACATCGAGCAAAATTTTGTCTTTTTCCGTTAAAGACGCGATTTGATTTTTGGCTCTTTCGACCAGCAAGGGGTCTAGCAACTGCTCCACTTTCTTTCGCTTAGCAGGAGAGGAAGAGAGGACATGACGTAATTCCGCTTTGTCGATTTTTCCTTTTTTGACCGTCTTTTTGCCGGCGATTTTTTGAATTTCTTTTTGCACTTTGTAATCTTCGTATAGCTCCCACACGGCTTTGTCCGCGTCAAAATAATGGTAACCTTGGCTTCTAAAATAGGCGGCCGCGGTCGATTTTCCCGCGTGGATTGGTCCGGTGATTCCCAAAACGAAAGGCCGGTGAATCGCCTTTTGGCAACGAAAACAAAAAGTGGTTCCCCGCCCTTCTAGGTGGATTTTCGATAAGGGGGTTCCGCAACGAGGGCAAGGCTGGCCGCGCTTAGAATAGACCTGCAATTCGTTTTGCATCTTTCCGTCCACCCCCTGCTGAGGATGGTAACTTCGGATGGTGCTCCCTCCTTTTTGGATGGCTTCTTGCAAAATCCGCTGAATATTTGCTAATAAGCGTGTTGCCGAAGCAAGATCCAGGTCGTAGGCCTTGGTTTTAGGATGAATCGAAGAGGCAAACAACGACTCGTCCGCGTAGATGTTACCAATTCCCGCAAGGATGGTTTGATCCATCAAGACTTTTTTGATGGGTCCTTTTTCAAGGTGAATTCGGGAATAAAATTCTTCATCGGATAGATCAAAGGGTTCGGGGCCTAAAGATGCAAGGGGCGATGATTTAAATGCCTCAGCCCTGCTTGGGTAATAAGCAATCGTCCCGAATTTACGGGTGTCTTGATAAACTAAGCGCGTGCCAGAAGATAATTCGTAATCCAAAATGTCATAAGGGGATTTTGGATAAGAAAGTGGCACCTCCAAATATTTCCCTTCCATTCGCAAATGGGAAAGGATGAGACTCCCGTCATCAAGGTTGAAAAGAAGATATTTTCCTCTTCGAGAAACCGATAGGATCTTTTTTCCTTCCACTTGCTTGGGAAAAGAAAGGGCTCCGCTAACGATATTGGCGGCCCGATAAATATGGACTTTTAAAATGGTGATGCCCTCTAGAAAAGAAGAGAGAATGCGTCGTACCGTTTCAACTTCAGGAAGTTCAGGCATAGATCAATCCTTTGCATCGAACCAGGATTTGCCGGCGTTTCCTTCTACGGTTAATTTGACCGGCAACTTCACGGCGTTTTCCATGATTGCTTTTAATTCCGGGATGAGGGAGGAAGATTCAGAAGCGTCTAAGGCGAAAAGCAATTCGTCGTGAATTTGAAGGACCATCTTGGAACGATAATGGCCTTTCGATAAGAATTCATCGACTTTTAGCATGGCAATCTTGATTAAATCGGCTGCGCTTCCCTGGACGGGAGCGTTAAGGGCGGCTCGCTTGGCCGCTTCGCGCTTGGCATAGTTTGCATCCTTTAAATCGGGGAGATAACGGCGTCTGCCAAACATGGTGGTTACATAACCATCGCGTTCAGCCCCTTCCAAAACGGCAGAAGAGAATTCGGCAATTTCAGGATATTCGCGATTGAAGTGGTCGATGATGTCCTTGGCTTCTTTCGGCGTTCCTCCGATTTGCTCGGCTAATCCGAAAGCCGTTGTTCCGTAAACAATGGCAAAGTTGATCGCCTTGGCTTTTCTACGGAATTCGTGGGGAACGGGTTCGTCTGGTGGCAAATGGAAAATTTTCCTTGCCGTTTCACTATGAACGTCTCGCCCAGACTCAAAGACGTCAATATAGTCCTGACAATGAGATAACGCAGCCAAAATTCGTAATTCGATTTGGCCGTAATCCAAGGAAAGAATCAAGGTGTTGGGATTGTCATAATGGAACGCCTTGCGAATCAATTTGGATTCTTCGTCCCGCGCCGAAATGTTTTGAAGGTTGGGGTTAGAAGAAGAAAGACGTCCGGTCGTGGTTTGGGCTTGATTGAAGCAGGTATGGATTTTTCCGTCTTTTTTGATGTGGGGCAGTAACCCATCGATATAAGTTCCGACGAGTTTAGCGTATTTCCGATAGCTTAAGATTTTCTCTACAATCGGATGAGCGGAGACGAGTTCGTTCAAAACGTCGATGGAAGTGCTGCGGGATTTTGGTCCTTTTAAACCCAATTCATCATAAAGGACGCTAGCGATTTGCTTGGGACTAGAAGGGTTGAACGGGTGACCGGCCAAAGCAACGATTTCTTGCTCAAGTTGGTCTTTTTTATTTCGATATTCTTTGCCGATTTCCTCGAGTTCATCGGCTTTTAACGGGAATCCTTCGATTTCCATTTGGGCTAAGACATGGCTTAACGGGAGTTCGATTTCCCTAAATAGACGAAGCGCATCCGCTTTTTCAAGCTCGTCCAATGCCGTTTGCTCTAATTTCAAAGCATAGAAGGCCTCTTTTCCTAACCCTTCGGAATGATCGACATCAAAAAGCAAGGAGGGGGCAGAAGAAGAAACGTCTACCCCGAAGGAAGAATAGACGATGTCGGGGCGGTCGGTGACGTTGCTATTGATTAAATAGGCCGCCAAAAGGATATCGAAACCAATCCCTTGGATTTCGATTCCAAGGCGATGAAGACCCACTTCCATTCGCTTGGCGTCGTTGACGTTTTTGATGATGGATGGATTTTTTAGCATCGCCTTAAAGGCTTCGTCTTTTTGGGCGTCTTGAGCATCGATGTAATAAGAAGAGATTCCATCACTGAAAGCAATCCCCAAAACAGGCGCATCGTTATAAGTTTCGGGGTCCAAATCAATGGCTACGCCGATCTTAGAAGGCAAGGAAAGAGAAGCGATCGAATGGACTTTTTGAACTTCAGGCGCTTTTACGCTTTGGTTTCCTTGGGCTTCCATTTTGAAAATGAGGGGCATTTTTAACGGAAGCTGTTTGAGCTCATAGGTGGCGGAAAAACTCGAAATGGCCGTTGGGTCAAAGCCTTTATAGATAAAATCGCTTAATTGGAAGGGGAGAACGCAATCGGTTTTCATCGTGGCCAACTCATAGCACTGCCTTCCCATGGCTTCGTTTTCCACGATGTTTTGGCATAGTTTTCCTTTGATTTCCCCGTTTTTCGCCGCTTGGATAATGGCGTCAAAAGTGTGGTATTGCTCGATTAATTTGGCCGCGGTTTTTTCTCCGACCCCCGGAATTCCTGGGAGGTTGTCGCTAGCGTCTCCGCGCAAGCCCTTGTAATCGATGATTTGCTTTGGCGCGAAGCCAAATTCCTCCACCATTTTCGACGGGGTCACGTCATCGATATCGCTTAAGCCTTTCCGCAACAAATGGACCGTGACGTGGTCCGTGATTAATTGAAGATAATCCTTATCGCTAGTATAAACGTCAACTTGATAGCCTTCTTTTTCCGCGGATTTCGCGATGGTTCCGGCGATATCATCGGCTTCGATTCCATGCTCTTCGTAGAAAGTAATATTCAATGCCTTCATCAATTCGCGGGAAATGGGGAATTGGGCAACAAGCTCCTCTGGGGCAGGCTTGCGATTGGCTTTATAGGAGGCGAATTGCTCTTTGCGGAAAGTATGCCCGTCTTTATCAAACGCCACGAAGATGGAGTCTCCCAGTTTCATTTTTTGCAGGAATTTCACAAGCATGTTGGAGAAAGCAAAAATCGCGTTAGTGGGGATACCACTTTTCGTGCGCATGATGGCGGAAGGATCCCCCATGTAAGTCGCATAAAAGGCGCGGAACAGCAAAGAGTTTCCGTCGATGACATAAAGATGTTTTGAATTGGTGATTTCCATTGATCTCTCCTTATAAATTTTCTATTTCCATGGCGACGAAACGGTCTTCTTTTCGGTTGTCGCGTCGTGCCTTGATGAGAAGGGGCATCCCCTTTTGAATTTGGGTATGCGCCCGTTGATACACTTCGTCAAAGAGGGTGAATTCGTAGACGTCCGAATCATCGAAGACGGTAAGGAAGGCCATTTTCGTCCCTTTTTTCGTGGTGATGGATTTGATTTCGCTAACAATACCCGCCACCCAAGCCGGATTTCTGGCCTCCTCTAAATCGGATAAGGCTTTGGCCCCTTTTTCTAGGAGAATGGCCTTCTTTTCTTCTAAAGGCGATCCGGAAATCATTCGACCCAGAACGCGCCTTTCCCCTTCTAAGTCGGCGCCGCGGGAAGAAGGGGCTTCTACGTAAGAAGGCTTAGGCAATTCGAAGGGAAGAAGATTATCTTTACCATCTGTCCCTACCAAAACCTCGGCGTAACGCAAGGCTGTAGGAGCGGTCAATCGCAACTCTTCCCGAGAATGTCCAAAACGATCGAAGCATCCGGCGTCCACCATTGTTACGAGGGAAGAAACGTCGAGGCCATATTTTTTTAACCGCGTCGCCACATCGAAGAAATCCTGATAAGGCCCTTTTTCCATCCTTTCGTCGATGATGCCGTGAATTAAGGCGCTGTTTAAGCCGCTAATGGAAGAAAAAGGAAGAAGAATGCGGCCGTTTTTAGGTTCATAACAAGACGTCGATTCATTGATGGAAGGAAGGGAAAACGAAATTTTTCTTTTCTTCAGTTCGTGGAAAAGACGGGTTTCTTTGTCTTTCGACCCCACGCCTTCTTGGAATAAGGAACAATAAAATTCCAAGGGATAATGCCATTTGAGGTAAGCCATTTGGCAAGCAAGAAGAGCGTAGGAAACGGAATGGGATTTATTGAATCCATAGTCCGCGAATCTCTCGATGAGCTGAAACAACTGGGTGGCGGTTTTGGACGACAATCCCTTTTGAACGCACCCATCCAAAAACTTGGTTTGCAGGTCGAGAAGCTCGTGAGCGTCTTTATGGGAAATGGCGCGGCGGAATCGATCGGATTCGGCAAAGGTCAATCCTGCTAGTTTCCGTGCAATAAGCATGATCTGTTCTTGGTAAAGAATAATGCCATAAGTGGGGGAAAGAATCGGTTCTAGCTCGGGAGTAAGGTAGCGAATCGGCTCCAATCCTTTTTTGCGCCGAGCAAAGGAAGGGATATTTTGCATAGGGCCTGGGCGAAACAAAGCCACGAGAGCGCAGACGTCCTCGAAGCAGGTGGGCTGAATTTCCATGGCCGCATTCGTCATCCCACGGGTTTCTAATTGAAATAATCCAGCGGTTTGCCCATTTCGCAGCAATTCGAGCGGTTCCTTTTCTTCATAAGGAATCTCTTCCATTTTTAGGGAAATTCCTTGGGAAGACTGGATCGTTTTTAAGCATTGCTCGACGATGGTAAGATTTCTTAATCCCAACAAGTCCATCTTCAAGAAGCCTTGTTCTTGGAGGTAATCCTTATCGTATTGCTCCACGAACCCGTAGGTGGGCGAGACCGTGATGGGAAGGGCGTTTTGCAAAGGTTCGTTATTCAAAACAATCCCGGCGGCGTGCAACCCGCTTTGACGGGGCAAACCTTCAATTTTGGAGGCGAGGGAGACGATTTCTTTGTAATAATCATCACTATTAACGAGATCGCGAAAGGTGGCGTTATTTTTGTAATTCCAGCCAAGGCTATGGTCGGGGTTTGCATCTAGTGCCGAGGTAAGCAAGCGAATCTCGCTATCGCGATATCCGAAGACCCTTCCGATATCGTGAAGAGATTGCCGAGAAGCCATCGTTTGCATCGTCATGATGCGCGCCACACGTTCTGGACCATATTTTTGTTGCAAATAAGCGACAACTTTTTCTCTTCCCGTATCGGCGAAGTCTACGTCAATATCGGGCATGGATTGCCGTTCAGGATTTAAGAAGCGTTCGAAATATAGCCCGTAACGGATGGGGTCGGCTTTAACGATATCTAGACAAAAGGAGACAAGACTTCCTGCGGAGGAACCACGACCCGGTCCGACGGGTATCCCTGATTTTTTGGCATAGGTTACATAATCCCAAACGAGAAGGAAATAATCTGAGTAACCCATGGAGGAGATGACGTTTAGCTCATAATCCAGTCGTTCATCGTAGGAGGAATCGTGATGGGGGAGCTTTTGGCTTAGCCCTTCCGTGGCTAATTTGCGTAAATAGGAATCTGCGTCATCGGGCTTAGGCACAGGGTAACGGAGCAAAGTTCCTCGAATTTGAGAAAGGACAAAGGAAGAACAGGCTCCTGCGATTTCTAGAGTTGCGGAAAGTTCGGCTTCGTCAAAATAGGATTCTGCCACGCTGTCGGAAAGAAAATATTCGTCGCCTTCGCATTTTTTCTCTTCCAAAGTGGTGGAATTAGAAATCGCTTCCAGAATCCGGGCGGATATCGCGTCCTCTGGTTTAACGTAACGAATTCGCGGAAAAGCGACGCGGGGATAGGGATGAGTACATAAGAATGTATGCAAGAAATCTAAATAATCCGATTCTCCCGGTAAATACGGTATGCCAATATAAAAGTTTCCAAGGTTATGGTTTAGGGATCTTAAGTGAGATTCCAAATCTTCTTCTTGATGATAAAAAAGAGAATGAATGGAAGAAGCTCCGCCGTCCATGACAAGGAGAAGGCCATCCCTATGTTTGGATAAAAAGGAAAGGTCAAGACGTCCTGCTGTAGATTTGGCAATCAAAAGAAGGAGATTTCGATAACCCGTTTCGTTTTGAACAAAGCAACAAAAAGTATCTTGACCGACTTGGAATTCGGAACCGATAAGAGGCTGAAGGCCGTATTGTCTTGCCAGACGATCGAGTTCCGGCGCTCCGGAAAGAGATTGAACGTCGCATAACGAAACGTATTTTGCAGAACGCTTAATGGCCTGCAAAACAATTTTTTTAACCGTTAATCCGCTTTGGAGAAAACTATAACCGCTATAAACGTGTAGAGGAATCCAATTCATCTTGGTTATTATAGCAAATAGAACTCTAAAAGAGTTCTTTCCTGCGGTAAATTTTTATAACAGTGGATAAGAAGAAAACGGAATAAGTAAACGGTCCTCGTCAGTGGCATTGTTCTTTTAGGAATTTGGTTTCCGTATTTTGGTGGAGGAACCTTGACGGGATTAGGAATCTTTCACGCTATTTTGAACCATCGCTTGTCGGATAAAAAGACGCTTAACCACGATAAATATTGTTTGTAGAAAATCCAAAAAGATTTTAGCAATCTTTCTCAAGGGGAAGTTGTCAATATAAAAAGCTGTGGTAAGAACTAACGGAGTATTTTTATATCCGCTCACAGGACGGGGCAGCTAACGGAGAAAGAAGGATCGATTTATTTATTTTTTTAGTAGAAAATCAATTTGATGCCCCCTTGCTTTTACGCCTCTTCTAGAAATTATTTCCAACAAAAAATGTCGGAAATTTAAGGCAAAAAGGTCAGACGCGAAGAATGGAAAAATAGTATTAACAAAGAAAAATGAAAGGTCCTAAGTACAATTTATTCAATAAAATTAAAAACTTTACTTCCGATAAATAAAAGCAAATTTTAATACCAATATATCTTCCTATATATAAAGAAAGTATTTCCTTTCTTTTTGCATGCTGCCCTTTGTGAATAAAAATAACGATATTTATGTTTATTCTATTATGTTAGGTCAAGAAATGTTTAAACAAAGTGGAAAATAGATCCCTAGCTTAAAAATATTTTATCTATTGGAAAACAAACAAAGTTTTGCAAAATGAAACGGGAATACTTCTAGTTTATCCTTACCAAATCACGACACGTTTTGAATTGTCAATATACATGCCGTCTCCTTCCTGGAGTTCGAATTGGTTTACGAAGATTTCGCTATTAGACAGAAGGGGGTTAACCCGCGCCTTCCCAAAGGGATGAACGTTCCCAAGCAAGGTAGAGGAATAAAGACTTCGAGACGCAGAACCATAAAAATGCCTTGCAAAAGTAGGGTAGAAATTATCCCAATTTGCTGAAGCGGATTTTCCATAAAGAGATTCGCAAAGAGACAATCCACCGATGTCGGCAATGGCTTCCGACAAAACGACGGACCCTTCTTGCTTTAGCCCTGGCATCGCTTCGAGGGTATAAAGGTTTTGTACTTTCTTTTGAAGAGTTTGGTAGGCGGCAGTGTCAGCGCTAGAAAGGATGCTTCCCCCTGGGACTAAGTTGCCTTTTTCATCGTATTTGACCCCGTTAGAATCGATTGCGTGGGTGATTTCGTGTCCGATGATTACCCCAACTCCACCATAAAGGTCCTCTGGATTTAAATTGGCCCAATCCCCTCCATAACTAGCAAACAATCCTAGGGTCAATTCAATGGAATTATCGTTGCCAAAATAGGAGGCGTTTGCCGTGAGAAGGTTGCTATAGGATGTCGTTAAATCCATGGGATTTGTTACAGCTTGAGAAGAGGCTAATAAATTCGCTAATCTTCCGGATAAACCAGATTGAATGGCTTTAAATAAGGTGGAATCCAATGAGGCAACCTTAGCATAGGGCGAGGATCCATTTTCATCCACAACTCCCATGATGGAATAGCCCATAGCGTCTAGTTTCTTCGCAATGACAGCAGATCCTTCGTCGCTGATCCATCCGTTTTGCTTTGTTCGTTGCTTGATTTCTTCTTTTAAATCGTGGATGAGCGATTTGGCCGTTTCGATGCTACCTTTTCCTTCAAGAGAAAGAAGAGAGTCGTTAGCGATTTTTTCTTGGAAGGCCCATTGGGTGGTGTTAAAAATGGCATCGTCGGATTTTGTCGTTGCTAACCCCAATAACTTTTGCGTGTTAGAAGGAAGCAAAGCCGCATAATCATAAGCCAGATTAGCCATGGCAAGGGCCTTGAGGCCGTCTAACCCGCTTTCGGTGCTTAGATTCCCTAAATAAGAAATGGATCGGGCGGAGGAAGAATCATTGCCCATCAATTCAAATTTCGAATCGAGGAAACAAGAAAGGTATTTTTCAAAGTCTTTGTTCGAATTGCTGCTTTGAGTTGGAGCAGAAGCTAAACGGGATAACAGAGCGATTAACGAATTGGCTAGGTTTCTTGCTTCTTCACTGGTAAAACCAAAACTCGCGAATAAAGCTTGAAAACCGGGGCGCAAAGAAGAAGCACTCGAAGCATAAGAAAGCAATATGCTTTGCGTTAATAAGGCAACGGGGGTTTGCTCCACGTAGGCGGAACCTTGGAAATTCATAAACAAATGGGATCCCGTTTCCATGGCGATTTGACTTAATACGTCATAGAAATTAGAAGATGCCGAAGCCAGGATTTTGTCACAATAGGGTTTTAATTCGCTTAAGCCTTTGGGGGATTTTGCTTCTTCTAATATTTGAGGCGCGTTTTTTTCTAAATAAGAGAGGAAGTAAGAGGTAATTTTGTCTTCTTCGATCGTCTTTTGCTCGTAGAAATAAGATTTTGGTTCGCAGGTTTTTTCTTCGTCAAAAAGACGGTCGGCGTTAGCAAAAGCAAAATAATCATCTCGCGCAGAAGTCCCGATATATCCGTGAATCCGTTGAATATATACGTCAAAGTCCGCGTCAGAATTTAACTTTTTCGCCCCATTAAACGAAGAATCACCGTATAGGCCTAGGCTTACATACCAATCTAAGGCTTCCATCCCGGGGGTAGATAGGGAAGAATTTAGGGTTGGAGAGGTAAAATAGCCGGCATAGCGGCGGAACCCGGACTGGGGGATATTGCTCGTTAGGTCGGCAAAAGCCGCGTGAAGAAAACGGAGCGAATTCTCTAGAGTTGCCTCGATTTTCTCCCCTTCATTAAATCCTGCTTTTTGTAGAATTTGCTGTTGAAGAAGGGGGTGGGGATAAGAAAGGCGAGCATAAGCCACTTTTTCTAAAATAAAAGAGGCAACCGTGCTTAGAGCATAGGAAGATAAGTCTTCATCGGGCAAGGTTTTGAAATCGGAAGTAAAAACGCTAGAATCCGCTGAATGGGATGGCTTCTCTCCTCCACAAGAAGTAAGAATCATGGTCAGAAGAGGAAGAAGCGAAACTAAAGATTTTTTCATAATGAAAAGAGTCTAAGAGCAGCGGAGCAAATAGGCAAGGCAAATGAAAAGGGAGGCAAGTTCGCCTCCCAATATTTTAGTCAACGAATAGATTGTCTAGGTCTTGGATGAAGGCGTCGAGATCCTTGAGAGAATCGATGCGGGCTCCACTAGCTTGAGCGTGTCCGCCGCCGCCCCATTTTTGGGCGACTCCGGAAATGTCTTTGGATTTGCTACGAATCGAGATTCTCCAGCAGTAGTCTTTGGGCTGCGGGTCTTCCGTGATGGAACACCAAGCGTTGATTCCAGCGATATTCGAGAACGTGTTCACGTGCTCTTTACCTAGAATCGGGGTGATGTGGAGCTCCTCTTGAACGGAAGAAGGGATGCAATAATAAGCCACCCCATGAGGAGAAACGCTGAAGTGGGACAAGACATAACCAAGCGATTTCAAAGAGTCGAGATTTTTCTCATACATCGTTTGATAGGTAGAACTTAAATTAAATCCCGTCGAAACAAGCGCCTCTGCTACGGCAAAGGTATGAGGGGAGGTGGAAGAGTAAAGGAAACGGCCCGAATCGCCAACGATGCCGATGTAGAGATAACGGGCGGCTTCTTGACTAAGGAATTTGCCCTTCCAATTCAAAAGTACGTCCGCGACGAGTTCGGCCGCGGCAGCGCTTTCGGTGTCAACCAAAGAAGCGCGTTTGGCAATTTCCCCCTTGCAGGGGTGATGATCGATTTTGATTTTGTATTTAGCGTGTTTATAACGGGGGTCGGCAATCCGTTCGTGGTCGCCAACGTCTACGATAATGGCCAAGAAATTCCCACCCTTAAACCAATCGTTAGGAAGCGATTCCGTTTCGGGGAACACACGCGGAGTAAAACTGATATGGTTGTCTCCCACGTAATGAATTTCCTTGTTGGGGAAATTGTCTTTCAAAAAGGTATATAGACCCATTTGGGATCCCATCGCGTCGAAATCTGGCTTGATATGGCGGAAAATGACGATGCGATCGTATCTTTCGATGGCAGAATAGATGGAGCGATAGACTTTTTTGTGGGCTTTTCCGTATTCGACAATACGGGGATCGAGCTTAGCAATGGCCATGAACAATCCTCGCATAGCAGTCGCGGGCGATCATCACTTCTTCGTCGGTGGGGATGACCACGACTTTGATTTTGGATTCCGGTGCCGAGATGACGCCTTGTTTTCCACGAACCGTTTCGTTGGCTTTTTCGTCAACGACGATGCCAAGGGCATCCTTAACATCATCCAAAACGGCTTTGCGGAAAACAGGAGCATTTTCGCCGACTCCGGCGGAAAAGACGATCAAATCGACTTTTCCTTTTAAACGGACAAAGTAGGCTCCTAAATAATTGGCGACCGTTCTACCGAATAAAGAAATGGCGAGTTGAGCGCGCTTGTTTCCTTCTTCCGCGGCCTTTTCCACGTCGCGGGTATCGTTGGAAACTCCGGAAACACCAAGGAATCCGCTCTTTTTGTTGAAAATATCGTACATTTCATCCGCGGATTTTCCGGTGCAGTTGCAAAGATAATCCATGACGGAGGGGTCCATGTCTCCGGTCCGAGTGCCCATCATGACTCCGCCAAGTGGGGTAAGTCCCATTGAGGTGGCGACGCAATGTCCGTTGTGGATGGCACAAAGGGAAGAGCCGGAACCAATATGGCAGGTGATGATATTGGTCTCTTTTTGGTCTTTTAAATAATCTTCCTTGGCTTTGACGGCGAGGTAATTGTGAGAAGTGCCATGAGCTCCATAACGGCGGCAATCATATTTTTCGGTGTATTCATAAGGAATCGGGAAGAGGTAGTCTTCCGGTTCCATGGTTTGGTGGAAGGCCGTGTCAAATACAGCGATGGCCGGAACGTTAGGTAAGGCATCCTTAAACGCGTGGAAGCCCGTGAGGTGCGCGGGAGCGTGAAGCGGGTCCAACGGGGTAAGCATTTTGATTTTGGATTCGGTGTCTTCGTCGAAGTCCGCCGAGTGGGAGAAATATTTTCCGCCTTGGACAACGCGATGCCCCACCGCGGAAATTTCGTTTAAGTCTTTGACGATTCCCCATTGAACGAGGGCTTTTAATAGCAAAGAAACCGCCACCGCATGGTTGGGAAGCGGAACGATGTCGGTATGTTTTTCTCCGTTGAATTTAATGGTGAAGATGCCGTCTTCATGTCCAATGCGTTCGGCAATTCCGCTGCAAAGAACTTTTTCTTCCGGCATTTCATAGAGCTTGTACTTCAGGGAACTGCTCCCTGCGTTGACAGCCATACATTTATACATTTTCAATTTCCTCCTAAAAATAGGCTTTATGCAAGTTGGTATTGTAAACCATTCTGGCTCTTTTACCTATCCCCAAAAGCGATGCCTTTTACCCTTTTGCTCGTCTAGGAATTTGCACAATTTCCTTTATAATAAAAAGGAAGGAGGGCACATGGACGCAAAATTTAGAACCGATTTTCTTTACGGCCAATGTTCGCGGGCTTTTGATTTCTTTGGAGCCCACTTTGGACGAGGGATGGACGAAGACGGTCACGAAACGGATGGGGTGTGGTTCCGCTTATATTGCCCCTGTGGTCAAGACGTATCGGTTATTGGAGATTTCAATGGCTGGGACGTGAGAAAAAATAAAATGGCCTTGATCGATTCGTCGGGAATTTACGAAACCTTTATCCCCCATTTGTTCTCTTATCAATCCTATAAATTCCATTTCAAAAACGCGTTAGGGACCTATGTGGACAAAGCGGACCCTTATGCCTTTTTGTCGGAAAAGCGTCCCGCGTCTTGTTCCCGACTTTTCGACATCGAGAATTTCCCGTGGGACGACGAAGAATGGATGAAGAAGCGGAATCGAAATTTCGATAATGCCGCTTCGATTTATGAAATGCACCTTGGATCGTGGAAGCGCGTAAGCGGAGAAGAATTTCCCAGCTACGAGCAAACCGCGGATTCTTTAATTCCCTATTTGCGGGAGATGGGCTATACCCACGTGGAAATCATGCCGATTGCGCAGCACCCTTTCGATGGTAGCTGGGGCTATCAGGCGACAGGGTTTTTCAGCGCGGACTCTCGCTATGGAAATCCCAAACAGTTAATGTCTTTTGTCAACCGCCTTCACAAGGCTGGGATTGGAGTGATTTTAGATTTTGCCCCCGTCCATTTTGCCGTCGATGAATTCGGCCTCCGCCATTTTGACGGGACCCATCTTTACGAATATGGAAACGAACACGAAATCTCTCCCTGGGGCAGCGCGCAATTCGATCTTGGAAAAGATCCCGTTCGCTCCTTTTTGATTTCGGCGATGAATTTCTTTTTGGTCTATTATCATTTCGATGGCATTCGCGTCGATGCGGTTTCTAACCTGCTATATTGGGAAGGAAACAAGAATAATGGGCAAAATATAGGAGCAGTTGAATTTATTCGACGATTAAATGGAAAAATTCATTACGAGCATCCTAGTGTGATGATGATAGCCGAAGATTCTACCGATTTTAGCGGGGTGACAAAGCCCCTGGAATATGGAGGCCTTGGCTTCGACTATAAATGGGATTTAGGATGGATGAACGACACGCTTAAATATTATTCGCTCGACCCCATTTATAAGAAATACGATCACCATCTTTTAACGTTTTCAATGGCTTATTTCTTTTCCGAAAATTTCTTGCTTCCCTTGAGCCACGATGAAGTGGTACATGGGAAGGGCACATTGCTAAATAAGATGTGGGGATGCGAAGAAGATCGCTTTGCGTTGCTGCGAAACTTATTCGTCTATCAATATGGCCATCCTGGCAAAAAGATGAATTTCATGGGTAATGAGCTGGCCTCCTTCGACGAATGGAGCGAGAAAAAGGAATTGCCTTGGAGTTTGCTGACTTACCCCCGCCATGATTCGGTGAAGCGTTTGGTCCGAGATTTGAATCTTCTCTATGTTCGTGAGCCCTGCCTCCATCAAGAGGAGTACAATCCTTCCCACTTCCAGTGGCTCATGGTCGACAATTCCAACCAAAGCGTTTTCGCCTTTGAACGCACTTTGGGGAAAGATTCCTTTATCTTCTTGTTCAATATGACGGGCAATTATTATGAAAATTACACGATTGGAACGATGAATAAAGGCCAATACACGGAAGTTTTTAATTCAGACAAGGATGTCTATGGAGGCAAAAACCAGTATAATGGTTTGCCCCTTATTTCCGAAATGGGAACGGGACCCGAAAATCGGCCCTGCCACATGGTAGTTCAAAAGATTTCCGGCTTTGCGGCGATGATTTTCAAAAAAGTGGGAGAATATCCGCCTCACCGCAAGAAAAAAAGAAGTGAACCCAACACAAAGAAAACCCTCAAACACTGATTGAAAGGAGTCGATATGTTCGATAATAAACTGGATTTCAAACAGACTTTTGAACGCCGTTTGGAAGAAAAATATGGTCGGTCTGTTTCCGATAGCCACATCACGGAGCGCTTTGACGTTTTAGGAGAAATGGTCCGCGACTATGCGGGTTATGATTGGCGAAATTGCCGAGAAGCGATCCTTGGAGACAATCGGAAACAATTGATTTATTTCTCCATGGAATTCCTCATGGGGCGTTTATTGGTCTCCAATATGCAAAATTTGGGCATCTATAAGATGGCTAAAGACGGTTTGGCAGATTTGGGAATCGATATTGGCGAACTCGAAGATCAAGAAGCCGATGCAGGGCTAGGCAATGGTGGCTTAGGACGATTGGCAGCTTGCTTCCTCGATTCCATCGCTTCATTAGGTTATCCCGGGCACGGCAATACCATTCGTTATGAATACGGATTTTTCCGACAAAAATTCGTGAATGGCCAGCAAGTGGAATTGCCGGATCAATGGTTATCCAATGGATTTGTTTTCGAAGTTCGGAAGCCTAAACACGCGGTAGAAGTGGAATTCTACGGCAATGCAGAAACGTATCTAAAGCCCAATGGAGAATATGGCCTTCGCACGGTCAACGCCACCTGCGTTCGCGCCGTTCCTTATGATGTTTCGGTTCCTGGATACCGAAACGGAGTCGCCAATACTCTCCGCCTTTGGTCTGCTGAACCCAGCGAGAACAATCTTCCTTCCAATGTCTCCTTTGATGATTATTTGAATACACTCAAAGAAATTTGCCGTGGCCTTTATCCCGATGATTCCACGGAGCACGGCCGCGTTTTGCGCTTGCGCCAACAATATTTCTTGGTTTCTGCTGGGCTTCAGTCTTGCATGAGAAGCTATTTCCAACGTTTCCAAACCCTCGATACCTTCGCGGATTCCTATGTTTTCCAATTGAATGATACCCATCCGATTTTGGCCATTCCCGAAGCGATGCGACTTTTGATGGATGTTTATGGGTATGGGTGGGACGATGCGTGGAATATCGTGACGCACGTGTTTGCTTATACCAACCATACCGTGATGCCGGAAGCCCTAGAAAAATGGCCGGTCCAATACGTGCAGCATTTGGTTCCCCGCGTCTATATGATTATTGAGGAAATCAACCGTCGCTTTAATTTGTACCTGAACCAAAAGGGCGTTAGCGAAGCCGAAAGGTATTCGATGCAAATCATCAAAGATGGTCAGATTCATATGACCAACATGGCGATTTACACGGCCTTTAGCGTCAATGGCGTCGCTAAAATTCATACGAATATCCTCGAAAATTTCACGTTTAAGGATTTTTATCGCCTATACCCCAATAAATTCAACAATAAAACCAATGGCGTCACTCACCGCCGCTGGCTTATGTATGCAAACCCGCGTCTCTCTTCCTTCGTTACGAAACGCATTGGCGAGGAATGGAAAACGCATTACGAAGCGGAAATTGGGAAATTGCGTGCTTTCGCCGATGATGAGAATTCTTTAAAAGAACTGCTGTCCATCAAAAAGAAGAATAAGGTGGATTTTGCTAAATTCGTTAAAAAACAATATGGTTTGGAAATTGATCCCGATTCCATTTTCGATGTCCAAATCAAACGTTTGCACGCTTATAAGCGTCAATTGCTGAATGTCTTCCACATTATGTATCTCTATCAGCAAATCAAAGAGAATCCCTCCGTTGTTTTGACGCCGCACACCTATATTTTTGGGGCAAAAGCGGCCCCAAGCTACGCTTATGCAAAGAAAATCATCGAATTGATTTTAGCGGTGGCCGATACGGTGAATAATGATCCTGTCGCGTCCAAATTCATGAAGATTGTCTTTGTGGAAAACTATGGCGTCAGCTTGGCGGAAAAAATCATTCCTGCAGCCGATTTGTCCGAACAGATTTCTACGGCAGGAAAAGAAGCGAGCGGAACCTCCAACATGAAACTCATGATGAACGGTGCCATAACGATTGGCACGTTAGATGGGGCTAATATTGAAATCGCCGATTTTGCCGGTCATGAAAACGAAATCATCTTCGGCTTAAAGGCGGATGAAGTCCAAGAAATGGTGGATCACCAATCCTATTCTCCTTGGAACGTCTACAACTCGGATGCTCGGGTTAAAGCCGTTATGGATAGTCTTTTCTCAGGACCGTGGTCCAAAGGAAACCCCGACTGTTTCCGTATGATTTTCGATGAAATCATGAATCACAACGATCCTTTCTTTGTGCTTGCGGATTTCGGCGCCTACATGGATGCATGCCAACGCGCTGACGAACTTTATTCGAATCCAATGGCGTGGGCGAGAGCCTCTTTGATTAATATTGCAAGCTCGGGCTATTTCACTAGCGATAGAACGATTGAAGAATACAATCGCGATATTTGGAATTTGAAACGCCTGGAAGTCGAGGAGAAGGAGTAAAAAGTGGCGACGGTTACCCTTCCTGATATCACAATCCTTTCTTTGCTTGTTCCTAAGGCTCAGGTGGCGTTTGTGCATAGAAGCGATACCGTTCGCCAGGTTTTGGAAAAAATGAGCTATCATCGTTTTGAACAAATTCCTGTTTTGGACGAGGAGGGGCATTATGTGGATAGCGTGGCCTTGGGCGATTTGCTTTTTTACCTTGTAAGCAATCAGCTCAATTACAACCTAATCAACCACATTCCTTTATGCGATATCCCCCGTAATCGCAATGTTTGCCCTTTGCCGATTTCTACGCCTTTAAAAGCGTTGATTCCCTACCTTGTGGAACAAAACTATGTCCCGATGGTAGATGACAAAGGAATCTTCATCGGAATCATTACCCGAAAAGCTGTTTTCACCGCTTTGTTCCCTCAAGATGCGCAAAACGAAGCAAAATAATGCTTATTGAGCATACTTGATTCGATAAATCAGTATTCGTTTACGGAAAGAGAAGGTCTTTCTATAATATTTTTGTTAGCGTAAAGGAGAAAAATCACATTATGGCTAATCGTTTCTGCTTAAACCCCGTGAGTTATCACGGTTACGGCGCGATTGAGAACATCGTTCCGGAATTGCTTTCTCACCATTTGAAGAAAGTCCTCGTTGTCACCGATAAAAGCTTGGTGAAATTCGGCGTTGTTGCCAACGTTACCAAATTGCTCGATGCCGCGAAATTCGATTACGTTGTCTTTGATGACGTGAAACCGAACCCCACCATCAAAAATATCCAAGACGGCGTCGTCGCTTATAAAGAAGCCAAGACCGAAGGCATCGTCGCCATTGGCGGCGGAAGTGCCATGGATACCGCCAAGGGCATTGGCATCATTGTTAATAACCCCAAGTTCGCGGATGTTCGCTCCCTGGAAGGAGTGGCTCCGACGGAAGAGCCCTGCGTTTTCACCATTGCCGTCCCGACCACGGCTGGAACCGCTGCCGAAGTCACCATTAACTACGTTGTTACCGATGAAGAAAAGCACCGCAAATTTGTTTGCGTCGATCCTCACGATATGCCCAACGTTGCCGTTGTTGATCCGACCATGATGTCCTCTATGCCGAAAGGCTTGACCGCCTTCACTGGTATGGATGCTTTGACCCACGCGATCGAAGGTTACATCACCAAAGGTGCTTGGGAGATGTCGGATATGTTCCACATCAAGGCGATTGAAATCATTGCCAAAAACATTGAAAGCGCCGTCCGCAACGAAAAGAGTGGCCGCGAACAAATGGCTCTTGGCCAATATATCGCTGGCATGGGATTCTCCAACGTCGGCCTTGGCATGGTTCACTCGATGGCTCACCCGCTCTCTGCGGTTTATGACACCCCGCACGGAATGGCTTGCTCCATCCTTCTCCCGACTGGCATGCGTTTCAACGCTCCCTATTCCGGAGAAAAATATCGCGAAATCGCTCGTGTTATGGGCGTCAAGGGCGTCGATGCGATGAGCCAAGAGGAATATCGCGAAGCGGCAATCAACGCGGTTCAAAACCTCTCTCTTGCCGTTGGTATTCCTGCCAATCTCAAGGGTATCGTCAAAGAAGAGGATATCTCGTTCTTGGCTGATAGTGCCATGGCAGATGCTTGCATGCCGGGCAACCCCGCGCCGATCACCAAAGAGGACGTCGTCGCTCTTTATAAGAGCTTGCTCTAATTCTTAAAACAAAAACCCGCTAATTTCCCTTTTGCCTTTATATGGCTAAGCCGAAACCTTGGCGGGTTTTCTTTTTTTCGTTTGTTTTAAAGGGTGGTATAATATAGCGAAAGGATTAGAAGCCATGGGATATATCATTACGATAGGTAGAGAATTCGGGAGTGGAGGAAGAGAGTTGGGCCGTCGCCTTGCGGATGAACTCGGCATTGCCTATTACGACAGGGAAATTTTATTAGAAATTCAAAAGAGAACCCCTTATTGTCTCGCCTATATTGAGCGCGTGAGCGAAGAGAAATCCTTCAGTTTGCCGCCCATTCATTACGGAATGAGCTTTGACAATGGCTATGATACCGTGTTGAAACAAGATAACGATGTCCATATCGCTCAAAATGAGTTTTTGAAGGAAATCGCCTCCAAAAGCGACTGTGTCATCATTGGGCGCGCCGCCGATTATGTTTTGAGGGATCTCCATCCCATTCGTATCTTTGTTTATGCGGATATGGAAACAAAACTGAAAAGGTGCCGTGAACGCCAAAAAGAAGAAGAGGCTTCCTTATCCGATAAGGAATTTATCAAAAGAATTCAAAAGGTAGAGAAAAATCGTTCCCGATTCTACGAATTCTACACCGGCCAGGAGTGGGGATGTCGCAGAAACTACGATTTCATGGTCAATACTTCGCATCTAGACATTAAGATGCTAGCAAAGAATCTTGCTACCTTAATTAAAGAATCGAACCTATAAAAAAGTCGCCGGGCGAACCGGCGGCTTTTTATGTTGAGAGGAATTAATCCGCTTTGCCAACGGAACCAAATAGTTCCATTTTCTCTTTGACTTTGGCTTGGATGGCCAAGAATCCGGGCTTAAGAAGTTTGCGCGGGTCATAGCCTTTGGAAGCGTTCTCTGCAGTCGGATTGGCTTTACCGGCAGCGCAATATTCAATCGTGGCTTCCGCGAAGACCAATTGGCAATCCGTGTTGACATTGATTTTGCTCATACCATGTTGGATGGCTTCCTTGATTTGATTGTCGGGGATGCCTGTTCCACCATGAAGAACAAGGGGGATTCCTCCGGTCGCTTCTTGAATTTTCTCCAAGGCATCGATATGAAGACCCGTCCAGTCTTTCGGATAGATTCCGTGGATATTTCCAATTCCAGCAGCTAAGAAATCAACGCCGAGGGCAACGATTTTGGCGCATTCTTCGGGGTCGGCAACTTCTCCGTCCGCCGTCACGCCATCTTCAGTTCCGCCAATCGCGCCGACTTCGGCTTCGATGGAAAGTCCTTTATCATGGGCGATTTTGATGAGTTCTTTTGTTTTCTCAACATTTTCTTCGAAGGGCAAATGGGATCCGTCGAACATGATGGAGGTAAAGCCGGCTTCGATGCAGGCTAAGCAACCTTCATAGGTTCCGTGGTCAAGGTGCAATGCGACAGGAACGCTGATTTTAAGCGATTCGTCCAAAGCGTGAACCATGGCGGAAACCACTTTGAATCCGCCCATGTACTTGGCAGCGCCTTCGCTGACGCCAAGGATGACGGGGCTTTTCAAAGCCTCCGCTTCGAGTAGAATGGCTTTCGTCCATTCAAGATTGTTGATGTTGAAGTGGCCGACCGCGTAATGTCCGGCATGGGCTTCCTTCAAAATGCGTGTAGCATTGACTAACATTGTTTAAGACCTCCCTGTCTTATTAACGGCCTTATTATCGTCTTTTCTTAAGAAAAGTTCCATGGATTTACTATCGCCGATTAGAAAAAGTAAAAACTCTTTCTTAGGAAGCCATACTTGTAGAATCCTTTGGACAAAGCCGCAAGGCTGGGGGAAGATATGACTATGGAAAAACATTATCTTTTTCTATCTTCCGCCCCATTCGACAAAATTGCGTTCGAAGATCAACTGAGTCAAATCGGCGTTGACACCGATCACGTTGTTTATTTCGGGGATCGAAACGGTGAATTTTTAGCCGATGGCAAAATTTATGCAAAATTAGATTCATTGTCGTTAGTTATTCGTGATGATTTAGGGGTTTCTATATCATTTTTGGCTGCGCATCAAAATACGGTCTTGGAACAGGATTTGCTTCAAAAATCCGCCTCTTATTTCCCATGCAGAGCCATGTTTCCTTCCGATGTAATTCTAAAGGAAATCTCGTTTGGGGATTATTCCGCCTATCCCCTGCTAAAAGCTTGTTTTGATAATGTGCCCCATGATTTGTTGCTTACCGCGGGGACTTATTTGCGATGCGGGTGCGACGAATCGCTTTCGGCCCAAACCTTATTTGTACACCGAAACACTTTTTTGTATCGCCTTAACAAATTTATCGAACTTACCAACCTGGATATCCGCGACTACCATAATGCCCTTTTGCTTGAATTGTATTTCCAGATTAACGTCAGTTATCGAAATTAATAATATTTGTGCACCGTGCACAAGACGGCTTTCTTTTTTTCAGTTATAGTTTTATCCATTGGAGGGCATAGTAATTATGCTGGGAAAAAATAAAAAAGCAGACGCCGAAAAAGTCGAAGAAGTCGCTGTGAAGGAAGAAAAAGTCGCCGATCCTACGATGGGCTACGTTTCTCTTCGCCACATTGACAAGATTTACGACAACAACGTTCAAGCCGTTTTTGATTTCAATCTTGAAATCCAAAAGAAGGAATTTATCGTTTTTGTTGGTCCTTCTGGATGCGGAAAGTCCACGACGCTACGTATGGTTGCCGGTTTGGAAGACATCAGCGCCGGCGACTTGTATATCGACGGAGAATACGCGAACGACAAAACCCCGAAAGATCGTGATATTGCCATGGTCTTCCAGTCCTACGCGCTTTATCCGCACATGACCGTTTACAACAACATGGCGTTCGGTCTAAAGATCCGCCATTTTGCCAAAGAAGAAATCGATCGCCGCGTTCGTGATGCGGCTAAAATTCTTCAAATTGAAGAATACCTTGATCGCAAGCCCAAAGCTCTTTCTGGTGGCCAAAGACAACGTGTAGCCTTGGGCCGCGCCATTGTTAGAAATGCAAAGGTCTTCTTGATGGACGAACCTTTGTCGAACCTCGACGCTAAACTTCGCGTTCAAATGCGTAGCGAAATCATCAAATTGCACAATACATTAGGCGCGACGACGATTTATGTTACTCACGACCAAACGGAAGCTATGACGATGGCTGACCGCATTGTTGTTATGAAGTTAGGTCGCATCCAACAAGTGGGTTCTCCGATTGAAATTTATAATCACCCGGCGAACAAATTCGTCGCAACCTTCATTGGTTCCCCATCTATGAACTTGTTCAAAGGCCGTTATGACAAAGGGGATATCGTTCTCCCCGGAGGCTACCGCATTCATCTCTCTGACGAAGCGGTGAAAGCCCATGAAGATTTCTATAAGAGCGAAATCGAGACGACCGCCGCGGATATCGAAAGGTTGAACGCTTCTGTCCCTGTTCCAAACGAAGGTAAGGAACTTTCGAAAAAGGAAAAAGAAGAAGCGGAAAATATTCAAAAGGAAATCGCGACGAAAACCGAAGATTTGGCTTTCTTTAAACAAGCTCTTCTTGGAGAACATGAAATTGATTTTGGCATGCGTCCCGAAGATATCTTGGACACCGACGATGAAGAAGCCTCTGCCAAAAAGATTGCCGAACCGTTTGAAGTCACCGTATCCGTCGCCGAACTTCTCGGCCATGAATACTATGTGCACTCTGACTTTGGTGGAATTGATATGGTGGCGAAGATTCCTTTGTCCCATGAGATCAAAGGTGGAGACGTCATGCACCTTGGATTTGTTCTTTCAAAATCCCACATCTTCGACTCCAGAACGGAAAAGAGAATTTTCTAAGTTTTCGAAAATCGTTCGCCCCGGGCTTCGGCTCGGGGTTTTCTTTTTAAAATGTAAAGAAATAAGCGAAAATTTAAGGATACCAAAAACTATTTTAAAAAATATTAATCGACGTTATTTAATAAAATAGGAAACCGATAAAAAATTTTCAAAAATTTTTGGCCTTTTTTTACTCTAATATATTTGTAGAACCCATGAAGGCTGGAATCACGGCGGCCTTTCTATAAGGGGCCTAGCTCACGTTCTAGATTGTCGTGAGCAAAAAGCAGGCGATTAATCTTTAAAAGGAGACGTCACTTTTAAAGGGCAGTCGCAATAGCGGCGTATACCATCGCCTACTAGCTGAGGGCTGACATGGGGGCTGCATTCAAGGGAAGAAGGGGCGGACCTTTTATCCTTTGCCGACCACAATTCGTCTTTTCTTCCCGCATTTTATGAAAGGAGATTCATGAAAAAAATCAAATTTACTCCAAAAACATTCCGGGTTATCTGCCTGGTTGTGTTTTTGGCAATGACGGTATTAAGCATCGCCATCCTTTTTGTTAAATCCAGCGACCAAAATAGCGTTGCCGCTTTAAGCAATAAGATGGATTTATGCCTTGCATGCTTCATTGTTTTAGTGGCTTCCTTCTTGTTTGCTATCGGTAATTACGTTGCGACAATAAGCGAGCGCCTTGATATGATTGAGGAAAAAGAAAAGGGCGAAACGGATTTCGCCCAAGAACACGACCAAGGACTTTGATCGTTATTCGTCTTTCTTTTTCCAGTCCTTACGAGGTGCGCGAGGTTTATCGCTGCGGAAGGAGCGGGTTTGGCGGCGTTCGCCGGATTCGTAAGGTTTTCTTTTGCCAAACGATTTCCTGCGTTCCCCGTCTCTTTTGAAATCACCATACGATTTCTTTTCTTTCCCTTCGTAGTTATCGCTGTCGCGTCGAGGACGATAGGAACGGGGGGAATCCGAGTAAGGCTTGCGACTATCGCGTTTTCCGTAAGAATCGCTCCTGCGGTCGAATTCGTGACGCGGTTTCCTAAAGCTACGTTTTTCTTCTCCCTCAGGGTTGTTCGCTTGGAAGGACTGCGGGTTGTCTTTTCGGAAATCGGAACGCTCTCCATCGCGTCGACGGAACGGCCTGCGTTCGCCATCGCCGTGTCGGAACGAACGACGCTCGCCACTATCTCGATAAGAACGACGTTCTCCATCTTCATGATGGTAAGCCCGGCGTTCTCCTTTTTCTGAATGGTCGGCTTCTCCGTCAAATGATTTGTCTTTGCCAAATCCTTTTTCCTTGAAATGGGCCCGGTCTGAATTCTGATCGAACGGACGAGATGGAACTGGCTTTCCAAGATCTGCTTGTTTCTCCAATTCGATTTTCAAAGCAGTCTTTCCTGCTTTTTCCTTGCAGTCTTCTAAGAATGTGGGCAATTCCTCTTCGGAAATGACGCGTATTCCTTTTGACTTTAACAGGCTTGTGGTGATGCCAGATCCCACAATTGTTGTGGAATTAAAATGGCCATTGTAGATATGGTGGACGCCGCAAGAAGGACTATTCTCTTTTAGGACTGCTATTTTGATTCCTAAAAAGGAGCAAAGCGCAAGGGCTTTTTCCGCTCCGCTATTATAAAAACGAGTGATATCTTTTCCCTTTTTCGTTTTCACGGCATCGTGAAAAATTTCGCCGGGCTCACGCGGGACGGGCAACCCGCCCTCCATTTCAGGGCAAAAAGGGACGAGATCGTAATATTGGTTTAGTTCAGACACAAGTTCGTTGCGACAATTACTGCCATCGAATCGGGTGTTGTCGCCGACGAGGCACGCAGAAATTAAGATTTTTTCCATAGCGTTGGTATTCTATTCTTATTTATGATTCAAGAAAACAAGAAGTATAATGCAAATCATGACTGAAGAAATCCTCATTCCTTTTGACGGCGGCTTGGTTAAGGTTAAACTTCGCTTTCACCGAACGAGCCATGTGACGATGCGTAAACTTTCGTCCGGTGGTTTTTCTTTGTCGATGCCGACCTATTACAAGCGAAATAGTCAAGAAGTCCAAAAAATTGCCATTAGTCTTTTGGAGAAATTCAAAATCTCTTATCAAAAGAGCAGAGCCAAGTATCACGGGGAGAAAAACTGGGGAGAAGATTATTGTTTTCTTTTTGGGGATAAGGTTGAAGGGGATTTTTCCAAAAAAGAAGATATCTTGGCATTTTTAAAAAGCCACGCTTTACCTTATATAACAGATCGCGTTGCCTACTATGAAAAAATGATGGGGATCCCGAAGCCCTATAAAGTCCGTGTTCGGGATATGGGAACTCGCTACGGCTCCAATTCCGCCAAAACTCATGCTTTATCGTTTGCCGTCTCGCTGATTTGTTATTCTCCTGATATTATTGATTCGGTGGTCGTTCACGAGTTAGCTCATTTTTTTGAACCCAACCATTCGGAGAGATTCTATGCTGTCGTGTATCGGTACGACCCAGATTATCAAATATCTCGAAAAAAATTAATTAAGGAAATTCATAAGTAATGGACCGTATTGAAAGTCGTAATAACCCGCGGGTAAAGAATGCAATTGACGTAAGAATGAAACCTTCCAAAAATGCTTTTTTGGTTGAAGGGTTTCACGTTGTTGAAATGGCAAGCGCGGCATTTTGTCTTGATGAAGTGTTTACAAGAGATTCCTTTTCTGCTCCCAACGTAATCGTTCATCAATGCCCGATGTCGATTGTCGATAAGATTTCAAGTAACAAATCCCCGGAAGGAATCGTAGGGGTCGCCCATTACAAAGACCCCAATCCAGGCTTGAAATCGAATCGCGTTTTAGTGCTGGACCGCATACAAGATCCTGGGAATATGGGGACGCTTTTGCGAACCGCACTTGCCTTTGGTTACAAAGATATTTTCCTGCTTCCTGGGTGCTGTTCGCCTTTTAATGGAAAAGTTGTGGCGGGGACGCAGGGTGCTATATTTGAACTTTCCTTGCATTTTCCTAAAAATGAGCAAGAGGCGGTTTCACTTCTTCGCCAAGCCGGATATCAGGTGGTGGGGTCTGCTCTTCACAATTCCATAGCGCTGGGTGATTTCAAAATGACTACTACCAAGTTTGCCTTGGTGTTGGGCAATGAGGGGCGTGGAATGACCGAAACCCTGATTTCCCAGTGTGATCAAATTGTTAAGATTGAGATGTCCGGTATTGATTCCCTTAATGTAGGAATTGCCGGCGGTATCTTAATGTATAACCTTAAAAATAAGGTTGAATAGCTCTGCGCTTATCCTTGATGCCTTCAACGGCCCTTTTCAACCCGTGAACGAAGGTATAAAATGAGCCCGTTCGTTGAAGAGAAGTAGTAACGGGCAAATTTCCCAACAAAGAGAAGACGGTCTTGGCTGAGAGCCGTCGGACGGAAATCCGCGAATTCACCTCTGAGAACGCCGAGAGGCCGCCCCGCGTTATAGGGAATAGAGCGCACAAAAGCGAATTAGGATGGTACCACGGGATTTCTCGTTCCTTGAGCCATCTTTTTATTTAGAGGAGCTTATATGGATTTCATTGAACAGTGTAAACAAATTATAGAAAAGGCCACACAAGCAATTGATTCGATTGAAAATGAGGGACAGCTTGTTGGGTTTTATAACGAATTCCTTAGCAAAAAGGGCTGTGTTTGCGGTTTGCTTAGCGAGATGCGTAGCGTACCGAAGGAAGAAAAAGCCGCTTGTGGAAAAATGGCCAACGAAGCTCGTTCGAAAGTAAATGAGCTCTATGAACAGAAAAAAAGCAAGATTGAGGAAGAAACCCTCAATAAAAAATTGCTTTCGGAATCCCTTGATATCACGCTCCCTGGCCGCGCGGTTAAGCCCGGAAAAATAAATCCATATTATTTGATTGTTGACGAGGTGACGGACATTTTTCTCAACATGGGCTACGAAGTTGCTGAAGGACGGGACGTCGAAAGCGATTATTTTAATTTCGAATTGCTCAATGTTCCGAAGGATCACCCATCGCGAGATATGCAGGATACTTTCTATATTGAAGGAGAAGGAGAACGTCTTTTAAGGACCCAAACCTCCGCTGCGCAAGCTCACGCCATGTTAGAAAGACAACCTAAAACCCCAATTAAATTGATTTGCCCCGGCAAAGCCTATCGACGCGACGATGACGACATGACTCACAGCCATCAATTTGCCCAAATCGAAGGTTTGGTTGTTGATCATAATATTTCCATTGCGAACCTGAAAGCCACGTTAGAGCTCTTTGTTCGCAAAATGTTTGGCGAAAAAAGGGAGATTCGCTTGCGCTCCAGTTATTTCCCATTCACCGAGCCGAGCGTTGAAGTCGATGTTTCTTGTTTCAACTGCGGTGGAAAAGGATGTGCGCTTTGCAAAGGAACTGGCTGGATAGAAATATTGGGCGCAGGCATGGTCAATCCTAAAGTGTTGGAAATGTGTGGCTATGATCCTGAAGTTTGGTCGGGCTTTGCCTTTGGCGTCGGCGTGGAACGTGTGGCCATGCTTCGCTATGGAATCGATGACATTCGAAGGATTTATTCGAACGATGTTCGCTTCCTAAATACGTTTATGAATAAGTGAGGTTTCAAGATGAAAGTTTCGTATCGTTATCTTCTTAACCATATCGACTTGGATGGTGTAAGTCCGAAAGAGATTGCTGATAAATTAACGTTTGCCGGTGCAGAAGTGGAGGAAATTTCTCCTTTGGCGTCAGGAACAAATTTGGTCATTGGGGAAATTTTGTCCTGCATTCCTCACCCTGATTCCGACCATTTACACATTTTGCAAGTTGATGAAGGGACCAAAAATGGCGTGCATCAGATAGTGTGCGGCGCCCCAAATGCTAGGACTGGCTTAAAGGTTATCGTGGCTCGGAATGGGGCCAAGCTCCCTGGTGGAGAAATTCGTCCGTCGAAGATTCGGGGAGTCGATAGCGATGGTATGTGCTGTTCTCTTCTTGAATTAGGCGTAGACAAGAAATTTTTAACGGAACAGCAAACAAGTGGGATTGAGGAACTTCCCGCGGATGCACCCGTTGGCGAAGAGGATGTTTTGGGCTATTTGCATCTAGACGACGTTGCTATCGATTTGGATGTTTTGCCGAACCGCCCCGATTTATATTCCTTTGAGAACGTTGCAAAGGAAGTAGCCTGTCTTTTCGACAAGGACGCCCGTTTCCAAAAAATCGATCCATTACAATCTTCTCCCATCCATTTTGTTTGTGGATCTGAAACGCCGAAATGCCAAATTTTTACGGGGCGTATTTACAAAAATGTTTCCGTTTCTAAATCCCCTTGCGAACTAAAGGAACTTCTTGCGGTCGCAGGGATTCGTTCTATTAATAATGTTGTTGATTTGGGGAACTATATTATGCTTCTTACTGGGCAACCCCTGAATATGTACGATGCGGATAAATTGCCAAAAAACGAGCTAATCGTTCGCGATGACTTTGAAGGGGATTTTGTCGCGATGGATGGCAATACGTATCATTTGGAAAAAGGCGACTTGGTGGTTACTTCTGATGGCAAACCGATGTGTTTGGCCGGCATTATGACGGCGGATGCGTGTAGGGTAAGCGAAAAAACCAAAAATATTGTTGTTGAGGCCGCGTATTTTGATTATGCCTCGATTCGTAGAACGTCCAATCGTCTTGGTTTGTTCAGCGACTCTTCGTCTAGATTTTGCAAGGGCGTGAACCCCGATCAAATGGAAGAAGTTCAAGACAAGACAGGAAGTGCAATGAAAAGATTTGCTGGGGCTGAGCATTGCTATTTTGCGAATTCGTATGACGCTTTTCCTCACGCTGTAAAAACCATTCCGTTATCCTTTAATTATATTAATGACAGGCTTGGTACAAATTTTTCCCAAGAATTGATACTGAACACTTTACGTCGCGACCATTTTGAAATCCTAGAAAGCGACGAAACGAGTTTTGTGGTAAAAGTCCCCTCCTATCGTATCGATATCGATGGGAAGGCGGATTTGTCGGAAGAAATTATCCGTATTTTAGGCTACAGCAATGTTCAAAGCGTTCTTCCCACAACAAAACTGGCTCTTAACGGATTGACGGATTATCAAGAAAAGGAGCGCCAAATTCGTCGCTTCCTTCTGGCGAACGGCCTTGATCAAATTCTTTCCTACACGTTGGTTTCCTCCGAAGAAAACCAAAAATTTACCTATTTGAATCGCGCAAAACCTTATGTTCTCAAAAATCCGATGACGGTAGATCACGCCGAGGTTCGCACGAATCTAATTCACAGTGTTTTAAAAACTGCTTCCTATAATGCGGCACGACAAAATAAGGATCTTGCTTTGTTTGAAATTAGTGACATTGACGCCATTGGGTATGCAGGGAAAATGCTTTCGGTCGTTTTAACTGGAAATGAGAAAAACCAAGAAGGCATTGCGGAGCGTCCTTATGATTTTTATGATGCGAAAGGCATTTTTGAAAATCTAATGGCTATTTTGGGCATTGCCAAGAATAGATATTCCGTCAGGAAATGGTCCTTTCCTGATAAAGAAATGCATCCGGGCAGAAGCGCTGAAGTCTACATTGGGAAAAAACTTATCGGGTTCTTTGGCGAACTGCACCCTGTTGCCCTTAAGGCATATGGGCTGAAGAATGCTTCCGTTCTTGCTCTTGATTTAGCATCTGCTTTTGAAATACGTGTCGGAAATGTCAAAGCGTCAATTCCTTCGAGATTCCCCTCCGTATTCCGTGACCTTGCATTTGTTGTTGACGAAGGAATTCCTTATGAAGATCTACGCAAAGAGGCATTAAAGTCTTCGACGTTGATTAAAAATGTTGAGGTGTTTGACGTTTATCGTGGTGCGGGCGTCGACAACGACAAGAAGTCCATGGCATTGTCTATTACTTTTTCCAAAGAAGATGCAACCCTTAAAGACGAAGAAGTAAACGACGCCTTCCAAAAAGTTATCGCTTCGCTTAGGGCCAAATTTAAGGCGGAAATTCGCGAATGAAAATTTTCCGGTCCAGTATTCTGCCAAATCGACCTCTAGAAGTTTCGGAACAGCTTCCGATCTTCGAAGGAGATTCCATTCCCTCTGGTCTCCCACTGATAAAAATTTTATCGCCTAAAATTACTGGTGAATTTTTCAAAGATGGTGACTTTCTGGCCTTCGACGGCAAGGTTGAAGGGGTTTTGATACTGCGAGATGCGAGAACTGACGAAACTTTTGAAGAACCGTGTTTGGTGGATGAGGTAATTACTATTTATGATGAAAATCAAGATTCGGATGATTTCGGCTATGTATTTCCCGGTAATTCATTTGAGTTAAAAGATTTTGTTCGTTCCGTTTTGGTTAGTGAGGTTCCTTTGAAGCCGTTGAAAGAAGGATCGTCCCTTCCGAAGGGTGATGAAAGTGTGCGGGTTTATTCCGATGAGGATATTCAGCCTGAATCGTCGCCATTCGATTCGCTGAGTTCCCTTTTTGAAGATTAATTTAAAACGAATGAAAAACGGAGAGAAAATCTTTCCGTTTTTTAATTTTTTCTATTGCCTTGTTGAAAACTCTCGCTTATCATTTTGTTACGAGGTGGGAAAAAGTGGTAAAAACGTTCTTCGGAAAATTCAAACGTTCCCTGGACACCAAAGGCCGCTTGCTCATCCCCGCTAAGCTCCTTCCGCAAGGAGAGAAATGCCTCTACGTTCTTCGCGGCTTTGATGGATGCTTGTCGGTTTACGACGAAAAATCCTTCGAAAAGTTGATGATTGAATTACAGAGCATGGATTATCGGAACGAGGAGCAGCGAGCTTATGTCCGCCTCGCAGCGAGTTCTGTTAATGAGATGAATATAGACTCGCATGGACGCATTCTTCTTGGAAGACAAATCCTAGATGAATACGGAATCAGTCAAGACGTCACGATCATCGGAGCCATTGATCATTTCGAGATTTGGGACTCCGCTGCATTTGCGAAATACTTGATTGTGCACGGTTCAGCGTTTGATCAACTGGGGTCTTCGTCGAAAGGAAATCGCTCATGAAGTATGAACATAAACCAGTGCTTTTGAGCGAATGCATCGATGGACTTCAAATTAAAGAAAACGGAGTTTATGTCGATTTGACTCTTGGAAGGGCAGGGCACTCTTCGGAGATTCTAAAAAGAATCCCCAAGGGAAAACTCTATTCCTTCGACCAAGACGAAGAAGCGATAGAACAATCCAAAACTAGACTTGGCCTAATCTCGTCTAACTTCGAATTGATTCGCTCCAATTTCGAAAACGTAAAGGAAGAGTTGGAAAAAAGAGGCGTGGTCGCCGTCGATGGAATTCTCGCAGATTTAGGGGTTTCTAGCCCCCAATTGGACGACCCGAAAAGAGGGTTCTCCTATCGGGAAGAAGAACCGCTTGATATGAGAATGAATCTCGACAATCCACTTACCGCCGCAAAAGTATGCAATGAATATCCACTCGATAAAATTGCAAAAATCTTGTGGCAATATGGTGAAGAAAAAGATGCGTATCGCATTGCGAAAAACATCGTTTCTCGGCGAAGCCAATCACCATTGCGAACTACACTCGATCTCGTTGAATGTGTGAAGCAGGCCAAATCGGCCAAGGAACTCTCTAAAAAGGGACATCCCGCTAAACAAACGTTCCAAGCGATAAGGATCGAAGTCAACCACGAGGAAGAGGCATTGCAAAAAATGCTTCTCGACGCCCCATTCTTATTAAAAAAAGGTGGCCGCATCGCAATCATCACATTCATGTCATTGGATGATCGACTCGTAAAAGACCGCTTCCGAGAATTGTCGATTCTCGAAGGCTCTCGACATGGCCCGGCCTTGTTGCCGGAACAAATTGCAAAGCCAGACTTTGCTCTTGTCAATCGGAAACCGATTGTCCCCTCCGCGGAAGAACTTGACGAAAACCGTCGAGCCATGAGCGGCAAACTTAGAATCATGGAAAGAATTTAGGACCCACGTCCAGAAAGGAGGCCCCATGAAAGACAAATTGGTGAAATACAATCACAAAAAAAGCTTTTATCGCGTTCGTAACGCGGGAAAGGCCTTCGCTTTCGCTTTTGTCCTAGCTTTAGGAAGCATTCTGCCGATTGTTATTGTCGCGAACGCTTCGGCCAAGGAAACCAACGCACAGGAAGCCGTTAGTTCCACAAAAACCGAAATCGACGCCAACGACGATATATATATGAAGTAGTCTTGCCATCTTAAAGCCATCTTGCCTTGAATCTATGAGGCTGAAGGATTCATTCTTCGGCCTCTTTTATTTACTAAGTAAATAGTAAGTCCTTAAAAACTACCAAAAATCCTAGATATAGGAGCAAATAAGGGATTGGATTTACGACCATTTCGAGGTTTTCTTGAATGATTCGGCGAATGTGTG
>CAKUWP010000017.1:0-52192 GCA_934699525.1 uncultured Bacilli bacterium
AGTATCCATTTGCAAGCTCGCTAAATGATGTTTAATATTTTGTCAGAATTGTCCAACAAATGGGTAACGCATCACAAAGGCGGTTCTTTTTCGTATCAATAGAATTCTTTCATCAACAGGACGTATTCTCTAAATCGAGGCAAAGCAAAGTCAATCACGCCCCAACCGGCTTTCGCGATAATCCCTTTTTTGAGCAACTTATCGCGATATTGGGACATGCTTTCTCTAGGAATATTGAGTTCCTGCATCATTTCAGCGATGCTCCCTGTTTTGGAAGAGGCTAAGGCATTGACGATTTTCTTTTCCGTTGCTGGCAAATCGTAATAGATCTTTTCGTATACGTAGTCCCTTAAATAACGATCAAAGGATTCTAAAATAGCATCATCGACTTCTTTTTTGCCGCTTTCGAACATGATGTAGCCCAGGGCCTGGTAGGCAAAAGCATACCCTTTGGTTAACTGAGCCATGGATATGGCAACATCCCGTTTTACTCCTAAAGTAGAAACGAAGGATTCAGCGATATTTACTAAACCTAAAGGGCTCACATAGATTTGCATCGCCCGGTACAAGAAGGTTAACGATTTCTTGTTCAATAGGTTCCTAACGTTTTCATATAGCCCGGACATTAGCAAAAACAAAGGAAAGTTTTTACGGATGAAGATTTGGAATTGCAAAGCAAACGTCTTCACGAACGGGGTGGAAGACACATCGTCGATGCAGACTAGAATCCGTTTGCCTTTCTTGGTCAAATAACCAAACAATCTTTCCAAGAAAGTCACGATATTGGATATCGGCTCTTCTCCCGAAACGGAGAAGGAGATTCCATGAAAGGAAAAGGAGAATTCCTTTTTCAAAAACTTAATCTTGAGATTGGCCTGTTCGTATAAACTGCTGGCAAGATATTCCAACATATCCGTCTCTGGATTTAATTCCACGACAATCCAATCACCTTGTCTCTCAAAATATTTAGCCAGGCAAGACAAAAGAACGGTTTTGCCGGAGCCACGAACCCCCGTGATTAAATAAGTAGAAGAAACGGGATTTGGCGAAGAAAAACCATTTTTGATTTCGTCAAATTGATTAACGTTACGAATTAACATCTTCGGTTCTTGCCCGAATGATAAGGTAAAAGGATTAATATTCATCATTTAAAACCTCCATTCATACTTTCAATTTCCGTTCATACTTCATCATACTTTTATTTCACGTAACGCAATGAAAGGCGTTAGGAATAACTTTATCAGCTTAAATGAATATCGACTTTGCCAAGCAGGAAATCCACAATGTTCAAATGCGTGATTCCATCGCGAGACATATCGATTGCATCTAGCGACATCACATATTTGGGCGCGCCATCCCTAATGGGGCTGAAAGCACCGAATTCTCGATCAATGGTTTCTTGCTGCTCCATCGTAAGCGCAACCTGGATAAAGCATTTCTTGCCATTTTTACAAGCAACAAAATCCACTTCGCCTTTATACGTTTTGCCAACATATACCTCGTAATCCCTCGATAGCAACTCGATCAGAATCACGTTTTCTAGGAATCTCCCGCGGTCATAAGAATCTCCGCTAGAACAGATATACCTCATTCCATTATCAATCGCATAGTACTTGGGATTGGACTTTAAGACCGCTTTCCCGGCAATGTTATAACGGTAGATGGGCTTAATCAAAAAGCTGCTTTCCAATTTTTCCAAATAGCTGTAGATCGTGGCCACAGAGCAATCCTCTTTTCCTTCCGTTTTTAAATAATTGCCAATTTTTTCGGGATTAAAGTCACACCCTGCGTTTAACAAAACGTATTTCGCGACCTTGAGGAATTTGGTCTTCTCCATTTTGGAGTCACGGGCAAAAATGTCCTTGCGGCAAATATTGTCAAATAGTTCCTTAAGGTAATCTCGTTCCGCCTTCTCTTCGGAGATATCGAATCGCAGAGGGTAACCACCCAAACGAAGATAATTGCCAAATTCTATCGGTTCTCTATTTTGCTTTTTTGCATATTCATTGGCTTCGGAAAAGGTGAAGGGATAGATGGTGAATTCGATGATGCGTCCCGTCAACAAAGTGGAGATCTCGCTAGAAAACATCTTGGAGTTCGATCCGGTAATGAAAATAGAACAATCAAAGGATACTCGAAAAGAATTCACGGCTTTTTCAAAGGAACGAACATGTTGGATTTCATCGAAAAAGAGATACTGCTTATTGGAACCCTTGTGACTTAGAACATAGTGGTTTAACTTTTTATAGTCATCAATGTCGTCAAAACGTAAATCCTCGAAATTCAAATAGAGAATATCGCTGTCCTGGACTCCTTTGGCCTTTAATTCTTGAATGATTTGTTCGATGACCTTTGATTTCCCAGCTCTTCGAGAACCCGTCAAAACCTTGATGATGTCCGCGTCGTAAAAGGGGCGGATTCTTGCCAAACAATTCTCGCGATTTAATAACATGGTGGATAACCTCACCCCTATTATCCCTTCTGCCTTTAAAAATTTCAAATATTTTAAGTTTTTATAGGCTGATAGTAAAAAAGCCCGATAAAATGGGCTTTTCATACTTTGTTAAATTAACGAATTTTTCGTCTTAGTAACCCCATGGTGATAAGAATTAAGACCATTGTTAATCCCGTATCCGCTAAAACGGCAATCAACATGGGGAATTCAGGAAGGAAGATGGAAAGGAGAAGGATCGTTAATTTCACGCATAAGGAGAAGATGATATTGAAGAGGACCTGCCCGCGGACTTTTGAAGCGATCGATAAGGCAAATGCAACCTTCAAGGGATTATCATCCATGATCACAACATCCGCGTTATCGATAGCAAGGTCGCTTCCTGCTCCTCCCATTGCAATACCAACATCAGAAACGGCAATGGAAGCCGCGTCGTTAATCCCATCCCCCATATAGGCGACGGCTTGATCCGCGGCTTGGATTTTTTCTTGGAGCAACTTGGTTTTGTCCTGGGGCAATAATTCCGCGTGATATTCATCTAAACCAAGCTCTTGGCTGACTCCTTCTGCTACCGTCTCCTTATCCCCCGTCAACATGGTGATTTGGACTTTTGCTTGATGGAGGCGCTCCACCATTTCCTTCGACTGGTTACGCAAGGTATCCCTGCAAACAAGGAATCCCCGATACTCATGGTTCGCCGCGACATAAACAACGGACCCCACCGCACTCGTCGTCTCAAATTCAATGTTATTCTCTTCCAGCAGTCTTGCATTGCCCACCAATACTTCTTGGCCTTGATAGATGCAGGCGATACCCCGTCCTGCAACCTCGGTATAAGAAGTTAAAAGGGATTCATCATAACTGGCCCCATCTGCAAGTTTAATCGCCGTGGCGATAGGATGGTTGCTACGGCTTTCCGCCGCTTTAGCCAGTTCTAGCAATTCTTCCTCCGAACCATGGATGGCCTTGGATTCGGACAAAACGAAATCCCCATTGGTTAACGTGCCGGTTTTATCCGTGACTAAATAACCAAGACGAGACAATTGATCAAAGACCGCCGCACCTTTGATGACGATGCCATTTTTTGAAGCTAGCCCTATTCCTGCAAAATAGGCCATCGGAACAGAAATCACAATCGCACAGGGGCAAGAGATGATCAGCACATTCAAGGAACGGTAAATCCAGGTTTCCCAGATCACCCCATTACCCATTCCCAAGAATAAAGGGGGCACTACGGCAATTAAAACCGCGAAACAAACAACAATCGGGGTATACCAGGTGGCGAACTGGTCCACAAAACGGGTGGCCTTTGATTTGCTCTCCGCGCCTTCTTCGATGAGCTCAAGTATTTTGGAAACCGTGTTGTCTTTGTATTCGCGCTTCACCAAAACCATAATGGAGCCTTCTTTTAGGATCGTCCCCGCGTTCACGTCCTCGTTTAATTTCTTTTCTACGGGAATCGATTCCCCGGTTAAAGAAGACATATCAAGGTGTCCGCTTCCTTCGATGATCGTTCCATCCGCGGGTAAAATCTCTCCTACACGGACCAAAACCTTATCCCCGATTTGAAGGGATTTCGGATCCACGTCCTTTGTGGATTCGCCGGAAACAAGGTGAGCAACGCTCGCCCGGAGTCCCACGGCATCACGAATCGCCTTATGGGATTTGGCATCCGCGACGTCTTCTAATAATTCTCCGATTTGGAATAAGAACATGACCGCGATGCCTTCGATGAATTCATTGGCTTCCGGGCCGAAGGCGCGAATGGCAAACGCCCCCACGGAAGCGATAATCATCAAGAATTCTTCGTTGAAGACGTGATGTTCTTTCACGATATCTTCTATGGCTTCGATTAAGACGTCATAAGCAAGGATGAACCAAGCCATCCCCATGACAAGTAGATTGACCCATAAGGGGAAATGAGATTCGTTGAAATAGAAATACCCTGCCGCGGCGATACCTCCGCCTACAACCAAACGAGCAATCTTGATCCAGAATTCTTTATTGAAGACTCTTTCTTCTTCCATGGCGTGATCCTCCAAGATATGAACGTCCATTCATATCATCAGGCATATTATATGAATGGATTTTCATATGTTCAAGGAATATTGCAACGATTTTTATCCCATGGATTAAACAATCGAATGGGAACCGTTCAATCGGTATCGATAAGCCGTTTTAATCGTTGAAAAATATCCTACATACTAAGTATGATGTTCAAAATTATTGAGGGGAATGGAACATGAAATTTGAAGATGTTACCAATGCATATCCTGGCAAAGAGGCGTATCCCGAGAAAGAACGCCCCTTAATTTTGAAGCTAGGGCAAAAAATCACCGGCCGTAAGTTCCGCAAGGTCAATTACAAGGATCCGGAATATTATGGCTTGGCCGCTTTCGTCAGCGACGAAGAGGCCGAAATCGCCCTGAAAATGAAACTCCGTCAGGAATATTCGATCGAAGAGATGATGAAACTCACGAAGAAGTTTGGATATAGCCAAAAGGAACTCGAAGACAAATTGTTCCACATGGGCTACACGGGCTTAATCGAATGGCATTATCACGAAGTCGATGGAGAACGGAAAAAGTATTACGTCCTCCCCCGTTTTGTCATGGGAAGCGCCGAATTCTCCAACATGAGGAAAGAACAAATCACGGAGAAGCCTCAAATCGCCCGTTTCTTTGAACGCATGACCTTTGATCCTCTCAATGGCTTAACCCCGATGATTCCGCCAGGAGGAGCCGGCATCGGCATGCACGTCATCCCGGTAGAAAAAGCCATTGAGCATGAAACGAGTTCCATCGATTTGGAACACATCACCCATTGGTTAGATAAATACGAAGGGCATATCGCCGCTTCCGCCTGCTCCTGCACGATGTGCGAGGAAGTACTAGGAATGGGATCAGGACGCGATCCGGAAGATTGGTGCATCGCCGTTGGCGACATGGCCGATTATTGCGTCGATACCCAAAAAGCCCATTACATCACCAAGGAAAAAGCCTTGGAGATTTTCCAAAAAGCGGAAAAGAACGGATACGTCCATCAAATTTCCAATAACGATGGCCCGAATAAAATCATCGGCATTTGCAACTGCGACCCCAAAGTTTGCCATGCGTTGCGTACCTCTCAATTATTCAATACCCCGAACTTGTCCCGCAGCGCTTATGTCGCCCATGTGGAGAAATCCAAATGCGTCGCCTGCGGACGTTGCGTCGAATATTGTCCGGCCGGCGCGGTGAAGCTCGGCCAAAAGCTTTGCCTCAAAGATCGTAGTGAAGTCCAATATCCAAATATTGAGGATCCCGCAAACACCAAGTGGGATCGCTCCAAATGGAGTGAAGCCTATAACGACACCAATCGCATCAATTGCTATCCTAGTGGCACCGCTCCTTGCAAGACCGCTTGCCCGGCTCACATCGCGATCCAAGGTTATCTCAAATTAGCGGCCCAAGGTCGTTATGAAGACGCGTTGGCTTTAATTAAAAAGAACAACCCCTTCCCCGCGGTTTGTGGACGCATCTGCAATAAGCGTTGTGAAGAAGCCTGCACCCGTGGAACCATTGACCAAGCGATTGCGATCGATGCGGTTAAGAAATTCTTAGCCGAAAGGGATTTAGACCCCAAAACCCGTTTCATCCCCGAGAAGGAAATCCCCTCGGCGGTGGATGGATTCGAATTCAAAGAGAAAATTGCCATCATTGGTGCGGGTCCTGCTGGATTAAGCGCGGCGTATTTCTTGGCGTTAAAAGGTTATCGCCCCACCGTCTTTGAAAAGAGCCCCCTCCCCGGAGGCATGCTCCGTTATGGAATCCCCTCCTATAAATTAGAGAAGACGATCATCGATGCCGAAATCGAAGTCATGAAGGAATTAGGCGTGGAAATCCGTTGTGGCGTTGAAGTTGGCAAAGGCATCACGATTGAAGAACTCAAGAAGCAAGGATACTGCGCCTTCTATTTGGCTATTGGCTGCCAAGGCGGCCGCCGTCCTGGTGTTCTTAACGAGAATGCGGAAGGATGCGAAATCGCCGTGGACTTCTTGCGTGATGCGACGGACCACCAAGACCAAAAAATTGACGGAGACGTCGTCGTTGTCGGCGGAGGCAACGTCGCGATTGACTGCGCTCGCGTGGCTAGCCGCTTTAACCCCAGCAAAGTTTCGATGGTTTGCTTAGAAACTAGGGAAGAAATGCCCGCCTCCAAATTGGAGCAGCAAGAAGCCGAGGAAGAAGGCGTTGCTATCCTTTGCTCCTATGGCCCCAAAGAAATCAAAGTGGACGAAAAAGGACATGTGTCCTCCATCGTTTTCAAAAAATGCACCCAAACCAAGGATCCGCAAACCGGGCGCTTCGCTCCGTTATATAACGAAGAGGAGACCATCGAATTACCCGCAAGCCGCGTGATCTTCGCGATTGGTCAATCCATCGTTTGGGGTGACTTATTAAAAGGGACAAGCGTCGAAACCAAGCCCAACGGGGCTCCGTTAGCAGAACCTTATACCTACCGGACCAACGATCCCCAAATTGTCGTGGGAGGAGACGTCTTCACCGGACCGAAGTTTGTGATTGATGCCATTGCCGCAGGCAAGATGGCCGCGGACTCCTTGCATCGCATTGCTCATCCGGGAACAAGCAAAGACGAAGGCATCAACAAGATGGAATTCGTCGCCTTCGATACGAATAATATCTTTATCGATAACTATGATCATTCCGCCCGTCAGGAGGAAGGATTAGACGGCTCGATCGATGCGAAGAAGAGCTTCCGTGATGCTAGAAAAACCTTAACCGAGAAACAGGTCAAGATTGAAACCGCCCGTTGCTTAGGATGTGGGGCCTCGATTGTAGATACCAATAAGTGCATTGGCTGCGGCATCTGCACGACCAAATGCGAATTCGATGCGATTCATTTAACCCGCGATATCCCCGCGGCTTCCGTCATGGTGCCCTGCGAAGATACGATGAAGCAGGTGTTCCCGTATATGATTAAGCGTCAATTCGCGATTAAGAGGCATCAACGCGAGCTCAAAAAGCAAGCGAAACAAGCCTTGAAGAAATAAATGCACGAGCTTTCGATTGTTTCTAACATCGCGGACACCTTGCATGATTTTTTCAAGGACCATCCGGTTCAAAAAGTCTATTCCGTTACTTTATGCGTCGGCGACGTCAGTGGGGTCGTCCCCTCTTACTTAACCGATGCATGGGGATGGTTTATGAAAGAGGATGAAATTCTAAAGGATTCCGTCCTTAAGATTGAACCGATCCCCGCGGTTACAACTTGCTTAAACTGCAAGAAAGAATACGACACGATCCGTTATGCAAAAGTATGTCCTTATTGCAAAAGCGAGAACACGGTCCTCAAGCAAGGAAACGAACTCTATATCAAAGAGATCGAAGCGGAGTGAGGTTATTCCTCCTCCGTTTTTGTCTGCAGAGGAATAAAGGTACGGGTCTTGCCTTTCGATTCATCATAGACGAGGACGACTTCTTGTCCCTCGTCTTTTTTGCCTAGCAGCATTTTGGCTAAATCGTTGTTGTCGTTATGGATGGATTCCCGGATGGGGGTGATGACCCCATTTGCTTTTTCAAGCAACGCTTCCTTGTTTTTAGCAAAGATACCGAAGTCTTTCGCACTTCCAATGACCGTTTCGCCTTTAACTTTAAGTTGTTCCAGCAACGCTTCCCCTTCGTTTTTTAGTTGCAGGGCATAGCTATTCTCCACGTGATGCTTTAATTCTTCGTAAAGTTCCGGCAAAGCGGGATCGGCATAATTCTTTTTGTTTCTCGAAGCGATTTCGACCATCTCCGATTGGACTTCCATTCTTTCGGCTTCTAAGCAGATTTCAAGTCCAGGGGATAAAGACGATAAACGGTCTTCAAATTGCTTGAAGCGCGTTTTTACATGTACCCCATGGATATCTTCTTTTAAAAACGAATCTTTTTCTCTTTCAAAGCGGAGACGGTATTCCTCAAAGATGGCTCCACATTCATCGCGGATATGGCGGATTTCCTGAAGGTCCACTTCATCGAGTTCCTGACGACCTGCAAGTTGACGTAATCGCTTACGACTTCTCATCAATACCCCGGCCTTTTCATCGTCATGGATTAATAATAGCTTCTCCGTATTCTCGGAGAATTTGCCTAACTGCTCATAAATCCGATGCAGGTAGTATTGGCCCGAAGCGATGGCCATCGCTTGGATGCCAATCCCCACGGCATTCATCGGATTGAAGACACTTAAAAAGGCAAAACTCGAGGCTTGGTTCACGACCGCCCCACCGTTTTGGATGATGTTGGAGGTAACGTTGCCACTTAATAAGTTCGATAAGGTAGAGGGGTTCGTCACCGCGGAGAAGACGCCTTTAGGAGAGACGTTACGTAAATCAGCAAGAGAATAGACTTTCTTGCTCACTTCCATAAAGCTCTTCGTCACCATGCCATTGAGTTTTTCCCGTTTAATGGCTTTGACTTCTTGGTATTTGCCTTCTAACCGTAAGGGACGGGTAAAGGTTAAAGAATTCCCTTGATCATCCTGCATGAGAATTTCTTGGACTTTCTCGACTTCTAAGGGTTTTTTCTCTTCAATTGGTTTTCTTTTCTGCTTTTTAAAAAACAACGTGGCGAAAGTACCAAATCCAGCAGTTAAGACGATGAGAAGGATGATGAGGACGACCATAGTTAGTTCCGCGACTCATTATAGAGCAAATCGGCTTCGGAAGAACGTAGTCTACATCGGGTCGTCCTCCATCCTTCTTATTTTCCATTCGAGTGCTTCCCTCAACCGATTTTGGATGATTTTTTGTATTTTTAACGCTTTTAGAAGCCTGAATAAGGGTAGGGAAGACGAGTTAATGGATAAAAAGACACATTTAGAAGAAAATGGGAAAAGAACCAATGTAACCGCTTTCAACATAATAAAGTCACATAAAGAAAGGGGATTGTCCCATTATGCAAAGGAAAATTCTTTTTGGCGTCTCGTCCTTAATGGCTTTGGCCATGGTCGCGGGAGCCACCACTTCACTCGGTACGATGCATGAAACCGTCGGCGTTCATGCAGCTGCTGCCGAAACAGGCGACCAAATGCCAGACAACTGGTCGTTTACGAAAGCGGCAGACGGCGATAGCGCCAAGCACGTCTATGATTTATCTCACGGCCATTACGTAAAAATCGTTTCGACGTCTAACGGTCTATCCAACCTGCGGACCGTCACTCCGATTACCGGAGGCAAAACCTATAACGTCGGATTCCGTGTAAAAACCACGGGTTCAGCCAGGCTTTATATCAACGTTGTAGAATATAAAGGCAACGACGCCACGGTTGGCTCGGAAATTGGGGGTATGAGCGACCAAACCGACTGGACCCATAAGAGAACCCGTTTCTCTACTCGTAGCGACACCACCCAAATCGCCGTTGAACTCTTAGTCCGCGGCGAAGGCGAAGTTCATATCGCCACTTTGACGATCAACGAAGGCGTTGCCGAGGATGCCAATCTCACGAACATGAGATTCTTCACTGGACCCGAAGGCAACGCGACCACGGGAAAAGCGATTACCGACGCGAATTTGTCTCCGGATGGATTCTCGGGCAAAGCAGCCAAGCTAACCGTGGACACGGGTCTATACATGCCCTGGAACGTGAAGAATCAATTCACAGGGCGATTCACCTTGCGCTTCCGTTACCGTTATGTTGATCAGAAGAGTGAGAAAAAACCGGGCGGATTAAAACTAATGACCCGCTTGGATACCGTCGATGCCGCAGGCAAGCGCGCGTATTACGGAACACCATACCCAAAATCCGGATGGACGTATGACGACAGTTGGGAAACCTATGAATATCAAATCATCGCAAAGCCCGGCGTTGCTGAACCTGTTTATGTCACCTTACACGCTTCCCTCCAGGATGACACGAAAGAATCCGCGGATTATTACCTCATCGACGATGTGGAAGTTCTAAACGAAAAAGGCGAATGCGTCATGAGTGGCGGAACCTTCGATAATGCGACGACCGATAAAGGTGACGCGTTATTGGGTTTCTTTGACGGCAAAACAGGTCTCAACGACAAATGGGGTGAAAACAAATACACTGCGTTACCAAAAGAAAACTACATTTACGATGGGTTCAATGGAACGCGTGCCGTTCGTTTACAAAATTATCAAACTCTCGGTTTCTCTTTCCCGAAATTACCCTACGGCGAAACCTACACGTTATCGTTAAAGTATCGCAGAACGGAAAATAGCACCTTCTACGCTCGAATCGATAACTATCGTCCCGCCGATAACACACGTCAATTTGCAGCCGCGTTGCCGGTCAGCACAAAAGGCGAATGGGCAGAATCCAGCTATCAATTTAAGGTGACGAACGGAACCGCACCATGCGACGTCACCTATATGATTCTCATTGCTAATGGTGGGGCCATGGATGTTGATTCCGTTTCCATCAAAGACAGCAAAGGGGTTGAATGGCTACCGCAAGGCAACTTCAACGCTTCAAACGGCGGGGGAGTCACCACGAACAACTTAGCGGCCTCCTATCTCCAAGACGATGGAACCTATGTTTATAGCGCCCGCAGAAGACTAACCCCGGCATCCGAACCCGCCGACATTGAATCCTTTATCTCCATCGACGAATTAGGCATCGACATGGTAGAAGGAAATAATTACACGCTGTCCTTCGAATATCTTGGCGGTTTCGCCGGCACTACTGGGCAAACCAGCGACAAAGCCACTTGGCTTCTAGACTGCGCCGGCCAAGCAGACGCTTGGACCAAGCGCGAAAAAACGTTTACCGCATACAATGGACGTTCAATCCGTATCTATGGCTCTCAATTAACGAATAACTGCAGAGCCGCCTATATCCGCAACATCTCGATTAAGGATTCGAGCAAGAACGAATTGTTCACTCCATACGCCAATGGCAAATCCGTCTTGCCGCAGGGTGCCTTCTTCGTGAACGGCAAGAACATCAATATCGATGCCTTACTCGATACCTACTTCTGGCCAAGAGCCAATAAGGACTATACAAGCGTTGCTGAAGCAGACCGTCAAAAGTCTTGCCAAGACAATTACAAGGAAGTCATGAGCAAACTTGGTTATCTCTCTGATGAAGATCGCGCTTACTTCAATACGGCCGAAGAATATGCGAACGTTCGTGCAATCCTTGAATACTGGAGAGCGGCTAGCGCTTCTTCTGGCGTAGGCACTATCCTAAAAGTGGATAATAACTCGACCACCATCTGGGTGGTTGCTGCGATTGGCCTTGCCACCATTGCCGCCAGCACGGTCCTCCTTCTCCGTCACAAGAAGAAACAAAACTAAGTCCCCTCGAAAGGAAAAGGCGCGGAGCTGTTTCACTCCGCGCTTTTCTTATTGGTATGGCTCTGTAACTTCTATGGTGGTTGAGATTTTCGGCCAACCACCTTGTTTGTTATAGATTTTGTTGGTTTTTTATTTGGAAAAAGACCTTATTTGCCTCTTCTACTCATCGAACACTCTGGGCTTGGGACCACGCTGGGCGACTCGAAGGGGGGGTTGTGGGGGCGTCGGTGAAGCCACGATGGATGCTGCTTTTAAGCGCCGGGGCTTTTAAAGGATCGGACGCGCTTTATTGTTCATGAGATCTGATTCAAAAAGATAAAAAGGGCACCCGTTTGGATGCCCTGTTCGCTCAACCACCTTACGGTTATAGTTTTGGTCGGTTGCTTTTCGCAAAACCACCTTAAACCACCATAGAAGTTACAGAGCCATTGGTATTTTGCTTATTTGATTTCCCAGCTGATATCCACGGATTCGCTGATTTCTTCCGGTTCAGGGCGAAGGTCGAGGGTTTGTTCCTCCGCTCCGCTATAACGGGCCGCGCACAAAACAATGTCATGAGCACGATATTCCAAGGAATGGATTTCGCCTAATTCCACCCCAGATGTCTTCGCAATGAAGGTGGCTTTCTCTTTGGCCTTGTTAATGGCCAATTCCAAAACCTTGTTCTTCTTCTCTTCGATATTGGTTAATCCATAATCCAAACGGATGGAGGCTTCTAAAGGCTTTACCGCCTCGATTAAGGCGCTTAAAGCCTTCGTATCGAAGTCCATGTCCACTTGGACGTCCATGTGGCCCATAAAGCCCTTTTGGATGGAACGATATTGGTTATCTTCCTTTTCGATTTCATAACGGGCTTCCACTCCAAAATCCGCGGTGTGGATTTGTTCCACAGGAATTCCATGTTGATCGAGTAGTTCCATGGCTTTGTGATTTTGGATCATCGCGTTTTGCAGGGCGATGTCATAATTATCGTTAAAAACTTGCATGCTTAAATGCAAACGAACAGTTTCAACGGGGAAAGTCAAAGTGGCTTCCTGGTTGATGGAGATGAGTCGACGATTGGTTTCATTCATTTTATTGTTACCTCTATCTATTTTTATAGTCGCGTTTTGGTCAAATGGGAAGGGGGATTAACCCCATCCATAAACAGCCCATTTTTCTTATTCGTGTGTTTTAGTGTGATTTTTTCAAATTTTACCCCGTATTTTTACACGAATATTTTTGGGATTTTAACACTAAAACACACGAATGCTGTTGATGAAGAGGGAATTCGACCCCCTGTCCCGCCTCTTTTTGAATTTGGAGGATTTAACGAATTCGATTGCTCGCAAAAGTGGTTGTATCATTTGAGACAGTCACTTTCTAGGCGCAGGAAAAACTATACCAATTGTCATCATCAGTTGCGGCGACCTTTAAACAATAGAGTTATCCCACGCCAAAGCGTCGTTTTATTTAGTCTAATACCTCAAAGGCTTCCCATTTTGCCTTTTAGGGCCCCGTCGCTCACCAGGTCCTTTGCATAGTAGTACGAAGTGCTGGAGTCAAGTTCAATAGCGCTACTAAAGCCATCTTTATAATAAACATATGTGTTAGCAGTTCGGGAATCCCCGGAAGGGCCAATAGTATAATTGACCTTATACCATACGGTGCCGACCAACGAACCCGCCGACAGCGTGCCATCCCCCGTGATATAGACATAATTACAAGAATTATATCTAATTCCATAAGAAGCGTATTGCTCCTTAAAGAGCTTATAGCCCTTTTTGGGAACCGAGTTTCCGATAGAACACGAAAACAACATCAAACTCATTGCCCCGAAAGACAAAAGTCGTCGACTCATTGCGTTCATAAATTACCCCTTTATGATGTCTCCATTATAGCCAAAGCTTCAAAGAACGCAACCATGCGGGGCGACCTCGGAGATACTGACCGACAACATATCCGCAGCCCCCTCCCTACTTAGTCTTTTGTATATTTTACATCCACTGTAATAATTCCTAATCGAATTTTAAGTTCAGCCGATAAACTTGATTTAGATTTATGTAAAAAATTATATCCTTCGATTGTTGTATTAAAGTTTTCCGCTAAATAAGATCCTTCTTTAATTCGCCTTATTAAACCTAATTCAATGCATTGTTTGAAATAATCGTTGTATTTTTCTTCGCTTATTCCCAGAAACTCTGAATCAACGTGGAAATCTTTCTCACAAGCTTTAACGATACATAAAATTCTATGATATGTGTCTTTTTTTCTAGGTTTCCTTCTCTTGTCGGTTTTAAACATTTTAATATTTTCACACATAATGTTACCGCCTTTTAAATAGTTGCATAAATAGCCTAGGAGCTGAAATCCTAGACTTCTGTAAAATGGGTATAGTTAATCGGCTATGAAACCTTTAAATTGATCCCTCTCCGTTCTTATTATCGATCCTGTAATTCAAAGAACCCGAGGTCCCGTTTCCTGAATATCCCCAGACGACCGGACAGCCGGATTCGTTCCAACCAGAACTCCATCCGCTCGGCTCTGACTGTGCCTGGCAGTAGATGGTAAGACTTGAGCAATCGTAGAATGCGTAAGCACCGATAGAAATCACGCCTTCCGGAATGACGACGCTGGTCAGAGAGGTGCAGCAATCGAATGCGTAACCCCCGATAGCCATCACGCTGTTCGGAATGACGACGCTGGTCAGAGAGGTGCAGCAATCGAATGCGCGATATCCGATGGTCGTCACGCCATCTGGAATGACGACGCTGATCAGAGAGGTGCAACAGTTGAATGTGTAATATCCGATGGTCGTCACGCCATCTGGAATGACGATGCTGGTCAGAGAAGAGCATCCCTCGAATGCCTCATCCCCGATAGTCGTCACTCTTTCCGGAATGACGATGCTGGTCAGAGAAGCGCATCCCTTGAATGTTCCATCCCCGATATTCGTCACGCTGTTCGGAATGACGATGCTGGCCAGAGAAGCGCATCCCACGAATGCTGAATTTCCGATAGAAGTCACGCCTTCCGGAATGGCGATGCTGGTCAGAGAGGTGCAACCATAGAATGCTGAATCTGCGATTGCGGTGACCTTAACTCCGCCTATCGTCTCAGGAACCGTAATGCTGGTATCCGATCCGGTATATACTGTGATTGTAGCGGATTCCACCCCTTCTATGTTGGTGACTGCGTATTCGAAGCAATCCTGATTCCCTACTCTTATACATCCCCAGACGACCGGACAGCCGGAACCTTTCCAATAAACTTCCCATCCGCTCGGCTCTGATCTTGCCTGGCAGTAGACGGTAAGACGCGAGGAAGCATCGAATGCGCGATCCCCAATAGCCGTCACGCCTTCCGGAATGACGGCACTGATCAGAGAGGTGCATCCATAGAATGCGGAATCCCCGATAGTCGTCACGCCTTCCGGAATGGCGATACCTTTTAGAGAAGGGCATTCTTCGAATGCGTAATCCCCGATAGTGAGCACGCTCGATGGAATACTGATTTCCCTTAATGCTCTGCAATCTTTAAACCCATTCTCTGCAATCTGAGTCACCTTCTGCCCCTGATATTGTTCAGGAAGCGTCAGCTTTTCCAAATATTTGTTATTACCGACCGCAATGGCCCAAGTTTTATCCGGTAACGGATAATACTGATAGTTGCTCAATTCAACGATTGGCCCGCTCCCGATGCTAGGACGTTGAATGCTTCCCTTATCACTGCAACCGACTAAGAAGGTGAGGGCTGCGAAAGTCAAACTGTATTTCAATTTGTTCTTCATAAGTAATCCCCTTTATTTCATGTATAAAAACTTTTCGCAGTTAAATGCGAAAATAAGCGAAATCAGTTTACAGACAAAATACCTTTGACATGAGACACCCCTTTCTCACTTATTTCTTCAAAAATATACCCTTTGTCAATCAAGCCTGTCAAATTGGAGGGTTTTAAAAAAGGGGGTTATAATTCATTCTGCAGCCTAATGCTTTTTGGTCCTTTAAGCCACCAAGTTTCTCTGAATGCAATATTTTCAGTTTTCAAAGCAGGACATATACAGCGATTTAAACTGTTTGAAATTATCATCTAGTGGAAGCTTCGAAAACTCTTGTTCACCAATCATTTTGCAATAAGAACAGCAAAGGAAATCAAACACCTTGCAGCAGGTCATGTTGGCCCTTCTTCCATACCGCTTCATTACATCCCAGTTATTCCCGCCCATTTGAAAAGCAGATACACTGCCGTGTGCAAAAGAATTTAACGAATTCTCAATATCAGTATTAAATTCATCCAGTCTGGACAACTGCAGCAATTGTTTTCTTCCATAATTTCCATCAGAACTAAGAGGATCTACCCATGAATAATCAAAGAATTCATTCTCTCTATTCTTGGGAATATTGTGATTTTTGAGAAATTCGTTTTTATCTGTCTTGGATTCTAGTTTTACGTACTCGGCTTTAAGATCATAAAGGTCAATATATCTTTCAACGGCACCATCACAAAAAGCCAAAAGATAAACGGCAGCAACCTGTTCTAAACCAACCCTTAAAAGAGAAAACGCCTGCGACCACGCATGGTGGAATATAAGGAGACAATAGGAAAAGAGGGTTAGATAAGAATCGGCCACCAAGTTATAAACAATTTTCTTTTTTGGATCCTTTTCGTGATCCAAATAGTATTGAAAAACGAAATCGGGCATGTCTTGGGATGACTCCAAAACCAAAGTAAGCATCTCGTTTAATTTTTCTTGCTTCTCATCCATGATTTTTCTCGTCTTTCCCCGAAACTTTTAGAGATAAAACACACACGTCTGGCCTATAACCACTGTTCCCATCCAAGAGTCGGGTAGTTGGAATCACTGAACACCCAGGTTCCTGTTTTGAACTCTGGGCTGTACTCATCCCAAAATAAAGTATTGATATAGAAGTCTGCAGAATACCTTTCCGAAGTTTGGATACCCTGCAGAGACGTGCGAGAATCTAACGTTGCGTTGTAATAAACATTAGTCAACGGTTTTGGATCGGTTTCCACCGAGCGGAAAGCAATAGTAGATGTAACCCCTTTTCCGGAAATCTCTCCAAAAACCACCGTTTCGCCAACCTCCACAGAGTTGGTTGCTATACCGCAAATACCACCAGTAGCACTTCCACTTGTTAAATTACCACTAGAGTAGCAACGCTTTACATCCATACTCATCGCGGTTCTTCCAAAGAGTCCCCCAACATAGTTGGAACCCTGAATATCCCCGGCGTTGTAGCAGTCTGTCGCAGTAATACCCCAGCTTTCGCTAATTAATCCACCGGCACTATAATCTTTTGCCCCCGTAACGGAACCACTATTCCCACACCTCTCGAACTGAACTCCTACAAGGTTGCTTATCGTGCCAGGATAATATCCGATGAGGCCACCTGCATAATAACTGTTTGAAACAACATTCCCTTCATTCTTTGTTTCGCTCAACACAATATCCTCATCTTTTTGAGGTTTAGCAACGCCAATAATCCCACCCGCGGCTTTTTGGCTGGAAATAACGTCACCCGTATTCACGGAAAGCGTGGGGGCAAAACCCTCGTTGTAGCCGACAATACCACCGGCATCCCCCGCGGCATTGATATTGGATTCGTTTCGCAAATTCTCAAATGTCGACCCCTCGGACAGACCAGCGATACCACCCGTATATCCAACAAAGTCGGAACTAACTTCTCTCGTTGTGATAGAACCCGAAACCGCAACATTCTTTACAGTCGCGTTTCTGGCGGCGCCACATAGTCCTCCAGCAAATAAATTGCCAACGCCCCTCGGAACATCCACAGATACCTCTCCAAGAATTAATGATTCAACGGATCCAGACAGCATTCCAAACAAGCCACAATACTCAGAATAAGAGGTAATCGTCATCCCTTTAATGATGTGCCCATTCCCTTTTAAACGACCCAAGAATGGATATTGCGAAGTCCCTACTGGTTTCCATTCCAAGCCAGTCAAATCAATATCATTCAGCAATTCATAATCCGCAAATGAATGACGATTAGCTAAATCCATCAGTTCTTCCGCCGTCTTTATTCCAATCGTCCAATCCACGGTTAAGGTTTTATCAGAGGTGTAGTCCCACGGTTTCAAGGATTTTCCAAGATTATCGGTAACCGCCACCCCATCACATATCCAACCCGTGAACGCGCCGAATTGATTTGTCGGCACAGGAAGAACGTAATCTTCGCCATAATGAACGGCAACAACATTCGTGGACACATTGCCGGGCCCAGGATCCAAAGTCAATTTGTATTCCAAAGGAACCCATTTGGCGGTTAATTTCAAATCGGAGTCAATGTTCCATGTTTTGCTCGTGAATTCTGTTTCACCGTTATACCAACCACAAAAGGCATAACCGCGAAGGGGCTCCACCTCAGGCAATTTCAGTTCTGAGTCGTAAGTAACCGTCATGGGATCGGGCGCAATGCCGCGATCGTTTTCAAAGGTTAATGTATAAGTGTTGGCAGTCCATTCCGCTTTTAAAACCATGTCGTTTTTCACAATGTCGGAATTGAAGCGCCATTCTTCTCCATTGTAATACCAACCGTTCAACGTATATCCCGTCCGATTAATTTCAGGCCTCGTGACTTTGTAACCATCTTTAATCTTTTGAGGCTTAACGGAGGCGAAAAATCCTGTGTCAAACGAAACCGTATAAGTCGTCAAGGCAACAATGGTGGTTTTTATGCCGTTAACTACATAATATCCGTCCTCGCCAACCGTAATGGAGGTCACCCCGTTAACCAAAGAGCTATCCATCGGGCCAAGGTCTTCCGTGGTTTTATCCTTGTACGTAACAATCAAATGGCCCTTTTCATCCAAGGCATAAGACTCAGGAACTTTAGCCACGATATCCGTCACGATGCCCTTAATGACGTAATAGCCATCTTTGCTAACGGTAACGTCATTCATGAAATCGATGAGGGTTTGATCCCATGCACCTAAATCTGTTTCGTTTCCGTTTTCATAAACTTCAATCAAATGGCCATGACCATTCACATAATAATCGCTTATCTTTGGACTAGACGAGCAACCAGCCAGCAAAAACGAAATCGTTAGAATGGATAAAAGTCTATTTCTCTTTTTCATAACAGGACTCCACGCATGTAGTATCCGTAATTATGAAAAGCACTTCAACAATATTCTACGAAACGTAGAATTTATTCGTGGTTTGATGGTTCGGATAACGGTTTTTTCGTAGAGAATGCCGATTTCCTTATTCCACAATGTGAGATATTCTCTTTCAGCCTCAAGCTACGCTGTGGTCAGAACTCCAACTCAGCCTCTTGTTCGAGTTTCTTTTTATTCTTAAGGATGGCTTGAATCACAGGCAAAAACTCTGCAAATCGGGGATCCTCTTGCATTTTTTGCAAGCGGCATTCGTCCGATTTTGTTATTTCCTTAGCCCTGTCTATGAATTTGACCAAGGTCTCCGCATCCATCATGTAAGGCTGGAACGGAATGCCGGTCTTCTCACGAAGATGGTTCAAAATATAGAATCCCCCGGCATCGATGTCGCCATAATGGAAGCACTCCATACCCTGCATAGAATTGAAGATTTTGGTAATCAAATTCCTTCTCACCGAATTGTGGAATCCGCCTAAATAAATCACGATAGAATGGGGCTGAGCAAATTGGATAAACGACGTCAGATTTTCAACCGTGAAAAGCGTTTTGGCCGGGATGCATTCAATCTCCATTTGTTCGATCATTTCATCGGAAAGAGCTAATTCATGTCCATATTCGGCAAGATCAATGACTTGTTTTCCGAAACGAAGTCTTCCTTCCCCTTTCACAAAGGCATAGGTCTTGTTCTTGATGACTCCGTAAAAAGCAACGGGGTCATCATCTTCGTCAAAACTCATATCCGAGAATTCACGAAGAATCTTGGCAACTTTGCCGCGATATAGGGCAAAGCGTTTCGAATCTCCCAATATATGGGAGGCGAAGACCCGCTCCGGAACATCCTTGTCCAACTCAAGAATTTTCTCGATGCACATAACGACAAAGCGAAGTTCTTCGATGTCACCGTAAGCGCTTTCCGCGCCATTGGGTTTTCCCTTACTCAATAGTTCAAGGCAATGGTCGGCGAAATCGCGAATAAGAGAATGGGGCGATGCCTTTAATGTGGCAAAGAAAGCATTGAGTACCTCAAGTCTATTTTTCGGGTTGCTTCTTTTGGCAAACGCGTACGCTTTTTCAATGGAGGTAGCATCCGTTCTCAAAACGATGCGTTCCAAGTAATCGTCTTGATAACGAATATCACAAAATCCTTCTCTCTCCAAAACTTCGAGAGCAACATCCAAATCTTGGCTACCATTCCTATGGCCATCAAAAAATGGTTCCGAAAGCTTCAGTTCGACTCTTCGACGGCTTTGAGGGCCTTCCGTATATGCTTTGCTGCTTTCAAATTTGGAAAGTAATTTATTCGCAATGTCCCTACCTTGCATCACCGCTGCTCCTTGCTTGGTAAATGGCAATCGCATAGCCATCTTTGGCCAAGGAAATAATATTGCTGACATACGGCGAAATATAGCTCAAACGGGACGACGGAACCGAGATAATGAGCTGGACTTTGAGTTCCTTATAGAATTCGAGCATTTGTTTGATGCGCTCTCCATCCATGTTGTTAAAAGCTTCGTCGAATAGGACGAGACTGGCAGGAGAACGTCCGTTCTTCTCACTATCGAGAAGAATGCTCTGGAACGCGCCGGCTATAAGGGCATAGAACGGCGTTTGTGTTTCGCCGCCTGATTTGGCGTCGTAATTCTCACTGTAAAGCCGGTCATTTCCATCGCCAACCCTGATGCGAATATCATAATGCAGGTAGCTACGATAATCGGTGATTTCCTTGCGCAAATCCCGTGTGTCGGGGTCATCTTCAGGCTTAGAAAGGATCTCGAAGATTTTATCCATAACCGCCTGGCTGGTTGCGTCCATGGTATCGACAAAAAGATTGTTGATTACCGTATCCTGATTGGTCTCCATTGCAATATGGTATACCCCGCCAAGAAGGTCATCCTTGCTCCTAGATGTAATGAATTCAAAAGTCTCCTCTTCTGTACCAAAAGGATGTTTGCGCAAAGTTCTATTCAACGCATCGATGGTTTGTTTTGCCGCGACCAACGAATTCCTGATGCGAGAAATGAAATGCTCACGAAGTTCGTCAACGGACCGTTGATACGCCTCATCCAAAAAGGGCTGCAACTGGTTCAAGTCATCATTAATAATTTTGTTATAGCGCCGGACAAAATCCATGTAGTTGGAAATGTCGTTTGCCATCTCGCCCGGATGGTTAGCACAATACGAGTTTATGGCACCCCTTATCACACGCTCTGCAATCTGTTTTTGATTGGACACCGTACCAATAAGTTGCCTTGCAAAATCACGGAGAGCCAATCCAGTTTTTCCATCTGCCAAATCCGTAAGGTATTGATCTAAATCCGAGTCCTTTCGAGGGAATTCCTGCTTCATCGTCTCGATTTTGTCTTTGCATTCTTCGATTTGCCTTAGCAAGGTTTTATTTTCGTTATCAAGGGCGCCTTGTTGTCTATCTGAATTAGATATTTTATTGTCAAGTTGAGCGGCTTCGGAATTTAGCTTCCTTGCTTTTTCTTGATGATCCTGGACCGCCTTATTCAGTCGCAACATATCTCCGTTAATCGATTCTAAGCGTTTGATTTCTGCGTTCGTTTCTTCTAAGCGCTTCGAAAAACTTGCAAGGTCCGACCAATGATTCGGCGCATCTAGCAATTGGTTAACGATAGAGTGGCCGATTTCACCATCTATTTGTTTTAAGCGTTGAAGGTCACCGTCTAGCTGCTTGATGTCTTTATCTAGCACCTCATATTCTTCTTTGGCTTTGGCTAGGCGCTGCTTTTTAGCCTCTTGACCGATGAATGGCTTCTTCATGGCCGCCGCGGAAACGAAGCGAATCGATTCACCGTCGAAATAAACGCCTTCCTTGGTGATTGCCTTTTTGCCCGGAACAAATTGATCGATGTTATCAACGCAATAAACGTCCCCAAGTAGGAAATTAATGTATTCCCTTGGTTCTCTGAAGTAACTCTTGGATCCATCCTGATTAATGCGGAATGCATCGACTTTCAACGCGAGGGAACCCGGATTGGGTACGTTGCCTTCTTGGTCAAGATGTATGACGCCAACACCGAAATAATCCTGAGCCCTTGGGTCGGAATTGAATACCATATCCGCAGTTTTACGGTATGGCTTTTTGACAAAAAAGTCGAAACGACGCTTGTCGAGGAGGCCTTCAATTGCATCGTGCCAATCTGGATCGTTAATGTCAAGGAACGTGCAAAGGCAAACAGGCTCTGCTCCTTCCGTTACGCCATGATTCACTTGAATCGCTTCCTTGATTTTCCTTAGGAGGTTTTCGACATAGCCATCATAACCTTGCATATTGCTGTTAAGCTGATCGATTTCTGAACGCAGTTTTGCAAGTTCGCCTTTCTTGGCTTTGATTTGTCCAAGAAGCTCGCCCCTAGCGTTATCGTTTTCAGACCTTATAACGCCAACCCGATCCCGATAAGCAGAAAGCATCGAAAGATATGCATCATAATCCTTGCGAGCCATGACGCCCGATAGATCCAACGAGGTACCAATACGGCGCGCGAGGTTGGATTCGTTTCTCATTTGCGTTTCCCATTGGGCAACAAAGCGGTTCGTTTTCTCAAGTTCCGCGCTTATCTCATTTCTAATATCTGTTAAACGCTTGATTTCTTTGAATTCGTCGCTAGAGCGGATTCGCTCGGCGCTTGCGCCTTCTTCCATGGCAAGTCGGCGTGCTTCTTCCGCTTTTTTCTTGTATTCCAAACAGTGGGCTCGTTCCAATCGAATCGCATTCTCATTCTTTGAAATGTCCTGTCGATACATTTGGGCATGAGCCATTTCCAAAAGAATCTGAAGCGTGGCCTCTTTAACAAGGCTTTCTTCATAACGGTCCTTGTAATCGGCAATGGGTTTTAATTCATCAGCCCTCCTACGTTCCACTTCAACCTGATGTTGAATGTCTCGATACGCGTCCATCGAATCCTTGATGGAAGAAAGGTCTAACTTTGTTTCAGGCAAAAGGAAGTCGGTCGCGAAACGGGAGATATCTTGAAGCGGTTCAAAACCAATAGCCTTTGCAAATAAGATTTCGTATTTTTCACTAACCCCCAAAGCGTCAAAGACGGCTTTCTTTCTTGCTTTTTCGCTCTGCCTCTTTTGTCCAATGATAGTAAGCGGTAGCCCCATGGACTTTGCAGTTCTTTCAAGTTCATCGTAGTTTTTAACCTCGTTCTCTTTGGTGAAGAACAGGTTGTCGTTATAGGTATCACCGTCGATTTTATAAAAAATTGGCGCAAGCAACTGACCGCTGGAAAGTTGCAAAACACAACCCAGGACAAAAGGCTTTCTAGACGTGGTGTTTTCGTATTCAATCGCGATATGACCGATAATATCCCCTGTATCACGAATGAACTCTTTTTTCTCGCCCCCGATACGGGCTTTCAAATAGTTTTCGACGGTTCTGCCGGAGGAGAGATTGTTCGCGGCATAGTTAAATTTGCAGGAACCACCACTTTGAAGGTAATGGATCGCATCCAAAATGGTGGATTTGCCGGTTCCGTTTTCGCCGGTAATGACATTGATATCCGAGAAGTTGATTTCCTGGTCATCAAAGAAATGCCAGTTAATCAGTCTCAGTTTCTTGATCTTCTTCATCGGAAGCCCCTCCTTTGAATTTCTCTAGTTTTGCATTAAGGGAGTCAATTGAATCGACGTCGACGACAAGTAAAATGCTTCGGTAAATCCTAATCGGCGTAGTACCCTGAGTCAGATCGCCATCATAATCGATGAGTTTGTATTTCCTTAATGAATAAAGGGCGTCACGGTATTCGCGAGTCCTGCCATCGAAGTTTGGGTAGATTTCCGTCTTGGTAATTTCCTGAGCCAAATGTCCGACCGTGGTGGAAATTGAGGAATTGATGGAGGCCTTTCTAGATTCGTCGTCATAGACATAGCGAAGAATCAGGGCAACGATGGTTTCCATCTTTAAAAAACGGATGCGATTGGAATCTTTGGAAGTTCTGATATAGATGACACCTTTCTCGCGATCGGCATAAACATCGAAATCCATGATGGCAAAATAGGGGCGTAAGACATCGATAAGGTCGCTGGCTTTAACGTAGTCCTTTAAATCCCCCACCTTCTCACGAACAAGATATGTCTCGTCTAATAATTTGAGGCAAATCCGAGAAAAGGCTTCGCGATCGGAATCGGTCAGCTTTTGATAACGTTCGTTGAACTGTTTTTGTGCATCGCTCTTCGTCATTGCTTTTTCTCCTTTACTCGAATTTCGTAATCATCAACCTCAAATCCCATCGTTTGAAATTTGTCTCCATTAGGCTCGCCGATGGTGTATCTCGCATCTTTATTGGCGCTAAAAACCGATATCAATATCAATTTCACAAAATCATCGACGCTTTGAACTGGGACTTCAGAAGCCAACATTCGTCTTCTTTTTCCAAGGCCTTCCAAAACAAAAGAGTTGATCGCTTCCAACGAGAATGTATTTCTCTGTCGGATGATTTCCTCAGCTCTTCGTTTAGCTTCTTCCGAGACTTCTCGACGGGTAAACGGGATTTTCTTGGGCGCGATTTTTGCAGCCGCCTTCGCCGTATAAAGGGATTTGCCATCCGACTGGCGAAACGAATAAAAGAGGAATGGATCGTCAAATACCTCTTGAGCAGAATCCCCCGCCGCCTTAATTCGTTTCAAAATGCCGGTGATTTCACCTTTGATGTTTCTTTCATTGTTTAGACGGAAACGAATACGTTCGGATGAAGAGCGAACATAGGCATGATTTCTCCCCAAAATAACATTAAGGGAACCCTCAATGTCGTTCATCTGTTCTTCGACATCGCCCAACACCCGAGTGAAATAATTTTTCGCCTCACGTCTTTGTTCATCCGTGGGATTTTTATAGTCCTTGGTAAACAAGTAATTATCAACCATCGTCTTTATAACGGAGGGGTCGCTTAATTCATATATCTTTTGAATGATTTCTGCCGAATATTTATTCGGGTTATTCGTCGTCATCAAATTATGAAAGGCGATATAGGCGGTGAGCCGTTGGTAATCAACAGTAAGTTTCGTTAGGATTTCTTTTTCGCCGATATGAACGTCAGACATCGCTTGGGAAACGAAGCGTTTTATCCTGGAGTTGATAGAGAGCAGGGCATGTTCCAAATCTTTGCTGTCAGTTTCAACCGCTTGCATGGATGCCGTGGCATTCGCCATATCGAAGCCGCGAATATTCCGGTATAGCGACAACAAAGGGGTGGCGAACTCTTTGGCGTTGACTTCGTTTTCCAACAAATCGCATAAGGCAGAGTAAATGGTGATAAACGCATCAGTCCTTTGCACAATCGGATTGAGATCTTCGTCTTGATCACGGTCTAACCAGCCTCTCATTTCGAGGAGTCGAACGAAATTACTGGCCTTTGTTTGTGGGTTTTGACTCTCAACAGGCTCTTCCGTTTCTTCCGAAAAGGTTTCTTCATCAACGGAAGAAATGTGCATCATTTTGATAAAATCAGCCAAATCATCGACCAGCTTCTTGCGGTCGATCGTCAAACTCTTTCCAAACGATTGCTCGGTTTGGGCAATTAAAAGGAAGTTGGTTTCCTTGTTTGGACTGGAAAGCAATGAGAAAAACGCAGGAGAGATAACGTTGAAAAGCGAAACCTTGCCCGCCATCGTTTATTCTCCTTCCACTCTAAATATCGCATCGAGGCCATGCCCATTGCGACGCACAAGCCCAATTGTGTTGTTGGAGACTAAATCTTGATGAATCATCCAAAAGACGTAATTCTGCATGCGTTGAATTAGTTCGTCGAATGCAACCATGGAATCCCCTTTCGGATAAACATAAAAGTTAGATGTCTAATGTAAATCATTTTATCAGGAATTCAGCTTATCTACTTTAGAAAATTGGAAACGAATTATCCGTTTTTACCTGATCCACTTCCGTTTATACTGCGAGATGATTCATTAAGGAACGCAACGGATTCAAAGAAGAGGTCCCCTATGGAAAATATTCCCGGACAAGGCGAAGGGATTAGAAATACCTAGAACAACATCACTCCCAAACGAAGGCTTGCGGAGGTATTCGAAGGCGAGGGTTAGAGAGATACCTAGAACAACATCACTCTCAAACCCCACGACCGAAAACGAATTTTATAGCGCCGTTAGAGAGATACCTAGAACAACATCACTCTCAAACTCTTCGTAGGACGCGGGGCGGCTCATGGTTGTTAGAGAGATACCTAGAACAACATCACTCTCAAACAAAGGTCAATGAAATCAAAAGCATACTGTAGTTAGAGAGATACCTAGAACAACATCACTCTCAAACATTGGGGAGCAAGCCCACTGGGATACCACGGTTAGAGAGATACCTAGAACAACATCACTCTCAAACGCATCTTTCCTTTTGTCAAATGCCATTACGGTTAGAGAGATACCTAGAACAACATCACTCTCAAACCAAGTTTCCCCTAGCCCCATTCGAGCCATGGTTAGAGAGATACCTAGAACAACATCACTCTCAAACTTAGTTCTTTATCGTAAGCCGTCATATTTGGTTAGAGAGATACCTAGAACAACATCACTCTCAAACTCCGCGCCCCAATCGCAATTGATGGCGGTAGTTAGAGAGATACCTAGAACAACATCACTCTCAAACTCGTCTCTTGACGTACACGAGAACAAAACCGTTAGAGAGATACCTAGAACAACATCACTCTCAAACAGAAAGTTATGAAGGGCTTCACCATCGTGAGTTAGAGAGATACCTAGAACAACATCACTCTCAAACCTCAAATATTTTGCGGTTTTAAGGGGATATACAGGTTCACAGCTGCGTCATTCTAAGCAAAAAGATTATACAGCTTTTGTTAAAATTCGCATAAGGAGGCATCGATAATTCTTGTCGCAACCACGTTGACATCTTGCTTTAAAACATTTCCTGACAAATTCAACAAAAACAAATCGTGTGAAAGCAGTTCACAATGAAGTTTTTCTACTTCTTCAGCATTGAGAAACGAGAAAATGTCTCTTGTAACAATGAAATGAAATGATTGGGAATCAATCGCAGCCCTTAAAAACAATATAAAGTCATCGCAAAAGCTCGCTTCAGAGTTTTCACGATACCTAAAATCAGCCAACTGAAGCATTTTCCCAAGACCAAATTGGTCTGTAAATTCCATCAGCTGAGCAAAGTCTAACGATATTTCAGACAGCAAATTAAATATGGATCTTTGGATATCTTCCAACGCTCGTCTTCTTTCAGGGGTAAGGATCATTTTATCTGAACGCTTATAAATGGCGGTTAAGGCCGGCCTTGTATTAGGTGACATATCGCAAAACGAGTCCAGAAACACAATTTCTTTATCGCTTTTAAGAACCTTTCCATTGTCGAAAACACATATACGTTCCTCATCCTTTTGATAAAACGATTTCAATAATTCGTAAAAGAGTTTCCCGTTTTCAATAACGAGGTTCAAAATTCCGCCGCTAACAAATTCAACAGGGCGCTCAATTCCTTTAATTCTTAATTCCATCATAGTTCTATCAACCTATTATCCGTGGAAAGTATTTCGCCCTCGGCTTCTCCTACCAAAAATTCAATAGACGCAAACTGCTTTTCCGTAATACGCAAGAGAGCGACGAACCCTTCTGTCGGCAAAATTTTATTTACCCTTTCCTTAGTGGAATCCGAGGCTTGTGAATCGATATCAAGTTTTACATACACCGATTCCTGAAGCATATAAAACCCAATTTTTTTGATTCCCTTAACAAAAGATGTGTACGCCCTTCTTTGTGACGCCTTTTCAACGGGTAAATCAAAGAAAATGAGAGATCGCACAAATCTATATGCCCCCATAGTCAATGAGCCTAACCTTTGCCATGCTTTGCGAATTAAGCGCCGAAAGAAGCGATTGCACATATAGGTGTATCGCATTATCAAGAAGCATTTCTTTATCTTCAATTTTTACATTGATGTTCAGGCAATTTACGAATTGCTGTTTGAAATTTTCCTTCGACACCTCCCCGCCCAAAACCATCCGATCCACAAAGGGGCGAAGGGGCTCCATAAAGTCACACGACAAGTTAAACGGATTCTCCTTTCCAACATGATGAATCCCTAGTTCGGTTAGATATCCAAAGTTCTTAATTTCACGATTGATTGCGGACAAAATTATTGAGTACCCGTAATTTAAGTATGCGTTAATTTGGCAATCAGAACCGCGACTAAAATCGTTGCCGAAACATGAATTGAAATATACTTTTGCAGCATGACCCTCGCGATTTGAGGCGTCTCCCGGTGTAATTTCATCAAGATACCCCAGCAGTTTGCTGGACGAGTCGGCTTGCCCGATAAAATCTAAATTTGCAGCTTGTCCCTTTATCTTTTCACGAATAATTAGCCTCCATAAATCATTCTTAAAATCCGCGGTCCAACGAACCTGATTTTCAATTTTCTCCATCGAATTATAGGCTCCGTAGTAGGGAATCAATTCGCCTTGTGGGTTTGATTTTGAATCACAAAAAATTACCTTAACCTTCTTTTCCATGAGCATAGATAAAAGGGTGGCCGTAATGGCCACCCCCGTGTTCTGAACAATCAAAGTGCTAATTTCATCCATGCAAATTTTCGTTTCCGTTTCAGGAGTACGATAAACGAGATAATTTAACGAATATTCCAATTTGCATCGAGTTTTTACCACAACAGTTCTAAACGACATAACTATTGCGCCTTCCAAAGAACTTTTCTATAAAATCCGGTCGGAGATTCGGCGACAATCGAACAACCAGGTTGAAGAGTAGCGCCCAAATTTGATTCACCGGAAAATTGAGACCCGCCTAGAAGTGTCAAATCCACTTTTTGGCTATTTGAGTTGAAATAAATAATCAAATTTTGTAGCAAACGGGCTTTTCTAAAGAAGGTCAACTGTTTGAACGTCTCTTTACATTCTGGTTTTTGCAAAAACGAAATTACGGATTGAAACCCAGACATTAGTCCCAAAAATTTAGCGTCCATGTCGCAAAACTTATTGAAAAGGGAATCCATCTCCTGAACTGATAAAATAATTTCTTCAGCTTTTGGGCTGCCTGCTGGGCTCAATATTAATTTACCATTTTGCATCGTAAAGGCCTTTTGGACAAAGGCATCCTCTTCCACATATTTATGTTCTTTGTCTGGCTTTGTTTCTTTTGCGACCACATCTAATAGTTTTTTTATTTTCCTAGCGGCCAGCACTTCGTTTTTTCGATAGTACAACGGCAAAACGTTCTTAATCCAATAATCTTGGAAAGCGTGGTGCACCCCGCTCACAGCCACCTTGGAATGCCCGTCTGTTACCACAAAGTTTGGGCGAAGCAACGGCAATAAAATCTTGGTATACGAGAAATTAATAGATTCCAAATAACGGCGAAGTCCTTCTTCGTCTCCCGGCCTGCAATAATAATTGGGGGCAGGAACAATACAGGCGCTCGTTTTCCCTTTTTGCGAGGCTTGCTCTACCAGCGCATAAAATCCATATGAATAGCTGGGGATTCCTCCGTATTTATCACAATCTCTGAAGGGGGAGTCCCGCCTCACAATATCGCCATTAATGTTCTCGTCCAAAAACAACTTAGCTGGAATGTTTCCCGCTCCTTTCGGTTTTAATTGGACTTTAGAAAACAAATCCCCTTTCGTGCACTGCATCGTTGTAACAAGAACATCAAATCGAGTCTCAATGTCTTTTTTGATTCTCGCAACAGACTCGGAATAATCCCAAGCAACACAACCGTCTGAATCCAACAATTGGTTTCGGCAGCACACCCCATTTTCATCGAAGTATTCCTTAAATACGTTTTCAAGATTTAAGGATGCTTTCCTTTTTGAAATGGCATCCACAAAATCCTTTGTAGACTTGCCTTTGTAAGTTCGGGCCAAATACTTTTTGTAATAGGTGTCGATGGCCCGTCCGACGCATATATTCAAGTATGCATCGTGTGCATGATGTAAATCATTGATATCGCGAGATTTCAAAATGCCGTATTCCTTTCTGAAATCAGAAACGTTTTCAGCTTTTGAATACACGATAAGAGGAGATTTTCCTTCGTCGGTCTTCTGATATCTTTGAAGTAATTCAACCAACGCTTTAACCGCTTGATTCGTATATACGAGTTGGCGGTTCACAAAAGAGTTCAGGTCCTGTTCCGTCAAGGGAGCCGTCCTCATCAATGCGTTAAATTTCTTGTCAGACATGAGGCCGGACCTTTTTAAAAAGGAATAGTACTCCTTGGTTTTGACACGCCCCTGTTTGAAAACGACATCAGGAATCGGGTAAATCGCCTTTTTATCGTCCCTGTTAACCTTTGAAAGAGTCAAAACGCGATTGCTTATGCTATCGTCTTTAACGAGCGATTGCGGAACGATGTGGTCAATGTCGTAATCGTTCAAACAATTGATATCGATTTCCTCAAGTGTATAGGCATCTTTGCCCATTTGGAGGAAATAGAGAAAATACTTATCGCTACGAAGTTTGTTGTTATCAATAGCGGTTAGGACATTTCCTACTCTCCCCAAATCCTTCTTGAGATCCGCATCCGCTAAAGCGACAGCCTGCTTATAAAGGCTATCAAGCAATTCCTTTCTTGATTTGGTTTTTGTGCCTTTTTTTGCCTTATTCGTGCGAGCGCATTCAACGTAATATTCATCAACGGGACGGCCCAAAATTTTTTCCACATCTTCGACGATATTCATCGCTTGAATCAACGTCCGCTTCATTCCCGGGCTAACAAAAGATTCATCAACGGTCTTAATGATGCTCTCGTGCTTTTGTTCTCTTGTTTCGAAGACATCGTTCCAATCCGATTTGGCTTCTTCGATTTTCGCTTTAAATTCATACCGATCATCATTTATCAATTCCATCAAATTGAAATTCGACTCACGCATCACCTGGATCAACGTTTTGGTAGTTTCCTCACCAGAGTCAGTGTCAATGATCGTTTCGAGTTCTAGAAGCTCCTTGGACAGTTTTCCCCATCCAGCAAACGTCTTCGTTTTAATGCAATTAAATAGTTGCCCTTTGTTTTTGACGCCATAAAGATGAGTCAGTCGACGTTCCACAATGGGCCATTCAGGGAAAACAGTCTTATCCCTTATGATGTTTTCCACAATTTGCCGGCCCTCTTCCGAATCTACAAATTCTTTGCTGAAAACAGTTTCCTTAGTGAAAAAGACATAACTGCTTAAAGAACAGGAAATCTCATCAATTTCTGCACCGCCGGCAGTGGAAATAGAAACATTTTCTGGCTTGTAATAATTCTTGAGGTCTTTGGGCGTCACCTTGGCTTTCTTTTTGAAAAGCTCGTTGATTAAACGTTCTTTTTCATCGCAGTTTAGAAATTTTCCGTTGATCCGTAGTTTATTTAGGAAGGACAAAACCTCGTATTCCTGATAAAGAAGGGACTGTTTTGGCAGACATTTTTTCCCAGGCAAATAGGAGCATGTATTTAGCATTCTCTCGATAAAATCTTGGGCAGTTTGATCTTTGTCAATACGCTCGTCAAAATTCCACGGCCTTATGGGACCATTTCCCTCTTTAATGGTTGCCCATGCGAAGAAATGCCGTTTTTCGCAATCGGACCTTTTCTCAGGGGACATTGACTCTACAAATGGTCCTTTTGGCATTTTGCCAACAAGCGGACCAACGTAATAAGGGATGCGGAACATTAAAATGCTCTCAATTTTTTCGGCTGGAGTTTTCCCGCTGGCATCCTTTTGCTTAAGAAACGGGTAAAATTTGGACTGATTCTCTAAGATGGCATCCATTTCTTGTAGGTTTAATTGATAAGGGAAGACACCATTCTCAGGAGAATTTTGTCTTAAAAGGAACTCTTTACATTCCATTTTGTCCAAGATGGTTTTCAAATATGGATCAAGAGTCTCCAGTTCCTCTTTTTTGACTTTATCAATCTTAAATGTAGCTTTGATGAACTTATAAAAATCTTCGCGTTTGCAATGGGCAACGTTGATGGTGTTGTGTTCCGTGGAACAAAAGCCAATGTACCTCGAATAATTGTTAATCGGTTCTTGTTTAATCTTTCCCTTCTTGTCGGTCTTCGTCACAAAAGGCTCGCCAAAAATTAATTGGTAAACGGCAGTGCCCTTTTTGGCATCCCATTTTTTGGCAAATTCCTTTAGCTCCATAAGTTGCTCATGATGATTTTTGTGTAAAACAACCATTGCGTCAGAAAGCGTTTTAGAGTTCCCGAGCAAAGAACCGAGTAACAAGAAGTCATGGATTTTTTTGCAAGTCCAAACGATACGTGTTTCAGGTTCAGAGGAGAAAGTGCCACTTAATTTTGCAAAATTTTCATCGAAGGTTTCTTCTCCACAGCATATTTTCTTCGGATCAATTGCGTCTTCATCGTCCAATTCTTTATCTGGGTATATTTTTTTGGTATCGACGTTTCCGCCGGCAGCTAGAGCGACAATAACGTTTTTTAGATATGCGTCAGTTATGTCGAACACCGAAATCAATGCTTCTTTCTTTTTGTTAACACCCCTTGCAGGCATAACCTCGGCTTTTAGTTTTTCCACAAAATTAGTAGCTAGTTCTAAAGTTGCCGATCCCCGTTCAATTAATTCGTCGTTTAATTCGTTGAAGAGCAAGGAAGCCTCCTCTGGGTCGAACGCCTGGATATTTTGGCCTTCGTTCAAAAAGTTCCCGCGGTACTTCACCATATGGGCTAGGGCCAAATAAACCCAGCGAATATCGGCTTTTTCTTTTGAATAAATCAAGTGTTGCCGTAAATGGTATATCGTAGGAAATTTGGTATAGTAATCTATGTCGGTGAAATTCTTATCGTTAAATATCAAATATTTGTAAGCTGATATCGACTCGTGTTTATCTTCGCGATGCAGTGCGGATTCGTCGAGACGGAAGAAAAAGGATGGATCCACCTTATCAATCTCCTCCTTGAACATCGCTCGGAGCAAATCAACACGTTGTTTTCTTCTAGCGATCCTTCTTCTTGAAGAACGATTAGCGCGTCGCGAGCTTGCGTCGCTTGCTGCTTCAAATAATCTTGAACCCCAAAGCGATTTGCCGTTTTTTCTGACAATTTTATTGTTCTCGTCCGTTACACACCAACCTACCGAGTTCGTCCCCAAATCAAGACCCATCAAGAATTTCTTTGCCATTTGTTTCCCCTTTTCGTTGTGTTATATTTAAATCGTTGGAAGACCTAGAACCAACATCACGAGTTCAAATCAAAATTTTCCAAACCTCAGGCATATTTGGTTGCCACAAAGCGTCCGCAAGGGCGCTTTTGTCTTATCCATAATTTTCCTGAAAATCGTAATCAAAGTTTACCATACTCGAATATATTCGACACCGAATTTCTTATTGTTACTAAAAGGCAAAGCCAAAAACAGCAAATGAAGAAGTGTCTTTCCGTTACCAAAAGCCCTACTCCCCCACTTCTTTCTTTTGGAAATCCGCAATCTCCGGATAGGACTTGCCGCTACGGAACTCCTCCACGAACGCTTTGGGAGTTACCCCCATCTTATTACGGAAACAAAACACAAAGTGAGACGGGCTAGAAAATCCACACATGGAGGATATCTCTTTGACGGAATGATTCGTGTTCTTTAATAGATCCACGGAATATCGAATCTTCTCGTTCATAAAATAGTCTTTGATCGGCATGCCGTATCTTGCCTTAAATGCCCGTCTAAAATAATCGTAGGTAAACCCAAAATTCTGGGCGATCAGTTCCATGGATATATTCTTCATGCAGTTGAGTTTGATGAAGGATTCCACATAAGCGAAAGGATCGGACTTCTCATTCTTAATCGAAGTGAACCCTCGTTGAAGAGACAAAATGATTTTCTCCGTTAATAGATTCAGCATCCTCCCATAATAGGGGGATTGGCTCTCCATCTCCTTTTGGATCAGTTCCATGTCTTTCAGGATATCGAACCGGCTTTCTTCATAGACTCCTGATAACAAGGGCTGGTCCAGGTTCTTTGCTACGAACCCAATGTAAATCAAATCCACGGGTCCTAGCCCTTCTTCCCCGTGCAATACATTGGGTTCGATCAAAGAAAAGGTACCAGAATGGAAGGGGTAATCCTTGCTCCCGATTCGAGAGATGCCATCCCCTTTTCGATACACGACGATTTCATAGCAGGGGTGAAGGTGATTCTGGACGGAATAGGAGGATTTATGGTCGTGGGAGACCACGAATTTCAAATCGGTTTCGTACATGGGATTATTTTAGAAGATATCCTCATGTCATAAAATGGGTAAATTCATTTAAAAGTAGGAAATGTAAGCCCTTTTGATATCACATTTCGGACTTTGCAGTTCCTTTTGTATGAAAAAGTGACCCTCTTGGGGAGGGAACCCTTCCCCTAGAGCGAGGGGTTTTTATAATGCAGGTAGGGAAAACGAGAGGATGAGCCATTTTAGGCCTTCTATTCTAGCTTTCCAGGCGTCTCTCCCTTCTTGGCCATTCTTAAGAAAGAAGCGGGGATCAAAGAAAAAAAGGATGGTTTACCCCTATTTTCCTTTTACGCCTACTTCCGTATCGATCGATAAACCTTTATAAAAAAGGAAGGAAATATGAAAAAGACATTCTTGCTTGCATTAAGCGCCGCCTTGTTAACCGGCCCAATCGTCATGATGGGCCAAAACGTAAAAGGGGTTAGCGCGGCGGATTCCTCTTCTACGATCCAAATGGGCGACATGATCATTTGGACCGCCATGAAAGAAGGCAAGGCCTTCACCGATTTCGATAACGTGGACTTGCAAGTCCTGCATGGTAACTTAGAAACCAATACGATTAACGAATTCTCCACGTATAAAAAAGAAGATGGCTGGGCCGGTTCTTTGGGTGCGGATAGCGATGCCGCCCACTGCGTCAATTGGAAGTTATATACCTCCAAAAACGATGGCATCATCGCTAAACTCACCGCAAAAAAGCCCCTCAAGGTCACGATGGCCAAAGAGAATAAAAACGGCGTATCCGAATGGATTGATGGAGCGAAGTTTGGGGTTTATAAAGGTGGAACTGACGGTGCTTTAAATCCCGTGAAAGCCTCTACGGTCATCACGGGAAGCGAAACCGCGGCGGACTTTGCTATTTCTAGCGATCTAGCCGTTGGGGAAAGCTATTATTTTGAATTCCGTTTCCAATGGGACGATACCCGCAATATGGAACCCCTTCCTAGTTTCAACGTGGAAGCCATTGAAACCCCAGACCCTGTAGAACCCCCGGCGCCGGTCGTTCCTACTCCTAGCGATTTAAGCGGAGAAAAAACCGTTGCCCTCCCTACAATTGCTAAAGAAGAAGCCTTATTAAAAGGCGAGCCATTAACGTTAGATGGATATACCCTCCAAGCCTTGCAGGGAACCTTTAATACGGGGTTTACCAAATACGGGAATTATCAACTCGCTGAAGATAACGAAACAGGATTACTGTCCGCATCGGGAACCTTTGATGGACGCGATACCGCAGCTGTTACCAGTTGGAGAATCAAAACCACGGATACCTCTTTCCCCGCGTTTGTGATCGAAGCCACCCGCGATATCCGCTTATCCATCACCCATGAAGCCACGTTAGAAAATTCCTGGATTGATGAAGCGGGCCAATTCTTTGGGCTTTATTTCCAAAAGGGGGCAGACACCTATTCGTTATGGGAACGTTCTGTTACCGAAAAAGTGAACCCCGCGAATGCTTTTGGCGGGGAGGTGATGCTAAAAGCAGGCGACAAAGCCATCTGGTTATTTGGCAGCAACCAAGCCTATGAACGTAACATCGCCATCCAGCCCCAATTCAGTTCCGATGGCGTCTTTGATCAAGCTACTTATGACGCCCAAAGCAAAATCACGGTGGAATCCACGAACATGTGGGATGCGTTAACGAAGACGATCAATAATTCCTATAACGATGCCGAATATCATCTCTTCGATTATGGGTTCTATTATGGCTCCGTCACGGAGATGAAAAAATTCACTTCTCATGAAGGGGATGGAACCGGAATCGAGGCCGATGCGTTATGGTCGGGACCCGCCAAGCAAAGCGCGGGATTCCAAAGATGGCAATTCCAATGCAGTTCTACCGACGACGCGATCATGAAGATCACCGCCAAGGAAAACGCCAAATTCGATTTCACCCATACCGCGATTTGGGCTGACGCCTGGTGCGCGATCAATAGCGCTCTTCGCTTCTATGCCCTTGCTGAAGACGGAACCTTATTCTTAACCGATACCAAAGTCATTCAAAGAGGAACCGAAGCCAATGCCTACGCCTATTCCATCAGCTTAAGAAAAGGCGAAGCATTGCTCATCGATTACACGACGTTAGATGGCAACTATTACAGTTTGAATTATGCGCCGAACCTAACCGTGGATACGGAAGCCTTCTCGGAAGAAACGGCGGTGGACTTTGAATCCGCCCGTGCTTTGGCCGCTGCTAAATCTAACGCGGTCACCGCATTAGAAGACAAAGCTAATGAACTCGGAGAAGACCATTACACCACCCGTAACTGGGGCGATATTCAAGCCATCAAAGAAGAGGCGATCAAAGCCATTGATGCCTGTGCAACCATCGACGAGGTCAACGCCGTTAAGGACAAAGCCATCGCCGATATGACGGCTGTTCCTACCGCCGAGCAACTTCAAGCCCATAAAACCGAAGTCCTAAATGAATTCGAAGCCTATTTTGCTTCCCTTTCTAAATCGGATTATAGCGAAGAAGACTGGGCGAAAATCAAAAGCCAGTACGCCTACTATAAGAATGCGTTAAATGCCGCCCAAACTACCGCGGACATGGACCGTGCTCTTGCCGCCTTTAAGCAAAAAGTCGGAGCCATCGAAAAGGTAGAACCAAAGACGAGCAATAACGTCGGCTTAATCGTTGGCATCTCCATTGCCGCGGCTGCAGTCGTGGCAGGCGCTGCAACTGGCATCATCATCGCCGTAAAGAAAAAGAAGGAAAAAAAATGGCAGCCCAAGGAACCTTAACGACTCCAGCTTCCCTTACGCCCAAGCGTCCGAATAAGTGGGCCAGCTACTTTAAACGCAGCTGGCCACTCTACGCGATGCTCCTCCCGATGATCATCTACCAGCTCATCTTCTCCTATTATCCGATGCTTGGTATTGTTATCGCCTTCAAGGATTGGAGGATTTTAGGCGGCATCTGGGGCAGCCCCTGGGCCAGTACGAATGGTTCCTTGGATTTATTCAAACACTTCAAAACGTTATTCGGGGATCCCGATTTCGTAGGTAAATTAATCAATACCCTGCGGATATCGGGATTACGAATCCTCTTCGGATTCCCCATTCCCATCCTCATGACCATCTTGCTCAATGAAATGGGGTCGAGACGATTCTCCAAAGGGTTTCAAGTCGTCTCCTATCTCCCCCATTTCATTAGCTGGGTCGTCATTGCAGGGATTCTTACTTCCCTTACTTCTTCTCAGAGTGCCTTCCAAGAAGCGATGAAAAGCATCTTTGGAAAGGAATTGCCCTTCTTCACCGACGATAACTTCTTCTTGGGTATTGTGATTGTTAGCGACATCTGGAAAGAAGCGGGATGGGCCACGATTATCTATTTTGCCGCGGTAGCCTCCATTTCCAAGGAACTCTACGAAGCCGCTTCCATTGATGGGGCATCAAGATTCCAAAAGATTTGTTCCATTACCCTTCCCGGCATGGTTCCCGCGATCAGCGTCAACTTGATTCTCACCGCGAGCAACATCATCCATGGGGGATTCGACCAAATCTATAACCTCTATAACGATACGGTTCTAGGCAAGGGCGATATCATCGAAACCTACTTGTTCCGTATTGGCATTCAAGAAGGCCAATACGATTTGGCCGCAGCCATGGGGTTATTCAATTCCGTCATCTCGTTAGTTTTGGTTTTAATCGCCAACAAACTCATTAAGGCAATCGGAGGGGATTCCATATGGTAAAAAGCAAACATCCCGTTCGCAGTTTCTTTGCCCGTTGTTTTGGCAAAACCCCAGGGGACATTGTATTCAATTGCTTGAATTACCTTTTGTTCCTTCTTCTCTTTGCTGCCTTCCTTTATCCCTTCTATTACGTCTTAAAGGAATCCCTCATCGTTCAATATCTCAAACCCGACGGCAATCCGGCGACCAAGCTCTCGTTAGAAAGCTATTTCATCATCCTCAACAATGATGGACTAGGCCAATCCTTCCTTCTCTCCATTGGAATTACGCTCGTTTATACCGTCTTGGCCGTCTTAATCACCATGCTTTCGGCCTATCCCTTGTCCAGAAAGGAATTCAAGGGGCGGAACGCCGTCTTGATCTTCCTCGTGATTTCGATGCTATTCAGCGGGGGATTAATCCCGTATTACCTCGTAATCACTCAATTAGGATTAAAGAACAATCCTCTCGTCTATATCCTGGTTGGGCTAGTAAGCCCCTTCAACATCATCATCGCCCGCAATTTCATCAAGGGCATCCCCGAAGAAGTCTTCGACTCCGCTCGGGTAGACGGGGCAAGCGAAACTCGCATCGTCTTCCAAATCGTCTTCCCGTTGAGTGGGCCGATCGTGGCAACGATTGCCCTCTGGGTAGCCGTAGGGAAATGGAACGACTGGATGACCGGCGTTTTGTATATGCAAAATCGGAAAGATCTATGGATGGTCCAGCAGTTCTTGCGAAATATTCTCATCACTAGCACCGCGGGAGAAGGCGTGGTCGACCCCGATGTCATGGCGATGGCCACTAGCGTCAAGATGGCGGCGATCGTCATCTCCGTCCTCCCCATCATTCTTGTCTATCCCTTCGTTCAAAAACACTTCGTCAAAGGGGTCCTTCTTGGATCCGTGAAAGGCTAAACATGCTCCAAAAGAAAATCATAATCGACACCGATATCGGAGATGATATCGATGACCTCATTGCCCTCGAATATCTAGCAAAACGCCCCGACGTAGAACTAATTGGCGTCACCACAGTTTGGATGAATTCCTTTCTCCGGGCCAGGATGGTTAAAAAGGTCTTAAGCCTATTGGGCAAACCCGATATCCCCGTCTATGCCGGATACGGAACTCCTCTAGGCTCCTTCCACAATATCCATTTAGACGAAGTCTTTTGCCAAGCAGAAAGCGATTTGAATCGCAATGAATATTCCCCAAACAACCAACCAGGACAAGAGGAGGAAGCAATCGACTTCATCGTGAATGCCGCAAGGAAATACGGGGACCAGTTAACGATATTAGGCATTGGGCCTTTAACGAATATCGCCAAAGCCATCGAAAAAGACGAAGAGGCATTAAAGCAAGTTCATCTCCATATCATGGGCGGGTGCTTCTTCCGTCCGTTTGTCGAATGGAACATCGAATGCGACTATCTCGCTGCAGAAAAAGTCTTTGCCAAAGCTCTCGACTTGGTTGCCGTTGGAGTCGACGTCACGGAGAAAACCACTTTTAGCAAAGATAGCCAAGATGTGTTCCATTTAGACCATACCCCTTATGGCCAGTACCGGAACCGCTGCATCGAATTATGGCAAAAGGCGAACCCCACGCGAATCATGACGTTGCACGATCCTCTTGCCGCGATGAGCATCGTGGAGCCAAGTATTCTAGAATTCATCACCCGCCATATCCATGTATGCGTGGATCAAAGCGGGTTCACCACGGGATTAACCTTGCCGATTGAAGATTTAAGGGGACCCCTCTATGTAGAGAGGATGTCTAACGGCTATCCTTTATGTCGCGTGGCATCCAAGGTTGATGTCGATGCCTTTCAAACTCAGATTCGCCAAATGATCGAAAAAGGAGCAAAACAATGAAAAAATCCGCTCAATTATTCTTAGGGCTTCTATGCCTAGCCCCGCTTAGCCTCACTTCCTGTGGAGGGGGTACCACTCCAGAGGAAGACGGGGTGACAACCCTTGATATGTTTTTAAACGGCGGCAACAGTTTCGATGGATTAAAACGCGACTCGATTTGGAAGAAAATCGAAGAGGACACCGGCGTTAAAATGGCGATTCGCGGCGCGACCCACAATAGCGATTATTACACGACCCTAAACCCGATGATTAATACGGGTTCCATCCCCGACGTGATTTTCGCCGTCCCCAATAACGCGGGCAATAGCTACAACAACTGGGTGGACCAAGAAATCATTTGGAACATCGACGAATTGCTCGCCGAAAAACCAGGCGAATACCCCTATATCGAAGCGATCCTTGGCAGCGAACAATTCAAAAACCTCACGTTTGGAAATAATGCCCATACGTTATTGCCCTATCTTTCTAGTGAATCCGGCTGGGGCATCTATTATCGGGCGGATTGGCTCATTAATATCGGCTATTACACCGAAACCAATGGAGTCAAAACCGCGAAGACACCCGAGACGATGGAAGAATTTCAAGACGTGCTCATGAAATTCACGTTAAATGACCCCGATAAAGATGGCAAGAACAACACCTATGGCATCTCTCCTTTTGGCAAAGCCTTCTACATGAATCCCTTGTACCACGCTTTCGGAGTGACCCCCGACTATGATTTAGATCGCAACGATAAGGGCGAATATATGTTCTTAACCCCTGAATTCAAGAACTTCTTAACCTGGGCTCAAGACATGTACGCGAAGGGGTATATCGATCCCCAATTCGCCGTGAACAACAACGAACAAGACCGCGATAAGTTCTATAGTGGCACGACGGGCATTCTCATCACGAACGCGGAGATGCACGTGAGTTGGATCGCCAATTCCTTTGAGAATGCAAACGGCAAAGGAAAATTGATTCTTGGCAAAGCTCCGATTGGCACCAAAAACCTTGGGGTAGAAGGGGCAGGCGGATTCTCTAGCTGGGGCGGATATTGGGGTGGATTCTCCATTTCCAAACTCTGCAAGAACCCCCATGCGGCGATGCGCCTATTCAATTACCTCTATTCCCCCGAAGGCAGCAAATTACGTTCCTATGGCATCCAGGATCAGCATTATTCCATCGATGACGATGGGAATTACATCCCGAACCTAGAAAGAAGAAACGAAGAACCTACGGGAACGTTCTACCAAACCAAAAACGAAGACGGGGATTCGATGCCGACAGGCTATTACAAGATGGGTACTGGCGTCTTTGGCAGCGATATCGATTGGGATAGCGCCTTGCACTTTAAGGTCCGTCGCGACCCAAATGGATTGGACGCCAATTACAAAGACTTGATTGAACAAGGCCTAAAGAACAACACGGTCGTCCGTAGCCGTCTTTATAACGTCACGGGTTATTACAGCTCCTACACGAACAAAATGAAGAAAGTGGAGGACGCATCCAACATCTTTTCCATCAACGCGATTATGGGCAAAAAGAACCTAACCACCGATTGGGACGGCTTGATGAATCAGGTGAATCAATCTTCCTATGACTATAAAAACATCCAACGCATGTTGGAGGAATTAGCCAAGAAAGTGGGGATCATCCAATGAAATTAAAAAATGCTTTGCTGGGGATTGCTTGTTTAACCGCTTTGTGCGCTTGTGGCACGAATGCCGGAGGAACTTCTTCCATGGATTACGGGGATCACTACGATCCGAAGAATGCAGTCGTAGATAAGAAATTCATCTTCGGGATGGGAGATTTGTCGTGGAGCGAGAAATCCTGGACCGAGATTGATTGGCAGCAAACCCATGCGCTCATGAATAGCCTGGGCGTTAGTAGCGTTCGCGTCTGGTTGCACTGCAACTGGGTCATGTCCAATTCCACGACCTATAACCAAAAGGGGCTCGATTTAGCCAAGCAAATCGTATCGAGTCACGTCCAAGCAGGACGGCAAATCATCGGAATGAACCATTCCAATTTCCATAAGGCCGGTTATAAGAATTCCTCTTCGACGACCGCCAAGCCAAGCCGCGACATGAGTGAGGGCAGTTACTACCTCGAATGGCTCGCCGATTATGAAACCACATGGTTTAACCTCGTCTCCGCGTTCCCGGAGATCGAATACTGGGAAATTGATAACGAAGATAATAACGACGTCTTCTTCCCGCGTTTAGAAGGGGGCAATTTCTCCTTGCGGGAAAAAGCCGACATCTATACGGATATGCTTTATTACGCTTCAAGAGGCATCCACCGGGCAAACCCTAGCGCCAAAACGATTTTAGGGGGACTCGTTCTTTCCGGGGCCGAAACCTTCCTTCAGCATATCTACGACAACATCGCTTCTGGGGATTTTGGTAGTACCTACCCCGACGATTATTTCCAGGTTGCTTGTTGGCATCCTTATATGTCAAACTTCAACCGCAAGCTCTTCCTAGAAACCAATGACGGAATATACGATGTCATCAAGCAAAACGAGAAGAAAGACAAAAAGGTGTTCTTCACCGAAATGGGATTCTCCGAATCGGACGTCTCCGCCAAACGCATCGCCGAGTTTGTTCCGGCCTTATATACCCTTTGCAAAGAGGAACTCCCTTATCTAGAAAGCGTCCATTATTTCCGGATGTACGATGCTTTGGATTCTACCTGGGGCAGTTCCAGTGAAAAGACCTTTGGTTTATTTACCGACCCCAAAAGCCACGGGGTGGAGAATGAAAATCCGACTTTGGCCGCGCCGAAAACTTCTGCTTACAAATACCAAGAGGTAGCAGGTGGAACTGGTTCTTTGACCCTCTATCAAGATAAAATAGCCTAATCATGTTTTATTCCAATTGGAACCGCGGATGGGAATTTGCCAAAGGAGACGCAAGAATCGAATCGCTCGCCTTCTCCCAAGTCGATTTGCCCCATAGCAACGTCTTGCTTCCCTTATCCTATTTCGACGAAAAGGACTTTCAATTCGTTTCCACGTACAGAAAACGCTTCCAGATTCAAAGCAAAGGGGAACAACGTTTCCTTTTGTCTTTTGAAGGGTTTGGAAATCGAATCGGAGCCTATTTGAATGGTTCTCCCTGTCTCTCTTCTGTCTACGGATATACCGGGGAACGGGTAGATGTCACCCCTTTTGTCCAAGATGGGGAAAATGTCTTGGAAGTCATCTTGGATAGCAAAGAGGATCCCAGTACCCCTCCTTTTGGAGGATTGCTCGATTACCTTTGCTTTGGCGGTTTGTACCGAAAAAGCCATTTGGAAATCGTTCCTTCTACGTATTTAGAAGGGGTTCGCATCACTTATTTGGGGGATAACCAAGCTAAAATCGAACTAGATAAAGTAGGTGAAGTTCCCTTAAGCGTCGAAACGACCTTCTCATTTCAAGACGAAACATATACCTTTCATTTAACGTCCCCGGAGACGATCGTTACCTTCCCCTCCCTTCATTTATGGTCTCCCGAAGAACCCAATCTCTATCGCGTATCCCTTTCTTTTTTAGGGAGGGAGATGTCTTTGGAATATGGTTTCCGCATCATCGAATTCAAAGACAAGGAACTATGCATCAACGGCAAACCCGTCAAGCTCTTTGGCTTAAACCGTCATCAATCCTACCCCTATATCGGTTACGCATCGACGGAAGGGATGGAACGTTACGATGCTCAGAAGCTATATGAATTAGGTCTTAACTTTGTCCGTTTATCCCATTACCCCATGTCCGAAGCCTTCTTAAACGAATGCGATCGGTTGGGCTTAGTCGTTCTCGAAGAAATTCCCGGATGGCAGCATCTAGGGGACGAGTCCTGGCAAAAGCGGGGGACCACTTATCTTCAAAAGATGATTCAGCGGGATTACAACCATCCCTGTATCGTTTTTTGGGGCGTCCGTATTAACGAAAGCCCAGATTGTCATGACTTCTATGTCCGAAATAACGAACTAGCTAAAAAGATGGATCCCGGCCGATTAAGAGCAGGCGTCCGTTGCTTTAAGAAAAGCGAATTATTAGAAGACGTCTATTCTTGGAACGACTTCTCTTTCTCTGGGAATAAACCCATCGAAGAAGCTGGGGATGTTTTGTCGGATGGAATAGACGCGCCTATCCTCATCACCGAATTTGGGGGACATACTTATCCCACGAGAAAAACGGATAACGAAGGACGGGAATTGGAACAAGCCTTGCGTCACGCGTTGATCCATTCTGCCGTCCATGAAAAGAAAGGCTTTATCGGGGCCAGCGGGTGGTGTGCTTTTGATTACAACACCCATCATACTTTTGGTTCCGGCGACAAAATCTGCTATCACGGGGTATGTGATATCTTCCGCCAGGACAAAATGGCCGTATCCTTTTATAAAGGCCAGCGAGACCGAAGCAGGGGGTTATTCTTAGATTGTTCCTCTTCTTGGGCTTTTGGGGAACGGAATTACGGTGGCGTCACCCCGTTATACATCTTCACCAACTGCGACGCTGTTCTATTTGAAATGGAAGGGCAGCCAAGCATCTATTTGAATCAAGGTGACCCACGATTTGCCTCGCTCCTCCACCCCATTTTCCGTATCGATAGTTTGCATGGGGCGTGGGGCTTAGATTGGAAGAACGCCAAAATCACGGGGTACGTGGATGGAAATCCCGCGATTTCCAAAACCTTCTTGGCGGATCCCCTCCCCACTTCTTTGTCCCTAATCCCTTCTTCCAAACAAATCGCGGACGATGACGCGGTTTATTTTGGAGTCCAACTATTAGACCAAGCGAGCAACCCTTTAGTTCGCTCCGCGGATATCCTAGAAATAACCGTGAATAACGGAACCTTAATCGGCCCACGTTTTGTCGCCTTAAACGGAGGAACCTATGGTTTTTACGTCAAGGCGAACCGGCCCGGAAAACTAAACGTGTCCGTTTCTTGTCGCGGGTTATGCGCGAAGCAGGAGGTAGCAATCTATGCTAAAAACAGTATTTGAACTCGGTTCCATTAACCAAGATATTTCCATTGTCGCTCCCCTATTCCCCAAACAAGGGGAAACCGTGAACGGGGATGGTTTAAAGCTTGCCTTAGGTGGCAAAGGGGCCAACCAGGCGGTTGCCTTGCACCACGGAGGTGCAAGGGTTCAACTCCTAGCTAAAGTCGGAAAGGATGCTTTTGGCGAGAACGCCTTAAAAGCCCTCGCTTCGTTTGGACTTGATACCAGTACGATCCTAATCGACGAAGCCGAAAGCACCGGTACCGCGGTTATCATCCTCCACAACGGGGATAACCGGATCATCTTGTCCCATGGATCGAACTACGCGATTAACGAACAAGAATTGGATGCTTTCTTAGATAAAGCCAAACACGGCGACATCTTCTTAAGCCAATTTGAAAATGAACCAGGTTTAACCCTTCAAGCCTTTCATAAAGCCAAAGAGAAAGGCTTATTCGCCGTTTGGAATCCGTCTCCCATCGGGGACTTCGATGCATCCATGTTAAAAGACATCGATATGCTGGTCGTAAATGAAAAAGAGTTAGAAGCTGTCTTATTAAAGGCAGGTGCTTCTTCTATTCACGACCTTCCTGTTTCTCGGTTACTGATGACCTTTGGGTCCAAGGGTAGCAAATATGTGGGTCCTGAAGGAACTTATTCTACCGAAGCCAAGAAAATTAAACCTGTGGATACTACAGGCGCAGGGGATACTTATCTAGGGTTCTTCTTAAGTGCTTTTGCTAACGGTAAGCCCATCCCCGAATGTTTAGAGGTTGCGACTACGGCAAGCGCGTTAGCTTGCTTAAAACGTGGGGCTAGTGAATCGATTCCTCTTCTTCAAGACTGTCGTTAAGACCTACATGATATAACCTTCCAAGTTGTTCCTTTGGAAGGTTTTTTTCTAAGGAAGAGAAATTAAATAGTAACGAGAACAAAATGCTGACGGCCCCGCCGAAAATGATATAGAGAACCACAAGAATAAAAAGATACCCCATCGGCCAGAAAAGAAATAAGACGTAGAAAAGATTAGAAACGAATAAAGTCGATAAAGAGTGAAATAAACGGGTAAAGGGCAATAGCAGGGCGTTGCGGACCAAGGAAATAAACGGGGTTTTGAAGAAAAGAATCTGGATGACGAAATAGGGTTTAACCAACGCGAACAAGAAAAGCAAAATGCAGGAAATGATCAAGAAAGCGAGTTTCGCAGGCGCGGAGAAATCAACGTAAAGGTAGAACCCATAATTAAACAGGGTAAAGGCGAAGAAAACCCATTCGGCAAAGTAGAGCAACAAAAAAGGAAGCCAGAACTTTTTGATCGATTTCCAAAAGGAAGAAAAGCCCGCGTCGTTATGTTGAAGGGCTTCTCCAAAATACCCATACGCCCCCGCAGCTCCAATAGAAAGGAACAAGAAACAAGGCAAGGAGATGCCAATGGTTAATAAAATCAAAGAGAAGAGTTGCTCTCCCGTTGAACTGCCCCCTTCTAGCGAAGCCGAATAATGGATGTAACTAAGTCCTACGAAGAAAAGTAGAGGAAGCGAGGCGACAAAATAAAGCAAAGACACATAGAAAATCGTGAGCCAGTTCTGTTTCAAAATGTAGAAAAACTGTTTTCCTCTACTTGAAGGAATGGTGGCGGATTTCTCTTCGTTTTCCGGCGTTTTGTCCATCCCAAGAATTATAGCAAAATGGGGAAGCGATGGAACGAGTTGGACATTGGAATCAACCCCTATAACACTTTTATAACATTCTTTCTTTGGACGAGATCTCCGCGCCCCGTATAATTTCTTCATCATGATTATCTATGAGGGGACCAAGGATCAATTCGTCCAAGAGGCGTTTGATAGCACCTTGTCATTACGCTTATTACGTAAATTTCAAGAATTGGGGATCAATGGAGGCGGGCACGCCGAACAGGAATCCTGGAAGCAATCGTTAACCCGCGTCGCTTCGATTTTGGATAACGAGGATATCCCAAGTCTAGCCCAGGTTGCTTTGGAATACCGGATCCCCACGACGGGGAAACGCATCGACTTCATGATTTCAGGACAAGACGAAAAAGGGAAAGACAATGTATACCTGCTGGAATTAAAACAATGGGAGACCGCGGAATTATCCAACTACGAAAATTGCGTTCGTACCTTCGTCGGGGGAGCCAATCGATACGTGCAGCATCCCTGTGCCCAAATCTATAACTACGCGATGCTGCTAAAAAACTTAAACCAAGAAATCCAAGACGGGGATATTTCGCTTTACCCGGCAGCCTATCTTCATAACTACAAAGAAGTGGACCGTAAAAACCTCACGGACAATCGTTATGAATTCTATTTAAAGCACGTTCCCTTGTATTTATCCTCGGCACTAGACCGTCATGCCCTACGCAACGACATCAAACGCCATATCGTTAAACCCTCTAGCAAAGACCTTTTTCGCATCATCGAGCACGGCAAACTCAAACCATCCAAGTCCTTGCAGGAATCGATATTGAGCTTATTAGAAGGTAACCAAGAATTCTATATGCTCGATGAACAGCAGGTGGCCTATTCCGCGATTCTTTCTTACGTCCAAAAAGCATCCAAGCAACCAGGTAAAACCGTCATCCTCATTCAAGGCGGCCCGGGGACGGGCAAATCCGTCATCGCGGTTTCTTTGCTCGCGGAACTGATCCATCAAGGCTATTCCGTTTCTTACGTCACCAAAAATGCAGCTCCTCGTAACGTATTTGCCACCGAATTAACCCGTGGGCATAAATCGAAAGCCTATATCAAAAACCTCTTCAAAAGCTCGCAGGGATTCGTAAACGAGACGAAAGACCGTTACGATTGCCTGCTTGTAGACGAAGCCCATCGTCTGGGCGATCGCTCCACCTTCTTCGACAAATCCGGGATCGACCAAGCTCGTCGCATCATTCACGCCTCCAAAGTCACCACGTTCTTTTTGGACGAAGAACAACGCATCACCACCAAAGACATGGGTTCTTTGGTTCAATTACGGAAAGACGCCGAAATGGAAGGGGCCAGAGTCATTGAAAGTCCAGATTTAATCCTCCACAGCCAATTCCGGTGCAATGGAAGTGATGGGTTCATCGCCTGGATCGATAACGCGTTAGGAATCCGAGAAACCGCGAATGAGCAATTCGATCTAGATTATGACCTCCGCGTTTATAGCGATCCCAACAAAATGAGGGACGATCTTCGCAAGCTGAACCAAATCAACAATAAGTCCAGAATGCTCGCGGGTTATACCTATGAATGGAATTCCAGCAAACCAGGACACGAAAAGGACTCCGACATCTTTTTAAAGAACGGATTTGAAGCCCAATGGAATTTCCCCGGCACTTCTACTTGGGCCATCGACCCCGATTCCTTCGAGCAGGTTGGCTGCATTTATACCAGCCAAGGTTTGGAATTTGATTACTGCGGGGTCATCATCGGGCTAGACCTCCGTTATGAAGGGGGCAAAGTCATCGCGGACCCCACGAAAAACGCCAAATCGGACAAGTCGACATTCTCGCCCCAATCTTTGAAAAAGAGACCGTCCCCCTTGGGAGACACGATTATCAAAAATACGTACAAGACTTTATTAACCCGTGGGCAAAAAGGATGCTTTATCTTTTGTGAAGACCAAAACCTCGCGGATTATTTGGTGAAACTAGGGGCCAAAAGGGCGTAACGGGCTAAATTAGTCTCCAAATTTTGCCGCGTTCATCCCATTAATTTGGTCAATTTCATGATTCGTATTTCTTCATTCTCCGTTGTAGGTTAGTTACAAAAGGTGGCAAACTTGCCAGTTTTTGTAACATAAATATGCTTTGTTAGTTGCAAAAAGTGGCAAACTTGTCAAAATATGTAGGTAAGAGCAAAGGAAGGTAGCAATTATGGAAATCAAAAGAGATGCTTATTTAGACCAGTTGGTTATTAGGATGCATAACGGTTTCGTCAAAGTCATCACAGGACTAAGACGAAGTGGAAAATCCTATTTGTTAAACAAAATCTTTTATTCTTATTTGATTTCTCATGGCATTCCCGAAGACCATATCATCCGTTTTGCTTTCGATTCCGCGGACGACCTAAGCATGATTGGAGAAGACTTCATCGAACTAGAAAACCGCAATCAAAAGGTGGATCCCAGAAAGTTCATGACTTTTCTTGGGAGCCAAATTAAGGATAACGGAATGTATTATTTGCTGCTGGACGAAGTGCAAAACCTTGGTTCTTTCGAAAGCGTTCTAAACGCTTATCTAAGGAAGGATAACCTCGACATTTATGTCACGGGTTCCAACTCTAAATTCCTTTCCAGCGATGTATTGACCGAGTTTGAAGGGCGGGGCGACGAAATTCATCTATTCCCTCTTTCTTTCAAAGAATTTTGTTCCGTTTTTCGAGGAACCAAAGATGAGGCTTACGAGCAATATTCCATCCACGGAGGACTGCCCTTTGTTGTCTCGATGGTCACGAACGATCAAAAAGAGAACCACCTGAAATCTTTGCTAAGCAAGGTGTATCTAAACGACATCATCAAACATAACAATTTGAAACGGGATTCCAATATCGCCGAACTATTAGATTTAGTTGCTTCCGGCATTGCTTCTTTTACGAATACAAGCAAATTGGAAGCCCGCTTTAAAAGTATCAAAAAAGCGGCGATTTCTAGGACGACAATTGATCATTACATCGATTACTTCATCGATTCTTTCTTGATTTCCAAGGCCATTAAATACGATATCAAGGGAAAGATGTATATCGATACCCCTTATAAGCTGTATTTTGAAGACGTTGGTTTAAGAAACGCGGCGATTGGATTTCGGCAATGCGAAGAAACCCACTTAATGGAAAATATCATCTATAACGAACTAAGGCATCGTGGATTTAACGTCGACGTAGGCGTCGTGGAGACCCGAACGATGGACGAGGGTAAGCAAGTAAGAAAACAATTCGAAATTGATTTCGTCGCTACCAGTGGAAGCAATCGGTATTACATCCAATCCGCTTATGCGATTCCCGATGAAGCAAAATGGATTCAAGAAACGAACTCCTTCAACCGCTTAGATGATTCCTTCAAAAAAATCATCGTAGTCAAAAACCCCGTGGTTCCTAGACGAAATGAAAAAGGATACCTCATCATTGGTCTTTATGACTTCTTGCTAAACGCGAATAGTTTGGAGCAATAGCTTCCCATCGCGGATGGAACGAAAAAGGACCCAGTTCCCCGAGTCCTGATGGTTGATACGTTCCTCTTATTTAATATGGAGGATGGCTTTTCTTTTCGCCTCGAATTCCTCTTCCGTAATCATCTTTTCGTCAAGGAGCTTCTTCCACTTTTCCAGCAACTCCACGTCGTTATTAAGTTGCTCCGCAGAAGTGGCTTCCTTTTGAACTTTCAAGGCCTTTTCAAGAAGGATGTAAGTCATGTCCAAGAAAAAGGCGAGAATCACGAGGATGCTTCCAGCCATGGCGATGATGTAGCTAATGGAAGTATCGTTCGCGCTGGTTTTGGCGGATTCTCCCAAAGAAACGATGGCCAATCCTAGATTGATGCAGGCGCAGCCAAGGACCAAGGCAAGGCCTAGACGAGACAAGACTTTGTTCTCTACGAAATAAAGGAAGATGCCAACGAATAAGCAAAGAACCGTGAATCCGCCCATTAAGGCAAGACCCGTGGCAAAACCCTTGATGCCAAGAGTTTCGTCGAGGCTATAGGAAAGGACGCCCGCGACGACGAATAGGACGCTTCCCAAGATGAGGAAAATATTTTCGATTAGTTTAACGATTTTCATGCATGAAACCTCCTTTCGTTAAACAAATGTAGTCCTACGTTGGACGATTATGGGGTCGTTTGTCAATTAACAATGAAAGAGACTCTCGCCTGTTACGTTTCTAGTCGAGATTTTCCAAAGTCTTTGATTTTTCTCGACTAGAAAGGAGGATTTAGCAAGAAATCAAAGATATCGATGATGCGATAGCCGTTTTCATCGATAAACGCATCCAATCCATTTTTCGTGACAATGATCTTTTCAAAAGAATCATTAATCGCATGAAGACTTCTTTTTTCTCTTTTTAAAGTCTCTTCATCATTCATGTTTAAACAGGATTGAATGTAATATTTTTGATTCCCTTTCGTGGCAATGAAATCGACTTCCAACGATTTTTGTTTGTAGATTTTCTTTCCGTTGATATCGATTCGATCGGTCATTTCATTCACGTCCACTTCTCCTACCGATACGTGGAAGCCGCGATACCTTAATTCGTTATAGATGATGTTTTCCATTAAGTGAGTTTCTTCGATTTGGGAGAAATTCGTCCGCGCGTTCCGCACACCGATATCTTCAAAATAAACCTTGAAAGGTGTGTTGATATAAGCTCTTCCTTTAATGTTGTATTTGTTGGCGATGGAGACAACAAAGGCGTCTTCGAAATGATGGATATAAGTAGCAATCGTGTCATCGCTAACAGAAACGCTTTTTCTTGCTCTAAAGGCTTTTTCTAAACTAGATGGGCTGACCCCCGATCCTACGCAAGAAGCTAGGACCCCAAATAAATCGGATAAGGTATCCCCGTCTTTAACATGTTTTCTCCCAATGATGTCCTTAAGATACGTCTCTTGGCATAAATCCATCAAATAGGATTCTCGGTCTTCTTCTTTTTGCTGATAAACAATGGGGATGCCTCCAGTGACTAAGTACTTCTTCCACGCTAAATCAGGAGATAGTTGGCTGCCCGATACGAACTCAGAAAACGATAACGGCAGCAAATGAATGGAGGATTTCCTTCCCCGGAATTTCGTCTCGATTTCCGAAGACAGCAATTGGGAATTACTCCCCGTAACATAGACATCGAAATTGTCGTGCGACAAAAACCCATTTAAGGTGCCAACAAAAGACTCCAATAATTGGATTTCATCTAACAATAAATAGAACTTCTCCGTGTCGTTAGTCACGCTTTTGATGTAGGCTCGGAATTTCTTGGAGTTAACGACATAAGCATCTTTCCCCACGTTGATTTTCGTTTTTTCTTCGGGGTAAAAGGAATCAAGAAGATCAAGATGTTCATCGTTATCAAAAGCGAAACGGATGATGTTTTTTTCCTTCACCCCATCCTTTAACAAGGAGCCATAGAAAATCTGGTTCATCAAATAGGATTTCCCACTTCTTCTTGCTCCGGTAATCACCTTGATTAATGCATTATTTTTCTTGGCAATTAACTGATTCAAATACCATTTTCGGTCAAAATACATCATCGAGAATTCTCCAAGTCTTTGATTTTTTTCGACTACATTATATCGCGATGACCCTTAATTGCAAAAATTCTATTCGAAATTTTCCAAAGTCTTTGATTTTTTTCGATTAGAAAAGGGGGCTTATAGAATAAACCCTAAAAGGGTTTCGCTCTTCTTTATCTATCTATTTCCTTATGGGGCAGGAATTATATTTTCCCTCTATTGGGGTACCAATTTCAACGTTCTTTTTTGTCGGGAGTTGCAAGATGTTTGTGTAATTCCTAGTCGCATCGCCCCGCCCTTTCAAACGCTGAATCCCATTTCCTTTT
>CAKUWP010000018.1:0-50857 GCA_934699525.1 uncultured Bacilli bacterium
TGCTGCATATTTTCTCATGCAATATTTGATCAGACTATTGAGGAAATAGACGATTGTTGCCAGGAATGAGAAACTGATGACATAGATGATATAGTTTGCGAACCAACCGAATTTCAGCCATATTTTAGAATAGACAGGCATATTGGAAACGAAGAAGGGAGAAATGTAGAAACACGAAGCAACATCTGGATCGAACAACGGAGTGTTCTCGACATCTTTGAACGGTTTTCCGTCTATCGGTTTGTAGTTGATGCCTCCGGTGTAATGCAGTGTTACATTGATCAGTTGAGCGATGACGGTAAGACCGAGGAATATTGTGACAGCGCCAAGGAAGTATTTATAATCTTTTTTGATGTTTTCTCCGATTTCTGCGTGGATGACAGATAGGATGGAGACCTGAAGAATCAGAACGTGCCAGAGGAAGGAACGGATCACATCGAAGATATTGCCCCATCTGCATAGCTGTCCTTGTCCGAACAATAACGGGAAGATGCCGGCAATCATGCAGTAGATGCCTAGGTAATAGAATATCGGCATTCTGATCTTTTCGTTTTTGATAAAAGGAAGAATCAGGCATAGATAGATCGGTATGCTGCAAAACTGGAAGGGAATGCTGGAGAAGTCATAGTACCCGAAGAAGAAGTAACGATTGATTTCATGATAGATTTCCAGTCCTAGGAAGAGCAATCCATATATAAGGATAATGCCATTCAATAGTTTTTTTGTTTTGTTGATATATTTTGCGAAGAAAGCAAGGACTACCAAAGTCATTAAACCGATTAAAACACATAATATCGGAACAAGACTCCAAGGCAGGCAGGCAGGTCGCTCCTGTTCGAAATCGTTTAAAAAATTAATCATAATTGAACCTAAATATATTTTTTATCATATAGACCTTTGCATTGCTATTACTACATGTGATACCGATGAGGTCTTACAATTCAAGATAACTTTAGAGTGGCTGATGAATAAAGTGCGTGCGCTCCAGCGTTTGAAGGGGTGGTGCGATGTGACTAGGAATTACACAAACATCTTGCAACTCCCAACAGTTCATAATTTTTTAAGCCACAACAATGATGTAATACTTTCAGCAGCCCTTTCGTTCCGTAGTATTACCTATCGTTCCGTTGATAAGGCATCCGTTCCGCAGTAGCACCTATCGTTCCGTAGTTATACTCAAAAAATAAAAAAGCCCTGCAAAAGTACCTGTTGGCACTTCTACAGGGCTGACTTCTAACTTGACAGATAGGGCAAAATTCCCTTTATGCCAACAAAAAAGGTTCAATACCTGTGGTATCAAACCATTGCTTTTCTTATGGTGCGCCCGGGGGGACTCGAACCCACAACCCCCAGATTCGTAGTCTGATACTCTATCCAGTTGAGCTACGGGCGCACGATGTACCTTGCCGCTTTTTGAGCAGCCTTGGTACTATAGTCCACTTACTTGCAGTAAGCAACTATTTTTTTGGAGCATCCGGCCGGATTTGAACCGACGGTAAGGGAGTTGCAGTCCCTGGCCTTACCACTTGGCTACGGATGCGCGATTGAGATTATAGGAGATTTATTTCCCTGCATCAAGACGGAAATCGCGGCCAGGACGTCTTTTTGTAACGCCTGACCGCGAAGCTTCCTTCTTAATTAGTCAGCGAAGAAACGTTCGACAAGATCGCGAGAATATTCCACGGTCTCATCCATGTCGCCGAAGGACATGATTTCACCGGCATAGTAGGTATTGTGGCTGCCTTGTTTGGCTTCCACCTTTTCATACCAGCCATTGGCGTAATCTTCAGAGAAGACGTGGGGGAAGTAATACCAAGCGCCTTCGTTGATTTCCTTCACGACGGGGAGGCCGAGCTTTTCGCAGTCTTTCTTGGCGTGTTCCTTGTTCTTCTTGTAGTCGATTTCCGCGCGGGCCTTATAGGCTTCGACACTTTCTCCCGGCTCCTTGCGTTTGCGGAGAACGTAGGTAGAAAGCGGCTGATCCGGGGTCTTCCAGCGGTTGTAGTAAATCATGACGTTGCCCATGGTTTCTTTCGTCATGTTATCGACGATATAGCCCGAGCACTTCGGATAGCATTCCGGTTTGGTGAGGAAGGCCATGGAGTCATAGCGTTCGTAATCGATGCGGGAGAAGAGGGCTTTTTCCTCTTCGTCGCAGTCGCAATATTCCGGCAAGAATTGTAACGGAGCAGTGACGATTAGCTTATCGAATTCTTCCACGCGTCCATTGACCGTGATTTTGACCTTTTCGCCGGAACGATCAATCGAAGTGATCTCGCTATTGAGTTCAGCGGGGTGCTTCAAGTGATTGTTCACGCCTTCGTAGATGCTTTGGGTGCCTTCTGCCCAGGTGCAGAGATTTCCGTGCATGAAGTTCATCATGGTCGAGAAATCAAGGTACTTTAAGACATAGCCGGCCGGAATTTCATCGAAATAGCCATAGCCAAACGGGATGAAGGGAAGAATCCAGACGTGTTTGACAAGAGGTACGCCATTGAGTTCGCAGAACTGATCGAAGGGAAGGGCGAGGTCCTTAAGGTTCGGGTTCACGCCTTCGATGTGCTGACGGCTGACGTCGGTGGATTGCCAGCCTTCATAGCGGCCTTCGCTGACGCCGCGGTGGCCGTTGACGTCATAGCCTTTATATTTGGTGCGGAGCAATTCGCCAAGACGTTCGACTTGCTTCTTCATCTTCTTCATGCGAAGAGCGGACTTCGGATGAGCAAGGAAGTATTTGAGCGGGTGATTGACGGCCGACTTGGTATCCCAAGTGGGATCGGGGCGTCCGTCCGGCTTGATGAATTCGCTGACGAGCTTCGGCCCTGCTTCGTGGGTCGCGCCGCCGAATTCTTCGCAGTCGAAGACGGCTTTGTAAGAGGGGCAACCCATAATGGCGCCCATTTCATAACGCTTGCCGTTATAATGCGGCGAATGGCATTTGCCACCCACGTGGTCGCTCTTTTCATAAACCACGTAGTTGTTGTACCCCTTCTTCTCGAGGTACATGGCGGCGGAGACCCCTGCTGGGCCGCCACCAATGATCGCGATGCGGATGTTTTTGTCCATGTTAATATTTCTCCTTCGTTCTAGAGTCTATTGGACTGTTGGTTCTATCGTAGTACGAAAAATGCGACATTTGTAGAGCGAATGATGTAAAATAATAAATAAAGGTAATCTTTTACCGATTTACGGAAAAATTATGCAACCATTATCATCCTTTCAAGAACTCTTCCTACAGGAAATTGGTCAAAAATCCGGTTTCGTTTATGAATCCGATAAGACCAAGCAGTTCCTCTCCTACCCCCAATTCTGGAAACAGGTCGAGGAAAGTTCCATCGCCGATGTCCCTAGCGTTGGCATCTTCTGCGATGGAAGTTTTTCTACCTTAGTTTCCTTATTTTCCTACGTACACGCGAAAAAACGGGTGATTCTATTAGACCCCTATGCGGACGAGAGTGTTTTAAAGAAGCAAATCGAGGCGACGAACCCCGCGTTGCTATTAGGCCCAGAGGCTTTGGTGGAAACTTATTCGGGGCGATATCAAGACCGGGGCGAAGAGATTCATCCTGATATTCTATTTTTTACCAGCGGGACGACATCGAGCTCCAAAGCCGTCGTTTTGACGGAGCAAAGCCTTTGCCGCAGCGCCTATAACGGATCGTATTGTTTGCCCTTAAAACCGGAAGATCTTCTTTTATCCATTCTCCCCTGGAACCATGTTTTTGGCTTTGTCTGCGGAATTCTTTGGGGCGTAGAATGTGGGGCGAGCGTGGCTTTAAGCCGGGGAAGACGCCACTTCTACGACGATTGTTCCTACTTCCAGCCCACCGCGGTGAGTTTCGTTCCCCAAATGGCGGGATTCTTGTTGATGAAGAATTTATTGAATCCCGAACTCAAATTGATTCTTATTGGGGCGGGAGATTGCCCCGACGAAGTCCTATACGGCTTAAAGCAAAAAGGAATTCGAGTTTCCTTTGGGTATGGCTTAACCGAAACCAGCTCTGGCATCGCTTTGTCTTTAGGCGATGACCCGCGAAAAATGACCATCTGCCCCGATTGCAAACTTGTCCTTGGACCCGATAAAGAAATCCTCGTTCATGCGCCTCTAGTATGGATGCAAGGATATTACCAAGACGAAGAAAGCACGAAGAAAACGATCTATGACGGCTATCTTCATACCGGGGATTTAGGCTCCATCGATGAACAGGGGCTTTTATCCATCACGGGACGAAAGAAAGAAATTTTATTATTAAGCGACGGGACCAAAATCTTCCTTCCCGAATTTGAAAGGGAGTTGAAAAAGATTTTGGGCGAAGGACTCGCCGTCCTTCAAAACAAGAAAGGCCAATTGATTTTGGCGTTGGAACGGAACGTCGATGGGATTGTGGATAAGCTCAATGAATTCAATTTGCGTCATCCTCGTAGCGCCCGCATTTCCCGTTTATTCGTTTTAAATCACCCCTTCCCCCGCACCGCGACTGGAAAAATCAAACGTTATCAAATCAATACCGAGCAAAATTAGGAGTTTCCAATATGTTAACTAGAGAAGAAATCAAAGAAAAAATCAATACCATCGCGAAGGCCTCGTTACCTCAATTTGAAGAAAATGGGATTCACGAAGGCGACTGCATCAACGCGGATGGGGGTCTTGATTCCATGACCGTCACCTACATTATTTGCTCCATCGAAGAGGAACTCGACATCACGATTCCCCAAAAGAAATGGAAAAAACTCACGACTCTCGGCGCGCTTTTAGACGCCTGCGAAGCCGAGCTGGCAAAGAAAAAATAACATGCACCTTTATTCCTTTAAGACGGTTTTGAAAACCGCCGAATGCGATCCCCGTCAGGAGATTCGCCTCTCTTCCCTTGTGCGTTTGATGCAAGAAGCCGCCATCCACGCGGTAGAAGATTTGGGGTATGACCATACGAAGACCTTGGACAGGGGTCTATTATGGGTCATTGGGAAACAATATTTCCAGATTGCTCGCATGCCGCGGTATGACGAAGAAATCGAGGTGCAAACCTATCCGGGAAAGCGCCTTATGTCCTTCTTCTTGCGTCATTACCGCATCCTTTCTTCTAACGGAGAAGTCCTTGTGAAAGGGGTCGCGGTATGGACATTGATTGACAAAAAGAGTCGCAAGATGATCAACCCCTCCCATTACGGGATTGAAATCCCTTGCGATTCCATGGAGGGACAAATCGAATTCCCTCCCTCCTACTCCTTCGAAGAAGAATTGCCTTTAGAAGCCAAAATAGTGGCAACCTATAGCCGTTGCGACCTCAACGGGCACCTCAACAACACTTTCTATTTTGACTGCGTTCAGGACTTGATCCCCATCGATTATCTGAAAAGCCATGAATGCGTTTCGATTAACGTCTCCTACAAAAAAGAGATTCCTCTAGGAGAATCCGCGCCCATCCAATACGGGATTTTCGATTCCCGTTGCGACTTCCAAAGCGACCATTTCCAAATTCGGTTGGAATATCGGTAAGCCAACATCGCCGGGCCGGGACGAGTTCCCGGCCTTTTGTTATACAAAAAAGCGTGTGGAACCCTTGAAGGGCGAAACGAAAAAACGCATAATAGGCAAGCCCACAATCCTATTGATGTGGAAATGAAAGGAAATCAAAAATGATTCAATCCAAAAAATTGGTCCTCGTCCTCGCTTCAGCGGCGTTGCTCGCTTCTTGCGGTGGTGGAACCTCTAGCGACAGCAAGGACACGGCTGGCAAAGACACCGTCGATTCGAACAGCGGTCTCGAAATCGGCGCTTCCGTCTTTGGAGGTCTCATCGTCGACTACACGATGCCGAACCTCCTCGGTGTTTCGACCTTCACCGACACCTATTCCGGAGCTTACATCTACACTCCGAAGGTGAATGAGAAAGTCTACCTCGTCCCGTCCTTCTCTGGCGCGAACGAACTCGACTACATCGACATCGATGGCACCAAGTACGAAGCCCAAGTCGGCGCGGCTGGCATGAAATTCAAATGCTATGGCGGCGACCTCAACATGGAAGGTGTCAAATACGTTAGCTTCAACATGACCAAGACCGCCCCGAAGATCAAGGCTTATTCCAAAGCCGTCACCGGTGGCAAGACCCACAAGGTTACCTTGAATGTCGCCAACACGACCACCGAAGTCAAGAAATTCGATATGGACAACAACGAATGGGTCAGCGCGAAGACTGGCACCAACATCGATGCCTACTTCTCCGCCGTCGGAACCCACGAAGTTGAAATCCTCGAAGGATCCCTCGCTTCCTGGCTCATCCAAGGCAAAGACCTCGAGAATTTCCACGAAGGCGTCTATAAATACAGCGCCGCCAGCGAAGGCCTCACCCTCGTCAACAACACCCTCGAAGCTTCCATCAACAACACGATGAAGACCACTGGTTCCTTCGTTATGCCGAAGAATGACGTCACCGTCAATGTCAGCTTCTTCGACGCCTACAAGACCGGCAAATCCTTTGCCCTCGTCCACGGCGGATCCTATGTTGGCGCGGCCGATGTCGAACTCGTCTCCTCGATGAACTACACGACCCACACCAATGAAATCACCATCCTCGGTGCGAACCTCCACGAAGTCGAATTGCCGACCTCCCTCACCGTTTCCGCTGAAGAAAAGCCCACTCTCGCCGCTTCCGACTATATCGAAGCGACCGTTATGAGCCACGGCTCCGAAGTCAACAAAATCTATTACAAGACCGTTAAATTCGGCGATGTCACCCTCACCGGTGCTTACGATGCCGCGAAAAAATCCTTCAAATACGAAGGTGCTGATTTCTCCAAAGAAGAAGTCTGCGAAGCTTACTACAATGCCGTCGTGAGCGATGGAGTCACCCTTGTGCTCTCCACGGGCAACAAGAACGTTGGCCATGCCAAACTCAACAAAGAAGAAAATGGCTATGGCGGAACCAAGTTCGATTGGAAGATGAACCGCGACAAGACCGTCGGCGCCTTCGTCCAATATGGACCGGAAGCCATGAAAGCCTCCGTCCGTGGCGAAGACAAACAATGGGTTGTCAAGAACTCGGATGATGAAGACGTTAAGATCGGCACCACTTGGACCGACCTCAACTCCAAACCCGCTTCTGGCTATGTTTCCTACGTTGATCTTCTCGTCAACGCCTACAACAAAGTCGCGAAGTAATTTGCCCTTCTAATAACGAAAAGCCGAGGAGGAATCCTCGGTTTTTTGTTGGTTTTTAAAAAGAAAAAATTAAGCGGAGATTCTCGCCTTGGTTAGGTCGGAGGATTCTTCAACCAGCTTTGTATATCCCCCATTATCTTCATATAAAGAATAGGAGAAAGAATAGGTTTGGCTCCATTCCCTGGCCTTTTCTTTTCCTGCAATCATGCAGGAAGTGGAGAAAGCATCAAGGAGAGCGGAATCTTGCCCCACAAGCAATGCCATCGAAAAAGGAGAAACGGCCATGCCGGTTTTAGGATTAATCACATGAGAATAGGTCGTTTCGCCGACGCGGATCATCTGCTCATAAATGCCGGAAGTCGAGGTATCCACGTCATGAAGGGAGAAATAATTTTCCTTTGGGGTTTTGGAGTCGCGAAGGCTCACGCGATAGGATTCGCCACCTTTGGTTTTGCCTAGGGATAAGGAGGAGGTGCCTCCGTTAATAAGATAACGGGTGGCTCCGCAGCCTAGAACCATCTTTTGAACGCGTTCGACGCAATAGCCTTTGACCAATCCGCCCAAATCGATTTTGGCTTCTCCCACGCGTTGAATGGAATGGTCTTCTTCGTTTAAAACAAGTTTGGAGGCATTCATTTGTTCTAACAATGCCGGCAAACGGCCTTCTAAGGCCTGTATATCCGTTTCTAGCACTTCTTCTTGGGATTGAAGGATTTCCTTCCATTCTAACGAAATCGCGCCGATAAGGGGGTTAAAATAGCCTTCCGTCTTTTCTTCTAGTTCAAGGGAAGTTTTTACTAAGTCAAATAAGTCCTCATCCACCTTCACGGGAAGATGGGTGTTATTGATCGTATACAGGTTCGATTTTCCTGACACGGCGTTATAGGGGTCTGCTAAATCGTCCATCTTATCGAGGAAAGAGGTAATTTTGTCATCGATGGAGCCTTGATTGGAATTATAGGAAAAGGAAAAGAAACTATTAAAAATTCCATAGGCGGAAGCCCCGTAGAAATCTTCGGATTCCAAAGAGGTATTGTCCCCTTGACCTCGGTTGCATCCTGATAAAGGAAGGAGGCTAGTTAGAAGCAGGGCCGACGTTAAAGAAAAGCAACGAGAATTTTTCACTCGGGAATTATAGAAAAGAGTAAAAGAAAATGCCACCGAAGTGGCATCTTCTTAAGGATTGACGTGAAGAGATTTCCCGTCGGGTCCCGGCGTCGAATTCAAATAGGCGGCAATGGGATCGAAGTTCTTGTCCTTCTTGCCCGCTTTGCACTGGCTGACCTTTTTGACTTCTCCATTCACAAGGGCTTCCGCCAAATCGTGGCAGCCCGCATAACCGCAGGCGCCGCAATTGTAATTGGGGAGCATTTTTTCGACCGCCGCGATGCGGGGGTCTTCTTCCACGTGGAAGATATGGGAGAAAAGGACGATAAGCAGAGCGAGGATGACGGCTAATCCTGCCATCAAGAGGACGGCCCACAAAATATCCATATTCAATTTCCTTTCTCGGAAGATTCTTCTTCCGCTTTCTTTTCTTCTTCTTTTTTAGCGGCTTTCGCCATAGCGGCCTCGTAGAATTTGCAACTAGATTGTTCGCAATTCTCACACTGGGCTCCGCCTTTTTGCCGCTCACAGCCCTTGGGGGGCGGAGTTTTGACGTAAAGGACGAAGCTGACGGTGAAAATCGCGACAAGAGCAATAACAAGGACGACGGCGAGGGCGATATACCCGCCTTTGCTCATTAGGCAATGCCCCAGGAGCCAAGGTCAACCATGCCACCAAGGCCCATGAAGACGATGGCCATGATGCCCGCGACGATTAAGGCGATAGGAACGCCTTTAAACGCTTTGGGGAGGTCGTTGCCTTCGAGTTTCACGCGGATGCAGGCAAAGAGGAAGATGACGAGGACGAAGCCGAGGGACGTGCCAAGGGCATTGGCCATGGAACGACCGAAGTCGTAGGTCATGTTCGTCTCAACAACGCCGAGAACGGCGCAGTTGGTCGTGATCAAGGGAAGATAGATACCAAGGGTCTTATAAAGAGAGGGTGAGGTTTTCTTGATGAAATAACCAACCATCTGGACCAAGGACGCGATGACAAGGATGAAGACGATGGTCTCCATGTATTCCATGCCAGCGGGGACGAGGATGAAATTGAAGATTGGCCAGCAAACCAAGGCAGCCATCATCGTGACGAAGGTGACAGCAGCTCCCATGCCAACGGCGGATTTGACTTTGTTGCCAACGCCAACGAACGAGCAGATACCGAAATAACGCGAGAGAATGACGTTATCGATCACCGTATAGGAAACGATGGCAAGCAAGAATGAAACGATGTAAGGCATGCTTATTTACCTCCTTCTGCGGCCGTAGCGGGCTTAGCGCTAGCTTTGGCGGCGAGGGCCGCTTTACGAGCTTCCGCTTCTTTGGCCTTTTGGGCTTTTAACGCCTCTTGGGCTTTGTGCTTCTTGTGGTTATTGACCGCGGCAAGGATCGCAAGAGCGAATCCAAGCACTAAGAAGCCACCGGCAGAGGATTTAAATAGTGGGATGGCAAGGGAGAAATTCGTTCCCTTGAATCCACCCAAGATGGGGATGGTGATTTGGGGAATGAAGGTAAAGGTTTTGCCGAAGGTGAGGGTTCCGGCGCCGACGACTTCGCGGAAGAGCGCGATGACGGCGATGGCCCAGGTATAGCCAAGACCATTTCCCAAACCGTCGAGCATCGAATCCACAACGCCATTTTTGTTGGCGAAGGCCTCGGCACGACCGAGAACGATGCAGTTAACAACAAGCAAGGAAACGAAGACGCCAAGGCTGTTATAGAGTTCAGGCAAGAACGTCGAGGTGAGGATCTTAACAATCGTGACGAAGGTCGCGATGATAACGATGTACGCCGGGGTTTCCACTTCTTCCGGGATGACTTTCCGCAGGGCGGAAATCAAGAGGTTGGAGAAGAAAACGACGAACGTGAAGAGGAGGCCCATACCGATGGCGGATTCAAACGATGTCGTAACCGCAAGAGCAGGGCAGGTGCCGAGGACCATGACGAACAAGGGGTTGGCCTTCAGCAAGGGGTCCAAGAAGATGCGCGATCTTTTGGATGTATTTTCTTTAGCCATTTCGCATCACTCCTTTCATTTGGATAAGGACGAGAAGTAATGGCTTCTCATGCCTTTGACCATGTCGCGGACGGCACGGGTGGAATGGGTGGCTCCGGTAGCGATGTCCGCGTCGTTATCGAGGGACTTCGAACCATCGGATAAGCCATCCATGAAGCCTTTCCATTGGTCAAAGCCATTGGACGAAACTTCGGAATATCCAGCAACGTGGACATTGGCTTCCGATTCGGCGGTTCCTGAGAACCCAACGTAGAGGGTGATCTTGGAGGTCGTACCATCCGCTTCAATCGCGGCTTGGGCCGTTCCAAGATAGAGCTTTGCGGTTTCAGTTTCGCTTAAGGTAACCGTGTAAAGCTTCGAGATGGAATAGCCTTCCGTTTCGATAGCGGTAAACGCGACGTCTTCTTCGTAGGTCGCATCCGCAGAGAAGATTTTCGTAACGGCTCCGCCGACGCCGGCTTTGATTTCGGCGAGGCGGGTCGCGTGATAATCGCTACGCATTTTGATCATCATCTTCTGGAGCAATAAGCAAGAACGGGTGGCGCCAGTGGAGATATCCGAGCTGGAGCTGATGTTCTTGTTGCCCACGATGATGTCTTCCATATAGCCTTCCCATTGCGAATAAGAGAAGTCGCAAGAAACAATCACGTATTTCGAGGGAGCTACAGTCTTCAAGTTGGAATCCGTAACTTCCGCGTCAAAGGCGACAAAGAGATCAACGGACGCAGTGCCATTCTCGCCATAATCGGAAACTTGGATGGAGCCTTTGCCTTCATAGAAGAAGACAACCTTGCCATCGACTTCGGCACGATAACGCTTCTCAATCTTGCCTTTGCCGTTATGATCCATCTTGGAAGTGCTAATCGGCGTGAAGTCTTTGTCTTCTGAATAGCTTTGTAGCGTCGGATACATCTTCTGGAAGTAAGCAAGAGTTTCATCGGTCGGTCCCGGGGTCGGGGTGGAGCCATTGTAACGGGCCAGATAATCCGTGCGGGCGGCGGTTAAGCCGTCGCGAAGGAATTTCTGGGATTTGGTTCCGCCGCTGACGATGTCGTTGACGTCGTTGAATTGCTTGGAGCCGTCGACGATCCCCTGAGCGTAGGAAACCGTGTTGGCGTCATATCCCGCGTCGCCGCCGGAAGTCACGTTGATGGCAATCGGCTTGAGCTGAGCGACGGTGGATTCGCTCACTTCTCCTTCAAAGGCAACCGTGAAGGTGACGTCGGTTTTCACCGGTTTTCCGCAATTAACGGAATAGGCGAATCCGGTGCGTTTTCCGCCTTCTTGCATCTCATAGACGCTTTCGATGGTGACTTTGGAGGCATCGCCCGTGAAGGAAGTCGGTTTGAAATCGGCAACTTCCACGAAGGTGGCGCCTGCTTTTAAGGATTGAATTTCTTTGGGGGCTTCGGTGGATTTATGCGCTTCCGCGTATTTTTCTGCCACCAGGTGAAGCCCGCCGATAAGTCCAGCAGAGCAAACGCAGATGCAGCCGAGGACTAACGGAGATTGAACGTATTTATTCATGCGATGGCTCCTTTCTTAAATAGCAAGACGAGCACAACGAGCAAGATTCCAAACACGCCGATGATACCGGCGGAGATGAAATGGTGCTTCTTCCAGGTCGAAGAAGACCAAGAAGGATAATCGAGGACCGGGGCAATCATGTTGGCGAACAAAATGGAATAGGCGACTCCTTCCGTCTTTAAAACAATACGGATGAGGACGGCCATGAATCCGCCGAAGATGCCAAAGAGGACGCGGTTCGGCCCGCCCATCGGTCCGGTTACCGGATCGGTGATCATAAAGACCGCGCCGAAGAGGATGCCACCAGAAAGCAATTGATAGAGCAAGAAGGCTCCGCAATTAACCGTGGGGAGCTTCGTTTGGACCACGATTCCCGCCACAAGCATCAACACGGCAAAGGTACCAAAATAGGAAACGAAGACGCGCCAATCGATGGTGCGGGTGATAAGAAGATAGGCAAGACCAACTAGAATCGCGATGTGGAAACCTTCACCCAAGGCGCCTGGGGCACGTCCTAAGAACATGCCAAGGAAATCCGCATTAGCGATGTTGGAATAGGTCGCTCCGTAAGAAAGCGAAGTTCCGCCCGCCACGATGGACCCATCGATGAATCCGCCAGTGCTGGTGGTGGAAGAGGATAAGAATCCGCCCCAGAACAAGCGTACGACGACCATGCCGAGGGCCGCGGGGTTAAAGATGTTGTTGCCAAGCCCGCCGAAGACGAGTTTGCCAAGGATGATGCCGATGGCGGCACCGAAGATGACAATGACATAGCCCATGCCGTTGCCCCAGCTCATTTCGGTGGGGAGGCAAAGGCCATAGATCATGCCGGTGATGATCGAAGAAAGGATGTTCTCGATCTTAAAGGCTTTGGGATCCTTCTTCGTGATGACGACGAAGAGGAATTCACAAAGGAGGCAAGTTGCAATCGCAAGGGGGAAGATGCGAAGCGCAGCAAGCGGGGAGACGACAGCGGCCCAAATAGCCGTGGGGGCCAACGCGATGATCACGTTGAGCAGCATCCACATCAAATTGTCTTTCCTTCTGATGTGGGGCGCAGATTGTTTGACAAATTCCATAATGAAACGATCAAAGCTTTGCGATGATCTTTGCCCTCCTTACAAAATCGGTGACGGCGATGCCGGACGTGCAGGAATAGGAGCAGAGTCCGCATTCGATGCAGTTGAGCGGGTTGAGCATTTTGATGCGGTCACGGTTCATGCTCTTGACGGCTTCCATGATGAGAACCGGTTGGAGATGAGTCGGGCAGCTATAAACGCAGGATCCGCAGTGAATGCAGGGTTTTGTTTCCTTTTCTTTGGCGTTTTCCACGATGATTGAGGTCACGGTCTTGGTGGCGATGGCGTCATCGCTAGGCAAAGCAGCGCCCATCATCGGTCCGCCAAGGATCAAAACCTTCGGGGATTCGTCTTTGTATCCGCCGGCGGCTTGGATCAAGTCGGTGATCGGGGCGCCAACGCGGACTTCGAGGTTGACGGGCTTATTGATGCCGTCTCCAGCAACGGTGACATAACGTTCATAAACGGGTTCGTCCTCGCCGAGGGCGTACCAAACGCCCGCGCAGGTCATGGCATTCACGTTGAAGATGCCGTAATCCGGGGGTAACGCTTTCTTTCCGGGCGGAATGATCACTTTGCCATGGGTGGCTTCTTTGATCATCGCGATTTCCCAGCCTTGGGGATAGTAATTACGCATCGGGGAGACGATGATGCCGCTTCCCGCATAATCCTTAGCAATCTTTTCTTGAAGTTTTGCGATGAGCTCGCCGTGCTTCTTCTTGATGCAGATGCGCGCATCGCCGCAATGGAAGAGATTTTGGAGGCAGAGGACGCCACGGAGGACGTCGTCCGCTTTTTCTTCCAATAAGCGATAATCCGCCGAAATCGAAGGCTCGCACTCAATCGCGTTGATGAGGATCGTGTCGATCTTCTTGTCCTTGGCGTATTGAAGCTTCACATACGTTGGGAAGGAAGATCCTCCAAGTCCCACGAGGCAGCGGTTCTTGAAGATTTCCACCACTTCATCAAAGGAGAGAGCCTTGATTTGCTCCATGCTGCGAGGAGAGACACTAGGATCCTTCTCGTCCTTAAAGTCATTCTCGACTTTGATGTAATTCACCATCTTGCCCGCGCGGTGATAGCGTTTTTCGAAGCCGACCACCGTTCCGCTTACCGTGGAATGGATGGGTTCTTCGAAGGAGGGGCCATGACGGAGTCCAACTTGTTGATGGAGATAGACGTGGTCGCCTTCTTTGACGGTGCATTCCGCCTTGGGGCAACGCGCGTTTTCCAACGCAAGGTAGACGAAGGGAGGCGGAGGTAAAACCACCGTTTCTCTTTCATCTGTCAGGCCGCCGATGTCTTTGATTTCTTTTGTTTTTGCAATCATAAGAAAATAAAAGCCTTTCTGCTTGACAGGGTTAATTATGCCACAAAAGGGGAGGCGTTGTATCTTATTTATATATAAATAAAGTTAAGTTTACTTAATTGTAAGGCGAATCGGGTGACCGCCAGCAAGCGGTCCAGGCAAGCAAAAGAAAAGCCCCCCTGAGCTCAGAAGGGCTTTGGAACTTAGGAATTTTTGACGTGTTCTTTGCGCCTGGCAACGCGAAGCTTATGATAGCGTCTTTTCACCACGACTCCGCCCACGATGAAGGCGGCGGCAACAAGGAGAATCACCGCGAAGACGATGACGCCCGCTAACGGCAAGTTGTTGGATTTCACATCCTGCCACATTGCAAGGACGTAACGGTTATTTTCGCCATAGTCTTTCATGATCGCGAGCTTCGGAATCAATTCTTCCGGCGGATATTGCGCGTAGAACTGACGCCCGGCAAGGCAAGTAGTATCGCCATCTGGCACTTCTTCGAGTTCATCGGTATAGAAGAGGCACGGATTGTTTAGCGGCGTATCCATGGGGGAAGCCGGAAGATAGGAGGTCGGATTGAAGACGTAAGAGAGATCCACGACACTCCATTCGTTTTCTTCCGCTAGCGTGGACCAAGAAACCTTTTGGCCATCGATAACGGCTCCGTCGGCGACTTCGTCTCCGTTCTCGTCGTAGGTTTCTTCATAGTCACCGCGGAAACGCGGATCATACCATTCGCGGACCAAATCCAAGACGGTTTCTCCTCCGATGAAGGAGGTGTAGCCAATCGTGTTCATGTTGGCAGCGGCGACTTGGGGATTGCTCACGAAATCCAAGAAGTCATAGGCGGCGACTTGGGATTCCCCTTGGCAATCCTTGGTCATCATCCAAGCATCGAACCAGATGTTTCCGCCGGTGCGAGGAACCGAATAATAGATGTAAATCGGATTTCTGCCTTCTTCGGCCGTATCCATGGAGAAGACGGCGTCCCCACTCCAGGCGAGGTTCATGCCAATCATTCCCTTGACCATGTCTTCTTTGCCAGAATCGACCTCGAAACCAAAGATGTTTTCTTTAAGTTTCAAGAGGGTGTCTTTGACTTTGGAAACGGTCTCTTCGTCGCAGCGGTTGAAGATTTCGCTTAATTTGATGTTATAGGTATCAACGGCCTCTTGCCATTTCCCTTCCAGCAAATTGAAGTTTTCGTCGAAGCAATTCGAGGCCTTCATATCCGCGATGATTTCTTCTTCAAAGAGCTCCATGATGCCAACCGAATAGGTGTCGCGCATAGAATCCTTGACGGACATTTCGCCTTTGAAACGGGGATCCCAAAGCGAGTCCCAGTGGTTCATGGCCCCTTTGACTTCCTCTTCTTTCATCCCTTTGTCGGAAGCGACTTTGGCGGGGTTGTAGAGGATGCCGAGGGTTCCCCACATGTAGCCGAGGGAATAATCCCCGACCGATTCTTCGGACCCATTCACTTCCGCTTTAATTTGGTCGAGTTGGGTCTTTAAATAAGGGGAAACGTTGTCGCGATATTGTGGGACGCGGTCCAAGTCGATTTTTTGGAGCATGCCCATCATCATCATTTTTTGGACGGTGTAGTCGCTCGCGACGATTAAATCATAGGTGGATTTCCCCGTTTTGAGGGAGGAAAGCATCGTTTCGTTCGTGTCGTAGGTGTCATAAACCACCGTGACGGGTTTGCCAAGTTTTGCAGATTCGTATTCCTCAAATCCCGTCAAAACGTCGTCATAGGTATGTTCGTTGCCGTCTTCGTCGACGAAATCGAATTCATCCTCGCCGATATAGTCTTCGCAGTTGAGGACTTTGAGGACGATTCCCTCTTCTTGGGAGGAGCATCCGGAAAGGCAAGTTAACGCAAGAAGGCTCGAAGCCAGAGAGAAAACAAAGGATTTCTTTTTCATGATTAGGCCCTCCCCTTTCTTTTCTTAAAGCCGCGCTTGGCCTTGACGGAACGGTAGACCGTCACCCCGACTACAAGCAGCAAGACAAACAGGAAGATGAACGTCGTAAGAGCACGCATCGCCGGGGGAATCGGGCCTTTTTTGATTTTGGCCTGAACCAAGGTCGATAGGGTCTCGATCGTTTTATCCCCGGAGAGTAATCCCGAACCGCGGGTGAAGGCGGTGACGATGAAGTCATCGAGGGACAAAGTGATGGCGAGCAAAAAGCCGCTGGCAATACCCGGCATGATTTCCGGAAGCGTGGCTTTTGCTAACGCTTGGCGCGAAGTGCAGCCAAGGTCGAGGGCCGCTTCATAAAGAGCCGGATCCATCTGCTGGAGCTTCGGTTTAACGGAAAGATAAACGAAGGGGAGCGAGAGGATGATGTGGCCGGCAAGAAGGGTCCAGAAACTGAAGATGTTGGTGCCGCCGAAAAGATAATTGCCGCAGAAAACGAAGAGAACCGTAAGAGACAAGGCAATAACGATTTCGGCGTTAACGACAGGAATCTGGGTGGTATTTTCGATGATGCCCTTCCAAACTTTTTTGGAATAGAAGGTGCCGATCGCGCCCATCGTTCCTAGGATCGTAGAAATCACGGCACTAGTTAAAGCCAAGATGATCGTATTGCCAAGAGCAATGCCGATTTCCTTGTCGTGGAACAAGCGGGCATAGAGGTCGAAACTAAATCCGTTCCATTGTCCGATGACTTCGCTATTGGTGAAGCTAGAAGCAATGAGAACAAGGATGGGGACGTACATCAAAAGAAGGAAGAACCAAATGTAGCATTGGCCCCAGATTTTGCGGGCCAAGGAGCGGTGTTTCAGCTTCTTTTCGTTGCTTGTAACCGCCGGAGCCGCCGAATTTACCATGCGCCCATCCTCCTTTCGCCATCGCCGCGGAATTTGCGGGTCAATAGCATCGATACGCCGATGAGAACCAACATGACGAAGGCCATAAACGAACCTTCATTCCATTGGGACTGCGAGAAATTTAAGTAAATGATGTTGCCAAATAGCGTTAATTTGCCTTCGCTTAAGGTGTCGGAGATGACGTAGCTCGACATCGTCGGCATGAAGACCATCTCCGCGGCCGAGACAATGCCCGGGACCGATTGGGGAAGGATGCTATGGACGAAGGTTTGGACGGGGTTGGCCCCGAGGTCGCGAGCCGCTTCGATTTGGGAACGGTCGAGTTTGATCATCGTCGTGTATAGCGGCAAAATCGTAAACGGCAAATAGTTGTAGACGAGGCCGATCATCGTGGAAACATAGGGGTGATCGCCGCCTTGGATGCCAATCCAGTTCAAGACGTCGCGGGTCGCCCCGGTGCGGAGAACGAAGTTGATCCACATCGGCATGACGAAGAGCATGACAAGAACATAATTGGTGTTCACTTTTTTATCCGCGAGCAAGTAGGCTAGCGGATAGCCGATCAAAAGGCAGAGGATCGTATTGAGGATGCCAAGGAACAAGCTGACGACCAAGACGTTGACTTTTGTGGGCGAAGTAAAGAAGGAAACGAGGGCGCTCCAAGAGAAATGAAGGGTTTCCATTCCACTAGGATCGGTGACGGTTTCCGTAAAGGCGTAAACCAAGATGATGAAGATCGGGAAGACGACGAAGAGCAAAAGGAATAATGCGTAGGGGAAAGAAAGATATTCCCGCTTAAAGGCGAAGAAACCTTTAAAGCCGCGACGAGAGGTGGCTTCCATTTCATTCCTCCACGGCGAAGCTATCGAGAGCGCCCTTAAGGCGGATCTTGATATCTTCCGGCTTCACTTCAATCGAAACCAAATCGTTTTCGTTCCAAGAATAGGGTGAATCGGCGATGAAGTCTTCTTCATCTTCCGTGCGGACCAAGTACTGATAATGGTCGCCAACCCAGACAAGGCTCACGATGCTGCCTTCTGCAGAACCAAGGCTCAAATCGTCGGAGAGGATGATTTTGTCCAAGGGGATCGTCGCAACGACTTCCGCTTCCTTCGCGCCGAAGTTATAACGTTTCTGGGTAAGAGGCGAATAGACGGTTCCATCTTCTTGGAGGATGCCTTTTTCCACGAGCTGTTCCACGCGAACCGGGAAAGTGGCTTCGCCGATGACCAAATTGTTATCGGAGTCAATCCAAGCGTCGTCATATTCATTTTCCGCATAGGGGCGATGCATGACTTGGATATTCTCTTTTTCCACGCGGAGCGAAACGATTTCACCGACCGCGCGGTCTTTGGTGTCGCGGCAGGCGATTTCGGATTTGCCAACGTGAACAATGTATTCGTAATGGACGCCTTGGAAAATCTTGGAGGTGATGGTTCCATCGACCACTCCCGCCCCTTTTTCACCCATCAAGAAGTCTTCGGGACGAACCACGACGTGGACTTTTTCATTTAGCGGGAAGTCATCAACGCAGTCCCAAACCTGTCCGATGAAGCGGACCTTCTTGTTGCCGACCACCGTGCCGGAATAGATGTTGGATTCGCCGATAAAGTCGGCGACGAAAGCGTTGACCGGTTCGTTATAGATTTGTTCGGGGGTACCGCATTGTTGGATAACGCCATCTTTCATGACGATGATGCGGTCGGACATCGTAAGGGCTTCTTCTTGGTCGTGGGTGACATAGAAGAAAGTGATGCCGAGTTTGCGGTGCATTTCCTTTAATTCGATTTGCATGTCTTTGCGCATCTTGTGGTCCAAAGCGGAAAGCGGCTCATCAAGGAGCAACACCTTCGGTTCATTGACGATGGCGCGGGCGATGGCGACGCGCTGCTGCTGACCTCCAGATAGGGTGGAGACGTCGCGGTCTTCCATTTCTTCGAGGTCGACGAGTTTCAAAGCGCGAGAAACCTTTTCGTCAATCGTCTTGGCGGAAAGATGCTTCATTTTGACTTTTTGCACGCCGTTTGCATCCAGGATCGGCTTGCCCGCTTTGTCCACTTGCGGCACGGCGACTTTCTTCATCTTGAGGCCAAAAGCCACGTTGTCATAAACGTCAAGATGCGGGAAAAGCGCGTAATGCTGGAAGACGGTATTAACCGGGCGCTTATAAGGCGGAAGAAGAGAAATGTCTTGGCCATTCAAAAGAATTTGGCCAGAGCTAGGAAGCTCAAAACCCGCGATCATGCGCAGGGTCGTGGTCTTTCCGCAGCCGGACGGGCCGAGAATTGTAATGAATTCTCCCCGTTTGACATCCAAATTAAAGTCATCGACGACTGTCGTGCCGTCGAACTCCTTGCAGACGTGCTGCAAACTAATGATTGTTTCCTGTTCATCACCCATAAGAATCCCTCCCAAAGTTTCGGTTCCAAAAAAGAAAGATGTTACAGCGTGAAGATCCCGCACTTAGGGCTAGGATTTTCAACGGCGAAAATAATGGGGTTAACGGACCGAAAAAGCAACAAAAATTTTTTCAATTTTTTTCGCGCAAAATTTTAAAAAAATAAAAACAGGCTTTCCTTCGGCATTATCGAAACTTTTCAACGATTTTTTTCTTCAAAAACTTTTACGATTTTTTGCAAAAAAATATCGCAATTTTTTTCGGCTAGTTTACAATCACATATCATGAGCAAATTTAGCCAAATTTCTTTTCTAGGATTATCCCTTGTTTTTAGCCTTGTTTCTTGTGGGGGAAACGGGGGAGAAAAAATTCAAAAAACACCCCTACTTTTTGGAACGAAAGAATTCGCTTCCCAAGAGGTGGATTCTTTATCCCATATGAAAAAATTGGAGGATGAATCCGTCCTCCAAAAAATGATTGTGGGAAAAGACAATTTCGTCTTAATCGTCATGGGGAGAGGCGAAACCGGAAGCCATTCCACCTGCGGATGCTGGAATCGATTCCACGAACAAAATATCGTTTCTTTCCAACGCGAATTTAACTTCCTCTTTTACTATATATATAGTGATCAGCTTACCTCTCCTTTAGGATTGAGCCTTGGGGTAGAAAAAGCGACGATTGGCATCTTTAATCATGGCGAGCTTGTTGCCCAAAATAGCGACGCGGATGAAGCTTCTCCTTTCTATACTTCTTACGAGGCGTTCAAGACGTGGATGCTCAACCGGATCGACCTTCCCCGCGTCTTCTTCGTGAACAAGGAACAGCTAGATGCTTTGTACGCGGGAAGTCAGGAATTCACGATTTATTTCTCTCGTCAGCGTTGCGGGGATTGCTCCTATATGCAGAGGGGCCTTTATTCGTCTTGGTACGAATCTCACCTAACGGGGGTGCAAGATAGTTACATCATCGATTGCGACGCCCCGGGGATCGCTTCGATCGTGGACGAGAATGGCCAAATCCATTATCGGGGCGAAGATAGCAAATACGGCCAAGCCGCGACGGAGCAATATAATGCCTTCAAGGTCGAATATGGGCTCGCTTATTCTTTTTCGAATCCCGCAGGATATAGCCAAGGGGTTTTCCCAACGATTTTTCACGTCAATCCCGACGGGACCAATAAAACGGGAGACGTGATTGACGCGAGTGGCGTCTTCTTTAACGAGACGATTCAAGACGGCAAAGTCACGGAAAGCTATTTTGATGGAAGTCGCGATAACTTGGAGATCTTCTCCTACTTGAGCAAAGTTGAAAAGAAAAACCTCGTGGGCATGGAGGCGTCTAATAACCACGAGGGCTTAGAAGAATCCGTGGAGCCTTTGCTTAACGCCTTGCTCGATTATTGCGTCGGGGAAGCCAAATAATTTTTAGCCTTTACAAAAATTGGACCCGCGACGGGGTCCATTTTTGATTTAGCGGGAAACTTAGGCTTTGGCATTGGCCCGGATAAATTCCGGAACGTCTTCATAATCAATCCCTAGTCCAAAGGCGAGTTCCCCATATACGATGGGGGTAGCCTTGGCCACGAATTGGGAGTCCATGGAATTCAAATGCCCGTCCTTGAGTTTCCGTTGGAATGCCCCTTCAAGCAGGGGGGCCAAATCTTTGACAAGGCCGCTTTTTAGCGAAGCTTCATAAGCGGATTTGCGAACCTTGGAATCGCTGAGGTAAATATAGGTACGGGTCGAGGGCCATTCCTTGACCGCCTGAAGGGCTTCTTCTTTGCTCATTGGAGCCGTAAGGGAATCCGAACGAGACAAAGGGACGCGAACGATTGTGGATTTCTCGTCGCCGTACAAAGGACGAAGAACAAAATAGAGCATGCCTGAATCGTCGCCGCTTAGGGGGGCTATTTCCTCCACGCGGCAAACACCGCAATGGGTGTGAAAGACGTAATCACCGATTCCGATTTCCATTCTGGGACGTTCCTCCTTTTTTATTAACCAACAACAATTAATATCCTGTTCATTATAAACCGTAAAACCAAAAAAAGATACCATTCTAGGCAAAAATAACGAAAATTAACGCATAATCGTATGTTTATGGAAACTCTTTTTTTCAAGGCCTTTTCATAAGCCTAGAAGGGTGGATTTTGAAACAAAAGATATCGAAACGTCTATTGACTGAAAAAACGGCGAAAAATCGTCAATTTTTTTGATAGGCTTTCACCTGCTCGATTAAATAATCGGCGAGTTCTTGCACGCCTTCGTCTTTTTTGGCGGAAACGGGGAAGAAAACGGCGTTCTTCTGCAAACGCAAAATTCTTTCTTCCGCTTTCTCTACATCGAAATCGAAAACGATTTTCGTATCCATCTTCGTAAAGACAAAGACATCGCCTTTGGTGAACATAAGCGGATATTTGAGCGGCTTATCATCGCCTTCGGGGATGGAAAGCAAAACCATCTTGAGGGTAGCGCCCGTATCGAATTCGGCGGGGCAAACGAGGTTGCCGATATTTTCTAGGATGACAAGGTCTAGGCCATCTCCTCCGAGACTTTCAAACCCTTCTTGGGTCATCTTGGCATCGAGGTGGCATTCTCCGGAAGTGTGAAGCTGGATGGTCTTGACGCCGGTTTTCGCTTCAATGGTTTCTGCGTCTACCGTTGCATCCATGTCCGCTTCGATAACGCCGACGCGGAGTTTTTCCTTTAATTTATTAATAAGGTTAACAAGAAGGGTGGTTTTTCCCGATCCTGGGCTCGACATCAAATTGATGAGGAAGACCCCTTTTTCCTTTAATTCTTTGCGGAGTTCTTCTGCCCTCCGATCATTGTTGGCCAAAACAGATTGCTTGACCCGAATCACGCGTACATCGCCCATGATTAATCTCCTTTTATTCTTCTATATATTAGAGTGTTTTGTTTACAAAAGGTATGGTTTGACATTTTTTCGAGGACGTCTCTCGACAAAGAAGGTCTCTGTCCCGTACCAATAATTTTGTATAACTATTCCTATTTAAATAGTTGCGCTTAAAAATAGGTATAAATCCATCTCTGAAATTAATGGCGAAATTTTAAAATGCGGTTCAAATAATGTCTTCAAGCGTAAAGACGGCTGAAATAATCCGTCATTTCTTCCGGGGTCAAGACGCAGCCGCCGCTCACCCAGTAGCGGAGCAAAGAAACAAAGCTCTCCGTTAATTGGTGGGTTTGCATCTCTTCGGGAATACCCGGTCTATAAAATGTATGGGATTTGACGCAGGCAGACATTAAGGGGAGAGAGCGTTCTTTAAGATTCTCCAAAAAAATCGGAGCGCCAGACCGAGAAGATAAAATCGCCGAAATCAAACTCTTTTCATCGTAGAAATGATAGAAGATATGGGTAATAAGATGACGGTAATCAAAATGGGAGGATCCCGAAAAATCGTGATCCGCTTCTTTTTGCTGAGAAGGGGAGAAGACATGATCAAAAATCGTGGAACACACGCCCACTAAAACGTCCTCCTTACTTTTAAAATGACTATAGAAGGTCGAGCGGGAAATATGGGCTGTTGTCAGCAAATCCGACACCGAAATATCCTGGTATTCTTTGTTACCAAGTTCGAGGCGTAACGCCTCATAAACCGCGTTTAGGGTCTTCTCTTCTCGTTTATCCATGTCATTATTCTAAACAAGAGTTCGATATGTTTCAATTAACCGAACATATTTCTTGCATTTGTTTTCTAATTGCCGAACTATTTATCTAGTTTTGTTCTGTTTCTTGGTTTCCTATGCTATGATACTCCGCATGAATACGTGGGCGAACAACATCGCGCGAGAAAGGCGGAAGAGCCAAGGCAAAAAACTTTTGGTCCTCCTGATTACTTTATCGGTTCTTGTTCTCCTCTTTTTCATTTCGCTAGGCATTGGGTCTTCTGGGGTCGGTTTCCTTTCTTCCTGGAAAGCTTTGTTTGGTAGCGGAGAAGTGGGAACGATCCGCATTGTGCGTGGAATTCGTCTTCCTCGGACCTTAGGGGCCATCGTTGTCGGAGCGGGTTTAGCGTTAAGCGGATTGCTCGTGCAGGCATGCCTTCGAAACGGCCTTGCCTCTCCTTCGACTTTAGGAGTTTCCAATGCGGCGAGTTTTGGGGCGAATATCGCGATTTTCATTGCTTTTGGCACCAGTCATAGCAGCCGCAATGATTTCCTTTACGTTTCCCAAAGCCCTTGGGTGACCAGTGCATTTGCCCTTGTTTTCTCCATCCTATGTCTTTTTCTGGTCATGGCCTTTTCCGCTTTTGCCCATTTCAAGCCAACGAGCGTTTTATTAATCGGGGTTTCCTTCTCTTCTTTGTTCCAGGCTTTGACGACTTTACTTCAATATTTTGCGGATGACGTTCAGCTTTCTAGCGTGACGAACTGGGCGTTTGGAGATTTAGAACGGCTCGACTTTGCTCAAAATGGAATCATTGGAGGGATTGCTCTTGCTTGTTTAATCATTGCTTTCTTCTTCTCTTATCCGCTTAATGCGATGCAAGGAGGAGAAGATTTAGCCAAGAGTTTGGGGGTAAAAACTTCGGTTGTACGCTTCATCCTGTTATTTTTATCCTCATTATTAACGGCGGTTTGCGTTTGTTTCTGCGGTATCATCGGTTTTATCGGCATCATGGCTCCCCATATTCTGAAGAGGTTTGTGGGCAATGATATGCGTTTGCTGCTGCCAGCATCTTTTTTAGGCGGAGCGGGGTTACTTTTAATTTGCGATATCCTCACCCGTTTGATTGGCAGAGGGACTTCTCTTCCCGTTGGGGCCATCACCGCCTTAATTGGAGCCCCATTCTTTTTGTTCTTACTCTTCTCGAAAAAGGAGAAAAACTTATGAGTTTAGAAGTAAGAAACCTTTCCTTCTTTTATGGGAAAAAGGCAATTCTTCAAAATGTTTCTTTTTCGTTAGAGCCAGGAACCGTCAATGCCTTATTAGGTCAAAACGGGGCGGGGAAAAGCACCTTATTTTCTCTTCTTTCCGGCATTAAAAAACCAAAAGAGGGCGAAATCTTTTTAGAGGGAAAGGCGTTAAAAGAAATGTCTTCCAAAGACCGCGCCCAGAAAATAGCAACCCTCACCCAATCCTTTGCAGGGGGCGGATTAAGCGTTTTCGATTATTTGTTATTGGGACGTCTCCCTTATTTTTCATGGAATCCTTCTCCGTTAGATAAGGAAGCCGTCGTCCAAATCCTATTTGAAATGGGAATTGCCGAATATCGCGACCGCAACGTCGATGAACTTAGCGGTGGGGAAAAACAGCGAGTAGGAATTGCTAGAGCCATGGTGGGGAAACCCCACATTCTTCTATTAGACGAGCCAACCGCTTCTTTGGATGTGAAGGCTCGGCTCGAATTCTTGCAAAAGGTGAGAGAAATTGCTGATTCTGGGACCTGCGTTCTTCTTTGCCTTCACGACATCAACGAAGCCTATTCCGTCGCGGATCGCTTCCTGTTCCTAAAGGAAACTCATCTTGCTTACGACGTTAGCAAAAAGGATTTGAACGAAAAAATCCTCTCCGACATTTACGAGGTAGATGCCACCTTCCTTCAAAAAGAAGGCGGAGCCTATATTGAATTTCAAAATAAGAAAGGAATAAATTCATGAAAAAGCCATCCATCTTGCTCCTTCTATCCACGGCCTTATTGGCTTCCTGCGGAAACGGAGGTGCTAGTAACAGTTCAAAAAATGAACCCTCCGGGGATTCCTCCGCTTCCATTGCCACGCCAGTCGAAGTGACGGACGGTATTGGAAGAAAAGTGAGCGTAATTCCTTCCGACATTAAAAAAATCATTTGTGTGGGGGCAGGCGCCCTTCGTTATTATTCCTATCTTGAAAGTGGCAAAGGGCGCTTGGTGGGCATCGAAGACATCGATAACCCTTCGAAGCGTGGTGCTTCCGCTCCCTTTAGCGGCGTTGCTCGCCCCTATTTTGACGCGAATGCCAATGAATGGGGAGATTTGCCAACCTGTGGAGAAGGCGGACCCATGCACCAGAAGCCAGAGCTCGAGAAAATCGTTACCTGTTCCCCCGATTTAATCATTAGCGATTATGAAACCAATGAGCAGGCAGAGCAAATGGAAAAGAAAAGCGGAGCCAAGGTCTTTACCGTTAAATACGGAAAGAAAGGGGCTTTTGGTGATGCTTTTGCCACGACGATAACTAGCCTTGGCAAATTGCTTGGGAAAGAAGACCGCAGCCAGACGATTTTAGATTGTATCAAAGCGGCCAAAGATGACATCTCCAAGCATGTGGAAAACGTGACTTCGAAACCCAAAGTCTATCTCGGCGGAGTCGGTAACTGGGGTCAAAAAGACTACTTGTCCACTAATCCAACCGATCCTTCTTTCGCTGTAGCGGGAATCACCAACGTTTTGGCGGACCAAGGCCTCGCCGTGGCGGGAATCCAAAGCATTGAAAAAGAGAAATTTGCCGCCATCAGTGGCAATATTGATGTCATGATTTTAGATGCTGCGGGCATGGCTAAAACCATCGGATTATTCAAAGAAGACAAGACCATCTTTGATGGAGTGAAAGCCGTGGAAAATGGCGAAGTCTATCTTCAACTTCCCTATAACGCCTACTACCAAAATATCGAAATCCATCTCATCAACACCTATTTTGTCGCTTCTAGCGTCTATCCTTCCGCTTTTGCGGGCTTTGATATCGCTGCAAAGGCCGACGAGATTTTGGAAGTCTTCACCGGCAAGAAAATCTATGCCGAACTTGCCACGATGAAGGGACAATATGGCGGATACCAAAAAATTTCTGACTTACGCGCATTCTTAGCGGAGAAGGCCCAATGAGTTCTTCCATGCAGGAATTTTTCGATACCCAAAGTTCTTCTTGGGACGAAAAAGAAAAGGCGACCGCTTCTTCTTTGCGTTTGTTTCTAAAAGACATCCCCATCCAAAAAGGAGATAAGGTTCTTGATCTTGCCTGTGGGACGGGAATTCTTACCCCTTTTCTCTATGAGAAAGCGGATTGTGACGTTTTGGGGCTAGATTTGTCTCCCAAGATGATTGAAAAGGCGAAAGAAAAATACCAGGATAACCCCCATCTTCATTTCGAATCCGGGGACTTCCTTCACTTTGAAGGTGAAGGGTTCGATTGGATTGTAGTTTTTAACGCTTATCCCCATTTCTTGGATGTCGACGCATTTGTCCAACAGGCTTATCGCGTTTTAAAGCCAAAGGGACACTTGCTTATCCTTCATAATTTGTCTCGTTTTGAACTGATGGCCACCCATGCTGGATGTGCCCACCCCTATTCCCGTGACCTCGATTCCGCCTTGGAAGAGGGGCGAAAATGGGAGCCAAACTTCAAAATTTTAGAAGCAAAAGAAGGCGAGCATTTCTTTCTCCTACTAGGTGAAAAAGCCTGAAAACGCATACACGTACCCCCTCAAATTGGACTCTCCCATTCGGAGAGTCTTTTTCTCACGTATACGTATGCGAAAGTAGAGTGACTTTGACTTTGCCCTTTCTAAAATGGTAGCGGTAAAAAAGTATGGAACAAGTTCAAGAAGCCCAACGTTTTGACCCCAAGTGCTTCCAAGCACCAACCATGGTTCTTCTTTCTTGCTTCCTTGGTTTAACGGCAGGGTTAAAGCTCCATGATATGTTAAAACCCGTTTTGTCTATCACGGATGGCGACGCATCTCGATACGAAGCCGACATGGACGCGATTATGGCCAAATACCAAAAGGTCAAAAAGTCCGGCGGCGATTTTTTCACGAAAATGGAGCCCTATGAAATCGTTAACGCCGCCTATGGAATTTACGCGCAAAAAGAAACTTCTTATTCCGTCTCCGTTGGTTCTTCTAACGCGATGGGGTTAGTTGACCAGCGGATCGAATCTACCCAAATGCGCGATGGGGACCGTTATTTTGAAGAATCCAATTCCTCCTCTTCTTTCGTTGCTCTATATAACCGGATGTACCAGGAAGGGGATCAGACCACCAAGTACTGGGGGTCCACGCCAAACTACGCTTCCGATAAACCCGTAAAGGTGGATAACAAAACCTACAAAGAAGAAATGGGTCGAAACGTCAGCGATGGGCTTGTTTATATCGTTTCCGATTTAACCGAAGGCAAAGAAGATCTTTCCGGGGAAGGATTGACGAAGGTCCAGAAAAATAAAGACGGGACCTACACGATTGACATGGAAGTCGATCCCTTGACCTCAACCCTTCGGTACGTCCGTCAAATGAAGACGATTTCCAATCTCAAGGCACCGCCCAACTTCTCTTACGTCCATTTGCGGTGGAACTTCGCTTCCGACTTAACGTTACGGTGGTTCCAAAACAAAGAAAAATATCAAGCCACCTTGTCTAGCGGAATCGGGAGCGCTTGTGCAGGAACCATGACCACCGTCTACTTCTCCTCCCTTCCTGAAGGGGGAATACCAGAACCAAGCGGAGCCTTGCCAGAATATCCGGAAACGGAGGCAGCGCTTCTTAGTCAAATCGAGAAATAAAATTCAATCAGGGGAATCCAATCATGAAAAAGAATAACAACAAAAAACAGAGTCATAAACAGACCTTGTTATGGGGCTTAACTTGCTTAACGACCTTTGGCGTCACGGCCGCAGGCGTTTTCTTCTTATTGCCACAGCAAACGATCACCAATCACCTTTCGAGTTCTAATGGTGGGGGAGACCAAAAGGTCACGCCGTCGGAAAAATTCGTCAACAATCTCCTCGAATCCGCTACCAGCGGCTTAAGCTTATCCATCAACACCTTGGATTTATCTATTCCTGGTGCGGTGAAAAGCTCGCTCCCTCAAGAAGATGGCAGCATCACGAATACCTATTACGACAATCACATTTCCACGATTCCAGGAAAACCAGCGGGAATCAAACTCGCGTTGAATTCGCTTTCTCTTTCCGGAATTAACCTTTCCGCGGAATTGCCACTAGCTTATAACGGATTGCAACGTCAGTTGAACCTTGGCTTGCTTGGAGATGGAGAAACGGAGAAAAATCTCTATTTCAACATCGCGGATATCGATGGCAATGAACATGATTGGAATGCGGGGTATCAGGTTTCCGTTTTGCGGGAAGTCGATACTTCTACTACCGATCCGATTACCGGTGGCAACCCCTCTTACGAATACGGGCGTTTAGATTTTGTCCTCCATGACATCATCGAAATCTTGACCAAGGGCGGAATCAACATCGATACCTATGGCAAGATTGGCGGAAGCGATACCAACGATTCGACTGGCGATTCTTCTTCCAGCGGCTTCGACACCGATGCCATGATGGATGCCTTGAATCAAATGAAAGAAGGTAAAGACGCTTCGGGAAAACCCTATTTCACCTTGGATTTGCCTTTAGGAAACGTGACCTATTCCATTGGATTTGGTGGCGACGAGAATTATTCCTTAACCCATATTGATATGCCGGCAGTTCAAAACGGAAAGCAAGGACGTCAACATCTTTTAGAAGGCAAAGATTGGACCATTCAACTTTCTGCTGATGTCACGACCAAAGCCAGCGTTGGCGAATTCGATTGGACGGTGCCGGCAGCATGGAAAGCCTATCCCAAATTAGACGACTCCTTGGAACTTTATCGTCGTATTGCTTCTTACGTCGCCACTCCTAAATTCGGAGTCAGTTTAGACGTCGATATGGAACATCACGTCCAAGGAAAAGCGGGGACGTATACCACTTTTGGCAAAAAGGAAGTCCGCGAAAAAGCGAATTTGCACGTGGACGGCAACGTTGATTTGTCTTGGAAATTAACCGACGGGGCGATTAAAGGTGTGAATTTCAACCGTGCGGATGCTTCCCTTTCTTTCACTCATTTCGATGCAAACGGCACGAAGAAAGGAAGCCAAACCTTAAGCGCTCTTATCCAAAATACCGATTCCGATAATAGCGGCGCTTATTTGAATTTCGGAGACGTCTTAAAGGCGCGCACCACCAAGACCACCTTGGATGAGCTCATGGGCAAATTCAAGAGCGAAACCACGGCGGACCCCACCAATCCAGAAGGCAGCGTTGAAGAGAAAAAGACCGACGAGCAACTGAATCAAGTGATTTCGACGCTCGACAAAGTTTTGAAAGTCCTCCAAGGGGAATCCGATTATCAAAAGCCAACTTTGTTGACCAACTTGGAACAAAAGCATTACGAAGATATCGTCGACATGATTGATAACGTCACGATCGCGGATAACCTGATTTCCTTGGAACTCAATTTGAAGCCCCTTGGATTTAACGAAGCCAAAATCGTTCTGACTTTACGTGGAGACAGCGCTTCTAGTCTTGCCAAAATCGAAATCAAGAATCTCGTTTTACAGACCCTTACGTTAAACGTGGTCTTAGAAACTCCCGAATTCCAAGAGCCGGTCATCGGCGAAGACATGCTTTCTTGGGGTGAGTTGACCCATCTCCCCACCGTCGTCGACCAAATCAAACCGATGATTGAAAACAAAAAGCTTGGCATCGAATTGCAGGGCAACATCAATTATCTTGGCACCCAAGACGTCTATAAGGACGCGAATAAAACCCAAGGGCTCGATTTAAATGGCCGTGTCGCGTTGGATTTTAGCGGCGGCAAGGGAAAAGTAGAGGGAGAGGAAACGGTCAATCCTGCCAAAATCAAAGGGACCGTGGCGTTAAATCTCACCGAACGCGGGGCTTCTTACTATCAAGACCATCACCTAGCAATCGATATCGATAACCAGGGCGAAGCCTTGTTCAGCAACGATAACGTCGCCTATTTCCATTACGACTCCAAAAACGATCCTTCCGTCATGAAGGACGAAACGAAAGTGGCCGCTGAAAATCGGAAAGACCCGGCCTCTTCTACCGGCATCAATGGCCAAATCGGGACCAATGGGCTCGATGGAGTGATCGATACGGTCAAAGACTTGGTTTCTAATTCCGATGACCGCTTCACCCGCATTAGCCGTCTCTTCTCTAGTGGCGCGGAAGCGAGCTTAATGAGCGATATTTCTAGTGGCAATTACTTTGCCATCGCGGACTACTCGTTCCTCAATTCTTCTTCCTTCACCGCAAACAGGGCTCAATTTAACTTAAACGGCAGCGCCTTCGGGATGGATGGTTCCATCACCTTGTCTTTAAATTTCAACGACGACAAGACGCTGAAAAACCTCCAGGTTGAAACCCTAAGCGGCGAAGAAGGCAAACAAACTAGCGTCGATCTTCGTATCGCCTTAGCGGATTTAGCCCAAGATGAAACCTTTGCTTCCTTAGGCGAAGAAAAGAAAAATTACGACGACTATTCCGGATTATATTCTCTTATCGATTATGCCGCTGAAACGACCGTCCTCGGATTAAAAGAAGGGGAGGGGGTATCGACTTACGACCTTCAAGGAACCGTTGGACTTCAACTTGGTGATTACGAAACCAAGCTTGCCCAAGCGAATATGGCGATGTCCGTAGAAGGGGCACGTATCAAGATGGCCGGATCGTTAAACAATATCCCCGTCATTCGCGGTTTGAACGCTCCGGATAACGACCTCTACTTCCGTCCGCTTGAACTCGGTGGATCGCGCGATGCTTCCTTCTATTATTATTCGGATGGACGCGAAGACGCAGAAGGCAACTTAACCACCGAGATGCTATTAACCCGCGATTCGGATTATGGCAAACTCGCTAACGTTCGCGACTCGGTGAAATTAAACAAAGAAGGCGCCTTTAAAGACGATGCCTTGAATTACATCCTCCAATACGTTCTCGGTGTCAACGAATCCTATTTTGAAAATAGTAGCGAAGGAACTTCTTCCGGAATGGCGGATGCCCTTCACTTCGAAGACCTTTATAAAGGATTCTCCAAGAGTGTTTCTTCCGACGGAAATAACGTCACCTATACCCTCAAATTGAACCTCAATGGTTTATTGGGTGTTAATATCCTTGATGATATCAGCCTCGTCATTGGCGGCGGAACCTTCCTCGCCCAAGACGGCCAAACCAAAGTCCACGCGTTGAATTCGTTGCATGTGGATTGCGGGGTGAGCTTCCATGCGGAAAATACCGGCAATCGTCTCTCCTTGGCTAAGGCCAACATTGACTTGGTCCTTGCCAACCTTGATAACGGCATCTATTCCAATGGATGGGATTCCGTTAGCGAGGCCTATTCCACGAACTTCCTCTCCTTTAGCGGAGACGAATACCAAGCCGTTGGCATCTATGCAGAACCTACCGACAAAGAAGGTGGAAAAGCATGGAGACATGGCGTAGATGAGGCCAACAAAGGACACCGGAACTACTACCTTTCCAAATAACGGATATCCTGCTTCCATAGGGCGGCCAAAAGCCGTCCTTTTTTGGAAGAAAACCCAGTTCAACAAGCCTTCGCCAGCTCAAAAAATTTTCTCTCCATTTTGACGAAAGGGACGAGGAAACGTACAATTGGTGCATGGAAAATCTCGCCGCAACGATTGGAAAGAACATTTCTTCCCTCCGAAAAGCCAAGGGTTTAACGCAATTAGAACTCGCTTCCGAAATTCATTATAGTGATAAATCCATTTCCAAATGGGAGTTGGGATATACGTGCCCTAGCATTGATATTTTGATGGACTTCGCCTCTTATTTTGGGGTGAGCGTGGATTATTTGACCCAAGAGCACGAGCCCGAAAGCGCGGAGAAAGTCATTCACGCGGACGAAAAGAAAGACCCCCAGGCCATCAATAAAGCCTTGATCATTGCGATGACTGCCATGTTTGTTGTTCTCGTGGCCGTCTCCGTTTTCTTAAGCGAATACTATTTCCGGAATATGCGTTCCTTAGAATTATTCGCCGTATTCCTTTGGATGATTCCCGTCTCCTTGTTTCTCATTGCGATCGAAACCCGCCGCTTCTATCACAATAAAGTGGCTACCTTCGTCGTAGTCAGTTGCTTCTTATGGAGCCTTCTTCTTTGTTTCTGTTTCCATTTTGCTTTCTTTAGCCCTCAAAAAGAACAGCTTTGGTTCATTTTGATTGTTGGAGCGCCACTCCAAGTCATTCTGGCTTTGTTCTTCTCGTGGCGGAAAAAACCAAAAGTCGAAACGGCATCTTCTAAAGAAGCCTCGACAGAAATTCCTGCTGAAAACGCAGAAAAATAACCGATATCATCGAGACTCTCCAATTTGGAGAGTCTTTTTCTTTCTCCTTTCTTTTCGAAATAGAGTGATGCTGAAACTCTTATGCATATAATGCATATTGGTCTTTTGCAGACCTTAATTCACAAGAAATGAAGCCATTCCAAAAAACTCTTTTATCCAGTTCTCTTGGCTTAGCCATGCTTCTTTCTTGCTCTCCTTTTACTACTAGCGTCAAAGGCGGTTTGCCTTTTGAAGGAGAAAATAGCAGGGATTCCAATTCCTTGCAGGTTGAGGTCCGAGACCGTTTCCTCTCTAGCTTTACTTCTTCTCTTCACGATGGGATAAGCCTATCCGCGGAAAAAGGGAGCACCTTTACCTTGGACAAAGTAGCAGGAGATTCCGCTAACGTGATTGATTTTTCCGGTGTTTCTTTGGATTTAGCCTTAGACGCCCCGTCTCTTCATCACCTGAAACTGGCGATGAACGCCCCCGTTAGCTATAACGGCAAAAAGGTGAATTTAGGGTTATTCTTAGCCTCTGATTTATTTCTTTTGGATTTGGACTTAAGCCGAAACGAAAACGAAAATAGTCGCCTCCGTTACCAAATGAACCTCAAAGAAACCATTTTTGACGGAAGCAATGGAAACGATGTTCGTTATGATTCCGAATTGAATGGGTATGCCTGTTATCAATATGGCGATTTGTCTTGGATCATCGATGAATTGATGGATCTTCTCAAAAGTTCGGATTCAGAAGGCTCATCCGGTTCTTCCTCTTCCTTTAGCATCGATTGGTCCGTGGTTTTAGATTCCTTAAACCACGTACAAGAAACTTCTATCGATGGCCTCCCCTACTTCACCTGGAACCTCCAATTAACCGAAGAGGGTGCCCTTTATCCCATTGGGTTACGTTCTTCTTCGTCTTATTCCTTTTCTGGAATTGATTTGCCGGCGAAAAATAGTGGGATTTCTTCCCTAACTTTTGGCACGGACAATACCATGCACCTCTCTGCTTCTTTCTCGCTAAAAAGCAAAACGGAAAACAAAAATTGGGCGATTCCCGAAGACGTCAATTCTTACCAAAAACTAAGTGATTCCACCGCCCTCTTCAAAAAAATGGGCCACCTTATCAAGGACCGTAAATTCGGGGTGGATGGTAACTTGTTATTAGACCACGACGAAGACGAAATCCCCTCCACCTCCACTTCTTTTGGCCACGACGCGGTTCATGAAACCTTGGAACTAGGGTTATCCGCGGATTTGGAATTCAACGGCACGGCTTTGCAAGAAGTTGGCGCAAACATTAGCCTTGCCACCGTAAAAGAGGAAACCAAACGGGAAAATCGCATTGGTCTCCACCTTTATGGCAACGAAGGGGCCAATGCGAATGCCGTCTTTTTCGATTTAAACGACGCTTTGAAAGCCAAAACGACAAAGCCAGTTTTGGATGCTCTTGTTTCCAACATCAATGACGCTTTCAAAGGGAATGGCGAATCCAGCGAGGACGGGGGGTTATTATCTGGACTTCTTCAAACTACGGGAGCCATTGGAGAAGCCGTCGATGCATTCAAGGCCGGGGCGTTAAACCAAGGCATTCAAGCAGGACGTTATGACTTTATCCTCGATGCGATTTCTCACCTAGAAACGGAAGCAAATCAAGTACGGATCGGCCTGGATTTCAGCAAACTCGGTTTTGCATCGGGCTCGGCGGATATCCTTTTGAGTTCAGGGGAATCCGTTGCCGAAATTACTTTATCGAACCTGGCCCTTGGGCCCTTCTCCATCGAATCAGGCTCTTTGAAAGTCCGCGATTTTGCCATGTCGGAAATTCAAAACCCCGAATCGTATGATTTATGGGACCACCTGCCCTCCATTTCGGACCAAATCGGCCAAATTGCCAAGACAAAGAAAGCCACGTTCTCCTTATCCGGTTATTTGCTGAAGCTTGGAACTACTGCTGTAGCCGACCATTCAGTCTATAACCGCCCCGAAGAAGGATTTGTCTTCTCCGGCTCTTTCGCTTTTGACTTGGAGCAAAAACGCGGAGCGGGCAAGGCTACTTTCACCGACCGTCAGGCTACATACATCAACGACCATAACATTGATATCGAAGTAACGGGTCCTAGCAGCATTGACGCGGCGACGAATCTCGATATCAACAAAATGATCTTCCGTTACGACTCCAAGAACGCGAACAGCCAAAAAGACGAAAAACGCAAGGATCCCGACAACAAAAACGGGATGCAAGGCTATTTCACCATTCATTCCCTTAACGACATTCTTTCGCTAGCGATAAACTTCCTCCAAAGCGATGATCCTCGTTTCGAACGCTTGATGAATGCCTTTTCTAGCGCCTCCACCGAATCCTTGCTTGGCAAGATTGGCAATGGGCTTTATTTCGACGCGTTAACCAGCCCCTTGTTGGAATCTTGCGTCTCTTCTGCCAACCAAATGGTTTTGACCTTCCCCGCTTCCTTATTCGGAACCCATACCCCCTTGGTATTAACTTTGGGCTTTGGGGATAAAATCGCCGATCAAGAAGGGGCTGGTCCACTTACGTCTTTACGGATTCAAACCCAAATGGGGGAAGAAGGTTCCCTGAAGGAGATGGATATTACCATCGGCATCACTTCTCTTGATGCCTCCGAAGAGGACCTCCACCACTTCTCTTCTACCGAAGGATTCGTCGATTATTCTTCCGTTTCTAGCCTTGCTGCCTATATCATCGACACCGCTTCGCTTGGAATCACTCCGAACAACAAAGTCACCACCTACCACCTCACCCTCTCCGCGTCGATTCTCAATGTCAAGCTAACCGGGGACGTTTACGCTCGCGTAGATGGGGCAAGTGTCACTCTTTACCTCAAAACCCATATCGATAAATTTACCGGGGTCACCAACGCGGAAACCTATGCGGAATGCTATTACCATGGTTCGGGAAATGACCAGGAAGGCAGCGTGCTGGTTCGTCGTGCCACCAAAGAAGGCGGATTCCTAGGCATAGGGGCCAAATGGAAGCAAGACCAAAAGAAAGTCAAAGGAAAAGACTTTGGGTCCAATATGCTCCTTTGGATTATGTCCTACATGCTCAATATGTCGGATTCGATCGTGGGCAGCATCGAAAATTCCGATACTTCTGGCGCGGCCATTCACCCCGAAGACGTATTGCTTTCTTATTCTGGACCTAGCGAAGCGACTCCTACCGACACTCCGACGTTCTCCTTGGGAATCGACTTGGGCAAAATCGCTCAGTCGAGCGTTGGCATGAAAATCAACGCGGACATCGTCGGCGATTATGTCGACATCGACTCCAAGCGTATGAAAACCCTCTCTACGGCCTCTGGAAAGCTCGCGATCAATGTCTTGATTACTTTAAACGTGAATTTCTCTTTAGCCCTAGAAAACGTCCAAAATCACGTTTATCGCCTTTGCTGGGATGATTCCTCCAGTTATCGTAATGGCAGTAGCGACGTTTCGGGAAGCGTCTCTTCTATCTACGAATCCATGCTAGGCAAAGAAGGGAAGTCCGAATTCCTCTATTCGGATAACTTCAATTCGATTGCCGCTTGGTCGGTAAAACCGTAATTCTTTCTTGTCTTTTTTGTTTTTCCCTTGGTGTGCCAAGGATGAAATTCCCCCTTAACTAGCCTAGAATACCTCCGAAAGGAGTTTGTTTTATGGACCAACAACAAACACAGTGGGATTTAAGCGTCTTCTACCCCAACGAAGAAGCGTTTTTATCCGACATTGAAAAATTAAAAAGTTTCATTCCCGAAGTGAAGAAATTCCAAGGGAAAATCGCATCGGAAGAGGGATTGGCAGGCTACCTTACCTTAGATAAAAAATTCACCCTCACCTACATCAACCTCGCCTTCTTCGCCTCGATGCGCGCGGATCGCGATCGGAGAAACGTCGAAAATACAAGCGACGAAAGCAAAGTCGAACTTGCCGTCCAGTCCTATATCGCCGAAGCCTCCTATTTTGAACCGGAGTTGCTTGCTTATGGGCAGGATAACGTCAATGCTTTCTTTGCCAAACACCCCGAATTCAGCGAATATTCCTTCTCCTTTGAGAAATTATTCCGCGGACAAAAACACGTCTTGGATGCTGAGAAGGAAAAATTGCTTTCCTCCTACGCCCCGCTTCACGGGGAGGGCGGAAATCTCTATTCCCTTTTAACCGTCGCCGACTATAAGCCCAAGGAAGTGACCTTGTCGGATGGAACCAAGAAGGAAATCAACCTTTCGAACTGGACGAGCTTAATCGCCGAAACCAAAAAGCCCGAAGATCGTCAAGCCATCTTCGAATGTCTCTATTCTTGGTACGATGAGCATAAAAACACCTATGGCGAAATCTACAATTCCGTCCTTCAAGATCAACTCGCCATCCAAAAAAGCCGCGGCTATGAATCAATTCTAGAAGAGCATCTTTTCAATAACGCGATTCCCACTTCCGTTTTCCATAGCTTAATCAACGTTGCTTCCAGCGAAAAAGGCAGCGCTCCGTTAAAGAAATATTACGAACTCCGTAGAAAATACCTCGGGCTGGAAAAGCACCGCTCCTACGACCGCTTCCTTCAACTTGCCAAATCCAACAAGAAATACACCTACGAAGAAGCCAAAGACCTCTTCTTTGCTTCCTTAAAGGATTTCCCAGAGGATTTCCAGAACAAGGCCAAAGAGGTTTTGCGTCCTGGATACGTCGACGTCTATCCTTCCTTAGGCAAACGGACAGGCGCTTATTCTAATGGCGGATACGACCACCACCCCTTCATTCTTTTGAATTTCCAAGGCGAACTCGATGACGTTTTCACCCTTGCCCACGAATCCGGCCACTCCATGCATACGCTTTATAGCGAAGAATCGCAGCCGACCTTGAAACAGGATTACACGATTTTCGTCGCCGAAATCGCCTCGACCTTTAACGAGCATAACCTCCTTGATTATCTTCTCGCTTCCGGCACGTTGTCTCATGAAGACCGCATCGCCTTGCTTCAAAAAGCCATCGATGAAATCTGTTCCACCTTCTACCGTCAAACCCTATTTGGCCATTATGAATACGAAGCCAGCTTGCTAGCGGAAAAAGGCGAGCCGATCAATTACCAAGTCCTCTCTTCCATTATGACGCGCCTATATAAGCAATATTACGGCATCGACATTGAGGAAGAAAAACTCAAACCCTTGGTCTGGGCTTATATCCCCCACCTCTTCTACACTCCCTTCTATGTTTATCAATACGCGACGAGCTTCACCTCTTCCATGTTGATTTACGAAAAAGTCAAAGCCAAGGAGCCGGAAGCCTTCGCTTCTTATGTGAATTTGCTTCGCAGCGGTGGCAGCGACTTCCCAATCGAACAAGTCAAAAAGGCAGGCGTCGATTTGACTTCGAAAGAACCCTTCGAAGCCGTCGTGTCACGCATGAGCGAACTCGTTGACCTTCTCGAGAAGGAATTGGAAGCTAAATAAGACGACAAATGAACCCTGAGAAGGACAAAATCCTTCCCAGGGCCATTGACGCCGCGCTATCCAGCCCTATACTATAAGTGGATTTGTGCGCCCCCTCTTTTCACGGAGGGGCGCTTTTTCATTCACTTACGCTTACGGCGGTCATCGTCCTTAAGGAGGACCACGAGTAGGTCGAGCAAGGCCACCAAGGCGATGAGCTCGAGCATGCTTCTGCCTCCTTTCCGGGCGTAGCGCGACGTTTTTGGGATGATGCTCCATAAAGAGTTCCTCCCACACCTTACTTAGAACGATTTTTTTGGAAATTTTGTCGAAAAAAATTTTCGTAAATTTAAATAAGTCCGTAACCGTCGAAAGAAAACGGGCAAAAATTTACATTTAAAAAGAACCGATTCGCAGGTCGGTTCCTTATTTATTTCACAAAATACATCACGTTTTTTGTGGTGCCCGTTGAAAAGATTTTCCCTTCATCCATCAACTTTTGAAGGATTCTGCGCGTGGTAGAGATAGATGTCCCCAACGCTTTTTCGATTTCTAAGCGAGCATGGGGTAAACGATCCGACAAAATGGAGCAAACGATATTTTCACGTTCCGCATCCACATAGGATGCTACATCCTCTTTCACCGTATTCACGGGAGTTCCGCGATTGGGCAAAATAAATTTAAAAGCACCGGATGTGATGATAATTTCGGGTTTTCGTCGAGAAGCCTCATAGGACGACATGATTTTATTGATGCCGGTCCCATAGGCTTCGATTAAGCCCATCCGGTAAAAGATATTAGCAAGCTTCTTGTTACGGCAATAAGACACCCCCAGCATGATGTCATCGTAAGACACGCCTCCGGCTAACCCTCCAACAGAAAGCAATTCAATTCGATCGGAATAAACGCTTAAAAGCGTGCTGGCCAGAACGGAATAGTCGCGATGGACAATGGCGTTCAGTAGCGCTTCTCGAATGGCCGTTTCAGGATAATCACGGTGGTCTGTACGATGAAGGCCTTTGAAGGTAGCCGCATTTTGATTCCGCATATCCAAATAGGCATAGGCATCATCTAGTTGCTTAAGCAAAGAGCCGGTAAATTCACGCCGATCTTGGAGTTTCTCCTGATTCGCCCCGTTAAAGGTAGCTGCCTTGACGATATCAGGGCATTGATCCGATAGAAGCAAAGCCAAATTGGTGAACAGTCCATCCGAGTCGATGAGCCCAAGCGTTTTCATTTGAACATCCGCTAAGCTCAGATTTCTTTTTTGAAATTCCTCCTGCATCTTGGAAAAGGTTAATTCCTGATTCAAGGAACGCATGTCTTCAAAATTATCGCCATCCGTTTCTTTGATCATTTTGCGAATTGCCGTTTCCGATGCAGGAACAGAAGATGTGCCCTGCCGAACAAACACGCCTTCAGGCCGAAGCCCCTTGGAAGTCAAATAATAAGGTTTATGAGCGCCACATTGTACTTCTATTGCGACAATGGTTTTGCCCTCGTCAGTATCAATATCGTGGACGTGCATAAATAGCGTGACGTCTGGCTTAATCCCATCACGAGCAGCGTTCATGACTTGTTGCATCACGTCATCAACGTTTGTCACTCCGCAAACATGACCATTGTCTTCTACCCCGACATAAATAATGCCACCAAAAGTGTTAGCAAAGGCGATAATTTCCTTTTTGATATCGTCCACGTAAATGGACTTCAATTCTGTTGTTTCGTTTTCTACATAATCCATATTCATAACCACTATCCACAAGAAATTAACCACAATTTGTTCATGGTGTCAATTGATGTGAACAGATTATGAACAAATTATTTCAGCCTGTTATCGCACTTTTTTCAATTTGTTCATCAATTTGTTCATCAATTTATTCACATTCAAAGGCTAAACACGACAATCAGGATAATTCCGCCGGTTAACAGCCCTAAACCTAGTAAAGACTTCCACGAAAAACGTTCTTTTAGGACCGTGGCAGAGAATAGCATTGTCAGCAGGATGGATAGTTTCCCTATCGCGTTGACCGCGACAGGATTTACTCCTTCCATATTCAACGCGTAATATTCACCAAGCCACGCAATCCCCGTGGCTAAGCCAGACAAAGTCAAAAAGACCCAACTTTTGGGGGAGACGGCTTTCAATCCTTTGGTTTGTTTTCTTGACAAGGCAATCGCGCCTGAGAAAATCAAAACAACGACCGTTCTTAAAAACGTCCCTAAATCCGATGACATTCCTTGCAAACCAATCTTCACGAACAAAGAGACGAGACTAGCAAATACCGCGGACCCCACCGCATAAAAAATCCACTTTTTCGATACACGTCCCTCTTCTTTTTTCGGCCACGCCATAAGAAGGGTGCCTCCTAGCATCAAAGCCATTGAGGTAAATAACATCCCAATCACCAAGGGATCTCCGCCTTTAGTTACATCGTTAAAGAAGAAAATAAGGAACAGGATGCTTGTGAGCAAGAAGCTCGATTTATCAATCGGAGCAACGCGGTTGACGCTAGAAAGTTGCAAAGCACGGTAATAGCAAAGCCAAGAGCACCCCGTGCATAGACCGGACAAGACCAAGAAAATCCAATTGCTTGGAGTAAGATTAGGGACTTGGTTCCAACTCCCCGTAATAAAACAAAGCCCAGCGGCACAAACTAATACGATGCCGGTACGGAAAAAGGTCGCAAAATCCGATGGAACATCCTTGATTCCGATTTTAGCAAAGATGGTGGTTAACGAAGTTGCAAGCGCAGCGATTAACGCCAATATAAGCCAAAGCATCTTTCCCTTCTTCCCCTACAACGATAGGCCTCTCCTTCCCTGTTGGGAAGGATTTTTCATCGTTATATCGATAATGAAATACCGCATAGGTCCTTGCGGTGCTATATTTTTATCGACCCTAATAGAAAGGAATTCTCAATGGATCAAAAATTAGAACCGTTGTTTACGCCTTGGAAAATCGGACAATGCGAAATCAAAAACCGTTTTGTCATGACCTCCATGGGCGGAACCTCCCTCTTCGGATGGATGGAAATTAATCACTTCGATAAAGAAGCCGCGAAATTCCTGCTCGATAAAGCAGAAAATGAAGTGGGCTTAATTCTTCCGGGCATCCAGCCCGTCTATAACCCGATGCTTGGGCAATGGCTGTACCGGAAAAAGGGGATGTATAAAAAGGTAAAGGGTTTAATGGATGAAATCCACGCCCACGGAGCCAAAATGTTCGTGCAATTAACCGCTGGATTCGGCCGTTCCTTCACGATTTCTCCCGCCATGGAAAAGCTCTATACCAACCGCTTCCTCCGCGCGCTCAGCAAGCCGATCATGAATTTCGACAAAATCTGCGCTTCTTCTTCCCCCTCCCCCAATAGGTGGAGTGATAAAGTCCCAAGCCGCGAAATGACCATCAAGGAAATTCATCATTTCGTGGAAGCCTTCGCCAAAACGGCAAAATTATTAAAGGACGCTGGGGTGGACGGAGTGGAAATCCACGCGGTCCACGAGGGCTATCTTTTGGATCAATTCACGTTGCGTTACGTCAATAAGCGCACGGACGAATATGGCGGGTCCTTTGAAAACCGTTATCGCTTCCCCGTGGAAATCGTGAAGGCAATCAAAGCCGCTTGCGGCAAAGATTTCCCGGTGTCGCTACGCTATTCCGTCGTTTCCAAAACCAAAGGATTCAATTCCGGTGCTTTGCCGGGAGAAAAATTCGTGGAAGCCGGACGCGACATGGAAGAAAGCGAAAAGGCCGCGAAATACCTTCAAGACGCCGGTTACGATATGCTTAACTGCGATAACGGAACTTACGATGCCTGGTACTGGGCACATCCTCCTATCTACATGCAGGAAAACTGCAATTTGGAAGACGTGGAGCACATCAAAAACTTCGTCTCCATCCCCGTGGTTTGCGCAGGAAGAATGGATCCCCGCGTTGCCGCAGAAGCCATCCAAGAAGGCAAACTCGATGCGATTGGGTTAGCCCGTCCATTCCTAGCGGATGGAGCCTTTGTCCGCAAATTGAAAGAAGGCAAAGAAGAAGAAATCCGTCCTTGCATCTGCTGCCATAACGGCTGCTTCAATATGGCTCATTACAAGGGGACTTCAAACGATCAAACCTTAAGCGATTCCCTCCATATGGCTCGTTGCGCGGTAAATGCCGAAACGATGCAAACTACGGTCCACTACATCGAAAAAACCAAACACCCGAAGAAAGTGGCTATTGTCGGTGGCGGAATCGGCGGCATGGAAGCCGCTAGAGTCTTAGCCCTCCGCGGACATCATCCTGTCATCTACGAAAAATCCGGTGAATTGGGAGGTGTCTTCATTCCTGCTTCTAACGCTTCTTTCAAAGGGAAATTGCGCGATTTATTAGCCTGGTATCGCCTCCAAATGAAAGAGCTCGGCGTCGAGATTCACCTTAATACCGAAATCCAAGATGTCTCGTCTTTAAAGGAGGACCAAGTCATCGTTGCGACGGGTTCGAAACCCCGTAAGTTGCCAATCCCAGGATTTGATAAAGTCTTGGAAGCCTGCGATTTCCTTCGTGGGGAAAAGGTTGGGGATCGCGTCGCCGTGATCGGCGGCGGATTAACCGGATGCGAAGTCGCTTACGAACTCGCCTTAGATGGCAAGAAGCCCTTCATCGTGGAAATGCAGGATGACCTCATCAAACAACGCGGCATCTGCATGGCCAATAGCCAATATCTCCGCGACTACTTTGCCTTGCATCAAATTCCCGTCTATTTGGAGACCAAACTTTCTTCGATTGAAGACGGCTCTATCACCATTAAAGATAAAGCCGGAAACGTCACGAAATTGTCCTGCGATTCCGTCATCGTTTCCACGGGTTACGTCCCAACCCCCTTGGCCAAAGAATCGGGCAAGGTCCACTTGGTGGGCGATTGTTTAAGCATTGGCAACCTCCGTTCCGTCATTTGGCGGGCTTATGAAGTCGCGATGAAAATCTAAAGAAGGAAAGGAAAAATGTACGAACCAAAAATGAAATTGACCGACGAGGAAAAGGATATCCTCACGGGCAAAAAAGGCGAAACCTACGCCAAAATGATGGAGGTCCTGGTCCGATATGGCGATGCTTTCGGCGCCACGCACCTCGCACCCCTCACCTACAAGAAAGCCCACTTCGTCACGAGTTTTGGGCTTTCCTTGCTCAAACCGGTTTACCCCTTGATGGATGAACTCATCCAAGCGGGATGCAAAGTGGAAGAGGGATTCACAATGGATCCCCGTCCTTTGGACTATAAAAACGTCTCTTGCTCGCCGATTGAAAAACTGGTTTCCAGCGTCTTCATGTACAGCAAGCAAAAGGATTATGAGAAGCAGCTCGAGGCAATCGGCCTCTCCGACCCCAGCGGATTCACTTGCACTTGCTATCTAAACCAAGTGGGCAACACGCCGAAAGAAGGCGACATCATCTCCTGGAGCGAGTCGAGCGCCGTCGTGTTTGCTAACTCCGTTTTAGGAGCTAGATGCAACCGCAATTCGGGGATCCTAGATATGTTTGGATCCATCCTCGAACGCACCCCTGCGTTTGGTTTCATCACCGACGAAGGGAGAAAGGCGACCTGGAAGATCATCGTGAAAACGACCAAAAAACCAGAAGCCCAGATTTTAGGATCGGCCATCGGAATGAAAGTCATGGCGGAAGTCCCATATGTGGAGGGATTGGACCGCTTTTTGGACCCGCTTCCTAGCGAAAACACGATTTCCTATTTGAAGGATTTTGGAGCCGCTACCGCATCTAACGGAGCCGTTGGGCTCTATCATATCGAAGGCATCACCCCCGAGGCCAAGCGTCTTGGCAAAACCTTATTGAAGGAAAACGTCCAAGAATACGTGATTGACGACGCCGAACTCGAACGGGTTTATGCTTCCTATCCCATGATGTGGAAGAAGCCAAACTGCAAGCCCCATAAGTGCTTCATCGGCTGCCCGCATCTCACGTTCAAGCAACTCTGCGATTGGACGGACGCCTTGGTGGAAGGTTTAGCCAAAAGCGGCAAGAAAAAGTTGGTCGTGGATACAGTTCTCACCACTTCTCCTGCGGTCATTAAGGCCTTCAAGGAGACGGATCGTTACGAGAAACTCCTTTCTACGGGAGCTCACCTTAGCTACATCTGCCCGCTTATGTATGCGGATAACCCCGTCAGCGGAGCCAAACCCCTCATGACGAATTCCAACAAGCTGAGAACCTATACCAAATCACGTTATTTCAAGGATGAAGACGTTTTAGCCATCATCACCGGACAAAAGGAGGTTGCCTAAATGAAAACGTTCCATGGACGCGTTCTTGCAGCGGGAACCTATCACGGAGAAGCCGTGGTGACCCACACGGGATTCAATACCCTCGCTTCCTGCCAAACGAGTGCACTTTTAGCTACCAGCAAAAAGATCATCGTCAGCGATCAAAATAACAAAGAGCTCTATAAAAAGAACATCACGGGCAAAGCGCTTTGCTTGCCGGAAACAATTGGCTCGACTACAGGCGGCATGGTCATTCAAACCGTGGCCGTCCGTAATCTTGCTCCAAAGGCATGGCTATTCTCTCACCATATCGATCCGCTAGCCGCTAGCGGCATCATTTTAAGCAATGTCTGGAATGATTGCGGCCTCATCGCAATCGACGAACTCGGCGACGAATTCCTCGAAGCGGTAAAAACCGGCGATACCATATCGATCCAAGAAGACGGAACCGTCATCGTCGAATAACTGACAAAAAAGCGTAGCGGCAAAGGGGACCCCTAATGCCCTACGCTTTTTCTATGCCTGCAAATTCAGAAGAGCGGAGGAGAAATCTTCCTGCAAAAAAAGACGGCCGAAGCCGCCTTTACTTTGTAATTTGCGCTTTATTTCTTTTCTTCTTCTGAAGAAGCAACGTTCTCTTTGGGAGCATTTTTCTTCAGATATTCGAAATAGGCTTGGTCTTCCTTGGCCTTTCGTTGACCGATTTGATCGTTTTCGCAATCGGAAACAGCGCGAGAACGAATTTGTCGAATCAAGGAATATTGGTCGTTTTTTGCAAGGAAGGCGATTTCTTTTTCGCGGATGGATGCTTCCGCCATTTGAATCTCGAGGATGGCGGTTCTCCATTGTCCTTCTTCCATTTTGGCATTGGGGTCGCCGGGAAAATCGCGATAAAGCAAAATCAACAGCTTCTCAAATTCCTGTTTTTTGTAATAACGGTAGAAGTCTTTTTTGATTTGCTCCTTTTTAAGAGGGGAATTTCCTTCGTCCGCTTCTTTCATGCGGGCTTTTCTTAGCGCGTAGATTTGACGGTACTTGAAGGGATAAGTCGAGTTATAGCAGCAGGCCAGAATCGAAGTGATTAAAAGGAGAGCGCAATAAGCGACGCGGATCCATAGATAGATTTGCTCCACGATGGCATCGATTCCTTCGTAAGGGATATAGGTAAGCAAGCGAGGGAAGGTTTCCACGATCACGCAGCAAGCATAAACCGTGCTTAAAATGCCAGCGGGGATGCTAAAAATCAAATAGAAGGCCCGATGGTTAGCCATATCGTTCAAGGTGCATAAAGGAACAAGCAGCAGCAAATAGCAGATAAACGGGAATAGACTATCCGCGCCAAAATCGAACAGATTCTTCGTTTCTCCAGCAAAGGTAATTTCATAATCCCGCAGTTGCTTGAAAAAAGATGGAAAATAATCAAAGCAAAGCGTTAAAAAAAGGCAAAGGAGCCCGATGAGAATCCCAAAAACGCCGAGAACCACAACGGAAGTCCGCGGACGGGAACGGTAGGATTTCTTAAGAACGTTAATATCAACCATATTTTTATTGTAGCAATTTTCTTCGGCCTTTGTGTGAGGTTCTTTGCAAAAATAAAACCCTCCTCCGGGTTAGGGAAGAGGGCAAAGGGTTAGGCGATTTCGTCAAGCCGGAAGTCGCTATTGTCCCAAGACAAGACGTACTTCTTCTTCGTGGAGAGTTCCCCGCGAAGAATCTTCGTGGCCAGATAGGTTTCAACGCTATCTTGGATGAAGCGTTTGAGCGGACGAGCGCCGAATTCCTCATCGAAGGCGCTATCCAAAATATGTTCCTTAAGTTCCTCGGTGAAGGAAACGGAATAGTATTGGCTTTCTAGACGAGTGGAGAGTTCGCCAAGCATCTTCTCGACAATCTTGAATTGCACGTCGCGTCCAAGCGGAGCGAAGTAAACAATTTCGTCGATGCGGTTTAAGAACTCCGGCTTGAAGGTATGATGCAACAAGTCGTCTACCGGGGCTTTTTCGCCTTTTAAGAGGTATTCCGAGCCCAAGTTGCTCGTCATGATGATGACGGTGTTCTTGAAGTCGACCAAATGTCCTTGGCTATCGGTCAAACGACCCTCGTCGAGGATTTGAAGCAAGAGGTTGAAGACCTCGGGATCCGCTTTTTCAATTTCATCAAACAAAACGATGGAATAAGGATTGCGGCGGACCTTTTCGGTCAATTGGCCCCCTTCTTCATAACCAACATATCCTGGAGCCGCACCGATTAAGCGAGAAACGCTATATTTCTCCATATATTCCGACATGTCGATGCGGATGATGTTGTTTTCATTATCGAAGAGAGCCTCCGCCAAAGCTTTAGCCACTTCGGTTTTACCAACACCTGTTGGTCCAAGGAAGAGGAACGACCCAATCGGGCGATTCGGGTTTTGAATGCCGGCGCGTTGGCGAAGAATCGCATTTGAGACAAGCTTAATCGCTTCGTCTTGCCCAATGACCCTCTTGCGAAGGATTTCGGGCAATTCCAAAACCTTTTCGCGGTCTCCTTTTTGAATCTTGGAAACAGGAATACCGGTCATGCGAGCGACGATTTTGGCAATTTCTTCCTCGTCGACCACTTCGTTGACAAGACGATCGGTGTCTTTCGAGGCCAAAGAGGCTTCCCGAATCTTCTTTTCAAGTTCAGGGATGACTTGATACTGCAAGCGGCTGGCTTCGCGGTAATCGCCTTCCTGGAACTTCTGGCCCAATTCGAATTTCGCTTTTTCCAGTTGCGCCTTCGCTTCTTTTGCCGCGGAGACGTCCTGTTTCTCTTTTTGCCATTCCTTGTTCATCGCATCGAAATTGGCTTTTTCTTTGATTAATTCGTCGTTAATCGCGGCAAGACGTTTCTGGCTGGATTCGTCTTTTTCTTTTTCTAGGGCAACGCGTTCAATCTCGAGTTGACGAATCTTGCGGGAACTCGTATCGAGCTCCGTCGGCATGGATTCGATTTCAATCTTGATGCCCGCGCAGGCCTCATCCAAAAGGTCGATGGCTTTATCGGGTAGGAAGCGGTTAGTGATATAGCGGTTGCTTAAAGTCGCGGCAGCAACAAGAGCCGAATCCGTGATTTGGACGCCGTGGAAGGATTCATAACGTTCCTTTAATCCACGGAGAATCGAAATGGTATCGGCGACGCTAGGCTCGCCCACCATAACCGGTTGGAAACGACGTTCGAGAGCACGGTCTTTTTCGATATATTCGCGATATTCATTGAGGGTCGTAGCCCCAATGCATTCGATGTCGCCGCGAGCAAGCAGCGGTTTCAGCATGTTGGATGCATCCATCGCGCCTTGGCTTCTGCCAGCACCGACGATCAAATGAAGCTCATCGATGAACAAGACAATCTTGCCTTTGCTTTCCTTGATTTTATTCAAGACAGCCTTTAAGCGTTCCTCAAATTCCCCTTGGTATTTCGCCCCGGCTATCAAAGAACCCATGTCGAGCTCATAAATCTCTTTATCTTGTAAGGTGGTTGGGACGTCTTTTTTGACGATACGTTCCGCCAAGCCTTCCAAAATAGCGGTTTTACCAACACCCGGTTCGCCAAGCAACACGACGTTATTTTTCGTTTTGCGGGCCAAAACGGCGATGACTTTGCGAATTTCTTCATCGCGACCAATCACAGGGTCGAGTTTTCCCTGCTTGACCAGTTCATTCATATTTCTCCCGAATTTCTCCAAGATGTTTGGATCTTGGGAATAATCTTCAGGTCCCATGTTGTTGAATTGCATATGGATGTCCTCCTTCTATTTTTTGAAACAAAGAAGCGCCTAGGAATAAACCTAAGCGCTATTATTGTACGTGCTATTTTGGCACTCGCAAGTGTTGAGTGCTAATTTTCCATCATTTTATTTTGCCAAGATGGTTTTGGCGAGTTCTCGTCCAGAGGCAATCGCTTTAGCGATGTTTTTAGCCCCATAGGCACAATCTCCGTTCAAATAAACGTGGTTTGGCAAGGCATTAGGATTCACTTTCAAGGTTTCAAACGTCGGTTTTTCTCCCAAGCACAGAATAAGATGAGTGCAGGGGCGCGTTGAAACGGAGCCAGGAATTTCATGGCAGGAGGGGCGGCCAGAAGCATCCACTTCTCCTAATTCCATTTGGATGGTTTCGATTTCAGCCAATTTTCCATTTTCATCTCGTTTTACGTTCTGAATGTTTTCAAGGAACAGGAAACGAACCCCTTCTTTTTTGGCCGCTTCGATTTCTTCTTTGGATGCGGGCATTTCCGCTTCGGAACGGCGATAGATAATCGTGGCTTTTCCTAGCAATCGCTTGGCTAGACGAGCGCAATCCAAAGCAACATTGCCTCCACCCCAAACAAAATGATCGCTTTTTAAAGCACGGTATTCATTCAAATAACGTCCTTTTTCTAGATTTAAGCGACGTAGGAAGACAAGTCCGCTTTCTACCCCATCTCCAACTGCTAATCCTGCGAGATTCTCTTTCTCAGCCCCGATGCCTAAAACCACATCATCGAATTCGCGTTGAAGTTCTTCTACCGTTTTATCCACACCGATTGTCACTTGGAAATGAAAGACGGCACCCATTTTTTCTAAATCTTCTTGGATTTTAAATAGGGGGGATTTATGAAAACGAAGGGTGGGGATGCCAGAACGAATCGCCCCTCCAATCCCCTTTTCTTTTTCAAAATAGGCGACTTCATATCCTTCTTGGAGCAAATAATAGCCTAGCGACAAGTTAGCAGGACCAGCACCAACAAGGGCAACCGACTTTCCTTTTTTGGGTTTCGTGTTCAAAGGACGGGGATAAGTCGAAGCGATTTCTTTTTCCACGGAAGGGAAATCCACGGGATCCCCTTTGGCGTTTAGGACGCAGTTCCCTCTGCATTGGCGGGTATGGTCGCATAGGGGCGCGGTCAATTCCGGAAAAGGATTTTGAGTATAGAGAAGCTTCGCGGCTTCTTCTTCCTTTCCTTCCTTTACTAAAGAAAGAATCTCAGGAATCCGATTTTGCAGGGGGCAAGAAGCCACGCAACGGGGAGATTGGCAGTGGAGGCATTTCGCGGCGATTGATAAGTTCAATTCAGTCATGGTGGTATCTTATTCTATTTTCCTTCCCATCCGTTAAAATTTCTTTGTTTATGGCATTAGATTCGACGTTATTAGGACATCTTCGCGACCTTTATCTCCATAGCGAGCAATGGTCCTGCCCTTTGGCTTCTTCTTTTTTAACGCAGGATGAGTGGAGGGAATTGGTTCATTATTTTCCTTCCAATCGCTTTTTTCTTACTGGCGGATATCCTTCCGCGGAACGAAAGATGGCCATTTTCCTTCCTGAACCTCTTGAAGAAGGAGAGAATTTTGACCCTCAGTCCTTTATGCTTTGCCTTCATATCGAAGCTAGCGGCAAGAAATTCGGGGAGAAGTTAGAACATCGTCAGGTGTTAGGGGCGTTGCTTGGCAAAGGAATTGAACGAGATGCCTTAGGAGACGTCTTGGTCGAAGGGGCGGAAGCCTATTCCTTTTGTCTCCCCTCCCTCCAAGAAGAAATCGCCTCCTTGCAAGAGGTCGGCCCCCATAAGGTTCAGGTCGAATTCGTACCCCTGTCCTCGATGAATTTCTCTCCCCACATCGAAATTCGCCACGGGACGATATCCAGCAACCGTTTAGATGGCATCGTCAGCGAGATGTTTTCCTGTTCCCGCGCTCAAGCCCAGGAAGCAATCGACGCCGGCAAAATCTTTTTGGGTGCGATGACATTGCACCAAAAAGACATGGAAGTCGAAGAGGGGACGATTCTAACTTTCCGTGGAAAAGGAAAAGCCGTCTTCTACAAAGAAAAAGGATCCTCCCGAAAGGGAAAGATCCTCATCGAATACGGCCTTTATCGCTGAGCGAGGCTTTGGAACAAAAGGAACAAGGTTCCCGAGCAAGCGGCGGCGGCTTCGTCGTAAGTCATATCGCTCTTGCCAAGAATCAATTCCGTATAGATGATGGCAATACCTTGGGCAACGACTTCCACTTCACGAGAAATTTCATGCACATTGGGGTAATCGGTGCAGCGGCTTTCTAGTCCTTGGCAGGTTGCCTTGCAAAGTTGATGACGAATTTCGTCAAAAAATTGGGCGGGGAGGCAGCGAGAAATGGCCATGGCCTGATTTTGGTGTTCTTGCAGGTATTCGTTTAAGTTGTTGAAAAACATCAAAATCGATTCCGGCGAGGCAAAATCACATTCCTGCATCCGCGCATTCAGGGCGGACATGTATTTGTTTTCCACCGCATCCGCGATTTGATCAATCGTCGAATAGTGGTTGTAGAAGGTTCCACGATTCACCCCCGCTTCTTCGCAAAGCTCCGAAACGGTAATTTTGGCAAAGGGCCTGCCCTTCAATAGAAGCCGAACTAACCCATCAGCTAAAGCCGTTTTCGAGCGTTCGACATTGCGGTATTCTTTTCTTGGTTTCTTTTCCATTTTGAAAATCTCCTCTCCGACCCCCACGTTACCTGAACTTACCTTAACACAAAATCGAAGAAAAAAAATAGAACTGCTTCTTAAAAAATGCTCTTTGTTTAAAATTTCCCGTCTTTGGTAAATAGCACCATATAATTTTGGTGCCGTAACAATGTTTTTAATAAATTATATCGCTTTGCGAT
>CAKUWP010000019.1:0-45225 GCA_934699525.1 uncultured Bacilli bacterium
CTATGCGACTTTTTGCTTGCCCGTCAGCAAGCGGAGGGAATCGCCCCCCTCAATTACACAAACTTAATGTAACTCTCTTTTTGTCAAAGCGTTTTCTTGAAAATTGGGGCTTTTTTTGTCTAGAAAAACGGAATTAAACTATAGAGCGGTTATGAAGCAAACGCAGAAAGCAGCATGGCATCCGTCACGGGGCTTTTCCCTCTTTTTTCGATTTGCTTCCATGCCAACGCGTGTTGGGGAAACCCAGAAAGGAATCATTTCATGAAACACGTTTCGAAGAAGTTTTTCGTTCTCGCCCTCGCCGTTCCCGCGCTTCTAGCAAGCTGCGGTGGCGTTCATGGCAACGCCATTGACGCCAAATGCGACGCTTTGCCCGAAGGCGCTTATGTCTACCGCGGCCAACAAAGCACCAAGAAAGTCAATTTCTATTCCGCGGTCATGTTCACCCTCCGCGACCAAGCCCGCGAATTCATCGGCAAGAAGGCTTTTGGCATCACCAAAGGCATGACCGAAGACCAAGTCTTGGCCAAGCTCCATGAAGGCGAAGCTGTCTGGGGACATATGTCCAGCACTTCTAGCGCTGGCACCGTCTATCCGACCTATTACCTCTATCAACACGGCTATACCCTCGGATTCAAGACCCGCGAAGAATATAACAAGCTCTCTGCCGAAGATAAGAAGAAAGCCGTCATCGGCATCAACCAAGCCCAATATCCGGATGGTGTGGATATGCTTATGACCGGCACGATCGATGTCTCCTGCGGATTCATGGATACCCGTTATGGTTCTGCCTTTGTTCAAAAAGGCGGCAAATACGAAGGCAAAGAAAACCTTTTTGCCAACACCTACACCGTCGGCATCACCGATCCGATCATGAACGATACGATCTCCGTCCGTGCCGCCCTTTCCGATGCCAAACGCAAAGCCATCTGGACCGCCTTCTCCGGTGCGACCACCGATGGAGACATCAAGACCGAAAATACCGGTGCCTGGTTGCTCTACCAGATCTATTCCCACACTGGCTACGCCAAAACTACCGACGCTGCTTACAAAGCTGCCAAAGACATGTATGTTTGGCAGCAAAAGCAAAACGGCAAAGACATCACGATCAACGAAAACCCCGCCTACCCGGAGAAAGAAACCACGGATGCCAACAATGAAATCAAGATCAAGCTCGTTCCTTCTAACGATGCCCAAACCCTTGAAAGTCGTGCCAAGAAACTCGAGCCGATCCTCAACCGCTTGGTGGAAAACAAATTCTCCTTCAAGATTGATGTTGGTACCAAAGAAGGCGGATACGAAGCCGTCACCAGTGCTCTTGCCGCGAACCAAATCGATGCGGCCTTCCTCCCCGGCGGAAGCTATGCTCAAGCCTGCGCTCTTAACGAAGGCAAAGTCCAGGTCTTCATGGCCGCGACCCGCGCTGGATACAAGGTTCAAGCCGAAGACTTCGCCGGTGACACGGAAACCAGCATGTTCGATGCCGAACACATTGAGCTTCAACGCAAAGCGATGAACGGCGAGGTTAAACTCGACGGCACCGCCTGCTAATTTCGATTCGATAAGATAAAGGCTTTTGCCCCCTTGGGTCCGCCCAAGGGGGCTTAGGCACAATTAAAGGGTGGTGTACCTATGGTTGAATTCAAACACGTCGATAAAGTCTATCCGAATGGATATAAAGCCCTCTCTGATGTCAATTTGACAATTAATGATGGGGAGTTCGTCTCGATCATTGGGTTATCGGGCGCGGGAAAAAGCACGTTGATCCGTTGCGTGAACCGCATGCACGATATCCAAGGGGGAGAATTGCTCGTAGATGGGGTGGATATCTCGAAACTACGGGGCAAGGCCTTGCGGATGGAACGAAGGGGCATTGGAATGATTTTCCAGTCCTTCAATCTGGTAAAGCGTTCTACCGTTTTTAAGAACGTTTTAGCAGGGCGTGTTGGCTATCATAATTGGTTTGCCACCTTCCTTGGCTTATATAGCAAAGAAGAAAAAATGCTGGCCTTACGTTCCCTGGATAAACTAGGGATTTTGGATAAGGCTTATGTCCGTGCCGACCAGCTTTCTGGTGGCCAGCAGCAACGCGTTGCCTTGGCCCGCGCCTTAACTCAGGAGCCCCGTTTAATCCTCGCGGATGAACCGGTCGCCTCCTTGGACCCCGTGACCACCTTGTCGGTTATGGAAGACTTCACCCGCATCAACCAAATGGGCATCACGATTTTAGCGAACATGCACCACGTGGACATCGCCAAAAAATATTCCACCCGCATCATCGGGGTTAAAGGAGGACAGATTGTTTTTGACGGCAAACCCGAAGAGGTCAACGACGAGGTCATTAAGACCATTTATGGACGCGCTTTGAATTCCAACGAAACCTTAAGCGGTTCCCTTGAGAAATGAGGGGATTATGAAGCCGAAAACCCAAGAAGAAATCCTGGAGCAGACCAAGAAGGTCCGCTTAAAGGAAGAAAAGAAAAAAGCCCGAAAAGAAAAATGGGATTCCCTTTTCTATTACAACCAAACCTTGGATATCTCTCCCGCCCAAGACGGGTCGATGGTAAGAACGATCCGCAAGAAACGCCCGATTTTCCCCATTGCAGGAGCCTCCATCGCCTTGATTCTTTTCATCGCCTGCTTCTTCACGGTGAATTACGATTCCAAAACCGTTTTGCATTGGGACGAAATCGGAGGGCTATTCTCTTCTTTATTCACCCCGAACAAGAATTCGCTTGTCGACTCTGCAGGATATTGGAATTACCTTTGGAACAAAGCCGTTCCCACGATTTGGTCCACAACGGAGATGTGCTTTATCGGGACGTTAATCGGGTCGATCATCTCGATTCCGGTTTTCTACCTTTGCGCCCGCAACATCACCCATAAACCCGCGGTCTACCAGCCCTTCCGCATCTTCAACGCCTTGCTGCGCACGATTCCTCAGATGGTCATGGCCATCTTCCTCCGCTTCTTCTTCGGACCCAACATCGTGACGGGTATCGCTTCGATCGCCGTCTTCACCTTGGGCATCATGTATCAGCTCATGTATGAATTCATCGAGACCTTGGAGATGTCGCCTTTTGAAGCGATTCGTTCCAATGGTGGCGGACTCCTTCAGTGTATTCACCTGGGATTGCATCCTGAAATCCTCCCGATGTTTTTTGCAAACTTCCTTTATACCTTCGAAATCAATATCCGTGCTTCCGTGATTTTAGGTTACGTCGGAGCAGGCGGATATGGGTATTTGCTCCAGCAGGAATTCGGCGAATCCCATTATGACTGCATCGGGGCTTTGCTTATCCCCTTGTTCATCGAAGTCATCTTGCTTCAAGTCGTTTCCAATATCTTGTCGAGGAAATCCAGATGAACGATATCTTTAAATCTATATCCGGTTATACGGGACTCATCTTCTTAGTCCTAGCCATCGTGATGATGATCATCGACGAGGTGTCTTTAAAAAAGCCCAAGCATTATGAATCCACGGACGAAGCTTATGCGAGACGCCCACAGAATTGGATTCTCTTGGTTCTATTCGGTTTTGCTTTGCTCTGCGCTCTTACTTATGTCCATTTTGATTTGGACATGAATTATTACCTCTCTAACATCGGGGGCAATTTTGGCGAGGGATTCAAAAGCATTGGGATGCTGTTTGATTTAAGCCATCCCACCTTCTGGCAAATCTTCTTCGGGTTTGGGGAATACGAATTCACCGAATCGGTCATCTACATGATCATCAAGACGTTTGGCATCGCCTATATCGGAACCTTCATCGCTTCGTTAATCGCGATTCCCTTTGGGCTACTAGCTTCCCATAAGTTATTCGGCAAATGGGCGTGGATCAGCGAGATTATCCTCATCGTCATCCGCACCTTCCCCGAGCTCGTATTCGCGATTTTATTAATTCGTTTCTCCGGCTACTCCTTCCTTTCTGGTGTCTTGGTCATTGGCATCCATTCGATTGGAATGATTGGCAAGCTCTATGCCGATCAAATCGATGGGATTGAGATGGGGCCCTTGGAGGGCATTTATAGCGGCGGCGCCTCCAAATGGCAGGCAATCCACCTTGCTGTCATGCCCCAAGCTTTGCCGGGTCTACTATCGGTTGCCTTATATCGTTTTGACATCAATATCCGTACCGCGACCATTTTAGGCGTTGTCCTTGGCCTAGAAGGTGGAATTGGTTATTACCTCTCCATCCAAAGCACCCATTATCATGCTTTAGGGGCTTGTATCTTCGGCATCGTGATTTTGGTTGTTGGCATCAACTTGCTCTCCTCCTACCTCCGTAAGAAACTCGTTTAATTCCTATGCATACGTTAATTTTAATGGCGGGAATCCCAGGATCAGGGAAATCCACTTGGTGCAAAAAATACCAAAAGGAACACCCGAACGTTTTCATCGTCGATACCGATGAAACGAGAAAGAAAATCACGGGGTCCTATTTGGTGTTCCCGCCGAAAATGGAAATCATCTTCGACGAGATGATTCGGGAAACCAACGAAATCTTTAAGGCCTACGAAGACCAAGAATGCACGGTCATCGAGGATTCCATCTTCCTCGATGATTATCGTCGGGAATATTACATGGAACGGATTCAGGGTTATGACAAAGCCATTCTGTTCATGGTGAAGATGCACGATTATTCGATCTGCTATAAGCAAAACAAGATGCGCCGCAAGGAGAAATGGGTCCCCGAAGACGTGATGGACCATATGAGGGAAATCTACGTGGATCCTTCCCCAAAAGTCCGCGCTTATTTTGACGAAGTCCGCGTGGAGTGGTGGAATTAACCGGAAACAAATAACGTCATAATGACAGTTTTTGCTTAGGACCATTGACGATAAGAAAAACCGCCCTAAAATAAGCGTCGCAAGGAAACTTGCAAAATCTCGGTATCCGTCGCCGTATAAATCGGAGCTTTAAAATCTCGGCATCCACCGCCGTACAATGTGGAGCTTTAAAATCAGGTGGGGACGTCCTCTAAAAAGGGTGATAATCCCCGCTTTTCTTTTTCAATAAAACCACAAGGAAAATATTTTTCGCCAAGGGGTATTGACGACAGGAAGAAATACCCTAAAATAGAAGTCGCAAGGAAACTTGCAAAATCTTGGACGGCCGCTGCCACATAGTGCGGAGCTTTAAAATCTTGGACGGCCGCTGCCACATAGTGCGGAGCTTTAAAATCAAGCGGGGAAATATCATCATCTTAAGAGAATTGCATATCCCCGCTTTTCTTTTTGCCTGAAAGGAGCCATCCAAGGTATGAGCATTCATCTTTTTTCCGTGTCCGACGAATACATTTCGCGACTTTCCGCCATCGATCACAGGGTTTTGTCCAATCACGAAAATGACCGAAAACACAACCGTCCCTATGTTGGTTTTCTCGTCTTTATCGAACCCTTTCACTACTTCCTCCCTCTCTCCTCAAAGGACCCTAGAGATTATGGAGAGGATGGCAAACTGAAGCCATCCACCCAAACAATCCTTCGAATGGTTCACCAAAATGGAACATTTTTAGGAAAAGTTTTGCTTAACAACATGATTCCAGTCCCACTAAGTCAAATCCAAGAGATTTCTTTGAGCAAATACACCCGCCTCTCAGACCCAGAAGACAACAATTACGGGCAGCTTCTGTCAAATGAGGCTCGATGGATTGATGAACACAAAGACTTCATCGTAAAAAAGGCAAATTGGGTTTATCGATACAAAATCAATGAAAAGAATCGAGCTTATTGGTCTGGAAGAAAAGTACCTGGATTTTTAAAAGCAACCGTCGATTTTAAAAAGGTGGAAGAATTTATGATTCAGAACTACGACGGCGAGACGCTTATAGAGAAAAGCAAACTGCAATCCTTCGTCCTAAAGTAAGAAAAAAGGGACTCTTTTCATTAAATGTGGGGCGCGATTACTTTGTCACCTTACGGAGAATTACGGGACTGGGTACCTAAAGACCTAACGCTTATAAGGGCACTGGCAGGGAGCCCGTATTTTGCGACAGCGAGAACTTCTTCATCGTGTATCTTCCTAACCTCAACTACAATGACCAAATAAATGACGAAATAAACGATTTGGGATTGCCCATCATAAAGACGGTGAAGAGCAATCCCGGGATAAAGGCCGATAAGATCTATGAGATTCTATCCGCTGGCGATAAAGGGATTACTTTGAATATGGTAAGAAATTCGATACGAAGAAGATTGGGCAAGTACATCGAATTGATGGGATCCAGGAAAACGGTCATGATTCAAAACTACAGCATGGAATCCCTTGAAAGGAAAACCGATATTCACCCTTTCGTCTTGGAGTAAGAAAAAGGACCCCGCCCATGCGAGGTCCCCTGCCGAGAATCGGTCTTATTTGCTGCTGGAGTTATTGTTGTTGTAGTCGAAGACGAGCGAGTACGAGACGTTGCCGTTTTCGTCGACGACTTTGCGGAACGCTGCTTTGGCCTCTTTGCCACTTTCAGCTTCAAGAGAGACGCAATAGAGGGTTTCGCCAGATTCTTTATCGACGCGCTTTTCCATCTCGAATTCGAGCCCGCCAATTTCATATTCGATCTTGTGGGATTCGCCTTCAGTTTCAATGCCGATCTTGAAGGCATTCACGGTCACGCCATTAGAAACAACGCGATACGCGAATTCCATTTCGGCTTCGCCTTCTTCGATTTCGTGTTCTTGGGTAACGGCGATATAGGAATTTGCACCGGTCCAAAGGGTGAAATCGACGCTGGATTCGCTGTCTTTGCCTTCGGTTTCGGCTTTGATCGTGCTGCTAAATTTCCAAGTGGTGTTTTCATTGATTGTTGCAACACCTTCAAAATTGGTGGTGACTTCCGTTTCATCCTCTTCGGTTTCCGTTTTCGAACCGGTCATATTGTAAAGAAGGGTGTAGGTCTTTTCTTTACCAGAGGTATCCGTGTAGGAAATGGTTTCTTGGTAGTGATAGGTCACTCCATTGGATTCGAATTCGCCTTCAACCTTTTCGGAATTGACTTGGAATCCATTCTCTAAGAAGAGATCGAGGGTCGGAAGGATTCCTTCCATCGAGAGGTTGAAGTTGAAATCAAGCGAGGGAAGGACAGCGGCACGAAGTCCCGCGGACGGGGCAAGGACAGCGGCCTGTTGAATCGCAGAGGCGGCTTGGAGGGCCATGGTGTCCTCCGGGGTTTGAGCGGCAGGGGTCGCTCCTCCATTGCATCCTGCAAGCATGACCCCAGCGGCAGCGGCGGTCATCATCGTCATGAGCACAATTTTCTTTTTCATTTTAGGTTTCTCCTTTTTGGTGCTTTCACCTATAAATACGAGCGAGGGAAACCTTTTATTGGAATTATTGGAAAATTTTTTAGAAATTTATTTTTTGGGATTCGTAAACGTAATTTCTTATGGCGCCCTCCACATAGACATGAACTTCTTTAAAGGTGATTTCTATGGGCGGAATCTTCACTTCCACATCGAAGGTATAAACATTTTGAGAATTAGTAATATGTTCGAAGGAGAATTCACTGCCGCCCACTTGGATTTCAAAGGAAGTCTCCGCGCCTTCCTCGTCACACTCAAATTCATAAGTGAACGAGATGGTAGGATCTTCCCGGGTTAACGCGTCTAGTCCTAAATAATATTTTAAGCAGAAGGAATTCTCGCTTTCCCCTTCTTCCGTCTCGTTGGCTTTTTCAACCACGAAGACATCCCAGGGGAAGGAAGTATTCACGAATTCCATCGAAATCTCTTCTTCGACTTCGCTTTCTTCCTTTTCTACTTCTTTCTTGATTGTCGTCTTATAAGAAGAATCCCCTTGGACAAAGACGCCAGAGAAGGTGGAGGACGTGGGATTCTCCATAGAACTCAAATCCCCATAATAGAATGAGAAGACTTCTTTATTTAAATAAGAATAATGACTAACGTAATCGTAGGATTCATCTTTTAAGGTATAGGGCTCTTTGAGCTTCTCGCTGGAAATGACCAGATCATTCGGGGTGAATTCATAGCAAGAAGTGAAGAAATCAAAATACTCATCCAATCTGGATGCAGCCTTCTTCAATGGTTCTAAATAGTCTTCCGTCTCCGACAATAGGTTTAATTTCTTGGCTTTAGGGGCAAGGGAAGAAGATTGGCCCCCGTTAAAGGAGGCGAAAGAAACAAGTTCGCGAAGAACCGTCGGCGAATTATCCGGCGCATAGGGAACCGGGGAGGAGGGGGAAGAGGGATGAAGGAAAATGCCCAAGCAGATGCCAGCGGCCGTTAAAACTCCAACAAGAGGAATGCCGACGAACCAGCCCGTTTTCTTCTTTTTAGGCATGAAGGAGGGATGGGGGTTACTTGCCTGCTGACGTTTTTGATAAGCAGCAAGAATCGAATCCGCGGTCGTCTTGATTTGGTAATTTTCGTTTTCTTGAACCGCGTTTACGATTTTCTTATCGTCTTCAAACCGTTTCATAGGGAATCTCCTTTCTGATTTTCTTAAGCGAATTGGAATAGGACCAGAGGATGGTGCCGAGGGGTCGCTTCTTCCACTCAGCAATTTCTTGGAACGACATCTCGTTCATCACGTGGAGGACGAAGATTTCGAATTCCTTGTCCTTTAGGATGCCCTGGATTCTCTCTAACAGTCGTTCCGCGTCGAGGTTGCTGCTTCGGTCTTCTTCTTGCCCTTGGGTATCCCAATCTTCATCCGTTAGGTAATCGTGTTTCTTCTTTTTCAGGGAATCGAGGGCGAGGTTACGGCTGATGACCATCAGGTAGCCCATAATGGAAGCGCCTGGTTTAACTTCATCCACCGTTTCGAGGAAGCGGACGAATGTCGCTTGGAGGATGTCTTCGGAATCCTCCCGCGATTTCGTCAAGGCGTAGATGTTATAGAAGATGGGCCGTTTAGCCTCTTCATAAAATTCGGTGAACGAGGAAAAATCCTTCTTTTGGAAGGCAGGGAGGTACGATTGCAATTTCTTCTCCTGCTCGTTCATCATAAGTGAATACGATTCTAAACGTGTTTTTATTGGAACAATAAGAAAATTCGTTAAAAGAATGGGTTTTTAGACTCGAAAGTATTTCGCGTACCGGCCCGATTGAACTAAGCGGATTTTCTTCTGGGCCAATAATTCCTTCAGGGCTTTTTCAATGCTGTTCCTGGTGTAGCGGAATAAAATTTCTTCCAAATCGGCTTTAGAAATAGGCAAACCCGAATCCGTCACCGCCTTAAGCACTTTTTCTGGGCAAGTTCCTTCCATCCCGTTGATGGAGGTCATGTAAGTCAATTTCCGATACCCTTCTAAAATCCGTCCCAAAAGGTAAACCACGAAGGGCGTGGAATCGTTTTTCCCTTCGTTCCAATTTAAGCCTCCTTGATACAGCGAGTCATAGTAGCCGTCTAAATGGCGGAGGATCAAATAGGATAACGGGTAATACAAATCGAGTTCATATCCGTACTTTAAAAGCAAAAAAGTCGTTAAAAGCCTGGATACGCGACCATTTCCATCCGAAAAGGGATGAACGCAGACGAAATGAAGAATGAAATTGGCAATCGCCACCAATCGATCCGTGACGGGGCTCGACATTTGCAGATCAAACTGATAGAGCAAATTTCCCATCAAGCCACGCACTTCTTCTGGGCTGGGCGGAGCAAATACCACGTGGGAATTCCCCTTATCGTCTTGAGAAACAATATAATTTTGTTGTTTTTTGTAAGCCCCACCGAAAGCCGGATTCCAATCTTCGTAGAGAATACGATGAAGCCTGCAAATAAAATCCTCGTCCAGACGTTGGAAAGCATAGGTTTTGAAGACAAGTTCCAAAGCTTTGTTGTATCCAAGAAGCATATAGTCTTCATAACTAACGGGACTTTGATGATCCTCGAGTAATTCTTTTTCACGATTTGGGCTCACCTGAATGGATTCAATCGCGTTCGAAGAGGTTGTGCTCTTTCTTTTAGATTGCTCGTGTAAACGATTCAGACGTTTTAGTCGAGGCATGTTTGCATTAGAACCACGATACCCCTCAATAGAACGCACCAAAATTTGAACTTCTGGCTTTGCTGCAATAGGCAGGCATTCCGCTTCCAAATCAAAAAATCTCATGCCCTTATTCTAATGGCCAATCCTTAAAATACAATTCTAATTAGGTATTTTTTGCCAATTTATACCTAATTAAAATTCTAAACCGTTCTTATCAAACAGAAATTACTCGATTACCGTCGAGATAATTTGTTCTTCCGTGACCCAGGGTTTTAGTTGTCGTAGACGGCACCATGGGCAGCAAACCCCGTTCCTCGAAAGGCTAGTGTTTCAAGCAACCAATAGGGATAACAAGAACCCCGTCGTCGCGCCGATATCCATATTCCGTGGCCGTAATAACCATTTTTAGGGTTGGCTTTAAAAGGGGGCATTGTTTTTCTTTTTCATTATAAGTTTCGATCAGTCTTTCTATTTCGCAAAGATGCTCGGCGCCTTTGTCAATTTCATTCCCGCCTAATTTAAATTCAATTAACGCGTAACGCCCATCCTCTAAATGCAAAACGCCGTCTGCTTCTAAACCGTATCGATCATGGTAATAAGACATCACGCCATTTTGCGGTTGAGAATAGATTTTTAAATCGCGAATGCATAGCGACTCAAACAAAAATCCCAAAGTCTTGAAATCACGATAGAAATATTCTGGCGACAACCCCAAAGCGGCAACCGCAATGGATGGGTCGACAAGATTTCGTTTTTTTCCACTTCTTAAATTGGACTTGCTACGAATCGCAGGACGCCACGCATCGATATCCTCAACAATGTAAAGATCCGTCAAAGCACGAATGTAATCAAAAATAGTGGTGTCGGAAACGCTGAAGTTTCTTTTGACATCCGCGCATATTGTTTTTGTTTCCGCTAAAGTACAAATGTTTCGGGCATAGGACTGGAGGATTGCTTTCGCCAGCATCGGATTCCTGTTGGTTTTATCTACCCGGGAAACATCTACTGAATACGTTTGTTTAAAAAGTTCTTTGGCGATCATCTGTTGCAAATGAACATCACCAAATTGTATGGCCCTAGGCCACCCGCCTACACAAATGGCATTAATAACATCCTCGATTTTCATGTTGGATTTGCATCCAGAAAAAGAGGCGGGATTGGCAAACAGTTCTCGGAGGCTGACCTCTCCATTCGAGCGCCCTAGTTCATATAAGCTCATAGGATTCATTCGTATGGTCGCAATACGTAGGGTACCAGTGTGTGGCGTATCAACTTTTGCCGAACTCGAACCCGTCAAGTAATAGGATCCAACATCCTCGGGGTGGTCATCACAGTCCTTTCGAATCGTGCCCCAAATTTTTGGAGCGTCCTGCCATTCATCGAAAAGTATAGGCTTAGGATCCTTTAAAAATTGAATAGGGGAAGTGGAGGCAATCATTAAGAGGTTTTCTCTTTCTTCTTCATTTTGAAACTCAATGATGGTTTTTGCCCTTTGTTTGGCAGTCGTGGTTTTGCCACAGCCTTTTGGACCGACGATATTTACGGCATTAAAAACGGACGTCACATCATCTAATACCCGATCAATAATACGCTCTTTATACATAAAATTACCTTTGTATGAATTATATCGAATTCATCGAATATTTAAAGTATTCATTTTAGTAATTCGTTGGATTTCGTTTTAGTGATTCGTTGTAGTTCATTTTAGTAATTCGTGGCATTTCGTTTTAGTAATTCGTGATAATTCACTTCTGTTTTTTGCCGAGAGCAAAACGCATGTTTCGTTTATCCGCCGAAGCACTCTCGAATTCTTGCAATATATACAACAAGAGTCAGGTTCTAATGATAAAATAACGGCGGTATTTAAGCGAAGCTTATCAAGACAAATAAGGACCATATCAAAGGAGCGTTTTCCATGAAGATAAAAGCAGTATTCAGTGACTTTTCCCATCGCTTTGCGGATAAAAAAATTCGAGTGGATTCCAAGGAACCCGTCAATACCTTTATCGACGAGAAGAACCCTCGGCAAACCATCAAGGGTTTTGGAGGTGCCATCACCGCTTCTAGCGCAGCCGTCTATGAATCCCTGAGCAACGAGAACAAGCAAAAGGTCATCGATCTTCTTTACGGAGAAGACGGGCTTCGTTACAACCTAGGAAGGCTCACCATCGGAAGCTGTGACTTTTCTCCCGTCCTTTATGATTACAGTTCCAAGGAGGGTTTAAGCGACTTTGATCTTGCTTATGATAAACAGCACGTTCTTCCTTTCCTTCGCGACGCCTTTTCCAAAAAGAAATTAACTCTCCTTGCCAGTTGCTGGTCTCCTTTAGCCAAATGGAAAACCAATAATGATAAATGCCACGGAGGGAAATTAAAGTCCGATTGTTACAAAAAACATGCGGACTATATCGCTCATTACTGCCAGGAAATGGAAAAACTAGGCTATCCCATCTCCGCCTTAACGATTCAAAATGAGCCGGAAGCAACCCAAACGTGGGAATCTTGTCGTTTTGACGAAAAAGAGGAGGGGCGTATGGTGCTTTTGCTGAATCAAAGGCTTCCCTCTACCCACATCTACGTATGGGATCATAACCGCGATGTCATGTTCCGGCGAATCCAAAACCTATTCAAAGATCCCGAAGTGGAGCAAGCCACTTATGGGGTTGCTTACCACTGGTATGATGGGGATAAAAACAAAGAAATCGCTAGATGCCGGGAGAAATATCCCAGCAAGGAATACCTCTTCACGGAAGGGTGCATCGAGATTTTGAATTTGCCCAAAGGGTATTTAAATAACGAGAAAGCCATATGGGCCAGCGCGCTTCGTTATGCGAGGAACTATCTTTTAGACCTCCAATATGGCAGCAACGGGTTCGTGGATTGGAACGTTTTACTAGACGAGAAAGGAGGCCCCAATCACGTGGGCAATTATTGCGAAGCCCCTTTAATGCGAAATGGGGATGCCATCAAAATCAACCCTTCTTATTATGCGATTAAGCACCTCAGCGCCTTTTTAGACCCCAGTTGTTCTATGATCCCCGTCAAATCGGAGAAGGGTCTTTTGTGTGTTGCAGCAATGAATCCTGATGGAAGTTTATCTTTCGTCGCGTTTAACGAAAAAAGCAAAGAAAACCATCTTTGCTTTTCATGGAAAAACCAAAACTATTCCTTTGATATTCAAAAAGACGAAATCGTTTCTTTGCGAATCAAATAGCCGAAGAAAAGCCCGTTAGAAAATGGCGTCTTCGCTTTTGTCGTCAAAGAGATGAATTTTGGATTCTTTGAACCGGACTTGGATTTTGCTGCCCGATTGCATTTTCCGATCCGCGGGGCATTTTGCTTCCACCTTATTCCCGTTCCACAGGAAATAAAGGATATAATCCGCGCCGAGCAATTCGGAGGTTTGGACGGTCATTTCTAATGGATGCTTCCCGTCTTTTTCTTCCACGTGGTATCCAATATCCTCTGGGCGAATGCCAAAATAGATATCGTGTTCTTTGCTTTCTAGCACGCTTTCGGAATGGTGAATGTCTTCTTCTAACGCGGCTAAGCTTACTTCCAAAGAATGCTTGGATATTTTTGATTTGCTATCCACTAATTCCGCGAGGTTCGACGCAATCTCGTCGCGTTGCTTCTTCTTTTCTTCAGCGCGGGCTTGATAGAACCGATTATGAAGTTGAATTTGTTCTTCCGTAAGGGGGTAAACAAAATCTCCAATAGAAAGAACGCCATCCCGGTAATGGGCCTTCACGATGTTCATGGAAGGATTGCCGATAAAGGTAGCCACGAATACGTTTGCAGGATGATCGTAAATTTGGCGTGGAGTCCCAATTTGCTGGATTTGTCCTAATTTCATGACGACGATGCGGTCCGCCATCGTCATGGCTTCGGTTTGGTCATGGGTGACGTAAACCATCGTGTTGGATAGATTTTGATGAAGACGGACGAGTTCGCTGCGCATCTGAACGCGGAGTTTGGCATCCAAATTGGACAAAGGCTCATCCAAAAGGAAGATTTTCGCATTTCGCACATACGCCCTTCCTAAAGCGACGCGTTGGCATTGTCCGCCGGAAAGCTGGGTGGGCTTACGATCAAGGTATTCGACGATTTGAAGGGCTTCCGAGGCTTTCTGGACGCGATCATGAATTTCAGATTTCGATAGACGTACCTCGTGCATTTTCCCATCTTCGCCCATTCTTTCTTCTTTCGTTCCCTCTAAACCGAACGCCATGTTTTCATAGACGCTCATATGGGGGTAAAGAGCATAAGATTGGAAAACCATCGCCACTCGTCTCTTCTTGGGTTCTACTTTGTTGACGTAACGCCCATCGATAAAAAGTTCGCCGCTAGTGATATCTTCTAGTCCCGCGATCATGCGTAACGTCGTGGATTTGCCGCATCCCGAGGGGCCGACTAAAACAAGGAATTCCCCTTCTTTGACGTCAAGATTAAAATCCGACACGGCTTGAACGCGGTTGGCATAGATTTTATTGATATGGCAGCAGGATAGAAATGCGTTTTCGGGGGCTACATGTTCTTCCTTCTTTTCTTTTTTCGCCTGGGCTAAAACGGAATAGTAATTCGCGTTGCGCAGTTTTCTCGCCTCTTCTTCTTTTTCCCAGTCCGTTTTTTCGCGCTTAACAGCTTCTATTCTTCTCGCGGCTTTCTCCGCCCGATAAGCCTGCATCTCTTCTTTGCTATAGGCGGTGCCGTCTTCGTGTTTCTTATGGAATAAATTCATGGCCGGCCTCCTTTAATCGTTATAAGCATACATGCGAACATAGTCCACTTGCATCGATGCAGAGGCAAAACTGGTATCGGGTTCTCTCCCATTATCAAAATTTCCGCCTACTGCCATATTAAGGATGACATAAAAATCCTTGTTGAACGGAGCATCATCATCTCCAGGGTAGGTTTTCCCGCCTTCTGGATGCCACGTTCTTCTTGGAACCGTCAATTTCAAATGGTCATCGACATAGAAATCCATCTGTTCTTCGTTCCAAATCAGATAATACGTATGCCAATCTTCGATGGTTCCTTCCCCGTTTCGCTCGGAAAAGGAATAGGCGCCGGCCTGATAAGCGTGATTGCCATTGCGGTCGGTATAATGCAAAGCGCTGGAGGTCGTCGTGCTGGAGGATCCCTTGTTCTCCATGATGTCGATTTCTCCACAGGTGGGCCAACCATTATTGGCTTCTGGCATCATCCAAAAAGCCGGCCACATGGCATTTTGAGCGGATAGTTTAATCCGTGCTTCAATACGGCCATAGGTGGTAAAGGCTTTTTTGCGCGTCGTAATACGGCTGGAGGTAAAGTTATACCCCCCTTTTGTTTCTCTTCTTGCTGTGATCGTCAAAACCCCATCGGCGACGCTTACATTTTCGCCTTTGGTGTAATACTGGAGTTCGGAATTGCCCCATCCGCCTCCGCCGACTTCGTAATTCCAATTCTCTTCGCTGAGGGAGTCGCCGTCGAATTCATCATTCCAAACTAAACTCATCCCATCGAATTCGGGAAATTCGGGTTCAATAGGCCCATTTGCACAGCTAACAAGGGCTAAGGGGAGAATGGCTAACGCCCCTTTTTTCATAAGGAATACCCCCGAACATAATCAATTTCCATCGCAGCGGATACAAAATCCGACGGGGGCAAAACGCCTCCATCGAAATTTCCTCCAACTGCCAAATTCAAAAGAAGGTGGAAGGGGCGATTAAAGGGGGCTCCGTCTTTCTGGCTATACCCCTCGCCCCACGTCGAACTAGAGACCGTCAAAAAGGAGAGGCCATCCACCATCCAAACGATGGAAGTATTGCTCCAAAGAACGGAATAGCAATGCCAGTTTGTGATGGAATCCATCGTCATTGAGGCTGTTTTGTAGGTATGGTTGCCCGCGTTATCTTGGGCATAATGCAAAGCCCCGCTAGTCTGATTATCCACGCGACCACGGGCTTCCATGATGTCGATTTCTCCGCTTGTTGGCCAGCCTTTGCCTTCAAAATTATCTTCTGGCAACATCCAAAAAGCAGGCCACATTCCTGGGGTCGCCGGCATTTTAATACGGGCTTCGATATAGGAATTTCGGGAGAAGGCAACACGCCCCTTGGTCCGAAGTCGAGCGCTGGTATAGGCATAATTGCCCACCTGTTGCTTCTTGGCCGTAATCAGAAGCCGCCCTTCTTCCACCGTGGCGTTTTCTTTTTGGTAATATTGCCTTTCGGCATTTCCCCATTCCCAGATTCCGTATTGGCTTCCGTTTCCAATCATCGGTTCCCAAATCGAGGTATTAAGGGCGTTCCCATCGAATTCATCTTGGAAACTTAATTTTGCTCCATCCGGAACATAATCGGATTTTGGCGTGGTATCGCTAGAACTAGAAGAGGAGCTCATCGATGAAGACGAAGATTCTTTCGAAGAAATCGACTCATCGGAAGAAGACGAAATGGATTCGGAAGAAACGGAAGACCCCTCTACTGTAGAAGTTCCCTCTACCGTATCTGTCTTGTTAGAAGAAAAGGAAGAGGAGGAAGAGGAAGAATTTTGGATTTTTGTAATGGTGCACGCGGATAGTCCGATGGACAAAACGGCGACGGCAAATAGCGAATTAGGTTTCATTAGGACAAGACCTCCACGTTGATTTCTTGGACCTTGCCTTCGCGAATCCGTTCCGCGAGTTCGCCGCAAACGCAGGAATACGATTTTCCTTCGATTTGATAAACGAAGTGAACCCCCTCTTGATAGAGGTCCAAATCATGGGGGTTATGGTACGTCACCTTGGTTTTCCCTAAAAGCAGGAAGGACGCCTGTTTGTTCTCATCAAAGAATTCGTGGGAAAGCTTGGGTTCTAGATGGAAGGTGAGAAGACCATTTTCCATCGAGAAGAGATGTTCTCCAAAGAACAAAAGGACCACCATCTCCATGAATTCGGCATTGGCCCCGGTGAGCCTAGCTTCAAAGCCCTGACCCCATTTAGAAGAATCGGGGTTATTGCTAGGAACAAGGAAGGAACTCGCTTCCGCGGGGTCTCTTCCGTAGACATGCGGATCCATGAAGCAGACGAAATTCACCTTCGCCTCTTGGTAGAAATCCTCATAACGTTCATCTTTTAATAGACCCAGCAAATACTTATAGGTCATGTGAAGGAAGTTGCATTCCCTTTCTAGCCAGCCCTTCGTAAAGGCATGGACGCGGCCAATTTCAAAGGGGGCATCATCCAAAGAAGCGCTGGTTTTATAGAATCCTAATTTGGGGTCATGAAGTTCAGAATTGCGGATTGCTTGATAATCTTCTTCTCCCATCGTGCCATCGTGGAGTTTAAAGGCTCTAGCCGGCCCTTCAAGGAAGGAGGGAACCAAGACAGTTTGGAAGGAAAGAGCTCGAATCGTTTCAAATCCAAGATGGTTTTTGCGGCCCAATTTTTCGTAACGATCCACGTTGTGAATCAAATAGGTGGGGAGAATCCCCTTCCCCATGGCTTTGGCTTCTTTTAAGCCTTGGCTAAGGATTTCTTCCATTTCGTCTAATAGGCTTAAGGCTTTTGACATCGGAATTAGGGTTCGATTCGATTCCGCGTGATATCGATATGCAAGGCGTAATTCCTCACGAAGACTGGTCACATGATCCCAATAGGTAAACGAATCCATGGTCCCATTCTTTTTCTGGGCGATGTTCGACTTTAAGCCTTCAAAAAGTTCGGCTTGCTTAGGAAGGAAAGAAAGGGATTTCTCTGCGAAAGGAGCGAAATGCTTCTTGGCATAACGGACCAAGCGAAGCAATTCCACGGTTTCGGGAATGGAGGAGGCGAATAAGCCCGGCAAGCCGTTCATCGCATCGTTCCAGCCTGGTTTTTCACATTCCATTTCCACACCGATTTGTTGGCTATCTAACGTAGAGAATTTCACGCAGATTAAATGAATGATTTTTTCCGCTAAAGTGGAGGTAACGCGCAGACCATTTTCATCCACCAGCCAATGGGTGGTGCCCATATCAAATCCCGTGGAATCGCAATAATCTTTGGCGGCCTTTAAGTCGATGGCCCCATATTGACGGGGATTTTCGTCGGGATTTAGGCAATATTTTTCGCTGCGAGGCTCCACGTAAATCGGGGAATAGAAATAGGGGTATTTCGTCCCAAAGAAGAGATTTTCTTCTTTGTCGGGATAAACGGAAGAATAAGCTTCCAACAAATCCAGATTGTAATCCCAGTGATCCACCCAATAACCTTCGGCAAAATTGGCTTGGGCTTCTTGATGGCAAACGCAGAGGATTTTATGGAATAACGCATCCACGTCCCCTTTATTTTCATATACGGTATCCCGTAGATAGGTATAAAGGGTGCTGGGTTCAAATCCTTTTAAAATCGATCGGATTTCTTTTTCGTGGGGAACCTCGTCTAAAAAGGAAAGGTTCGCACCTTCGTTTAAGACGAAAACGTTGGGCTTCACATTAAGCGGGTTCTGCCCATCCATTTGGAGGAGGGAGAAAAAGAGTTGGATATTGTAATCCCCAACATAGGGGTGGAAATAAAGGTCGCTGCGGCGATTTTGATTCACATCGCGGAAATTACCGGGGCCGCTCGAATAATAACGGGCCGGCATCTGGAAGGCATTATAGTCCCGTTCCATATCGCCGTGCTTCCGGCCGTAGACGTAATATACTTGGCCGTTAGGTAGAAGCATGGGGAATCCGCCACGAAGGCCATTATCCAAATAGCTTTGTTTCACGTAACGGTCAAAAACGGGGTAACCCGTATGCACTTCTGCTGGTTTTTCTAGTTCTTTCAAAAGCAAAGCGGTCTGTTTCCGATATTCTTCGGCCTTTTGAACGCCAAAATCCTTCAAAGCTTCTTGGAATTTGGCTTCGTCATCCCACATGCCGTAGATTTCGGCAAAGGAATAAGACCCCTCCCCTTCAATCTCCGCTTCTTTATGAACGAAGGCGCAAGGCAATTTATTCTCGGTTTGTTGGGTTTGTCCTTCAAATTGCAAACCATCCTGATCCATAAACGGATGAGCCGTCATTAAGGAAGGGTCAGAACCAAACACGCAGGAGGGATCCACGATCGTTTTTAAGAAAGATCCGTTTTGATCCACCGCGGCAAAGCCATGCCCATCCTTGGATTCGGTGACGATGGGGTTATCCCCCGTCGACGTCTTGAATTTAACAAATGGTTGGTTATTCTCGTTGCCGCGAACAACACAATAAGCGGCCATTAAAAAGACCATTTCCTTATAAACGACGTTGCTTAAGCCATGTGGGAAAAAGACCGGCAACCCATCGAGGATTTCAACACGCGCTTTTTCCTTGGCTTTGTTGGTCAATCTTACTTGACGCAGAAGCGCGGGGAAAGAGGCATGGGAAACCGTGGAATAAACGATTTCCATCCGATAGGCATCATTTTCTTCTTCGATGGAGAATTCCGATGCCCGAATCCGCATCGTACGTTTGCAAGCGGCTTCACCCAAGAAGGGGGTATAGGCTCTCCCGTTCCATTTCAAAAAGGTACGGAAAGACTTAAGGGCAATATTTTGATAGGCAAGAGTTGCGGAATCAAATGGGGTAATCGGGGTATCTTTCCCCGTGACTCCAAAAGAGGACATACCTTGCCCTTGGTTGCAATAAAAGGCCCACAAGGGCTTCCCGTCTACCCCCGCAACCGCAGGAAGAAAAGAAGCGAACGTTTTGGCGTTTTGAAAATCTTCGATAACGAAAGAATCATTTTCATAAGAATACTTAACCATGAGGAGCCTTTCTAAAGGGGGCGATTGCCGCCCCCTAGTTTAAGAATGATGTAATTTATTCCGCTAATGCAACAAAGCTATAAGCGGATTTGAGGGTTGGGACTTTTCCGTCTTGGATGTTCCATTTGTTGGTGTCGAAGGCAGAATAATTCGCCCCGACTTTCAAACCGGCTTTATCCAAAAGCTGGTTATTCGAAAGCGTGCCTAAATCCGAATCGCCGGACGTCGGCTTGTTTTTGGCAAGGTGAGTTTGCGAGAAATTCACCGGGCGAGACTGGCCATCCATCGGGATAATTGGGAAGCTGAGAGAGACGCAGTTTTCAATGGTTCCCCAGGTTTTGCCAGCAAAAGCATAAATGCCATTGGATTGGGAACCGTTGGAATCGAGCGCTTTTCCGCTGCCATCCAAGGCATCGCGATCCACCGCGCAATACTTCCACCAAGCATTGGTGTCTTTGTCCTTGGGATCCCCGTGATCCCATCCGTTGCCGGTTTCACCTTTGTATTTATCGTCAAAGTCGACGTAAATCCCAGCTTTTTCAATGGTCACACCCCCAACGGTATCACCACCGCGAGCGCCAAGTTGAAGATTGGTGACCTCACTAATGACGTTATGAATATTGCCGCTGCCAGCGCAAATGCCAGCAACCCCGCCCATATTGCAATCATCGTCGTAGAAATGGGTGCCCATTTCGACGGAGCAGGAATTGGCGACATAGCAGTTTTCAATCGTGCCCATGACGTTGCCGGTGATAACGCCGCAAATCGTTCTGCCACGGACTTTGATGTCCTCAAAACGGGTATTACGAACGATGCCCGAACTTCCAATCACTTGGAATAAACCGATGTTATCCCCGGCGGTATGGCCTTCATGTTCAAACATGGTTCCCGTCTTGCTATAAACATTGTAGTTAGAAGAGACGCTATCCGCATAATAGACTTTGGCATTTTTCACCGCGTGTCCATTGCCTTCCAATAGGCCATGGAAATAGGCGTTATTGGGATCCGCTTCATCGGTGTACCAGCCAAGCGGCTCAAAATTCTCGATGCTACTTAAATCAATATCATTAGCAAGAACATAAGACCCTTGAAGCGATACGGAATCCTTGCCAATCGCAACGAAATCCTCCGCTGTTTTGACGATTTTCGTCGCAATAAGGGCAGAGAGGGTGACCTTGCCCTTACTCATCGCCACCACGATGGATTTTTCTCCCGTGCTGTTGATTTTAGCCAAGAATTCATGGGATAAGGTTAAAATCCCATCTTCGTAGCAGTATTCGCCTTTTTGAGCTTCGGCGCGTCCGCACTTCACGCTTTGGATGGCTTCGGGGATTTCCACTTTCGCGGAAACGTTTTCCGAAGTGCCGGTTTCAAAATAGATGTTGTTGCCTTCGAAAATTTGTTTCCCTTTTTCAAGGCTAACGCCACTGCCACCGCCGCAGGAACATAGCATTCCTACGGACAAGGTGAGCAGGGCAAAGTTTTTCCAGTTCTTTTTTCTCATGTTGATGTACTTCTTTCGCATTAGGCTTCGGTGACCGTGATGCTATAAATCGTGAAATCGATTGCCGTCACGCCACTAACTTTGCCTAATTCAAACGTTAATTTGCTTGCGTTGCCTAGCGTTCCTCCCGCATAGGAGAACGTCGCGGTTTGGCGAGAGCCACTTACTAAGGTCTTTGCTTCTCCAATCGTTGCGTTCTCGAAAACTTGAGCAACGCCATCTTGACCATTGATTTGGTAATCCACGGAAATGGTGACCGTCTTGCCAGCAGTTCCAGTTGGAGCCGGAGTGAAATTGACTTGGATGAAGTAAGATGCTGAACCCGCAGGCCACGCTTCCAAGTCTTTGATGTGATAAGACCCATCCGCAAGGGTTTCCTGTTTGTCCGCAGGAATCACCCAACCCGCTTCCGCGGAATTGAGCCAAGTGGTGGGAGCCAAGCACTTCTTCAAATAAAGCGTGGTATCCGCCGTAACGGGGGTCGATAAATCAAAGGCTTTGGTTAAGGCTTCATCGGTATACCAGCCAAGGGCTTTGTAACCGAAGGGGATGGCTAATCCTTCCGGAACCTGAGTGGCTTGACCTTTAACGGGGTTTGCCGTTCCAAGAACGGTGTCGCCATCTTTGAAGGTGACCGTGAAGGTGTTGCTCGCATCCGCGAATTCCGGAACGAAAACGTAATCTTTGGTGATGGCTAGGGTTTCAGACCAAGCGACTTCTCCTGCTTTCCATCCGGCAAAAACTTTGCCTTCTGGAGCAGCGGGGGAGGCAGGTGCCGCAACGGTTTTTTGATCTTTGACTTCGATATTTTTTAACGTCGTTTCTCCAGAACGGAATTGGACGTTATGGTATTTGGCTCCCGGGGTTTGGTCCTGAATGGAAACGACTTTCAATTCATAATGGCCCGTTGCCAAGGCTCCGCCACCATTAGTTCCTAATTGAAGGCTGATGGTCGTGGATCCGCCGTCAACATCATATTCCAAGACATTTTCGCCAACGGCGATGACTTGTTCTTGTCCATGGAGTTGGATTTTTCCCGCAACAGGGGAGACGAAATTCAATTTAACGTGGATGGAATCTCCTGCTTCTCCGTAAGGGAGCTTATAGAAGATTTGTCCGCCATACCAAGCCCAGCCTGCGGTGAAATCAAAGGAATAGCTGTTGCCGGATTTGACGGTGTTTTTGATTTCGCCGCCATCGCCAGCCCAATAGGCAAGTTTGCCTTTAGCAAGGGAAGTTTCTTCCCCGTAGCCGAAATTTCCTTCGTCGAAGAAGACTTCTTTGCCTTCCACGACTTTGTCTTGAAGGGTGACTACGATTTGCACATTGCGAGCAGGCATCGTGAAGGAATAATCGCCGTTATTTCCTTCTAGGACTTCGTCATTGGCCTTGACGGATTTTAGTTCTTTCTTCGCGTTGGCCACTTCCAAATGGAAGCTAACCGTGCTGCCTTCCGCATAGCCTGTTTTGCTAAGACCCGTGATTTGATAGTCTGCATTAGCAACATACAAAACCGAATAGGTCTTAACGGGTTCTTTCGAAGACTCTGAGGAGTTCTTGTCCGAGCTCGTCTGGGAGGAAGTCACTCCTCCTGTAGATGAAGAGGGTTGCGACGTGGAGGGCTGATTCCCGCACGCGACGAGGGCTAACATGCTAGCCGCCAAAATAAACAAACCGGATTTTTTCATGGATAACTCCTTTCTAACCTTTTAGACCGCCAACGGTCGTATTTTCCATGATGGTTTTATTAAACAAAATGAAGATGAGTAGAATGGGAATGATCGTTAAGAGAATCATCGCAAAGAAGAGGGGGTAATCGCTGGAACCGCCGTTATTGATGGCGGTCTGCATGATGTAGATGCCGTAGCTAATCGTCGGCTGCTTGCTGAGGTAAATCGAAGGGGTGAGGTAATCGTTCCATAAGCCAATAAGGCTAAGGACGCCAACGGCAATCATCGGCCCTTTGGCCATGGGAAGCACGATTTGGACGAAGATGCGGAAGTCGCTGGCCCCATCGATTTTGGCTGCTTCTACATACGTCCAACTCAAATTCTTGAAGAAGGAATATAGGAGAAGGAAGTTCGTTCCAAACCCGCCGCTATAAAGGAAGATGACGCCGATGACGCTATCCATCAAGCCCATCCCTTTCATGAGTTGCATTTGGCTTGGCAAGGACCCAACGATAGGAACGATGAGAGAGAAGATAACGACGGAGAAGATGAGGGAACGGCCGGGGAATTTGTATTTGGCCACGACCCAAGCAGCACAGCTGGAGGTGATGACGGTGGCCAAGGTTCCGCCTCCTGCTACGAGAACAGAAGTCCCAAGCATTTGAAGTAAGTTATACCCATTCGTATCCGTGCTCGAGTAAGTGAGAGCCTTGGAGAAATTGCTCCATCTCCATGTTTTTGGGAGGGACATGGTGTTTTGAGCGTATTCTAGAGGCTTTTTCAGCGAATTGAAGAATAGCCAAATGAAGGGGAAGATGAAGGTGGCGGCAAACAAAACGAAGAGAATCGCCATCACCACGAACAGGGCCTTCTCGCCCCCGTGTCTTTTATACAAAAGATCGTGTTTTCTTTCGTAGCCGCTTTGGCGGTTTTCATCCCTTTTCTTTCGAAGGGCTCTTTGGGTGGAATGTAACAAATGAACCATAGAATTAGAACCCCACATTGGCAAACGCCTTATTGAGTCCCCATCTTGTCGCGCAGATAATGGGGGCGCCAATCAACGAACAGAACAAACCAAGCGTTGCAACATCCGTGTAGTTGCCGCCTTTACTGGTGAAATAGATGTATTCGCCGATCGTTTTCGTATAGATGTCCGTCGCATCTCCGGTCAAGAAGAACGGCTGGAAGGCAACCGAGAAAACGCTCATCATTCCAAAAACGAATAACGTCGTGATGGTTGGCCAGCAAAGCGGGACGATGATGCGGAAGAATTCACGGAAGGGATTTACCCCATCCATTTTGCAAGATTCGAGGATTTCTCGAGGAATGCGGCTCATGCCCGCGGTCAAAAGGATGACGTCATAACCGATTCCACTCCAAACCATGAAAATCCAAACGAACCATTGGCGGGAAGTGTTATCAATTTTGAGGTTGACGAAGAAATTGCCCGGACCAATCTTCATCCAATTCAATATGCCAGCGAATAGCCCTTCCGGGGCCAACGAATAGGCATAGACCATGCAAAGGATGAAAAGAGGGAAGATCGAGGGGATAAAGAAGATGATTTTATAAAAGGTGGATCCCCAGATTTTCTTGAAAACAAAATAGCTGAAGAAAAGAGAAATCGGGAGGGTGACAAAGCAGGAAATCACCAAATAAACCAAGGAATTTTGGTAAATGGTGTTCTGAGTTTTATCCTGGAACGATTCAAATAACTGAGTGAAATTGCTAAACAATGTGGGAAAGAACGAACCAAAGTCGTGATTCCAATCCTGCATCACCCAATAAAGTTTTCCCGTTCGATCGCTTTTTTGGAAAACAAGAAGCAAGGAATTGAAATTGACTCCAATCCAAGTGATTAGGAAGTGTCCCACAGGATAAAGCAGCATCAAAAGGACGAAGAGATAAGTCGCCCAAGCGAAGGCTTTTTTCCCTTTGGGTTTGCTTGCGGCCCCGGGTTGTTTTTTGGCAAAGAAAGTTGCCATGTTGCTTCCCTTAGTCTTTTAACCCCGCGCTGGTCATCCAGCTCTTCCAGCCCGATTTGGCCGTCTCGTAAACGGTTTTGCCCAGTGCAGCGGAAGTAAACGCGGATTTATCCTCGCTCGCAGCGCACTTATCGTAATAGTAGGTGTTTCCGATCCATGGCATGACTTTGTTCGTCGTGAGATAGGTAATGGGGTTGGTGGAAACGATATTGATATTTTTCGCACTTAATTTTTCGTGGATGGATTTCGTGTAAAGGTCTTTGGATTCGATCGAAGACAAATCGACGTCCTTGTAATCAAAAGCAAGGAAGGCACCTTCTGCTTTATCCACAAAGGTCTTGCATCCATCCGCGGACGCCATGTAGGCCAAGAATTTTTTGGCAAGATCCTGATGGGTGGACTGAGCCGGGATGATCATGGAATCCCCAAATCCGACCATGAAATTGACCGATTCGCTAGAAGCGGTGGCTTTGGGCGTCGGCATCATGGCATATTGGAAGTCTAATTCGCCTTCCGCCGTGTTCTTCAATTCGTATTTCGCCCACTGAGCATAGGGAATCATGGCCGCTTTGCCCAAAATGAAATCCGCTTGGGCTTGGGACAAGGTCTTGCTGGCCGAGTTGGCGACGCTGTTCTCGGAATTGTTGCCGATTAAATTGAACCACATGTCATAAGCTTGCCAGAATTCCTTGTAGTTGGTGTTCGGGTTATACATCTCGTAGCCCGTGGAATAGGATCCATCCGCACCTTTAAATTGCTTGATGTCATTGAATTTTTTACCACCGGCGAGTTGGTACCACCACTCAAACACGGGGTAATCCCAATAATACTGACGTTGGCTTCCACTCCAAGTGAAGGGTTTGACCTTCTCGCGGGAACCGCTGACGGTTAATTTCGCATCATTAATCGTTTGGCAAAGGGTGACCAATTCATCATAGGTCGTCGGAACAGACCATCCATTTTCTTGGAACATCGTGGCGTTGTAGACGAATCCACCCGCTCCTTGCGTCCAGCAGGATTTGTAATAATGGGTCTCACCATTCACCGAAAGAGAAGAGATTTCAGCCGCGCCATCCACAAGACGATCCTTGAAAGTCTTATCGCCGTATCCATCGATTTTGGTTTCGTAAAGATCATCCATGGTCGCGAGGTATCCGCTGGCGGCATAACGTTGCCAAGGAATATCGTGGGACATATAAAGGTCGAAATCGCTTCCATTCTTTAAATCATTTTCTAATTTGTCGAGCAAGGAAGTATCCGTACGATAGACGACTTTGATTCCGGTCTTGGTTTCAAACTCTTTCGTCATGGATTCTAACCACGCGTCGCCGTATCCACCGTTATAGGCACAAATCCAAAGCTCATCATCTTTTGGGGTGTCTCCACCGCTATTTCCGCCTCCGCAAGAGGCAAGTAAAACGATGCTTGATAAAACAAGCAGAGAATTTTTAAGGGTTTTTTTATTCATTCCGCGACTCCTTTTCCATTTAAGAAAGCGGTTTCTTAAATTCCTGTGTTAATTATAGAAATCGGAAAATTGTCATGTCAACACGCAAAGTAAAGCGCTTTCAAAAAAAGATTGTCGTTTCGCGCGCTCGATGCTATCTTTCTATAAGAGAAACCGATTTCTTGGAGGACGGAAAATGAATCATAAAACCTCTCGATTCCCTGTGAGTCTGCTCACCTTATCCCTTGCAACTCTTGCTTCTTGCGGAGGCGGACAAGCCACTTCTTCTCAACCCACGAAAATTGTCCCGCCGACGACTTTTGACGGGACCACCTATTACGATTCCGTGTTTGAAAGAGTGAACAAAGAAGAGGGTTCTACTCTCTCCTTCGACGAAAAACTAAATAACGGCAAGCTAGATGATAGCCTTTGGTGGATCCTCGACGGCTACTGGGATGCCGGGGGTCAAACCGATTGGCATAATGGGGTGCGTTCGCGAAACGTGAAATACATCCAAGATGGATCCTCGACGTATTTAGGAATTCGAGGCCGTGGAAATTATTGCCAAGATTCCGACATGGTCAGTGCCAAACAAGGACGCATCAAGGCCGAAGGCGGCGTCATCATGTCCAAGAATTTCTTAAAGCCAGGTCGTTTTGAAATCGACATGCGCCCGATGCCGCGGGAAGGTGGAGTTACCGCCATGTGGACGTATTACTGCGCCACTGGAAACGAAGAAACCTCTCAAAACGAAATCGACATCGAACTTGGGGGAGACGGGCAATACACCAATCAGTGGTGCACCACGTGGACAACCCACTCCATGAAAGAAACTCAAAATGTCGACGTAACTAAAATCGGTTACCTTAATGATGGAAAATTCCATAAATTCACTTTCGATTGGTATACCGATTACCAAGGAAGCGGAAAGACGTGGATCGACTGGTTTATCGACGGCATTCTCATCCAATCCATTGACGGAGATGCCGTTCCTACTACTGCCATGCCCCTTTGGATCGGGTTATGGCCCCCCTCATGGGCCGGAAACCCTTATTTCGACACCGACTACATGATCGTCAAAGAGATTTCCTACGTGGAATTCGATTCCGTAAGCCAATATTGTGAAGAAGCCAGGGGAAATCCTTCCTATAGTCACAAATCCCCCAGCGAAATCGCCCCAGAGTCCGTTCCCTATGCGGAAACGAATCACATCGAGAAACTTTCCAATGCCAATTTTGAAACGATAGACATCGCGAAAGCGGACAATTCCTATTTTGGATGGAAACGGGAAGAATCCTCGATGGGCAACACGGTTTTAGAATCAAATGGCGGTGACCATTACTTCACCTTAAACGCCGCAAATTCCACGGAAGAATACCATGGAGAATATCTAGGCCAAGACGTGAGTTTGCTTTATCCGGGAACCAAAGCAAAATTCAAAATCAACGCAAAACTTCAAAATACCGCTAGTTCAGGCAACATCGAAATCTCCTATCGAAAGGCCAGCGGAAAGATCGTTGGCAAAACCGAAGTCATCCCTGTTTCTACCACGAATTGGGAGGAAATAACGCGTGATCTCACGGTACCAGAAGGGGCCTCCACGGTTCATATCACGATTACCTCCGAAGAAGGCGGAGTTAGTTACAATAACGCATCTCTAAAACTTGCCTAAAAGCAATCACGAAAAGGCGGCTACCCCTCGGCAGCCGCCTTTTTCATTCGCTTTTTAAGGATGAAGTCGATTCCCCAATGATCAAGGAAGCGCGAGCTTCGATGATTTCGTTGGTGGTCTTTTTCTTTTCAATGAGATCAATCAATTCTTTGGCCAATATCTTCCCAATCTTGGCCGTGTCTTGCTTCACGGTGGTTAGATGAGGGGAAACGATTTGAGAAATCTCCAACCCGTCAAATCCAGCGATGGAAACATCGTCGGGACAAGATAATCTTAGGGATTGCAAGGTGGCTAGGGCGCGAATCGCGGACCGATCATCCGGATAAAGAATGGCGGTTGGAGGAAGAATACGCCGCATCAAATTTCGGGTGATGTTCGCGACGGAATCTACGTCCAAATACCTCGCTGGAACCAAGGTGTCATCCCGCAAAGCGATACCCGCTTCGTTCATGGCTTCTTTAAAACCCTCAATGCGTTTATCCGTCGCGCGAGACTGCTCACCATGGACAAATACGATGCGCTTATGACCTAGGGAAATGAGGTAACGGGTCAATTCTTTCATCGCTTCTTTGTTGTTGGAAAATACGCCGGTAACGTTAGAATCCGCGTAGTCGAAAGCCACGCAGGGAATCGAACTTTCCGTCACTTCTTTCATTTCGGGGTTGGACATGTCGCCGAAAAGCAAAGTTCCCGCCACATTACGGGAGACGCAGTTTTCATAAAAGCTTCCGTCCCGACCATCGACGTTATGAGAGACGAAAAGCAAATCATATCCTTGGGAATTCAAGTCGCTTTGAGCGGAGTCAAGGATCTCCGTGAATAGGGGTGACTTGAAAGGAGAGATGTCCATTCCAAAATAAGCGAGAACCCCAATATTTTTGGATACTCGTTTGGAAAGGGCTTTCGCCCCGATATTAGGAATGTAATTCATCTCCTTCATCGCTTTTAAAATGCGTTCTTTCGTTTTGGAGGGGATGGCGGAATAGTTGTTGATCGCTTTGCTAACCGTTCCGGGGGAGACGCCGCATTTTTTTGCGACGTCATAAATCGTTACGTTTGCCATGTGGAATGTTTCCTGAAGTTTCTCAAAGTATTGCACGGAAAAATGACCCTTGCAATCGGTTTCCTACACAATTTAGGAAATATCACCTCAGTGTTTCCGCAATCCCTTTCTCACAATTTCAGGGAATTGGTTTTGGTTAATGACTTTGTCAAAAATGGAATGGGCATAAAGGGTGAACGCAAAAGCAGAAAACCCAAACCAAAAAAGGAGGAGGAAGAAAAGGGAAAGGATGGTGGCAAGAAGATAGGGCAAGAATTCCATGAGGAAGAAAGGAAAGAGGGTAAGCAAGAACACGGGGATATTCGTCAAAACTTTCCCCACGAGAAATTTGATGCTATTCCAGCAAAGCGAGAGGAATCGATCCTCGTAAATGGTAGATTGGGCTAAGTGAAATAACGAGGAGCATAAGCATAGAAGAAATAAGCCATAAGAAAGACCGGAAAAGCATATCTTCGCCGCATGAGGCAAGGTTTCATCCAAAGACATCCATGCGGATTCCGTCTTGATGGCGAAATATAAAATTCCCAAAAAGCCAAAAAGAGCCAGGGACGTACCCATGTTTTTGACAGCCCCTTCCAAAAAATCGGTGCCAAGCGTTCCCCCTTCTCCCCACGCCATTTTCTTGCACACGTAAAAGGTTCCACCTAAGCCAAATCCCGCAATCATAAAGCCAAGAATCGCGATGCCATAAGTAAGCAAGACGGAAGCGATGCTTGATGAATTCAATAACCCGAGCGAAGTTGCCACGACGATCCAAAGAATCAAAGGAAGAAAAAACAAGCCCGTCAAAATGCTAAGAAGAACAACATCAAGAAAACGATATCGCAAGGTGTCTTTCAATAACTCTAGACGCGTATCGGGCAAGAGGTGATCTTCCGTGGGTAATTTCGTTTCTTTCATGCTTTTGCCTCATAAAACTGAAGGAAATACGAACAAGCCTCATAGCCGAGGCGATCCTCTTTTCCAAAATGGACGCTTTGAGCAAGGAAAAATAGATAAAAGGACTCCTGCTTATCTGGCTTAGGGCTGGAGAAAGAAAGCAAAGGGGAGAAGTCGAATTGCTGATTATACGTGGAATCATTGGAGTCATGAAGTTGAAGTCCCCATTCCAGGCCGAGCGCGGAATAGGTGTCGTAGTTCTTCTTTGTGCCCTGGAGCATTTCTTTTTTGGAATCCTCGTCTAACGGGCGGAAGAATTCACCCATCATATCCCGAAAACCCTTCACGTCACTTTCGCTTAAAATGCAAAAGTCGCTGGTTAATCCTTGGGCTTGGAACCGTTGTCCTATCGCCGCTTCTTCGGGATAAACGTGATAAATGTTGCACTGTAAAATCCCCTGATTTTCAAAGCGAGCAACCATATCTTCCGCCAACGTATTCTCCTTCAAAGCATAGGACTCAATGAAAAAGTCCAATTTTTCGCGAGGCTGAATCGCATTGATGGCCCGCAACGAAAAATCCAAAACAAGGAAGCTTAGAAGCCCTCCTCCCAGGATTCCCCATCCAAAGCGGACAAAGAAATCGCGAATTGTTTTCTTGCTAGGACGGAGGTTCATTGTCCTTCCTCCCATCCAATCACGATGTCACTTTTTAATAAAAACCGGTAGGAAATCCCAGGTTTCAATTCAATCTTCTCATCCTTTTGAACAGGGATTTGCAACGTTTTTTCGTTTTGTTCCACCCAAAGAATGTGGCAGACAACCCCTTGATGAGTTTCTGTATATTCGCCTAGTTTAAGAAAAATCCCCGCTTCAAAATTTTCCTTCTTTTTAGGGTTCGTCAAAAGCTTGAGGTAAACATTTACTGGCTGATAAAGCACGAAAAAGGAATAGAGGAAAAACGTAATACAAACTACGGAAAAGGCCGTAGTCCCTATGATCCACGCAATCATGGTGGCGCGGGTTTGGAAAAGGAAGCAAAAAAGGAAACCAAGGAAAAATAGAACCGCGATTAAAACGGCGAGCAACAAACCAACAATCCTCTGTTTTTTTAACACAGAAATTTTTTCTAAATCGTCGAATCGGTTCATCCATTCCATTGTAATCTTTGAGGGGAAACACGTCCACGAGAGGGGGAAGAGTTCGTTGTTCTTTTCTTTGAAAGCCCTTACAACAATTAAATTTTATGGTATATTTTCGAAGGGGAAACCGTTTTCCTAAAACGAGGCACTACCATATGAAAAAAACAAAAATTCTCTTAGCTCTTGCCACTTCTTCGTTGCTATTAGCGGCGTGTGGGTCTACTCCCTCCCAAAGTTCCTCTAGCAATTCTAGTTTTGTAGACAACTCTTCTACGAGTTCCAAAAACGAACCCAGTTCAAGCGAAAGCGAGTCCCCAAGTAGCCACCCTTCTTCTGAGAGTCCTTCTTCTAGCACTTCCTCTTCATCTAGTTCCTCCAGTAATTCATCTAATTCCTCCACTAGTGATACTGATATTCCCGACCCAGAACCGGTAGGAAATGTTCTTTTTGAAGGAATCGGCACGACACATTGGTCCGTCGGTCATTATTTCCACGCTTTAGACGGTGTAACCGCTAAAAGCCAAAATGGTGTGGATTTAACGGTCTGTATTCAAGTGAAAGGTTTCGTCAACTATGGAAAGAAAGGCGAATATGCCCTTACTTATTCGGTAAACGAAAATCAGTCTTCCGGATCCGTGACGCGAACCATTATCGTGGATGATAGCCCGTTTGTTTATCCTCAACGCGTTGAGCGAGAAGGAGAAGATCGAACCGTAACCTTGGGGCAAGGAAGTTATCGAACTGGCAACGTTCCTTCTGCTGTCGGAGATAACGAAAACCTTTTCAAAAGAGCACCAGACCCCGTTAATTTGGATGCCCGCCTCTATAACAAAGGAGCCGTGCCCTCCAATCAATTCTTCACGGGAATGATGTATGGAAATAATGGCGGCTCCACCGCTTTATGCATGAACCCCTTAGACGTTTCTTTTGGGAACGGCTTCCAAATTTCCTGCAGAGGAACGGGATTCACCCAATATTTTGATGCCCCTGATACAACAGGAGCCAAGCAAACCACGATGGAGAATTTCCGGCCAACTTTCACGGATTTAACCCTCTCTCCCATTGGACTAAAAGGGACGCCAAAAGTGTTTGTAAGCGATTATAGCGAATCCTCCGTCGAACTTTCTTTACGCACCATAGAGAACGGGGAAGATGAAATGGTGTTTAAGGGAAGCGAGTCTTCCCCTTACGCCTTCTTTGAAAGCAAAACGTCGAGCCTTCAGTTAAATCTCCGCACTGCAGGATGCACAGCACCCTATGAGTTCTATAGCGTATCCGGAGAAAAAATAACGGGTTCCACCTACAAGGGGGAGGCGTTAGTAGTTCGTTATCCTAACGTTCATTACGGCTACGCCACCGCCTTCCCAAGTTCCGCGGTTGGAGCCGCCCAACATCAAGACCTTTGGTATCTTGTTAACGTTCCAAAAAACTCCACTTTCACCTTTAGCCAAGGCTCGCAGCTCAATGCCGCGTTCATGGCTCAAGTGAATTTGACGCTAGGAGAAGGAAATTTAGTTTCCATCGCCTCCATAAACAACGTGGAAGAGGCTCCTTTCTATCGCCAACACGGTTATTCCGTTCCCTTGTCCCTTCATTCCGAATATCAAATCGAGGGGAAGACCGTAACAACGAAATTCCGATCCAACCGACAAAATTTCACCGAATCCGATGAAAAGGGCCTGTTCTCCCTCTTCCCCCATCAATGGAAGAAAAGCGAAGCCGTTCCTTCGAAATACACGAAAAAGACATTCCGTGGAACCAGCAAAATGCTCCCCGACTACGCGTTTGAGACGAAAAACGATTTCTATGGCGTTCTCCCTAGTTTTGTCCTCCCTGACGTCATCGATAAAAATGCCTTGAAGGGGTGGATGAATACCCTTTTGGACGATACCAAGCTTTCTAACAACGTCTCCCTTGATTGGAAGGATTCCTCCAAGGATTTTGCCAATGCCCCGGGACCTTATTGGAATGCCAAAGCTCTTTATCCTTTGTCCCAAGCTCTTATCGCCGCGGACCAGATTGGGGAAGCAGCCCTTCGCGATTCGTTAAAAGGTCGTCTTAAAACCTTGTTAGTAGACTGGTTCACCTATTCGGGAAAAGATGACGTTCGTTATTTCTTCTTCGACGAGAAATTTGGCTCGTTGCTTTATTCCACGAATAATTTTTCCAATAGCACCCGTATTTCCGACCACCATTTCACTTCCGGGTACCTTGTTTTTGCTTCTGCAGTTCTTGCCATGTACGATTCGGCATTCTTAAGCCAATACGGCTCCATGGCCAAACTCGTCCTTCAGGATTACATGAATGACGGCTCAAACGAAAAGATGCCCATTTTACGTGGATTTGATTCCTATGCAGGGCATAGTTGGGCGGATGGAATCGGCGATTTTGGAGACGGGAACGACCAAGAAAGTTGTGGGGAAGCCCTCAATAGTTGGACGGCAGGATACTTACTAGCAAAGGCTCTAGGAGATCCTTCTCTTTCCAATGCCGCCGCCTATGGATTTGCCACAGAAATGACATCCATCAAGCAATATTGGTTTAACTATGACGAAGATAATTGGATCGACTCCTTGGCTAATTACACCCACGTCATTGGAATTCTTTGGGGCGGAAAGAACAGCTGTGCCACATGGTTTGGCTCGAATCCCGAATTCATTTATGGCATCCATTGGCTCCCAACCGGAGAATATCTAAGTCATTACGTCATCGGGGAAAAAGAAAAGGCCGTATTCCAAAAAATCTATTCCGAAATGGAAAGAAAATGCGGAGGTGCCCCCAGAACCTGGCTCTCCAACATGTGGGCAGTCGAAGCTTTGGTCAATCCCTCTGCTGCGATGAGCCAATTTGATAGCGCGAAAATTCAAAACGACGATTATAAAAACGAATTGATCGGTTCCTATTGGATGGTTCATGGTCTCAACACATTTGGGAATAAAGACGTTGATGCCTACTTTGATCCCAGCACCTATTGCAGTGCGACCGTTTATAACAATAACGGGGCACGTCGCGCCATGGTTTGGAATCCCTCTTCCTCCAAGGAAACATTAACTTGCCACGTGAATGGACAAGCCAAAACCATCCAAGCGGAAGCCCATTCCTTCACGAGTTGGACTTTATAACCCCGCGTTAAGCGATTTGCCCTTCTCCTTTCTCGTGCCAAAGAGGAAATGATTTACGAAACAGCAGGGAAACAACTAGGAAGTGTTGATGGGAACTTAATAAAATGGGAAACCGCTTTCGAAAAATGACGTTTTTTGGAAAAAAGATGGCCTACCATCGTTAAGAAAGCGGTTTCTAAAACTTATTGAAAAATGGGAAACCGCATTCTATTATTGTTACATAATATGGTCTAAACCATACATCATTTGCAATGCATCCTAAACAAAGGGGCAGAAAGGAAATCAGCAAAGATGAAAAAGAATTTAAAAGTTCTCTCCATCGCCATTCTTGCGGGCTCATTAGCAGCCGCAGGCGTAGTGACCGCTAATTATTTTGGTGGAGGACTGAAAAACGTTCTTCCGATGCACGCGGAAGAATCGAACACGATGATGATTCGTGTTTCCGCAGCGGACATTGCCGCCGGTATTAAAGATGGAAAAGCTGGTGAATTCATCGTTTCCGGAACGAAATTCCACGTAGACGGCGCTTCCGTCGCCGGTTCCACCGTCACCATTTCTCAAGGAACCCTTTATAACATGGATTATTCCGGTTCCACCATCTCCGCAAACAAACGCGCTGGCGCCGGCTTCCATAAGGTTGTCATCAATAACATGGATTCCAAAACCGGAGCCAACTCCACGTTCTTTGATTACGGGGAGAAAAACCTAGGCAACCAACCGATTGGGGCCGTAAGTAATAAAGCCTACCAACTCAACACCGTCGTCGACGGAACCAACGCAAAAAAGGTCCTTATCTCCTTTGGTGCTGGGGAAGGAACCTCTTTTAGCTCCATCGATTTCTATTACACCTGCGAAGACGTCACCCCGAAGCTTTCTGCGATCAAAGGTGCCAATGCGATTTCTGCTGGTGAAGACATTACGTTAGAAGCCGTCACGAAATACACATCCGAAACCGCGACCTTTGAATGGGCCACTTCTAGTGATGCCGTTTCCATCAAAGCCAATGGCAAAACTGCTACCATCCACGGCGAAAAAGGCGGCGACGCTGTTGTTACCTGCAAGATGACGGATGGAGCCGTTGTCGCTTCGTTAACTCATTCGATTAACGTGAAAGCCCAAGCCGCTACAAAGAAAGAGGTTGTCTTCTTGGATACCTGTGCCGTTCAAGGCGGTGGCGTGTTTGTTCGCATCAATGCAGCCGCCATGGGACTAACCCCTGAACAGTTAAAGAGCTTAGAACGCACAGTGGAGATCACCACAGGTTCTTTCACCGTCCAGAACCAGTTCTTCCAGGGTCCTGCCGACCAATGCGAACTCTACGTCATCATGAGTGGCGCTCCTGTTGGCAACCCGCTTGCCATTAAAGTAACTTTCAAAGATCCGGCCAACAACGTTGTTTACGAAGGAACGGTCAACTTTAAAAATGATAAAGTGGCTCTTCCGTTAAACGTCAGCGGCGCCACTTCTGTCAAAGTGGGTGCGACCGCCGAAGTGAAGGCCGAAAAGGGCTTCTATCTTGATGGCGATGCAACCTTTGCATTCGAAAGCAAGAACCCCGAATTGTTCACCGTTACCGCGAATGGTGGCGTTGCTACCATCAAAGGCGTGGCCAAAGGACAAGGCAAACTTGCTATTACGATGACGCTTGCTGGCAAAACTTACACCGTTGAAAAGACTATCACCGTTTCCGATCCTTCAGTCGGAGCGAAATCGTTGAAAGTGAACAACGGGACCATCCAAGGAGCAGGCATGACCCTGTTCGTGGATAACAGCGTCCTCAAAATGACGATGGACAATCGTAACGATTATCAATTTAAAGCCAAATTCACCCTTTCCTACATTGGAGACGGCGAATTTAAAAATGAATGCGATGGTTTCTTGAAAAATGGAATCACTTTGTCCAGTTACGACATTCAGAATACGAATAATAATCAAATCCAACTATACCTCATGATGAGCGCCGGAGCCCCCGAAACCTGGCCCTTGGGATGGGATGTCCACGTGGATGTCACCGATCCTAGTGGCGAAGAATACGTCATTCAATGCCGCTTCCGTCAAACCACCTTTGGCGAAGGAACCTTGAATTAACCTCAACCCAACAACGAAAACGAGCCCGCATGAGGCTCGTTTTTTACTCCCAAAATACGTCTAGCGATACAGGTCTTCCAACGAATATAAAAGATACGTGTAGTGGTTTTTAAGATCAAAACCATTCTTCGAGAAGAATCCGTATTGGACCGGTTTCAACGTTGTAGACGCGACTTGTTCCAGTTCTTCTTTAATAACCTCATCGTTCAATGGCGAGTTCGTGTATTTACATTCAAAGAAGACATAGCCGTCTTCGGTTTTCCCAACGACATCAAACTGGCCGTTTTTCCTTTGGCTTGGTTGATCGTACCAATAAGTGCCGATATCAACCAGCATCGGCTCTAATTGGCCTTTTTTATTGAGACGAACCAGGAATTGTTTTGATATTTCTTCAAACGTTTTCGGCACAAAGAATTTCTCAAAATCCTCATGAATAAATTTCTCGTAGAAAATATCGTCATCAAGGATGGCATGCGCCGAAGCATTCCGATAAACAAAATGATAATAAAACTTCACGCAGGAATCGCTGATGCGATATCCCGATTTTTGCCTGTCGTTTTTGTTATTGATGGGGGAGACATATTCCACCAAGTCCATCTTTGTTAGTTTCTGGAGAATGCTATTTAAAAGCGGAGAAGACTCCACACGAGACTTGGACAGGATATCCGTATAATGGAACGCTCCTAAGGCAACGGCCTCGAACACTGCGTTCGCGCTATTCACCTTTCTTAGTTCCTGCTTTAAATAAGTGTCCAAGAATTCCTTCATGCCCGAGAATTGGCCACTCAAGAGGCGGATGATATTCTCTTTTGGGCTAATGCGATCATTGATTTGGGCGTTGAAATACGGAACCCCGCCAAAAGCGGCGTACATACAGACTTTGTCTTCGTTGGAATAATGAGGGTAAAACTGCGCAGAATCCCAATAATCCATTTGCTTTAAAAGAATCGAGGTTTGAAACCGCATATAAAGGGGATTGTCGTGATTTAAGATGTCTTCCATCGTGGAAATGCTGCTTCCAAGCAGAAACAGCTTAAGGTTGCAGTTCATCGCATGATCATCAATGATGCTTTGCAATTTGGAATCGCAGCCATCGATTAAGTTTTTAAGATAAGGATACTCGTCCAGAACTAAGATGATTTCATGGTCTTTGGAATAGTCGAAAAGAAACCTCACCGCGTCCATAAAAGTAGCAAAAGACAAGTAAGGGTTATTCAAAACCGTACGTAACAGGCCCGTCAGCATCTCTGCATTATCCTGCTCGTTAGATTCCTTGCATTGATACATAACGACGGGGCTTTTTTGTTCCAAAACGCACTTGCGGGCAAGCTCTGTTTTCCCCATGCGTCTACGTCCATAAATAACGCATCCTTGATACCCATCTTTGGACATCAATCTTTGTATGGTTTTTTGTTCTTGCTCTCTTCCGATGAATTTCATAATTTTTGTAATTTACGATTTACAAAAATATTATAATGGTTGTTTCTTGTTATTCAAGCCGATTTGCCCATCGGGGAAGCCGCACGCTTGGGAGGGACATGTCAATTATGCAACATTTTTCGTCGATGGAAACGGGGCAGGCGACGTCGACGCTGAGGGAGGAATAAGAGATCGCGGACGATTTCAAAGCCGCCTACGTCAAAGGGTCGAGAAAGGAATGCAACGAGGCGTGTTTCGTCGCTTTTGGGGAAGACGCATTCCATGTTTCGGTTTTGCGGATTCCCGCAGGCGATGTGACTAGGAATTACGCCATCATCTAGCAACTTCCAGCGTGCCTAGAAGGAAATTTGAATACAGGGTCTAATGGAATGTGAGGAACCATCGACGGCGTATTCGCTCAAAACTCCGCCCGCATTTACATTCCAAGCGCAATAAGCAAAATCATTCGAAGGGGTTCTAGTCCAATAAGAACCGTTGAATTTATAGGCTTTATCTTTGCTTGCAAAAGCTCCAATAGATCTAGAATAATCGGTCGTCTTTGCCATTTTGACGTCCAGCGCGTTGATTTCATTCACTGCAGTAGTCAACGTTTTGTAGACACTTTTTGTTGATTCTTTTTTTCGCCTCCTTGATTGTCCTTTGTTTCCTCTCGTATTTGATTTTGCTCGGCTTCTTTGGGACGGGCCCCCTTTTTTTGTGGCCGCTTCCCTATACGCCTTGGGCATCGCGTAACCCAAGGCGCACGACGGCCTTTCCTCGTCGAAACCCTTTGAAGCGTAGACGGTGTTTTGATCGGCATGCAAAATCGGATTGAGCCCGTCTCTTTTCTTTATCTTTTCGGCGACCGTCTCCAAATCGTCGAAATACGTGTTCCTGTCGCCTTTTCTGCTCGATAGGCCGCAGCCGACGATCTCGTTGGGGCTTTGTCCAAACAAACGATTGCCTATATCTACCTGCATCTTGAAACTCATTGGTCCTTGGACGATTTAGCAAAGAAAATGAACGTCAGCAAATCGCATCTAGAACACGTCTTCAAAGAAGAAACCGGCAAGACCATCCATCGTTTTGGCGAAGAAACCGCGTAAAAGAGGCGAAAAAGTTTCTATTAGAAACTGAATTGCCCATCGGGGAAGTCGCACGCTTTGTCGGTTGCGACGATCCGAATTACTTCGTCAAAATCTTTAAACGTTACGAAAAGAAACCCCCTTCTTCGTTTCGTAATCATAATAACGCCCGCGAGGTTCTATAAGGACTATTGGGGAAGTTCGGCGATGGTTTCCATGCGAATATGGAAGACCCTGGCCAATTTAAATACATCTTTAACGTTGCCATTTTGGATGTTTCTTCTTCTTTGTTTCCAACTTTGCAAACTATCATAGGATATCCCCGTTTGCTCGGAAACATATTTCAGGGAATAGCCGTAATTTTCTAGCAAAATAGCGAAAGCGGATTTTTCGTGATAACGCCTTTTAAACTCTTGAACGATTTGAGAGAAATCCATTTCATGAAATAAAGGAAAGAGTTCATACATCTTAGCAATTGGAAGATATAAGAAAATGCATTCAAAGGTTAATCGCGTTTCCAATTGAATACGAAGAAAGGCTTCCGCTGCCCAAAGGCACGGATTATAAACAGGCACATCCTTCAAAGGGGCTTTTATTTCCGAAAGCACTTCTTTAACAAGGTCCTCGTCATGAACAATCGGGGGCAATCCTAAACCATCGTCTTCTAGCTTTAAAAAGAAAGAAGAATAGGCGATTTTCCTTTCCAATGCCGAAGTGGAATAGCCGCAATGATAGCCTAGGGATAATACCCTTTCTAAGTCGTCAGTATATTCGTGAAGATATTCAGCGTACATGGTCTTTTCTCATCAAATCAAGAACGTAAGTTTTATCGGGGCTACGAGGCCAATTAAGAACCTCGTTAAATTTAGCCGTAGCTTTGCTGACGACGGAATAGTAATGTCCAACATATTCTTCTTCGCAGGGGATGACACGGTCAAAACGCAAGGCATTCAGCGCTTTTTGAGACATAAAGGCGTATTGTTTTCCCAAGTCGCCAAGAAGAAAGATTTTCTCCAAATCATCGAGGGACAATTCCCCTGAAACAAAAGAAGAAGGAAACCGGAAATAGGAATCATCCGCGCGAAATCCAATGACAACGTCATATTCCCGGACATCGATAAAATATTTCGATAGCCATACTAAAGCTGGCTTATTTCTACGTTCGAAGGACGTTTCCAGTTTTCTAAAGTGCATCAGAATGGCAATCCAACTCAATACGTTAAAGGAATCCTTTCGCGTTAAATCCAAAATCTTTAAAGAGCCCCATCTTCGATCATCGATTCGATATTGATTAACCACCCCGGCGGTTCCGTTTTTGCACGCCCAAGATTTTGCTTGGTTAAGGTCGGTTGTCATGTAAAAAGAAGGGCCATAATCATTGTGGGGGTTGGAGCCGCCCAATGTTGGATGCTCTACCACTTGCTTGCTTCCATGATAAATATTCATGAATTCATTTTACCAAAAAAACGCAAAAAAAGCATTGTTTTTTGTACTGTAGTACGTATTCTATGGCTTTTTGTTTACAAAAATGGGCTGTTGTTCTCTCCCGTTTTGCCCTTAGCCAAGGCACCACCATGACCAAACGTCAAAAAATTAATGTTTCGACAGAGACACCCTTTCTTTTCCCGCTTCTCCTCACGGAATATAATCAATACAACAAACGTGTCCCATGCACGTAAAACCAAAAATTCAGGGAGAAAAAACCAATGAAGAAAGCCACTTTAATTACTGGTGCTGGCAGCGGATTAGGCAAAGAATTTGCTTTGCTTTACGCCTCAAAAGGAAATAACGTCGTTTTAGTCGACATCAACAGCGAGGCCCTCGTTTCCGTAAAAGTAGAAATTCAAAAGAAGGATCCTAATATCGAAGTCTTCACCTTCGTCGCGGACTTAAGCAAAGAAGAAACCTATGCCGGGGTTTTAGCTTTCACTAAAGAAAACGGCTTATTTATCAATAACCTTGTCAACTGCGCCGGTTTTGGGGACTGCAAAGACTTCAAAGACATGGAAGTTTATAAGCAAATCGCCATGACCAACGTCTGCTGCAACGCCCTTCTTTATTTCTCACGAGTCTATCTTGACGATATGCTTGCCAATGACGAAGGACATATCATCAACGTATGCTCGATCGCTGGGCTTTATCCCGGACCTTATATGTGCACCTATCACGCGGTAAAAGGCTACGTTTATAACTTATCCAGCGCGATATCCTTCGAATTAAGGAATACCAACGTGAAGTGCTTAACGTTATGCCCGGGGCCCTTTAATTCCAAATTCGTCGCCGAGGCCCATAACGACTTCACCTTCAAAAAGAAGAAACCCATTGAGGCCAAAGAGGTGGCTCAAATCGGCTATACCCAGTCCATGAAGGGTAATGACTTTTACATCATCGGCAAAGGGAATCGGTTCCAATATTTCATGTCGCGTTTCGTGACAAGGAAAACTCTGTTGAAGACCAGCGCGAAGAACCTGAAAGCCAAAATCTAGCCCTTATTTTTCGTCTTTAAAATTAGTCACCCGGGTTTCCTTTCAAGGTTTTGCACACGAAAGAAATTCCTTTTTGCGCCTTCGACCATTTAGAGAACTTTCCATTTCTTAGATTGGCAGCCTTAAAATAGACACTCTAATCGTGTTTATAAACGACGCGGACTAGAATGACGTAAAGCGGAAGAACTATCCGCCGAGCAATTCGGTGGTTTTTCATCTTCGGACTCCAGCCACTTGGGGCCGTAGAACTCCTTCCTCCGGCACTTCACCATAAAGCGATAAGCTTCAACGAGCTTACCACTGTATCACTCATTTTCGATAATACCGAATCGCCGTCGAAACCATATTTGATGTATAAAACAAATGGTTTCGGGAATTTGGTGCATAAAAAATTAAATAAATTATGCAGAGTCCCGCTTAATAAAGCGAGAACGGCCAAAGGCATGCATCCAATGGAGCAATCGTCCTCTTCTATGAATCCGTTAACCATCTTCTAAAACCTGCAATATGGTTATTGCGAAGTTATCGTGTCAGTTTTTTCATTTTTATAAATATCTGCAACGTTAACGACGCCGGATTTCATTCGCACGGGCCACTTGGTTCAAATACTTGTCTTCGATTAATGCTCGCGATTGTCTAACTAGCAGTTTACTCACCAAATTCTGTGGCGATTATTCTTCCTCTTCTTCGTCTTCGTATAGGCAGTCTTCGTGAGGGATGCAGCCATAAAGACCTTCGCCCCCAGTCAAATGTGGGCCTTTATAAAGAGCATATTCAAGATATGTGCTGCCTAGTTCTTCCTCGCTCTTTACCTCGTTAATCAAATAATCTTTCACTTCTTCCTCTAGGCTTATCACTAACGTCAGCTTGTGTGCCCCGTTGTTCAAAATAAAGAACTCTTCCAGGTTCGCGCGTATCACATGTTTTTTGAGGACATCGGCAACTTCATGTTTAAGGCAGCTATTGAAAATCACATATTGGATCAATCGATGATATAAGGGCAGATACTTTCGATATAGTTCCCTAACTTTTTCAATCAATTCCTTACTTAATTCGTTGCCATAATCGTAATGGCCATAATTCCACGTCAGATATTGGAACTCAAAGCCTTCCAGCTTCAAAGCGATGGAAACAATGTTGTATAAATAAAATCGAATCGTCTCCTGCTTGTTTTCATAACGCTTCTTCGCGTAATTCCTTAAATCGATTTTCTCTTTTGTGAAGCGAATGAATTCCTCGTCATCCTTGTAAGCGGAATTTACAGAAAAGTCGGTGGTGCAGACAATGACCTTTGCAGCAGGGTATTTGTCAAATATCGCCTTGAATTTCATGCCATTATGATAAATCACGGCCGCAAAGGGGTAAAATCCGTTTTTCAAAAGGGTGCCAGACGGCTCCTCTTTGCACCCTATTTTATTTTGAAAATCAGCGATGCGAATCAGTGTGAAACATTTTTGCAGGTTTTGTTACACACCGCTTCACTACGCCATCTTGTATTGGTAGCCAGAAAGTAGGCACTCCAATTGCGTTTATCGACAGCGTGGGCTAGCAAAAAGCAGTTGCTATGGATTCAGTCAACACAGCAGCAAATCATTTCTCCCGCCTTTGCACACAGCGCAGCCTTCATTATGGCAAATAAAGTTTGGCCTTCCTCTTGGTAACATTCGCCAGAGTAATGCTCATCGATATATTTTGTCACCTCTTCTGCCCAGGCAATCAGAGCTTCATAATTCAATATCCCGTTGCGAACCGATTCTATCGGATACGCGGAAACGCCTTCCAGAATCTGTTCCTTTTCATAAACGTAAGACCATGTCTCGTCAGTATAATAATGCGGTTCCATCATTTCCTGCGTGAGAACACCGATCAAATCCCCGCCTTCATCAAAGCATCGGAAATCACCACAATTCATATATTGCATTGATTTTGCTGGTCTACCGAACACTTTCTTCGCCGTATCAAAAATGTCTATTGTACGATGTTTTATCAGGCATCTTTGCCCTATTTCCTTTTCCCAGTCAGCAGCATGGTCTTCATCTGAATAGGAATAATCGATAGGCGTTTCATCGATATCAATCACTTTCGGCAAAATCCTATCTACCTTTTTCACTCTGTAAAAATACAATTCCGAGCTCATTTTGACACCTGCTTTCTATTTTCAACTTCGCGAAATGCAATTTCGCTTTGATGTATCTTAACTGATTTTTCGCTAATCATACGAGCACCTCCAAATATTGTCTCATTGACTTATCGCATTTCATCCGCTTTGCGTATTGGAGCAGTTCTTCATAGACTATATTCGATCTCTGTTATTCATTTTTGCTATGCATCCTTAGTTCTGTAATAGCCTCAAAACCCCACATCAATATGCGCCCTTGCATTCGTATTGCAAATCGATACTTCTAAATCAGATTTTGCAAAAAGGTGTAAATTGCTATATCGAATAACCTGCAAAAAGGTGTAAATAGCGGGGAAGAAGCTTTTGAACAGGCGTTATTTCCTTAAGGCTAATTCCACAACGGTTTCAACGTGCGTTGAGACACAGAATGTATGCGCCTTTCAACGTTGAGACGCGAATTAGTATATGTGTTTTCGCAGGGTTGAAACGAATTAAATTACATATCAGTCACAAACACTAATTACGATAATACATCGCATCTTTATATGTACCGATTTTAATTATTTTTCCTTCTTTAAGTAATTTGGCTAAAACCATCTCAATTAATTGTTCACTTACATCCGGGAGTTGATCTTGTATTCCTTTTTTGGAAATAGGAACAAAAGCATTTAGCAAAAGCACTTCTATTCTTTCTGTCTTTGATAATTTCTTATCGATTTGAGAAAAGATATTCTCGTCTAATTTGGTATAGCATTCATAGAGGATTTGAATCATGTACAGCATAAATGGTTCATAATTGTTTTTGTTATCTTGCCAATTTATAGATGATTCTAGAAGGGTACGGTAATATTCTCCTTTGTTTTCATTAATCATATTTTCAATGGAAATAAATCTTCCGATATCAAATCCACGTTTATAAAGTAGCAATAACGTTAACAATCTAGACATTCTTCCGTTTCCATCATCAAATGGGTGAACACAAAGAAAATCTAAGATAAAACACGAAATTAACAATAATGGATTGATGTTTGGATTGTGGCTTGCTTCATTAAAAGCAATTAGCATTTGATCAATTGATTCTGCGACATCTTTCGGAGCCACAGGAATAAAAACAACATATTTTTTGCCATTTCTTGTTTCGCTGATAAAGTTTGGTTCTTTTTTGAATTGACCCCTGTTCTCGCTTTTAGCGACATCTAACAATTGTTTATGAAGAGATAATATTGTGGTTTTATCAAAAATGATTCTTTCATTAAAAGCATGGATATCATTAAGAACATTTCTATAACCAATGATTTCTTTTTCAGGATGTGTGAAAGCATTATTATCACCGGCAGCAATCTCGTTAATACGCTTTTCCGTTGTATGAATATTCTCAATAGCGTTGCTTCCTTTAATAGAATCTCTAATGGCCTTTTCTTTTAATTTTTTAAAAAGTTTAGGATTATCATGTAAACGAACACTTTCTTTACCTTTGATATCATAAATAATTGCTGTTAAATTCAGCAATCTAGCGGGGACTTGGTTTTCTAAAAACGAATAATCGAATTTTCTCATTAATGATTTCTCTTTTCTGCTTAAATTATATCTCATATTAGGCAGTAAACAACAATATTTAGGCAATAAAAGAGAGTATCGCGAATCCTGCGTTACCCAAGACTCGCGATACTCTCTTAGAATTTTCAGTAACGCATAAATAGATAATTCGTTCGCTTTGTAATGGTGTTTCTAATACACATAGTCCCGCATAAACCCACGTTTTCAAGATTCATATTATCAGATTCAGGGAGTTGCAAGATGTTTGTGTAATTCCTAGTCGCATCGCCCCGCCCTTTCAAACGCTGAATCCCATTTCCTTTTTC
>CAKUWP010000020.1:0-32589 GCA_934699525.1 uncultured Bacilli bacterium
TATCGCAAAGCGATATAATTTATTAAAAACATTGTTACGGCACCAAAATTATATGGTGCTATTTACCAAAGACGGGGATTTGTTTGGCTCCGATTAAGAAGGATTTAGACAAATTTGCAGTACTGGCGAAAATTAAATTGGTTTCAAAGACCTATCTATACTTACTTTTCCTTTACAACTGGTTACATACGTACTCATAATATGCAAAGACATATGAATTCGTGCGAAAAAAATGAATCAAGGGGGGCAAAGGCCTCTTTTACTTTTTCACCAAAACAAAAGGTTTGGTTATTTTTTAAACGCGCCATTGATATTTTTGGTTCTTTTATTGGAATTATCTTGCTTGGATTACCCATGCTTGTGATCGCCATTATTACTAGATGCACTTCAAAGGGCTCCGCTATCTTTAAGCAGAAGAGGCTTGGCAAAAACGAGAAACCCTTCACGATGCTTAAGTTTCGTTCAATGCGTGTGAACGCTCGCTGCGCAGGCGCGAATGACATGACGGAAGAAGAACGTCGAGCCTGCAGCACCAAATGGGGCAATTTTATGAGAAAAACATCCATCGATGAATGGCCCCAACTCTTTAATATTTTTGCTGGGCACATGTCCTTTATTGGCCCTCGTCCTATGATGGGTGGAGAAATCGAGCCGCGTTTATATGATGCCCGCAAATCCTGCGAACCCGACTCTTTCTTGGTTCGTCCTGGGCTATGTGGCCTTGCCATCGTCAAGATGCACCGTTCCCATGATCCGATGGAAAAAGCCCGTTATGACAGCGATTACGTTCGTGATTTATCTCTTGGGATGGACGTTAAAATCTTTTTCATCGCCTTTGGAATCCTTTTGGGGTTCAACAAAAAAGACCGCGGCCGTTAATTGCCCCTCGAAACCCCTCCCTTAGAAGCGTAGACTTATTTCACACGCCCAAGGAGGAGTATTGCCATGTGGTGGATTTATCCTGTATATGTTCTTGATTTGGTCTTGATGATTTTCCTTTCGATTGAACTAGGAAATTTAGTCGATATGCTCGATAAGAAAACCAAGATCAGCGGCGCTTTTATTGGGGGCGTCCTGCTTGCCGCGGTGACTTCGCTCCCCGAACTATTCACCGCCTTCTCTTCGATTTTCTTGGTTCATAACGCCTCGTTTGTTGTTGGCGATATCCTAGGGTCCATCATCTTCGACTTGGTGGTTCTGGCTTTAGAAACCTTTATCTGGGTCAAGCATTTTGGCGATGCGAAATTCCAGAAGTGGCATGTATTTAATGGTCTATTCTGCCTTGGAATGTATCTTCTTGCCGCCTATGCCTTCTTTGCCCCGAAAGAATGGCAAGTGATGCTGGGCGACATCAACTTAATGTCGGTCCTTATCCTTGGTTTATACATCTTGACCTTGGTCCTTCAGCCCAAAACGAGCGAAGAAGAGGAAGAAGGGGAGGAAGACGAAAAGGCCGCGAATTGGACTTTGAAGAAAATCATCATCCTTTTCTCGGTGTGCGCCGTCCTTCTTATCGGCTCTTCGATCGCTTTAACCTATCTCACTTCCTTAATCCAAGAAGCCGTCCCCGCTTTGTCTGGTTCGGTCGCGGGTGCCCTCTTGCTTGGAATTGGAACTTCGATTCCGGAAATCATTTCGACGGCCCAGCTCTTCCGAAAGAAGAATTACGACGCCGGATACGGCAACATGATTGGCTCCTGCACGTTTGACTTTGCCATTCTTGCCTTGGCCGATATGGTTTCCTGGCATCAAATGAACCCGGGGCTCAATAACGTGGTGGACCGCGGCATCTTCATCGCGGAGCCCGACGCCATTCAATTTGAAATCGCAGGTCTTGCGGTCTGTGCCGGAGTGGTGGCTTTCTGCGCCCTTCGCTATTTCACCAAGCTTTTCCAAAACAAGAAAGTGCTGGGCTATGTCTTAACGGGAATCTTAGCCACCGGATGTGTCGCTGGATATCTTCTCGTCTTCATTCTCTAACTTGAACATTGAGTTTGAAGGCCCGATTTTACGGGATTTTACAATTTTACTATTTGCTTTCTTGCCGTTCCGTGGTTTAATTTCGGGTGGTTTAAAACCATTCATCAAATCAAAATGCAGTTGAAGGGTACGAATTCTCCATGGTCCATGGGGGATAGTAGTACCCTTTTTTGCTGCTTTGGAAAGGAATGAAAGATGAAAAACAAGTCGCTGCTTTTCGTGCTGGCCACTTCGCTTCTCGCGCTCGCTTCCTGCGGCCCGACCAAGCCGAATGATTCCTCCACGAAGCCGGGAGAGAGCACCTCTTCCCCTGTGTCTACCCCAGACACCCCCGTTTCTACTGACTCGTCCAACAAGACGTCCAGTGATTCTTCCAATACCTCGTCTAACGTAAAACCCGCGGAATACAAAACGATCGCGGAAATCATCGCCCTTGCTCCAGAAGACGGATCCAAATCCGAAACGCGTTACCGCGTCAGGGCCAAAGTCGTCAAAGTTAGCAACCCCGTTTATGGAGAAATGACCATTAAGGACGAAACCGGCGAAGTCTATGTCTATGGCACCTATGACAAGACCGGTAAAAAACGCTACAGCGAACTTCCAGAAGAAGAACGTCCCGTCGCGGGAGACGACATCGAACTCGAATGCAACGTTCAAAACTACAAGAATTCTAAGATGGAGCTTGTTTCCGCGTGGATCCTTTCCTTCACCCACAACGCCCCGGATATTGATTTAACCCAATATAAGGATGCGACGGTCACGGAAGCCCGTGCAGCTGCAACTGGTAGCAAGCTTCACCTGAAGAACCTCCAAGTCCTAAGCGTTCTCCTTGCGGATAAGAATACCCCTCAAGGTGTCTTGGTCAGCGATGGCACGGATTCCATCTATGTCTTCTCTACTGATATTGCAGGACGCGTTGCAGTCGGCGACAAGATCGAAATCGTCGGCGAAAAGACCAACTACGTCTTAGAAAAAGAGAAAGCTAGCGCCGCCAAATACGGCTACAAAGGCTGCAACCAAATCGAAAACGTTACCCTTTTGAACAAGACGGATGGCGACGGCACTCTCGATTTGAAGTTCGCCCAATCCAAGACGGTCAAAGAAATTGTCGAGACTCCGATCACTGAAGATATCTCAACCAAGGTTTATAAGGCTAACGCCTACATCACCAAATCCGTCGTGGAAGGTAAGGGTGGATTCACCAACTATTACTTCAATGATTTGGACGGCACTACTGGTAACTACGTTTATTCTCAAAATAGTGGTTCCGACTTTGCTTGGATTGATCCATTCGTCAATAAGATCTGCACGGTCTATTTGACTGCCCTCAATGCTAAGAGCACGACTTTCGGTTGCGCCTGGCGCTTTGTCCCAGTCAAAATCGAAGACAACCATTTCGCCTTTGATAAGAACGACGCTGCCCAATTTGCCATCGACTATTATGCCGTTGACCAATTCGAATCCTCTTACGTCGCTGACCCGGCGTTAGATATGGTCACCACGGTCTCCAGCACCCTTCTTGGTTTTGAAGGCGTGAAACTTACCTATGCTTCTGACAACAACACGGTTGTCTCCTTCGAAGAAAAAGAGGGCAAGACCATCTTCCACACCAGCGGAACCGGCACGGCCAACATCACCATCTCCGCTTCCTTGGAAGGATTTAAGTCCGCGACCAAGAAGATTGCTATTGAACGCAAAGCCCTTGGTGACATCGCCGCGATCAACATCGACGCTGCCAAAAAGGCCGCAGTCGATAGCGAAGTTACCGTCGAAGGCATCATCGGCCCGTCTCTTGCTGTTCAAGATGGCTTCTACCTCTTTGATGAAAGCGGAGCGATTGCCGTTACTCTCCACGACTCCGCGAAATGGTTCGCTCACGTCAAAATGGGCCAAAAGATCATTCTTAATGCGACCCGTGATCTTTGGACGAAAACCGATTATGACTTTGGTGAACAATGCCTTAGCAACGCCAAACTTGTTGCCAATGAATTTGGTAGCCACGAACTCCCGGCCTCGGCTTTCATCACTGGCAAGACCATTTCGGATTTGAAAAAGTTCGACAAAACCAATGACTCCGTCACGTTGAACGTCTATGCCCTTCAAGGCAAGATTACCAAGAGTGGTGGCAGCTATCCGACCTATTCCGTTACTGATGGCACCAGCTCAATCCAAGTCTATTCTTCGAGCATTTCCCAATACGCGTTCCTAGAACCGTTTATTGGCAAGACGATTGACGTCGAAGTTGCCCTCTGCAACTGGAATAGCAAAAAGGAATTCAAACTTGCTGTCCTCTCCGCGACCGGAGAAGATGGAGTGAAGATCTACAACACCCTTCACTTCCAGAAGTAAGACGTTTCTTATCGTCTAAACTTGGCCTCGCAGCAATGCGGGGCTTTGTTTTTGTTTAATTTTTTAATAAAGCGAAAAAATACATTGAAACCCCTTCCAGCCTTCTTATAATGTAGGGGTATGAAACCATTTGGACGAACTCTTTTTGCCCTAATTCCTCTCCTTGCCGCCTGCGGATCCGTTACCGATAACGTTTCTTCATCCGTAGATAAAACGACCCAACTCCAAGTCGGACAACGGGTTGCTTTATTAGAAGGGGTAGAAGAAGACCTAGAACATGGTTTCTATGATGGGTTTGAAACTCTAAATCCGGAATCCTGGATGATTGGGAAAGGGTATTGGGGCGTCAATAACGGAGGCGTATCTCCGGAGAACGTCTTTTTAACCGACGATGGCCAACTCTTATTACGCGGTTTAGGAAGTTATTATTCCAAAGGCGAAGTCGAAAGTTATGGGGCTTATAAAGATGGCCGTAAATGCGGCGCGTGTTTGGTGTCCCGCTTTGCTATCGGCCCCGGCCATTATGAAATCCGCATGAAGGCGTTGCCCCGTCAAGGCGCCTGCACCGCCTTTTGGACCTATGGCAATCGAGCCGTAGAAGGGGAAGAAAACGAAAACGCCGAAATCGATTGGGAATTGCCGGGAGGCTCCAAATCCGGCCGTATCACCTTTGAAAAAGGCCTCAATACCAACTGGGTGAGTGAGACGGCTTCCGACTCCGTGGAATTCGCCTTGGACAAAGTCTATCCCGACGCGGATTTCGTCGCCTTCAACGACGAGAAATACCATACGTATGCCTTCGATTGGTACACCGACCCCGAAATGGTCGTCTATTCCGTCGATGGGGTGATCACCAACATCTCCACCTTGTTCGTCCCGACTTTGGAAGGGCGTTTATGGCTGGGGGTTTGGTTTCCTGATGGATTTGTAGGTTCCGCCGATTTTGAAGAAGACTACATGGCCGTGGACCACGTTCGTTACACGCCTTTTTTGAATCAACCCGTGAATGAATTTGATGCGGTTCCTTCTCTTTCGGAAGCCTCCAAAGAATATTACGAAGGGCGAATCCGCGAACAAAGCAAAGCAAATAAAGTCAGCGGGGGCGATTTTGAATTCGCTTCACGCCTCGATTCTTCTTCCCCTTTATATGGAGAATACATCCAAAATAAGGGCTGGTCCTTTTTAAAGAAAGTGACGGAGAAGAAACCTCTGGAAGAAGTCTGCTATCCCGTGACGAATTCTCTTTATGACAAAGGGGAAAAGAACGTTGCTATGGTTCAAGAAGGGGGCGTCCTTCGTCAGAACATCGATTCGGTTTACGAAGGATATGAATATGATTTTGCTTTCGACGCGAAAGCGATAAACGGAGAAGGAAAAGCCTTGATTAAATTCCTGGGCGCGAGCGACGATGAGGTTTTACTCGAATCAGAAATCGCGATTTCCTCCTCCGATTTTAAAACGTACGAAACCTCTATTCAGGCTCCCGCTGGTTCGCAATCTTTGCGATTAGAATTCCGCTCAAACAAAGGGGCGACCACCTATATCGATAACGTAAAACTCTATCGGAAATAAAAAGATATGGAACGAATTGAAAACATAAAAGACGATACTTCGGTCATCGAAAAAGAAGAACGACCGCACGAGCAAAAGAAAGTCCGCTTTGGCAAAAGGGCCCGCGACTACGTTTTCGTTTTTTTGATGCTTCTTTATCCGGTAGGACAATTCCTATTCACGTGGATTTTCGTGAACATCCAATCCTTGCTTCTTGCTTTCCAAAGCGGGGATATTTATGGCTATACGTGGGCGGGATTTGAAACGATCGCCAAAGTGTGGCACGAATCCTTCCATTCCTATTCCAATACGACGGGAGTCAGTTGGTTAAACGATTCCAGCGTCATCCTCCTCAATTCCTTGGGCTTTGCCTTCATTACGATTTTCATCTCCCTCCCCTTATCGGTTTTATTCTCCTATTTTCTATCCAAAAAGATGCCGTTAGCCAATGTCTTCCGCGTCATCTTTTTCTTACCAAACATCATTCCCGTCGTGGCCTTGACCTTCGCCTTTAAGATGGGGTATCAACCAGAGGCTGGCTATTTATATCCCATCGTAAAAGCCTTGGGCATTAAGGAAACATCCCTGCAGACTTATCCCTTATCCCAACTCATCGTTTACCTTTATTGCATTTGGGCGGGACTTGGCTACAACGTCATTCTCCTTTCCGGGGCGATTGGAAGAATCCCTCAGGAATTATTAGAAAGCGCCAAAATCGATAACTGCGGTTATTTCAAGGAATTCATCCACGTTGTCATTCCCATGATTTGGCCAACGATTGTGACCTTGGTGATTCTAGGCATGACCAACGTATTAACTCTTTATCTCCAACCACTGTTCCTGACTAACGGTGAGGGCAACACCTGGACGATTTCCCTTCAAATTTGGGATTCGGTTTCTTCGAATGACCCCAAAGCTCTCTGCGAAGCCGCGGCTAAAGGACTTATTTTCTCCGCGATTTGGTCGCCGGTCATTCTACTCACCCGTAATTTGATGTCCCGCGCCTATAAGGGGGTGGATTACTAATATGGAACGCATCGAGAATATTTCCGAAACCATCCGCGAAGGAAAGAAGAACAAGAAGGCAGTCGGCTTCCAAGCCACCAAATGGATCGTCTTCGTCATTTTTGCTGTTTATGCCGTTTCTTTGCTACTACCCTTTTTATGGATGTTGTTAAATTCATTTAAAGATCGAAACGAATTTTATAACGGCAATGTTTGGGGTTTCCCCAAGCAATGGCAGGGGCTTAATTTTATTGAGGTTCTCCAATACAAAGTCATTACCATTGGTGGTACGGAAGAAAGCGTCTTCGAAATGGTCCTTTGGAGCATCTTGACGACGGTTTTAGGAACGATTATTAACGTGTTTTTGTCCGCAGCAGCGGCTTATGTTTTGGTGAATTATCGTTTTCCCGGACGTAATTTGATTTATGGAGCGGCCATTTTTGCCATGGTCACCCCGATTGTTGGGACGCTTCCCGCCCAAGTCAACATGATGGAATTCCTTCATCTTGATAATTCGCTTCTCGGTGTCTTGTTCCTTTATTCCGGGTGCTTTGGCTTTAATTTCATCATGCTTTATAGCGCGTTCTCCTCCTTATCTTGGAGTTATGCCGAGGCTGCGGGCATGGATGGGGCCAGCCGATTTGGCATCTTCTTCAAAATCATGCTTCCGATGGCAAAAGGGCCAATTGTAGCCTGCTGCATCCTTCAAGCCATCACCCTTTGGAACGATTATTCCACCCCTTATCTATTTATGCCAAACCACTACACTTTGGCGGTTGGCTTATATGAACTTCAAGGCGAATTCATGGGAAGCGGCAATTATCCGATGATGTTTGCCAGCGTCCTCGTCGCCTTGATCCCCGTTCTTGTTTTATATGCCTGCTTCCAAAAGAAAATCATCGAAAATACCAATGCCGGAGGGTTAAAGGGATGAAAAAATCCAAAGCATTATTTCTACTTGCCGCATCGCTGCTTATTGGATGCGCGAATCAGCCAGGGGGTGATGTCCCTTCTACGGACTCTTCATCCGTAGTCGCGGATATCCGCTTCGCCTCCAACGAATACGAAATTCGTTCGGGAACTTGCCTTACGGTAGAAGGGGCACCTCAAGGGGTGACCTATTCCTTCCAAGGCGGAACCCCAAATGGGGTAACCCTCGATTCAAATACGGGTTTCATCACCTTTGACGAAGAAGGGCCTTCTATTCCTTCCAAGGTTTATCTTGCTTCCTTTAACGGCAAGAAAGCCTCCTGCATCGTGAAATTCTTCCACGCGGAAGAAGTTCCTACCGTTACCTTTGATCTCGATTCTTCCTATTTGATTCAAGGTGATGTTGTCGTTGCCAAGGCAACAGGAAAAGGTGGCAAGGAATACGCGGTCCGTTATGAACTCGAAGAAGAAGTCCCAGGGGTTTCTATTGATGCCTCGACGGGGAAAGTCTCTTTCACGGATTCGTTGCCCGATGGAACCCCCTTCACCGTGGTTGCTTCTAGCAAAGGCGCATCCGCGAAACGTTCCTATAAGGCGATGACCCGAAATATTTTGACCGCGGACAGCAATGAAGCGGTTTTAGAAAAGGAAACCCCTCATGATGTTTCCTATCAAATTCTTTTTAACGGCAATGAAGTAGAAGGGACTTTAAAGGAGGGCGATTTGACCTTACTTGATGAAAATCACACTCCTGTCCCCTTTGTTTTTGCTTCGAATCAAATCACCCTAAGCCACGAAACGTTAAGCGAGTTGGGTGTAGGATCCCATCATTATCGTTTGATCACCCCGCGCAACGCGGTGACCTTGTCTTTAAGCGTTGCGACCAAAATCCTCTATTCTCCGGAAGATATCGAAGATGCGTTCCAACCTAATTACGACGAAGCCACCCCCTCTTTTAAAGAAGGGTCGCTAGACGGCTATTATGTTTTGGGCGCGGACATCGATTTGGGTAACGCCTTAAAAGAAGGCGGTTCCCTTTATCATGACGGCCGCCATTTCCTTCCGATTGGAGCCTATTCCGACGGGTTTTACAACATCCCCTTCACGGGAACCTTTGATGGTAACGGCCATACGATTTCTTCTTTTTCCTATGTTTCTAGCGATATCCCCGTCATGGGATTCTTCGGCAATAACCAAGGCACGATCAAGAATTTGACGTTAGAAGGCAAAATACCCGCGAAGAGCTGGAGCGGAGGCCTCGTTGGCAATAACTTCGGCACGATTGAAGGGGTGGTCTGCGACTTAGAGCTCCAAAACGGAGGCCAATCCGCGACCGGCGTATTTGCTTCGGTCAATCATGGTCTTATCGCGGATTGCTTCTCGGTGAATCCGAACGTCAACGGATTTAACGATGGCGAGAAGAACTATCAAAATTCTGGAATTATCGTGGGACTTAATGACGTGGAAGGAAAACTCGATAACGTTTATGGGATTTCTTCCGATCCCGATACCAAACTGATGGGATGGACGTTCAATGAAGAGGCTACCGAAGAATCGGTGGGCAAAAAATTCTCCACCAAGGAGGAAATGCTTGCCTATGATTTTTCCTCTTTCCCTTCTCCCTATGTTTCTTGGACAAGCGAAGGACCAAAAAACAATGTACTTTTTGTTTCGCCCTTCTTACAAAACTTTGGTTTTGCTTCTAGCCTGCCCTCTTTCCTTTTAAAAGGGCAAGAAATGGAACTTCGGGTAGAAGCGATGCCTGTAGAACATAACGAGGCCGTGAATGCGTTAACGACGTATTCTATCGTGGGGGAAGCACACGGAGTGAGTCTAGAAGGGAATCGTTTATCCGCGGCAAATTACGATGGATCCTCCCCGTCGGTCACCCTCAAGGCCAAAGTGATGTGGAAGGGAAAAGAATACGAAGCGACGAAAACCATTTCGCTTTATTCGAGCCTAGAGGGCATTGAAATCGCGAATACCGAATCTTCGATTATCGCAGGCCTTCCTCTTCGTTTAACCTATGCTTCCACCCCAGATATCCACACGGAAGCCACCTATTCGCTCGATTGGGATTCCTTGGGATGGAAAAAGAATTTCGTCCATTTAAATGGCGACATCCTTACGATTGATGAAGACGCTCCAAGCCCCTTGACGGAAGTTGCGGTGCGCGTGGAAGTCTTCGGCAAGCAAAGTGCTTATAAAGTCTTCCCCGTGACCCATACCACGGGGCTAGAAAATGGATATCAAATCCATCACGAAGGGGAAGAAAAGCCTTTTGAATTCCTTCTCCCTACAGGAGAGAAACTAGATAAAGCCTATGACGGATCGACGTTGCTAGAATCAACTCAAGCGGTACAAGATGGGGATAAAGTCACGATTTCTGGGCTCGATTTCAGCAAAGACCTCATTCACGATTTGATGTTTGTAACCGAATCGGGATTGTCTTACCGTGCCCATGCCGCAAAACGGAACGAGGCCAAGACGACGTTAGAAAGTCTTCAAACCCAATATGGAAATGACCTTGTCGTGATTTCTTCCATGGAGGATTTCAAAGCCCATTTTGCTACCGATGGGGGAATCCATAAGGAATTAATTGATTCCATGAAGAAGGTCTACGCCTTGAATTGCGATTTGGATTTTGCTGGTGAGTCGATTTCTCCTCTTGGCTATCAAATGCTAGGGGCAGGGGAAGGCCAAAGTGCTTTGTTTGAAGGCAAATTCTTTGGTTTGAACCACAAAATCAAAAACTTCCAAATGAACAAAACCCTTTATGGCGCCGGACTTTTCTTCCAAGTTGAAGGCAGCGTCCAAGACCTTGTCTTTGAGGATGTCTCGATTGCTTTGCCAGGCGGAAATTTTGCTGGATTACTATGTGGGTTCTTCGGTGGAGAAGCCAAGGCCACGAATATTCAAAGCATCCGCTGCAGCGTCGCAATCGGAGACGCGATACCCGCCAATCCCAGCGGATTGAGCATTGGGGGGATTGCCGGGAAAGATTTCTCGAATAACGGCATCACTTATTCCTCATATAACGGATACGGCGTTCATTTGAGCGTTAAAAAATAAAAATAGAATAGAAGGAGCATTCATCCATGAAAAAGAAAACCACGATTCTCGGGGCGGCGGCCTTGCTTTGCTTAAGCGGCTTGACCCCCTTCGCCCTCCACGCGACGAACGGCATAAGCCATTTCGTCCAAGGCGAATCCAAAGATTATTCGCTTGCCATCACTCCGGCCACCTTAAAAATCAACGAATCCGGCAACAAAGGAACGATTCGTACTTCGCTTAGCAACGAACTCTCTTTGAATTTGTCCAAGGTTTCGGACAAAACCGATTACCTTCGCCTCGAATATGGCGGATTCCTTTCTAACGACACTTTCCTTGCTTCGCGCATTTCGGGCATCCAAACTATCACCCCGGAGATCGAAGCGGCAGATGCCGGGTGCTACCTCACCTTATATTATGGCGAAGAGATGGGCGTATTGACTGCGGTGCGTTTGGACCACAAAAAGACGGTTGCTTTGAACGGGGCCTCTTATTTCCGAATCGAGTCTACGGGCGTGAACTTCATCTATCGTTTAGGCCTTTCTTATTCTTGCTCCGCCTCGGATACTCGTTTCCTTACTAGTGGAGACACCGTGACGTTCTCCCAGGCGGGATTTGCCGTTGATCCAGAAGGGGAAATTGGCTGGAGAAAATATTACGCTACCGCTAAGGAAGACAAGATGACGATTTCGGATTTCTTCCCCGCGGGATTCAACCAATTCAACGTGAATGATAACGGAACGACCAAGCGTATCCGTTTCTATAAAGCCAACCCTGTGGAAAACGGAAATATCGTCCATTTCAAAGGCGAAACTAATACCTTTAATCTTGCGATTCCGGAAGGTGTTTCCAAAGCCGTTCGTGTGACCGTGAATGATGTCATCGTTCCTGAATCGAGCTATTCGATTCAAAACAACCAATTAATCTTAACCTACGCGGATGCGAACATGGCGAAGGATAATGCCTATCTGGATGATGGGAACTGCTATCGTTATTACGTTTCTTCTTCCTCGGAAGCTAAGCGCGACAAAGCCTTTATGCTCAATACCTTCGGAGCAGAGGGTTTCACTGAAATTGATTCGGTGGCCAAATGGAAAGAGGTATTTGGCGGTAACGGAAACGCGCTAACGGAAGCCCAAAAGAACAATTTCAAGATTAGCGGAGTTTATCTATTGACCGCGGATTTGGGTTTTGGCGGAGAAGAAATCGAACCGTTTGGCTTTGAAAACGGAAAGACGGATGGCACGACGTTCTTCGGACAAATCTATGGTAACGGCCATACGATTTCAAATTACTCCCTCACAAAATCCGCTTCTTCATCCAAGGGCTTGTTCCATTCCATAGAAGGAAGAATCTTCGACTTGAATTTGAAATCCGCGACGGTTAGCCAAACAAATGGAAAAGCTGGAGCCTTGTGTGCCGTGATCGGCGGGGCTGCCAAAATCGATAATGTGAACGTGTTTGATTCTTCCATTACACAAGGGGATTCCAGTGCGGAATTGCCTGGAGGATGCTATATCGGCGGCTTGGCGGGCCAATCTTGGATCGATCCAACCCACTGCACCTATAATGGATATGATTCCGGCTTATTCTATGAAAGGGCGGGTACGAAATAATGGTAGGGAAAACGCAATCCTTTGCCCGCGAATTCAATAACCATTTGGTTTTAGAAGCTCTTGAAAAGAAGCCGATGTCGGCGACCGAACTTAGCTCCTGCTTTCATTTGTCCAACGCGACCCTTTCTTCCGTTTTGAAGTCTTTAACCTCCATGGGGTTAATTGAACCCGTGGGACTTGATTCCGTCTCGGGATCGGGAAGAAAAAGGGTTCAATATGCCCTTTCTTCCCAATTCGGCACGATTTTGGTCGTGGATTTCGGCTCTGAAAAATACCATGCCCGCGTCTATGATTTGCCGGGGAATATCCTTTTTGAAGAAGAAAACCAATTGGAACGTTATGACGTTGCCCATATCGAAGAAATTGTAAGGAGCATCCAAAAGGGCATTTCGCACATCAAAATGCCAGTCCGTTACACGGTTTTGTGCTTGCCGGGACTTGTATCCGCCCAGTCTGGCGAGCTTCAATCCTCTTCACGTTTCGATTCCGCTTTATTCTCGCCGAAAAACAAGCTGCAAAATCTATTTTCCGAGGCATTTTCTTGCCCAGTTAAATTAGAAAATGACACCAAAATCATGATGAGCGGCGAATTGGCGCAAGGCCGATTCGAAGGCGTGGATTCCGGCTTATTAGCCTTTGTGGATTATGGTATCGGCGGTGCTTTTGAATTCCAGGGTTCCTGCTTACATGGCGGAAGAGGATATTCGGGGGAAATCGGACGCGTTTTGATTTCAGGGTCAAACGGAGAGGTCACAAACTTGGATGATGCCGCTTCCATTCGCGCATTAAAAGAACAAATCCAAGCCAAGACGGGAGAACGCCCCCACACCAAAGAAATCGTCGAACGTTTCCATCGTGGAGATGCTTTTATTCGCGAGTTAGTTCTAATCTCCGCGGAAAAACTAGGAGAAGGACTGCGTCTCATCCATTCCGTGATGGATTTGGAACGGATTGTCGTCTCGGGACGTGTGAGTTTATTTGGAGAAGAATACCTCGCTCGTGTCCAGCAAAGTTTTGGGGAAGGACCGACGATTTGTTATGGCGCTTCCTGCGAAGACGCTTTGTTCTATGGAGCCAAAAAACTCGGTCTATCCTATTTATGGAACAACGTCCCCAAATCGAGCCCTGCCAAGGAGGAATAAGAACATGGAAACCTTGCGTTTAAGCCACGTTTATAAAACCTACAAAGGAAAGAAAAGAAAAGATCCAGACGTCACCGCGGTCCAAGATTTTAATTTGACCGTCGAAGACAATGAATTCGTCGTCTTCGTTGGACCTTCTGGCTGCGGCAAATCGACGACTCTGCGTATGATCGCCGGTCTAGAAGAAGTGACATCTGGAGATATTTATCTCGATGGAGTTCGCGTGAATGATTTAGAAAGCAATCGACGCGATATCGCGATGGTTTTCCAAAACTACGCCCTCTATCCCCATATGACGGCCTATCAAAACATGGCATTTGGTTTGAAGAACCGTCATGTGCCCAAGGAAGAAATCGATCAGCGAATCCATAACGTCGCCAAAATCCTTTCCATTGAGGAATTATTGCAACGCAAACCCAAAGACATGAGCGGCGGCCAACGTCAACGCATTGCTTTAGGACGCGCGATTATCCGCACTCCCAAAGTCTTCCTTTTGGACGAACCCTTGTCCAATCTTGATGCCAAACTCCGCGCTTCGATGCGCGTAGAAATTTCGCGTCTTTACGAAAAACTTCAAACGACCTTCATCTATGTAACCCACGATCAAATCGAAGCGATGACGATGGGAACGCGAATCGTCGTCATGCGTAAAGGGGTCGTTCAGCAAATCGATACCCCGACGAACCTGTTTGATTATCCTGCCAACCGCTTTGTCGCGGGTTTCCTTGGCACCCCTCAGATGAATTTCTACGAAGGGGAGATGGTTTCCTCGGAAAAAGGAGTCTCCCTTTCCTTCCATGGCCTTTCTTTTGATTTGCCATGGTCGAAGCTTCGCGAAATGAACCCCGAATACAAAAAAGAGGGGACCCATAAGGTGATTTTAGGCATTCGTCCCGATGATGTGAACTTCGATGAAAAGGGTCAATTCCCCGTTCGACTTGGGATTTCGGAAAACCTTGGCAATGAAACGCTTTATTACGGCAATTTGAATTTGGAGGAAGAAGGGGAACTCCGCGATTCGCCAACTTCCATCGTGATTCGCGCTGACCGCAAGGACAAGATGAAGCGCGGCGTCGTTCATGTTTCTTTCGCCCCGAATAAACTCCATCTATTCGAAGATAAAGAAGGGGAGAAGAGCATTCTATTGGCCCCACGCCCTCATATTGATCGGCTTCGCGCCTATTTAAGCGTGGAGGAAGGCCAATCTTACCTTTATCTCAACCCTTCGTTAAAATTCGCTCTCCCTGAGTTGGATCCGTCTACTTTGAATCCCGTTTACCTAGAAGGGATGCACCGCGTGGATATGGAACTAAAAGAAGGCGCGGTGAGCCTGGGCGAAGGCAATCTAAACGGAAGAATCAAAGGCTGCGGAATGCTAAACGATGGTTTCTACGCCCGCGTGGATTTATCGTTAGAGCCAACCCCGTTTGAAGACGATTCGACGTGCCTTTATGTTCCCATTAAAAAGGAACGCCTCGCGGATAAAGAAGTTCGCGTTGCCCTCCATTTCGAACACATCGATATTTATGGAGAAGACCATAAATTGGTAACGGACCTCTCTCCCAAAGAGAAGGTATTGGACGTCTACGGTCTAAAAGACGACACGAAGTAAAACCACGTCTCCATTCAAGGCTCCTTTGGGGGCCTTTTTTTGAAATAAGCAGCCTGCAATTATCATTCCTATTTCAAAAAAACGAATTTATTGAAATAACAATGCTAAAAAATATTCCTTATTTCAATAATTTGCCATTTTATGAAATAACGAATAAAATTTTACTATTCTATTGAAAGGGGAATGAAATGAATCGAGCAGGGGAATATATTACGGCTTTGGGTGGAGTCAGTGCTTACAAGGCTTATCGTCCGAATCCATTGCCTCCTTTTCCCGAAATTGAAATGGACGCGGAGATGACTTCTTTGTTATCGAAAGCCCATGGGGAACTAGGTAGATTGGATGCCGCTTCTCAATTTGTTCCGGATGTTGGCTTATTCTTGGGCTCTTACGTTCGCAAAGAGGCGTTGCTCAGTAGCCAAATTGAGGGAACCCAAGCCACGTTAGAAGATGTTTTGGACCCTGATGTGAATACTTCCGTGGATTTGAACGTAGATGAAGTGGTGCGTTATGTTGCCGCTCTTCAATTTGCGGTGGAAGAAATGAAACGCCTGCCCCTATGCAATCGATTGCTTTGTTCCACGCACCGCGTTTTGATGCAAGGGGTCCGAGGACAAGAAAAAAATCCCGGCGAATTTCGAAAAAGCCAAAATTGGATTGGAGCATCTAATAGCAATATCGCTACCGCCCGTTATGTGCCCCCGACAGTAGAAGATATGCAAAAGGGCATGAACGATTTGGAGAAATTCATCCACCAAGATGAAATGGATGTTCTTTTAAAAACGGCCTTAGTTCATTATCAATTCGAAACCATTCATCCGTTTTTAGATGGCAATGGCCGCATTGGCAGAATGTTGATTGTCTTAATGCTACTAGAAAGCGGGGTTTTGTCTCAACCGACGTTATATTTATCGCTTTTTTTGAAAACGAATCGCGTGGAATATTACGATCGCTTAAGCGAAGTTCGTGTAAAAGGGAATTACGAACAGTGGATTAAATTTTTCCTTCGCGGCGTTATTGCTACTTGCCAAGATGGGGTCCAAACCATTGCCCGCCTTTCTGAGCTTGTCCAATCCGACGAATCCAAATTGCCTCGTCAAAGCAAAACGCTGCGCAGCGTTTATGGGTATGCCAAAGAACACCCGATTCTTTCAATTGGCCCAACGGCTAAAGAGCTGGGCTTATCCTTCAATAGCGTCGCTTCTGCCATAAAGAAACTTTTAGAAGCAAAAATTCTACGGGAGGTGACTTCCAAGAGCAGAAACCGCATTTATGAATACACAGAATATGTAAATATTTTAAAGTCAGGAACAGAACTTTAAAAATTATTACGCATAAAAAGTCTGATAAAATCGAATGAATTTAAAATAAAGCCCCTGTTGATTGACTATGATTGAATGTCAAAAATCGAAAGAGGCAAAATACCTCTTTTCTAATTTTTTACAAAGTGAAATAATTAAGATGCTATGAATGCGATTAAATTTGGAACCGGTGGATTTCGCGGAGTGATTGGGGAAGATTTTACCCGTGAAACAACATGCGGAATCGCTGAGGCGTTAAGTCAGATTATCGAAGAAGAAGGGGCAAAGAAGGAAATCGTTGTCGGTTATGACCGCAGACGTAAATCCCCGGAAACTGCTAGGGAGATGGCTAAAGTTTTTACTAGCCACGGCATCCACGTTTCTCTAACTTCCACCGAATGCCCCACCCCCTGCGTGATTTATCATGTGGCTGCTTTAAATTGCGATTATGGGGTCATGATTACCGCGAGCCATAATCCCGCCACCTTTAACGGGGTCAAAGTCTTTACCAAAGGCGGATACGACGCGGATGAAGCTTTTACCAATCGCCTAGAAAGAAAATATTTGGAAGTCGAATCGATTCCAGTGACCTTCGACGAATCCCTTATTATGACTTTTGAAGCATTAACCCCCTACATTAATCATGCGTTACGCTTCTCTAAACCCCATTTGGATCGCCCTTTGCGCATTGCCTATGACAATCTTTATGGCACGGGGGTTACGACGATTGTTCCGGCGTTAGAAAAGTTAGGATTAAAGGACATAAAGGTCTTTCACCCGGAGCACGACTGCAACTTCGGAGGATTGCTCCCCAATCCCTTGGAAGTCAATCTAACGGGTTTAAAGCAATTTGTTGTCCAAGAGCATTATGACGTAGGGTTCTCCGCGGATAGCGATGCCGATCGTCTTGCCGTTTTGGATGAAAACGGACGTTTCGTCACGGCAAATGAAATCTTAGGATGCATCTATTATTACTTGGTGAAGGTGCGTGGATTAAAAGGGGATGTGGTTCGTAATTTGGCCACCTCCCAGTTACTAGATGACCTCGCTAAGCAATTAGGCCAAACCTGCCACGAAGTGGATGTTGGATTCAAAAATATCACCTCGGAAATGACACGCGTCGATGCTTTGTTAGGTGGCGAAAGCAGCGGTGGCCTTACGATGCGCGGCTATTTAAAGGGAAAAGATACCACGTTTGCTTTGCTTCTATTCGTTAACATGATGGATGACATGAAGATGCCGGTCTCCCAAATCGTAAAAGAAGTTAAAGCTTTTGCCCATTATCCTTCCTTTGACTACGAGTCTTTCGTGACATATCCCAAAGAAATGGAAAAGGGGATTGAGGCCTATTTCGACGAGCATTCCCCCTCTTTTGTTCACCCTATCGTCAAAAAAGAGAAAATCGGCAGGAACATCCGTTATTGGTTCAGTGACCACGAATGGGCTTTATTGCGTCTTTCTAACACAGAGCCCGCTATCCGCATCTACCTCGAAATCGATGATTTTTCCTTGCTGAAGGAAGAAGAAGCCAACATTCAACGTTTCGTCGCGGAATTAGGAGAATCGAAATGAAGTTAATCGACGAGATTTTATCCATTTCCCGCGACATCGAATCTTCGAAAGCCAAAGGAGATTCGCGAAAGCTTCCAGGCGGTGCTCTATTTTTAGAAAATGGGATCGATGTTCCTTTTTCTTCCGTTTCCCTTTGCCGTTTCCCCTATATGCAGGACGGATTGACCTTATGGGCCCTTCAAAACGGCAAGATGTCGATGAACGAATCCAATTTCTTCTATCTTCCAGAAAATATCGACGGAGAACCCAATTTTTTGGCTTTTACCTTAGGGTTGAAGGATCAAGATTCCTATTTTCCTTACGCCTTGTTTGATTGCAACCGCAATATTTTGGAAAAAGGAGTCGCCCGTCATACGGTTTATAAAGACGGTTATTGCCTCTATTTCTTAGAACTCGAGTCTTTGGTTTACGTGATGCGGTTTGGTATCTCCAAAGAAAAGGAATTGCTGATGGAGGGAGCCGTGATTTCCAAAAGCTCTAAGCCTCAATCCATCTATACTTCCCTTTATCTCAACCCGATGCTGATGCATGGAACTTGCTCGAGCATCGAAACCAAATGGTTCAAACAATGTGAATTCAAGGACCACGTGTATGCATTTTCTACGGTAGAAGACCTTTCTCGCACCATCCATTTGGAGTCCCATGCCGAATTATGCGCCCCGTTAGAAGAAGGGGTAAAAGAATGCGTCACCACCTCCCGCGCCCTTTATTGCGGGGGAAAAAACAATCCTTTGTCGGAAGCCACCCCTTTATTGAAAGGGGAATTTGGCCAGCGGAAGACAATCACTCGTTTTTCCGATACGGCAATTGCCGGGGATTTCCGCCTTCTTGAATTAAAACCCCACGCGACCTATTCCTTTGGCTATGCCTTTGGAAAAGAAGTGGTTCACCGCGATTTAAAATCCATTCAGCGGGCTTTTGATGAATTAGAAACGGATAACAATTTCTCTCGAATCCCCTCTACCTTTCACTTCCATTTTGAAGGGAAGGACGGCGAAATCGAATCGCGCTTCTTCGATACGTTAGTGAAACAAGTCCAATACTGCGCCTCCTGCAAAAATAGCACCCTCTCAATGCTTGGGGTCCGCGATATTTACCAAGCGATTGAAGCCCAGGTTCCTTTTGCCCCAAAAGAAGCCCGTAGCAAAATGCTCGACTGTTTGAATTATCTCGAATTAGGCGGACGCAGCCCGAGGCAATTCGCCCATTTTGAAAAAGGGGTCAACGAGATTCGCGTCGATTCCCGCGAATTTATCGATCAAGGGTTATGGATTATTCGCTGTCTTTATACTTATCTAGCCTATACCGGCGATTTTGATTTCCTAAAAGAAGAAGCGGGTTTTATCCAAATCCATGGTTCCTCTGCAACTTTGTTGTCTCATCACAGTTCTGTTTTGGATCATATCGAACGAATCCTAGGCTACTTGATTTCTCATATCGACCCCAAAACCCATTGTCTCCGTACCTTATATGGAGATTGGAACGATGCGATTGATGGACTAGGCAAAGGAGAAGATGAATCCTCTTTCGGCGATGGGGTCTCCGCGATGGCGACTTTTCAACTTTATGAAGCCATCGGACTCTTCAAAGAGATTTGTTCCAAAATCGCCTACACGTCCCCCTTGGATTTGCCAAGAAAGAAAGAAGAACTCGAACAAGGAATTCTTCAAAATATCATAGTAAAACAAGGGAACGAATATCGAATTGTCCATGGATGGGGCAAGAATCAATCCTTCTATGTCGGATCTTTTGACGATGTAGACCATAAGTCCCGTTATGCCTTAACTTCCCCTGCCTTTTATTGCCTAAGCGGATTCGCTTTAAAACATCCAGAATTCCTAGAAACCGCGAAAAATGAATTCGCCCATCTAGAAGGAAAATATGGCTTCTTAACCTTCAATCCGCCCTTTTATAAGGATGCGAAAGAAGTAGGGCGTATCGTCAATCTCCCCGAAGGAACCGCGGAAAACGGGGCTACTTATATCCACGGAGCTTTGTTCGCCGTTGACGCCTTGCTCCGCTTCAATGAACCGGAATGGGCGTTCCGTGAAATTGATAAATTGCTTCCTTATCATCATGACTTTGTGTCGACGACTCCGTTTGTTATGCCAAACTCCTATATCGATAATCCAAACTTAGGATGCGACGGGGAGTCCATGTCGGATTGGTTCACGGGATCCAGCTCCACCTTACTAAAAATATTCCTGCGTGATGTCCTTGGCTTGGATGTTCGTTTGGATGAAATCCGCTTCACCCCGCCGGAATGCATGCCTTGGAAACGCTTGTCGATTCAAGTTTGCATCGAGAATAAACCGGTGGAAATTGAACTTGTTGCTAATCAATCACCTTCCTTGTCCTTCAACGGCAAAACCCTCGAAGGAAAGAAAGACGCCTTAAATAAAACGTTCTATTCTTTGCCGAAAAGCGAACTACAATCCGCGAATCGGTTGGTTCTATCGACCCCATCATCCACGAAAGGAGAAATTGAATTATGAAAAAAAGAAATGGAATCCTCATCGCATTGTCTTTAGCGGCCACGCTTCCAGGAATTGCATCCTGTGGAGGCGGAGCTGCCGACAATCTTCAGCAGCTGAACGTCGTCTTGCTTAACGCCGGCTGGGGAGAAGAATGGTTTAACGACATCGCCGCGAAATGGGAAGCAGCCAATGAAGGTTACAAGGTCAACGTCATTTCCAAATACGAAGTCAAAACCTTGATCAACAAGCACCTCGCCTTAAAGAACAACACGGATGACCTTTATATCGCGACCGATTCCAGCTGGAAGAACTACGCGGCCCAAGGTAAATTCTTGGCTCTAGATTCTTGGATGGAAGAAGAAGTCGATGGAGTAAAATTCATCGATAAGGTCAGCCCTGAATATCGAAAAGACCTTTATTTCACGACGGCGAAAGGGGAACAACATGTATATCGTCTCCCCTGGACCAATGGCATCGGCGGAATTTATTACAACGCGAAGATGTTCGAAACGAATAACTGGAAAGTCCCTGAAACGACTGCGGAGCTTTTAGCCCTTGTTCGTGAAATGATGGAAAACCCGGTTGCCGTAGAAGGCAGCGATACCGATATCGTACGCCCCTTCGTGTTCAGTGGCACCAACACGGACTATTTTGATTACGCCGTCTTAACCTGGTGGATGCAACTAACCGGATTTGAAGACGCTTCGAAATTCTTCAACTACGAATCGGTTTCCTCCTTTGATTATACGGATGCCACCTCCCCCTACGCTTCCTTAAAGAAAGTTGTGGATTACTGGAGAGAACTCTATACGAGTGTCGGCACGGAAAGCCCCTATATCCCGGGATCGATGTCCTTTAGCAAAGACCAGGCTCAACAAGCCTTCTTTAATGGCAAAGCCGCGATGATGTTTAACGGCGATTGGCTTTATAACGAGACACTCGGATACGGGAACAACCGTAATTTCGAAGTGAAACTCATGAAAACTCCAACTTTTGAAGGAGCGAAGCAAACCGACCTTTCTTACGTGATTGGTAGCGACCAATTCATCGCCGTTCCTGCAAGCTCCAAGAAAGCCGATCTGGCGAAGAACTTTGTGAAAATGATGGTTTCGGATTGGTCCTTATCGAATTTCACGAACAAGGCCCACGGTTTCTTGGCTTATCAAAATGGCGACATGACCGCGATTGATACATCCAATTCCTATTTGTCTTCCTGCGTGGAAGCAAGAAAAGGCTATGCAAATAAGTTAACGGATTATAGCCAATCCCGTAAGTACTTGGATGGTGACATCAAAAACATCTGGGTTGCTAGTGGCAATCGCCCGTATCTTGGCCTTCTCCAAAATAGCTCGAAGACCGTCGATAGTGCGTTCCAAACGTTATACACCGCTGCGAAAGACGCTTTTAAGTAATCGAAAACCAACGTGGAAGCTCTTGGGTCTCCAAGGGCTTTTTTATTGTTGCTTCTTCGACCAAATTCTATGAAATATCTTAACTTTGATGGAAACTGACAATGTAAAATAGGAAAAAATGACAATGTAAAACATTCGATAAACACTAGAAAACAATAAAAAATGACAACGAAACGCTTGTTAAAATGACAATGATAAATTACAATCATTGTCAGAGGAATTCGTATGAATTTAGGAAGAGAAGCAGAAACGGTTGAGTTCAAGGAAAGCCTTGCGGAAAAAGACGAAGCGATGAAAGCAATGGGGGCTATCCTGAACAAAAGGGGCGAGGGAACCATATATTTTGGGGTGTCGAATAACGGAGATGTTATCGGGCTTGTCGTTGGGCCAAAAACCGAGTCAGATCTTGCTCAAAAAATTAACTCTTCTGTAGAACCCGTCCCTTTTTATCGCATCCAAACGAAAAATACTCCGGAGGGGAAAGAATTCATTGAAGTAAGTTTTCGTGGCTTAGAGAAACCTTACCGCGCGAAAGGGAATTATTATCTTCGTAACGGCGAAAGAGATGATTTGATGCCGACTTCTCTATTGTCGGAGATGTTTTTGCAGTCGAAGAAGACGTACGATGAATGGGAAAGTGCTGCATCAGACTGCGGTGTCGATGATGTGGATGAAAGCCTTGTCCGTGAAACCATGGAAACAGGCAATCGCCTCAATCGTCTCCGCCACCCTTATCAAAATACGGAAGATTCCTTAATGTTTTTGCATTTGATGACGAAAGATAAAAGAATCAACAATGCTGGTAAAGCTCTTTATTCCAAAAATAGGCCCATTACGGTTCGTTTGGCGACCCTTGGCGATTTGGAAGGGAAAACGTATCTTGATATGCAGCGCGTCTCGGGGAATATTTTCGAACTAATCGATCAATCCTATGATTACTTATTATCCAAATTGGATTACAAACCTTTTTATAAAAACGGGAAAATTCAAAGAGACATGGAAATTGAGATTCCGCCTCTTGCCATACGCGAACTTGTTATTAATGCTTTTGGCCATGCTTATTATGCCGCGCCTTTAGCCCAGGAAATTGCCGTCTATCCTAATCGCATTTCTATTTATAACCCGGGACCTTTCCCTACGGAAGCAACACCGGAAGATTTCGCTAGCAAGCTCGCAAAGCCTATCGATAAAAACGACCGTATCAATAATGCGCTGTATTTTCACAATTACATTGAGCATTTTGGGACGGGATTTACCAAGGCGTTTGATTTATTCGCGGAAAAGAAAATTTCGTACCGGTATTATAATTTTAACGGCGGATTTCTCTTTGAAGTCTTCCGTCCTGGCAAAGTGATGGTGAATGAAGCGGATAGCGATCACAAAAAGTTGTTGGATTTATTGACTCAAAATCGATACGCATCCTTAGAGGAAATGACGAGAGTTATTGGCAAATCTAAATCGACGGTTAGTCGCCTTATTGCAGCATTAAAAGAAGAAGACAGAATTCAAAGAATCGGGAGCGACAAAGCGGGTTATTGGGTTGTTAAATAAGTATTTTCACAAGATGTGAGAATGAAAATCATACAAAAATGACAATGTAAAACATTCGATGAATACTAGAAAACTTCAATTTTTGACAATGTAAATTCATTAAAAATGACAATGTAAATTTCGCACCATTCTCATAAAAAGTGGAATGCACCGTGATGGTTCATTTTTGTATATCTTTTGGCTTAATTTCTCTTTGAACTCGCGCCGGATTTCCAAATGCGAGGCTATGGGGTGGAATGTCTTTGGTCACGACGCTGCCCGCGCCAATGACGCAACCTTCTCCGATTGTCACACCCGCTAGGATGGTGACACTGCCTCCAATCCAAGTATCCGAGCCGATTCGAATCGGTTTGCCATATTCTTTATCCGTCATGCGACCTTCGGAATTTTTGTAGCTACGACGTTCATCGGGGTCTAAAGGATGAAGGGCTCCATATAACGAAACATTAGGCCCAATATAAACGTTATCCCCAATGGTTACAGGGCAGATATCGAGGATGGTAAAGTTGAAATTCGCATACACGTCCTTCCCAAAATGAACGTTGGACCCATAATCCACTTGGAGGGGGCCTTGTATGTATAGCCCTTCCCCGTGATCGGGAAATAGCTCATCGATGATTTCGTTTCGCTTCTTGGAGTCCGTTTCTTTTATCTGGTTATATTCCAGGCATAGACAGTGAGCATTGGTTCGCATATCAGCAAGAAGGGGATCACTGGGATCGTAGAATTCCCCATGAATCATTTTTTTTAATTCATTCATGAAATTATTATTGGCATTCAAGGTTAAAAAGAAAATGAAGAAGTGCTGACCTTCTTATTTTTCCTTGCCCTTCGCTTCAATTGGTAGCAAACTATGCCTTGCCTAAAAGGCGGCGCAGTTCGTTTGACTGAAATCCTGCGCCTAATAAATGAAAACCAAGGAGTCGTATGAAAAAACTATCTGCCTTTTGGACGGAAACGAAGATTTTATTTCGCTCGGTCCCATCTCCTATCGTCGCTTTATTCGCGGTATCCGTGGTAGCGATGAATCTACTCGCTAATAAAACCATTGTTAATTTACCCTATTTAGCCTTGGATGGCGGTTTTACCGTCAGCTGGCTTGATTTCTTGACGATGGATATGGTCACCAAGCATTTCGGAGGGAAAGCGGCGAACCGTTTAAACCTCTTCGCCTTGGCGGTAAACCTCTTAATGTCCCTTGTCTTTTATTTGGTTTCGATCATTCCAACTTCGGATGATTACAGTGGTTTCAACGCCATATTTGGGGGTACGTGGTTCATCCTTTTGTCTTCGGCGATTGCTTTCCTCGTCTCCGGATGGGTGAATATTGCCTTGAATTTATTGCTTGGAAAATGCTTTAAGAAAAACCCGGATGGAAGAGCCGCCTTCTTTGTCCGCGGATACGTATCGACCTTGATTGGCCAATTCGTCGATAACCTCGTGTTTGCCGTTTTGACGTTTATGTTGTTCGCCCCTATTTTCTGGGATGGATTCTCTTGGACGATTGTTCAATGCCTTACCTGTGCCGTTACCGGGGCGGTTGCGGAACTACTCATGGAAGTTATCTTCTCTCCTTTCGGCTATTGGGCCACCAAAAAATGGAAAGAAGATGGCGTGGGCAAAGAGTATTTTGAATTCGAGCAAAAAAGACTGGAGGCCCAGGAATGAAGAAGGTCCTTATCAGCGGAACCTCCTCTGGTATTGGGCTTGCTGCGGCCAAATTATTTTTAGAACGCGGAATGGAAGTGCATGGGTTGGATATCCAAACACCCCAAATTCACAATCCTCATTTCATTCATCATACCTGCGATGTTACGGATATCGCTTCCTTTCCTGAAATTAACGATGTCCAAATCGTAGTTACCTGCGCCGGAGTCCAGAATAGTGGCGACGATCTCAAGGTCAATTACGAAGGAACCAAAAATGTCGTAGAACGTTATGCCTTTCAGACTTCGATTGAAAGCGTCCTTCTCTTATCTTCTTCTAGCGCTCACACGGGTTTTGAATTCTCCGATTACAGCGCTTCTAAAGGCGCGGTGATTTCCTATATGAAAAATGTTGCCTGGCGTTTAGCTAAAAAATACCGCGCGACCGTGAATTCGATTTCTTTTGGCGGGGTTTCCACCCCCTTAAACCGTCCCGTGATGGAAGAGGAAGAAGCGTGGAAGCAAATCATGGACGTCACCCCTTTAAAGAAATGGACCAGTCCTGAAGAAGCCGCGGAATGGATTTATTTCTTAACCATCATCAATTCTTCCTGCACGGGACAAGATATTCTTGTCGATAACGGCGAAAAGGATTTGAATTGCACCTTTGTTTGGCCAGGATTCCAAGGCTGAACCCATGTTAAATGAAAATAGCAGGCCAAACGGCCTGCTTTTCATGTTTAATTACAAAGGGGATTACTTCAATTCCGGATATTTCCCGTCTTCAATCATTTGGTTGAGGGCCTTTTTGACTTCCGGAAGATCTTCGCGGTAAGTAATGCCATACCATTGGTCGGAACTCGGGAATGCTTGGACAGAGATTAAGCCCTTTTCCAAAGCCGTTCCGATGACTTTTGGGATATAGAATTCATCCTTAGATAAATCCGCGTGGGATAAGAAGAAGCGGAATTGCTCTTCGAGGATTTCAAAGATATAGGGCGTTAATCCCCAAATGTTCATGGAAATCGGCGTATCCAGGGGGAGCGTTTGTTCTTTTCCGCCATAGACGCAGTGACCCTTATCGTCGATTTTCGTGACTTCCTCAATGCCTAAAAGATGGTTGGTGGCATCGAGCTTGCAAATTCCACGCGACACCGTACCGTTCTTGGACAAGGTTTTCCCTAATTGGTAAGGGACCATGGCAAAATGGCGGTCTTTTGTCGTTTCTAAGAATTTCCCTAATTGGATAAAGGCGTGAGCTCCATAATAATCGTCGGCATTCACGATGGCGAAATTTTCGTGCACGACGTCTTTGCAGCATAAAATCGCATGCCCTGTTCCAAAAGGCTTGCTCCGTCCTTCCGGAAGGATCGAAGTATCTTGGATCACATATTCGACGGGAATGCTTTTTTCAATGCGGTTGCCGATTAGATTTTTAAAATCTTCCTGCATATCCTCGCGGACGATGAAGACGACTTTACCAAATCCAGACCGTTTGGCATCGGCGACGGAAAAATCTAATAGGCCTAATCCCGATGGGGTGATGGGTTCTGCTTGTTTGAGACCCCCAAAACGACTGCCCATTCCGGCAGCCATGACGACTAACGTTGGTTTCATAAAAACTCCTTGTGGGAATGGGGTTATTTTACCCCCAATCCTTGTTGTTGTGGGGATTATTTTCCTGAAAAGGAATAACGGGGTGGATTTTGTCCTTTACTCGTTCTAATCGCCAAAAATGAAAAATATTTAAATTTGGCGATTAGATAGTTATAATCACCCTATGAAACTGATTATTAGAAAGCGTTATTTAAAACGGTTGGATTCCTGCAGGGGAACGCCGGACATCAAGGTGATTACGGGTATCCGCCGTTGTGGGAAATCTAAGCTACTAGAATCTTTTGCCTCTAAAGTCCAACAAGAAGAACCTGACTGCAATATCATTAAAATCAATTTCAATTTGGCGGAGTTTGAAGAGATGAGGGAATATCATCGTCTTTATGACTACGTTTCTCGCCGTTATCGCGAAGGCGTAAACAATTATTTAATGATTGATGAAGTGCAACTATGCGATGGATTTGAAACGGCGATTAATTCTTTCCACGCAGAGGAAAAATACGATATTTACATCACGGGATCCAACGCTTTTTTATCCAGCTCGGATTTAGCGACTCTGTTTGTTGGTCGCACTTTTGAAGTATCTGTTTTTCCATTTTCTTTCGAGGAATTTTTGGAATATTTCCCCGTTCAAAAATCCGTTTACGATTCCTTGGATGAGTATCTAAAAATGGGTGGTATGTCTGGAAGCTATCTTTATAAAGACGAAGAGATGAGGCGAACTTATTTAAATCGTGATGTTTTGAACGCTTTAATCGTGCGTGATATTGTGCAAAAACAAAAAATCCGCAATGTGCCTTTGCTGGAAAAATTGTTGGATTATCTTTCTAGCAATATTGGGAGCATGTGCTCGATTCGTAACATCGAAAAGAAATTGGATGAGTTTGGAATGAGTGCGAACCATGAAACCGTCCAAAAATATATTGGATATTTAACCAACGCCTTTGCTTTTTATCGGATTCGGCGTTTCGATTTAAAGGGGATGAAATATCTTCAGTCCGGTGACAAGTATTATCTTGCTGACCCCGCGTTCCGTTATTCTTTGCTAGGAAACAAAAATGCGGATTATGGCCATGTTCTTGAAAACGTCGTGGCGATTGAATTGCTTCGGCGTGGATATGACGTTTATGTTGGAAAACTCTATCAAAAAGAAGTGGATTTTATCGCTTTAAAAGATGGAAAAAGACTGTATTTCCAAGTATCCTACGATATTCGTAGCCCCGAAACGTTAGAAAGAGAATTGGCCCCGCTAAGGATGATTCCGGACAATTATCCGAAAACATTGATTGCTCGAACCTATCAACCGGAATACGAAATCGATGGCATTTCCATTATTGATCCGGCGGATTGGCTTTTGAGGTTTTCTTTTTGAACTAGTATCAATCCAAGGAGTTCTTGTTTAGGAGGAAATCCTCCAAGCCTATATGGTAAATACCGTTTTCGTTATACCAAGGCACGTAGCAATCTTTCTGAATGATAATCTTTTTAAACGAATCCTGAATTTTGAGAAATCCAAGACTTTCTTGTTCCTCTTTTTCTTTCGTTTCTATGGCATAAGCGGATTGGATATAACATTTTTTGTTTCCGCTTGTGCACACGAAGTCGATCTCTAATTGTTTTCTTTGACTCTTGTTGAATTCATCTTTGTAATTGGCAGTGACGGTTCCAACGTTAACGGAATACCCTCGACCAATCAATTCGTTGTACAAAATATTTTCCATAGCGCGAGTCGGTTCTATTTGACGGAAATTGATTCGCGCATTTCGCAAGCCGATATCTTCGAAATAATATTTGAAAGGGGAATCGATATAAGATTTTCCTTGGATGTTGTACCGCAAAACTTTGTGGACTAAAAAAGCATCGACAAAACAATCGAGATAATGGGATACAGTGATTCGATTGATGGAAGCGTGGATTAATGAATTAAAGGTGTTTGCTAGTTTTGTCGGATTCGTTAAAGAACCTACGGAAGAAGCAAGGATGTTGAGCAATTCTCCTACTACGACATCATTCTTTCTCAAATCGTTCCGTCCTAAAATATCGCGGATATAAACGTTTTCGAATATGTTTTGAAGATAGGCGGTTTTTTGCTCGTGAGATTGCATACCAATCAGGGCGGGCAAACCTCCATAAAGAGAGTATTCCGCGTAGGCATTGCGTTTGTCACCTTCCCAAGCGTCGTAAAACTCTCGATACGACAAAGGATGGATACGCAATTCGTCGCCTCTTCCTCGGAATTCGGTAATGATGTCGCTAGAAAGGAATTTGGAATTTGACCCCGTAACGTAACAGTCGGCATTGGGGATTCTCAAAAGGCTGTTGAGGACCGATTCGAATCCCTCCACCTCTTGGATTTCGTCAAGGAGGATGTAGTATGGCTTGTCATCTATGATTTTGGATCGAACATAATCAAATAGTTTTTTCCGATCTAATAGCTCCTCATATTCCACTCCATCTAAAGAAGCCTCGATGATATGGTCTTTCGGAACCCCATTGTCTAGCAAGTGCTGTTTGAATAAGCGAAAAAGGAGATAGGATTTTCCGCATCTTCTAATCCCGGTTATCACTTTTATCATGCCGTTTTGTTTCTTAGAGATTAATTTATTTAGATATTCGGTCCGCTGAATCATAGACAGGCTCCTTGTAATAACTTTTTTTGCGTCTGCACGCACTAAATGATATTAGTATTATAAAACCGATGGAAATAATTGGATAGTCTATTAACAATTTTTGCGTCTGCACGCATTTATGGATAGTTGAACAGCGGGAACAGGTTCACATTGAACCTAAAATCCATTCGTTGGACAAAGTCATAATCTAAACAACAATAAAGGCATATATGTTGAAAGAAATAGTATTTAAAGGAAGTTTTGTGAAATTCAGGCATAAAAAGCATGGAAGTTTTGTGAAATACAACGTTTAAAACAATGGAAGTTTTGTGAAAATCTCTATAAGATATGAATGGAAATTTGTGAAACGGAAGGATATTGCATGATGCTGGATGAATACGAATTGGCTGTAGAAAGCGGATTTTACCTAGAACGAGACTGCTATTCCAAACTGTTATCCTGGAAAAACAGCCGTGCCAGAAAACGAGTGGCTTGTTTTTTAAAGGGCGCTAGAAGAGTTGGCAAATCCGTTCTTGCCTTGGAACTGGCTCATAAAGAATATCGTTCGTTCATAAAAATATCGTTCGATCGAGCTTCACCTACAATCAAAAACCTTTTCATCGATTCTTTAGATGACCTTGACTATTTTTATGATCAAATCATGGTTGCCTATAACAAAATGCTTTATCCGGGAGAATCGTTGGTTATTCTTGACGAAATACAATTATTTAAACCGGCAAGACAGGCGATAAAAACACTTCTTTTGGATGGTCGTTATGATATTTTGGAAACCGGATCGCTTGCTTCTGTAGTAAAAGCTAGTGACGAGGAAGAGGCTTATTTATTGCCTAGTGAAGAAGACACGATTGAGGTTCACCCCCTTAGCTTTTCTGAATTTTTAAAAAATGATAAGCAAGATGCGATGATTCAATTGCTAGATGACTGTGCAAAAAAGAATCGACCTCTAAATGCTGCGTACAAAGGCGTCTATCGTAAATTCCGAGAATATTTAATCGTCGGTGGAATGCCTAAGCCGGTACGCACCTATTTACAAAGCAGAAATTTTGATGAGGTGGAGACTGAGAAGCAGTCCATTATTGCTTTATATAAAGATGATTTAGCGAAACAAAGAATGGTGAATTCCGGTTACGCCTTATCCATCTTAGAACTTATTCCGAGCGAATTATCGCGTCATGATAGCCGGTTTCGGTATTCTCATATCAACGAAAACGCTAGAGAAAGAGATTATGGCGCCCCCATGAAGTGGTTAAGTGACGCAGGCATCGTTACATTGTCCTATCCAACAAACGACCCATCTCCATTGCCTTTATTAACGCTTAACCCATCGGAATTTAAAGCATATCTTCTCGACACCGGTTTGCTTTATTCCTTAACCTATTCGAACTCGAATCACAGCGAGCTGTTCTATAAAAGACTCCTGCTCGATACCCTTCACATTAACGAAGGGATGTTTATGGAAAATTATGTTGCCCAGTCTTTGACTTTTCATGATAACAAAGCCTGCTATTACGTTAAACGAGATAAAAAGACTTCTAAAACAATCATGGAAATAGACTTCCTGTGTTTAAAAAATGAGAAAATCACGCCGATAGAAGTCAAGTCGTCGGACGATTATTCCCATAACTCCCTAACAAAATTCAAGAAAACGTTCCAAGCCTTGGTGAATCCAGGGTTGGTTTTGTATGATGGGGATTTCAAGAAAATAGAAGAAGGAGTTTTCTATTACCCGGTATTTTTAGTGGACTGGTTGTTTGACAAGGAAACCGATTCAAAGTAAATGCCGCCCTTTGCTCAAGGCAAATAAAAAACTTTAGCAACGGTGCTAAGGATTTCTTTGAGTTGTCTAGGAACATAAAATTTAATGCAATTTCATCACCGATCTTGATTTTATTTCTTTTTCTTTAAGTTGTTTCAAATTCTTTTTAGCCTGGTTCAGGCAGCGCAGTTTTAACCATTATTTGTTGGATTGTTACGTTTGGATTATCTCTCATTAATTCTAATATTTTATTCTCCGTTTTATTGGATACTTTATTGGATACTTTGTTGGTTACTATTTCAAAACCATTAACACCAATGAGAGATCTTCACAACTTATAAAACGGATAAAAGAAAACGGTTACTTCACCTAAAATTAAGCAATTCGTGATTAAAAAAGTAGAAAAAGCACTAAAACAAAAAAAGACTGATATTTTTGGTATCAATCCTACTGTTTCTTATTGGTGCCCGAGACCGGACTCGAACCGGTACGGGTTCATCACCCGAGGGATTTTAAGTCCCTTGCGTCTACCATTCCGCCACTCGGGCACTAAATTGTTGGTCCCCCGTGTGAGGCTCGAACTCACGACCCCTTGATTAAAAGTCAAGTGCTCTACCACTGAGCTAACGGAGGGCTGGCTGGGGTGACTGGGATCGGACCAGTGCGTCAGGGAGTCAAAGTCCCTTGCCTTACCTCTTGGCTACACCCCAACAAAGGTGGTGGGCGAAGATGGATTTGAACCACCGAACCCGAAGGAGCTGATTTACAGTCAGCCGCGTTTGGCCACTTCGCTATTCGCCCACGATCCGAATTGCTGCGTTTTATTTGCCCATATTTTGGTGGTGGATGCTGCAGGTTTCGAACCTGCGACCCCCGCCTTGTAAGGGCGATGCTCTCCCGCTGAGCTAAGCATCCGCGGGGCGTCTAAAACGCGCTTAGATATACTATCATCGCCCCTTGGGTCGGTCAATGAGTTTTTTCACGAATTTCAAGAATTGTTTTTCGGCGTGGCAAAAGTGGATCCCTTTATCCAAAACACAAGATGCCATCGCCTGTTTAAGAAAAGACCCGTTGGGTTTCAACGGGTCTAATCGAGCTTATTTTTCGTATCCGGGTTTGCCAAGAAGATGGAACATGTTCTTTTTGTAGATTTCCACCCCTGGCTGATTGAAGGGGTTCACGCCATTAAGATAGGCGGACATCGCGCAGGCACGGCAGAAGAAATAGAGAAGTTCGCCAAGGCTCTCTGCATCCATTTTGTCGATGGAAAGGAGGATGTTGGGAACTTTTCCGGTTTCCACGTGGGCTTCCACGGTTCCCCGTTTTTAGGATTTAACACCACAAAGTTTGGGATTTAAGTATTTTTGATAATTAGTTATTCAATTTATTGAATA
>CAKUWP010000021.1:0-23996 GCA_934699525.1 uncultured Bacilli bacterium
TATGCGACTTTTTGCTTGCCCGTCAGCAAGCGGAGGGAATCGCCCCCCTCAATTACACAAACTTAATGTAACTCTCCTTGGCCCATCTTAATTTTTGTTCTTTGCTGTATTTCACGTAAAAAGCGTCCTCCTTGCATTGAACTGAATTGTCCAATGTTTGGGGAACGCTTCACTTTCCGGGGGCTTTTTTTCATACATAGAAGCGAAAAGATTTCCTGGAATCATCGATTGGAATCGGTAATTCCCTATAAGGGTTGAAAGAAAATCCCCTCTTTTTGTTGGTAAATCGGTCAAAATTTACCAGTTGTCCGAAAACCCCTGTTCTAAAAGGGCTCAAATGGTTTACAATGGGTTCGATTTTGGAGCAAATTTCCGGCTCTAAAAAGGAGAATAGACATGGGAGTAAAAATTGTTGACACGGCCCTCCGAGACGGTTCGCAATCCCTGCTTGCCACGCGTTTAACGACGGAAGAGATTCTTCGCGTTGCGCCTTTGATGGACCAAGCAGGTTTCTATGCGTTAGAAGTCTGGGGCGGGGCGACTTTTGATTCGTGCCTTCGTTTCTTAGACGAAGACCCCTGGGAGAGATTAAGAGCGATCCGCAAAGCCTGCCCAAATACGAAGCTTCAAATGCTTTTCCGCGGGCAGAACATTTTGGGATATCACCATTATCCCGATGATATCGTCGAGAAATTCGTTCAGAAATCGTTGGGAAACGGCATCGACATCATCCGTGTCTTTGACGCGCTTAACGATGTGCGCAACCTCAAATCCGCGGTGGACGCCTGCAAGAAATACGGCGGCCATTGCCAAATCGCCCTTTCTTACACGACGAGTCCGATTCATACGGTTTCTTATTATGTAGAACTCGCCAAGGAGATTGAGAAGATGGGCGCCGATAGCCTTTGCATTAAGGATATGGCGGGTGTTTTGCTTCCCGAGGATGCCTATTCCCTCATCACCCAATTGAAGAAGGACACCAAACTGCCGATTGAACTCCATAGCCACTGCACGGGCGGAGTTTGCTCACTTACCTATCGCCGCGCGATTGAAGCGGGCGTTGATATCATCGATACGGCCCTTTCGCCTTTAAGCGGAGGAACTTCGCAGCCCCCGACCGAAGCCTTCAACTATGCGTTAAAAGGCACTCAATACGATCCCAAACTCAACCAAGAAAAATTGGATGAAGCGGCTGCAATCCTTAATCCGATCAAAGAAAAATACCTCAAAAAAGGCATTTTGAAGCCTAAGGCGCTTTCCTGCAACCCGAGCATTTTGAAATACCAGGTTCCAGGCGGCATGCTCTCCAACCTCATGAGCCAGCTCGAAAAGCAAGGGGCCATGGATAAATACGACGCGGTTTTGCAAGAAGTTCCGCGGGTTAGAAAAGACCTTGGCTATCCTCCTCTTGTCACCCCTCTTTCCCAGATGGTGGGCACCCAAGCCGTTATGAACGTTATCACGGGAGAACGTTATAAGATGGTTCCCAAGGAAATTAAGGACTATCTCCATGGATTGTACGGCAAGGCTCCAGCACCCGTGGATCCCGCCATCCAAAAGAAAATCATTGGCAATGACGAGGTGATCACCTATCGTCCCGCTGATAAGCTTGCCCCGGAATTTGAAGAGCTAAAGAAGAAATACAAGAAGATTGCCAAGACGGAGGAAGACGTCCTTTCGATCGCCTTGTTCGACCAAGTGGCCATCTCGTTCTTGAAGAAGAAATATGGACTGGAGGCGGAGGAATTCTCCGTTACTCTATGACGGTTCTTTTTGAAGGCTCTTCCTTCCACTGGGACATCAACAATTTTGGGGACGCCGCCCTATTATCGCTATTATGCGTCTTGATGGTGTTCGTGGTTTTGGCCGTTATCACCTTGATTCTAATGGGCCTCAACCATATTCGCGCCTTAGACGTCAAAGAAACCGTCACGATGCAAGATGGGACGGTTCTAGACGAAGATGCGATTGCCGCGGTGCTAGTTGCAAGCATCGATTACCGCAAGTCCACCAAAGAAGATTTCAAAGTCGTCAGCTGCAAACTCATCGATGAGGAGAAGAAAAAATGAGAATCTACAAAGTCAAAGTCAACGGAAAGACCTTTGAGGTCAAAATCCTTTCCGTTTCGGAAACCGAACCCTTGGAAGTTGGAACCGTTAAGGCGGCCCCTGCTGCTAAAGCGGCCGCCCCTGCTACCCCGACCCCTGCTGCCTCCGCAGCCCCTGTTTCTGGCAAACCCGTCGAATCCCCGATGCAAGGAACGATTCTTGACGTAAAAGTCAAAGTGGGCGACGAAGTCAAAGCTGGGGATACCCTTTTGATCCTCGAAGCCATGAAACTTGAAAACGAAATCAAAGCTCCGAGTAACGGCAAGGTTTTGGAAATCCGCGTCCAAAAAGGCGCGACGGTAAACAGCAAGGACGTTTTAGTCGTCTTGGGGTAAGAGGCCATGACCGCGCTTCTATATAACGATGTCGGCGGTTTCTTCCAAGGTTTTTGGGAGAACACTGGCTTCGCCCAATTCTTCGTCGATGGGGGATGGAAAAACCTCATCATGATTGCAGTGGCTTTGCTACTGCTATATCTAGCTATTTTCCGCAAAGCCGAGCCTTATTTGCTTATCCCGATGGGCGTAGGGATGCTGCTAGCTAATCTTCCGCTTTCCCACATCATGGATCCGGTTTATGCTACGAATTCTGATGGTTCGATTTGGATCGAGCATGTTGAATACAAAGGCTTGCTTGGCCTGTTCTATCCTAACGGAGAAGACGTTAGGCAAATCGTAGAGTATAAAGGGCTATTGGGTGTCCTATATAAAGGCATCCAATACGAAATTTACCCCTGCCTTATCTTCCTTGGCATTGGAGCGACGACCGATTTTGGCCCGTTGATCTCTAACCCCAAGACCATGCTTCTTGGCGCGGCGGCCCAAATCGGCATCTTCGTCACGTTCATGCTTGCCGTTGCCTGCGGGTTTACCCCTGCCCAGGCCGGTTCGATTGGCATTATCGGGGGAGCCGATGGGCCCACGGCCATTTTAACGACCACAAAATTAGCCCCCGAACTGCTCTCTTCGATTGCGATTGCCGCCTATTCCTATATGGCTCTTGTTCCCTTTATTCAGCCTCCGGTTATCCGCTTACTGACGACCAAAAAGGAACGCATGATCCATATGGAAATGCCGAAACCCGTCTCCAAAACCAAGAAAATCATCTTCCCGATTTTGGTTACGGCTATCGTCGTCCTCATCGTTCCTAGCTGCGCACCGCTTATCGGCTGCTTGATGTTTGGCAACCTCATCAAAGAAAGCGGCGTCGTTCCTAAGTTAGTAGAAAACGCCTCCAACTCCTTGCTTTATATCGTCACAATCCTTTTGGGGTTAACGGTAGGAGCGACGGCTTCGGCGGAAACCTTTTTAACCGCGAAGACCCTTCTCATCTTCGTCCTTGGCGTCGTCGCCTTCATCATGGCGACTGCAGGCGGTGTGCTCATCGGCAAATTGATGTGCGTCTTAACCAAAGGCAAAGTCAATCCGATGATTGGCGCGGCGGGTGTCTCCGCCGTTCCGATGGCGGCCCGCGTCGTCCAAAAAGAAGGGGTTCACGAAGATCCTTCCAACTTCTTGCTCATGCACGCGATGGGACCCAACGTAGCTGGGGTGATCGGCTCTGCCGTTGCCGCCGGCTTGCTCATGATGCTTCTGTAAGAATATGAATCACCGCATCCTTGCTTTTGAAACTTTGCCGTCCACTTCAGATTATTTGAAGGAAAACCTTTCTTCTTTGGAAGATGGAGTTGTCGTGACGGCGGTTTCCCAAAGCAAGGGACGTGGCAGAAGAGGGAGAAGCTGGGAAGCCTCAAAAGGGGATTTGATCTTCTCCTTGTTATTAAAGGACGTATCTTCCCCTACCCTCTTACCTATTCTTCCATTAATTAGTGGAGTCGCCCTCTCTCTAGCTTTAGAAACATATGGGGTACATCCCCTCATTAAATGGCCTAATGACTTATATCTAGAAGGCAAAAAGATAGCCGGGATTCTCTGCGAAGGAATCGCCGAAGGAGAAAAGCAATCCGCGATCGTTGGCATCGGAATCAACCTTGCCTCGCGTTCCTTCCCTCCAGATATTGCTTCCAAAGCAGAAAGCCTCGGGAATCTTGGCTATCCCATTTCAAAAGAAGAACTGCTGCAGGAATTCTTAGAACGTTTCGATAGCCTTGTGCAATCGGCTTTATCGGGTCAAGCGGACTGGTTCCCTCTTCTAGAAAGTCGCGACTATCTAAAGAATCGACAAGTTCACCTCAACTATTACGGAGAAAACCTTTGCGGAGTGGCGAAGGGAATCGCTTCTAACGGAGCGTTGCTCGTAGAAACAGGCGGGCAAATCAAACAGGTTACTTCGGGGGAGGCGAGTCTATCGCCTGACTCGAATAATAATAAAGAAAAGGAGCTTACACATGCTTAAACCATCGGATTTGGAAGCCTATGGCATCCAAGGGGCAACGGAAGTTATCTATAACCCCTCCTACGAAATGCTTTTTGAGGAAGAAACAAAATCCACCCTCGAAGGTTATGAAAAGGGCCAAGTGACCGAACTTGGTGCAGTCAACGTCATGACCGGCGTCTTCACCGGTCGTTCGCCCAAAGACAAATATATCGTCGTCGATTCAAATTCGAAGGACACCGTGTGGTGGAATTCTCCCGAATATCCTAACGACAACCACCCCATGAGCGAAGAAACCTGGGCCAAGGTTAAAAAACTCGCCATCGAGGAACTCTGTGGCAAGCGCCTGTTTGTCGTCGACGCTTTCTGCGGCGCGAACAAAGATACTCGCATGGCCGTTCGCTTCGTCGTCGAAGTTGCCTGGCAAGCCCATTTCATTCGCAACATGTTCGTCCGTCCTAGTGAAGAAGAACTCAAGAATTTCAAACCGGATTTCATCGTTTATAACGCTTCGAAAGCCAAGGTTGATAACTTCAAAGAACTTGGTCTCCATAGCGAAACCTGCGTCGCCTTCAATATCACTTCTCGCGAACAAGTCATCCTCAACACCTGGTATGGCGGCGAAATGAAGAAGGGCATGTTCTCGATGATGAACTACTATCTCCCCTTGAAAGGCATCGCTTCCATGCACTGCTCCGCCAACACGGACAAGAAGGGCGAGAATACGGCCATCTTCTTCGGACTTTCCGGAACTGGCAAAACCACCCTTTCCACCGATCCGAAGCGCTTGCTCATTGGCGATGACGAACATGGCTGGGACGATAACGGCGTCTTCAATTTCGAAGGCGGATGCTATGCCAAAGTCATCAACCTCGACAAAGAATCCGAACCAGATATCTATCACGCGATTCGCCGCGATGCTTTGCTAGAAAACGTCACGGTTGATGCCAATGGCAAGATTGATTTTGCCGATAAGTCCGTCACGGAAAATACCCGCGTTTCCTATCCAATTGACCACATCGAAAACATCGTCAAGCCGATTTCCCATGGCCCGGCCGCGAAAAACGTCATCTTCCTTTCCGCGGACGCCTTTGGCGTTTTGCCCCCTGTTTCGATTTTGACCCCGGAACAAACTCAATACTATTTCCTCTCCGGCTTTACGGCGAAACTCGCGGGAACCGAGCGTGGCATCACCGAACCCACCCCGACCTTCTCCGCTTGCTTTGGCCAAGCCTTCCTCGAACTCCATCCGACCAAATATGCCCAAGAATTGGTGAAGAAGATGAAGAGGAGCGGAGCCAAAGCCTACCTCGTCAACACTGGTTGGAACGGCTCTGGCAAACGCATCTCCATCAAAGATACCCGTGGCATCATTGATGCCATCTTAAGCGGAGCAATCCTTTCCGCCCCGACCAAGAAGATTCCGTTCTTCGATTTCGAGGTTCCGACGGAACTCCCAGGTGTGGATTCCCATATCCTTGATCCGCGCGACACCTATGCGGAAAAAGGCGTTTGGGAAGGCAAGGCCAAAGATTTGGCTGGCCGCTTCCAAAAGAATTTCGTCAAATACGAATCTAACGACGCCGGCAAGGCGCTTGTAGAAGCCGGACCGAAGCTCGACTAAGTCGATTTCGACCCTATGTCCCCCTCCTTTTTGAGAAGAAGGGGGATTTTTCCTACACGAAAAAAGCTGCCCGAAGGCAGCCGATGCACTGATTGGCGGAGAAACAGGGATTCGAACCCTGGCTGGAGCATGACCCCACTAACGGTTTTCGAAACCGCCCCCTTCAACCGCTTGGGTATTTCTCCAAGTTCAAGGTGCGATAGGTATGTTACCATTCCTTTTTCTTCTAGGCAAGAAGGACCTTTTTGCGTTTTACCACATAGTGGTATATCCTTTAAGAGTTATGTGGAAGCAAGTTCAGGAAACCTTCATCGCCAATTGGCCCTATATCGTTTCATTCTTTTTGCTGCTTGCTGGGACTGCGTTAGCCATCGTTACGATTGCCGTTTCTTCTTCCAAACACAAGAAATTCGTCGAAGAACTGGAACGCACGATGGATTCATCGCGCATTTTTATCATTGATATCCGCTCGCAGATGGTTCGCGATTTTGTCGTGACCGCGCCCCATGCGATCACCAATCCCTATCCGTTGGCGGATTTTTACCATCAATTCCCTCAATCGGAACAAAAGCGCGTCATCCAATGGGTGAATGCCGTAGGCGATCCGGAGACGAGTGCCCCCGATTATTTAGAAACGGATACCAGCGCAGGTTCCTCTAAAACCAAAACCTATTTCTCCATGCTTCAGGTTGATTCGTTTGACCCAGAACAAGGGATCCTTCACCTTCGTTCCTATTTGCTGAAGTCGATGGAAACCAATCAGGCGAATAGCCGAAAGCCGAAAAACCGCGGCCTTGCCTCGATGAGACAATATCAGCTCGGTCTGAAAAACGGCTCCAAAAGAAAAGGCGTTACCTTGGTGTTCCATTTTGCTTATCGCCGCATCCAAGATAAAGACAAACCTTTGAATCCTTTGGTCATGAAGCAAATCCAAAATGCCGTGTCGCCTCTTATCACTTCCCGTAGAATCATGATGCAAATCGACGGCAACGAATTCATGCTTGCCGATTTCCATATCCCGGGGATGCCAGATGGTTTGCACCTTGCCAAAGATTGCGTGGATGCCATCCGTCGATACTTGGCCATCAATGGCTATGCGACCAAAATCGATTTCCGCGTGGCTCTAGTCGAGCACCGTTTCTTCCCGACCAAGGATGATGCGGCGATTCTAGAAGAAGGAAAGCGCTCCGTATCCATTGCTTTTTCCAATCTCGCGACGATTTATTTCTATGAAAAAGGAAAGGAATCCTTCCGGAATGACCCAGAAAGCAATGATTCCTACCGCACGGAAGTGGAGCGCATCATTCACGACAATAAAATCCGCACCAGATTCCGACCCATTTATTCCGTTCAAGAAGAAAAGGTGTTTGGCTATTTGATGAAAAGCGAACCCATTAATACCTATTTCGATTCGATGGACGACTTGCATGATTATGCGGCGAGAACTGGCGACGACCACGATTTGTTTGCTACGATTGCTCGTAACTCCGTTCCGGTGTTCGTGAATGAAGTCAAAGACCCCGACTCCCTTCTCTTCTATAACGTCCGCGTGGAAGACCGCGACTTCATGCTCTCGGTATTTGCTAGACTTAAGGCCGCAAAATCCACGCATATTGTCTTCCTCTTCAAGGAATCAGACATTCGAGCCCATTTCGATTCAAACCACCCGGAAGACATCGTCAGCGACATGAAACAAATCAAGGCCAAGGGCTTCCATGTTGGATTATTGCTTGAAGAAGGCGAATTGGGACTCCCCGCTTCGACTTATAGCGCCTATGATTATTTCGTTTGCAGCTTCCGCTTCGCTGGAATCGCCACAAACATGGATGCCAAAATCCGCTCCAAACTTCATAGTTTGGTCGAAAAATTGCTCCGTTACAACAAACCGATCATCGCTAGCGACATCGAAGGATGGGATGCCATTGAAATCATCGTTCGCAGCGGGTTGAAGTACATCTCCAGTGAATTCTTCGCCCCCTACGACCCGATGCTCAACCCGATTCCAAACAAATCGATGAAGAAAGTTCGCGACATGAGAAGATAAAAGGAAAGAAAACAATATGGGAAAACAAACAATCAAAAACGAAGCCATCACCAGCAGAGACAACGACTTTGCCCAGTGGTATACCGACGTTTGCCGCAAAGCGGAATTAATGGATTATAGCTCTGTGAAGGGCTTTATCGATTATTTGCCCTATGGCTATGCCATTTGGGAACAAATCCAAGACTTTGCGAACAAGAAATTCAAAGAACACGGCTCGGAAAACGTCTATTTGCCTTGCGTCATCCCCTCTTCGTTGATGGCCAAAGAAAAAGACCACGTGGAAGGATTTGCTCCGGAATGCTTGGTCGCGACGATTGGCGGCAACAAAGAACTTGACGATCCGCTCATCATCCGTCCGACTTCGGAAATCCTTTTCTCCGATATGTATAAGCGTTTGGTTTCTAGCTATCGCGATTTGCCGAAGATTTATAACCAGTGGTGCTCCGTTGTGCGCTGGGAGAAGACAACTCGCCCCTTCCTTCGCGGATCGGAATTCCTTTGGCAAGAAGGACACTGCTTATTCGAAACGGAAGAAGAAGCCAGAAAGAATACGATGGACATGCTAGAAGTCTACGACTCCATCGGTCGTGACCTCTTGGCCATCCCGTTTGTAAAGGGAAGAAAAACCGAGCACGAGAAATTTGCCGGCGCGGTGGAAACCTGGTCCATCGAAGCGCTCATGCACGATGGCAAAGCCCTCCAAAGCGGCACCTCCCATTATTTGGGAACGGGATTCGCAGAAGCCTTCGGAATCTCTTATTTGGGACGCGACAATAAACTCCACGCCCCCCATCAAACCTCTTGGGGTGTTTCCACTCGCTTAATCGGCGCGGTCATTATGGTCCATGGCGATGACAATGGCCTTGTTCTGCCTCCTCGCGTTGCCCCCATTCAAGTCGTGATCGTTCCGATTCGTCAACAAACCAAGGGGATTTTGGAGAAATGCGAAGAAATTCGTCAAAAACTCCTCAAGCAAGGCGTCCGCGTCAAGGTTGATTCCTCCGACCATACCCCTGGTTGGAAATTTGCCGAATGGGAAATGAAAGGCGTCCCTCTCCGTCTCGAACTTGGTCCGCGTGACCTCGAAGCGGGTCAAGTTGCGCTTAGCAAACGTTATAACGGCGAAAAACTTGTGGGAAACATCGAAGCCGTTGAAAGCGAAATCCCCGCCCTTTTGGAAGCCATCCAAGAAGAGATGTATCAAAAGGCCAAAGCCTTCCTCGATACCAAAATCGTGGATGTGGCCAATGTAGAAGAACTCAAAGCCGCTCTTGAAAAAGGCGGATATGCCCGCATGGCTTATTGCGGATGTCCAGAATGCGAAGATCAAATCAAAACGATCACCAATGGTGGCACCGCTCGCTGCATCTATAAATATATAGAAGAAGGGGATGCGGTTTGCCCCGTCTGCGGCAAGAAGTCCAAAATAATCGCTTATTTTGCTAAAGCTTATTGATGAAATGACCCAAAGGACGGCGGAAATTGCCGTCCTTTTTCGTCTTCTCCCCTAAAAGAGGGAAAAACACTAGCAAGGCCTTGCGTTTTGTTTTATATTATTACCCGCACGGAGGCGTACCCAAGAGGCCGAAGGGGACGGTTTGCTAAACCGTTAGATCGGGGTTAACCTGGTGCGAGGGTTCGAATCTCTCCGCCTCCGCCACGAAGAACATGGAAGGCACGCTTGAAATAAGGCGTGTCTTTTTTTGTCTGAGCCGACGCGCAACGTCGAGCGAGTGAGTACCCTCCGATAGTCGGGGGTTCGGTGAAGCTTATCGCTTTGCGCGGAAGAAAAGGGCTCCTTGCAATTGCCTTGCGGACCAACGCAAGCATTGAAAGGAGCCAAATGTCGAATACCGACAACCTAAGTTTAGCGCGCACCGGCTGGAACTGTAAGTACCACGTAGTTTTCGCGCCGAAGTACCGGAGGAAGGAGTTCTACGGCCTCAAGCGGCTGGAGATCGGCCAGATCCTCCGAAGGCTTTGCGAATGGAAGAGGTTCCTCATCCACGAAATCGCGGTCACCCCCTTCCTTAATTTTATTCATCCAAGGAGAACGAGAACGACGGATAACCATTGATTTTTCGCTTCCTTTATGAAAATAATAAGGGGCGTGTGTTGGCGGAGTAGTAGGTATACGCAGCATGAGAAACAAGTATTTGATCGAATCTCAAAAACTCTATGGGACTTGTTCACCTCTCCGTAATGAAACCCGAAGCAAGAGGCAGACGGCTAATCTGCAACTCTTCCACACGCATTAACAGATTTAAATTCAGCCCAAAGTACTGCCTAAATCGTGTCTGGCACTAGATTCCCTAAACCGATCACCCTTGTGGTGTAAAGACGCGGAATCTTTTTTTAATTCGTGTCGAGAATACCGACGTACATTTCCGCGTTATCAACAAACCTCCACGTGGGCAATGGAAGGAAACCGCATTTAATGGTAGGAGAGAAAAACACGCTTTCAGGGGTCTAAAAAATGAAAATTTTAAAAAACAGTACCCTTAAACGCCATTTAACTGCATAATTATAGGGTAGGAGAACGAAATGAAAGAACGCATTTACCCTCGAGAAAAGTATCTTTCTCCCCTTCGGCCCTTTTATGATAGCAACGTGGTGAAGGTCATCACTGGAATTCGACGTTCTGGCAAATCTTCCATTTTGAAATCGATTATCGCCGAATTAGAGGATAGAGGTTTAAAAGAACGGATTATTTACTTGCCGCTCGATCGGCGTGGCTTCAAAGAAATTGCCACCCCTAAGGATTTGGAGGAGAGGATTGAAGCTCAAATTCAAGACGATGGTCGGTATTACCTTTTTATTGATGAAGTTCAAAACGTTAAAGGCTTTGAGAAAGTGGTCCTTCAATACGAAGAAGAGGGATATTCTATTTTTTTGACGGGTTCGAATTCCTATTTATTAAGCGATGAAATCTCGACGAAACTAACCGGTCGTTACGTTACCTTTGAGACCTTCACGTTAGATTTCCATGAATACATCGAAATGGAAAAGTTCCTTGGAAAGAAAGTGGATGATAATTTGGACGTGGAATTCAATCACTTTCTCGTCGAAGGAGGCTTTCCACAGGCAATTGAATTCGATGATCCTTTGGCGAAGCAGCATTACACCAAAGAAGTAATCAACGAGATTTTTAACAAAGACGTTAAAACGAGAAACCGCATTTCTAACGTTGCTTTATTCGAGAGAATTCAATCTTATATCATTAATAACTACGCTTCCCCTTTTTCGCTACAAGCCTTTTGCGCCTCGTTGGAAAGCGCCGGAATTAAAACAAAAGCCGCTACGGTTAGGCATTACATCGACGTTTTAAAAGAAGCGAAGATCATTTACGAATGCAATCGATTCGACCTCAAAAGCAAAAAGGCGTTGGCCAGAGAGCAAAAATATTATCTTGCCGACCTCTCCCTATATTTTTCCACGAACACGGACAATAGCTTCAATTACGGCCCCTCCCTGGAAAATATGGTTTACCTCTATCTAGTCAGCAATGGATATCAAGTAAGCGTTGGAAAAATCGGTAACCTAGAATGCGATTTTATCGTTCGAAAACCCGACGGGGATTACGCCTATATTCAAGTAATGTATTCTCTTTCTGCGGGAGACTCCAAAACCAATGAGAAAATCAAGGAGAGGGAATATCGTCCGTTCCGTAGTATTCGGGATGGATATCCTCGATACATTTTGTCTTTGGATCGGTTCCGTGATTATCAAGAAGGTGTCCACCATTTCAATGTGATGGACGTATTCCTTGGCAAAGAAAAAATATAATTCAATAAACGCGGTTTAAGGGTATCAAAAACAATAATATTCAAAAAATAGTACCCTTAAACGCCATTTAACGTTCAAAGAAGGACTCTCTTATGAACGATTCGCTATTTCAAATCGATGGAATTTGTAACTTCAAAAGGATTCGCCAAAGCGTTTTTCACGCTTTCTTTGGCTACGCGGATTTCCCGTTCCGATAAACCTTCAGGGGCAAAAGAAATATCGGTAGGATTAAGACCGGTTAAAGCGCAGATGCAGGTTAGTCCTACGATGTATCTTCCTAATCCATAAGTCATGTGGTCACAATCATCCCGAGTGAGATGATCTCCAAGATAAGAAGTGCGCGCATTTTGAACGGCCGTGCCGTTAGGAATAATCAATTCGATATCTTTGTTTGGCAAAACATGGATCTTAACCGCGTTTAGGATGCCTTGATACATGGTATTTTGGTCCCGCCCATAGTTTTCAAACCCGGGATTTAAGCTTTTCTGCGCATAGGCCCAGGTCATGTTAAAGGCGTAACGAACATGGGGGCTGGTCGCGCGTTGCTTCACGTAATCGACTAATAAAGGGAGATGGGCAGAGCGTTCCGCGAGTCCACTATCTCTAGACCCTTGTTGAAAGATAATCCAATCCCAATCCGCATAGAAAAGCCCATCGTCGATTTTGTGGTTGCCTTCCTCCCCGTCCGCGGAGGAAATGATTTGGCCTTGGCTATCAGAATGACGGAAGACGTAGGGGGAAGAATCCCTATTCAAGAAACTTAAATGTTCTTCAATCGTGCAACCTCCACGATATAGGTTAGCGACTAATACGTTTTCTAATCCTTCCGAAGTGGCGATTTGCCATGCCCATTGGATGGTGTCGTCGGAATAGCTATTGCCGATAAAAAGGATTTTTAAACTTTGTGGTTTTCCGGCTTGATTGACTGGATCCATGCACATCTCCTTTTCATAGGATTCCTAGATACTTATTACGTTAGATTCCGAATGAGCAAACTGCAATCCTTCTTGCTTCTAATAAACGACTTGGAAATAAAAAAGGTTCGAAACCGCGACAAATCCCTATAGGTCCCCCCTCTTTTTTCAGAGAGAGGGACGCGAACAAAAAAACGAACCATCGGTCGTGAAAACGGGATTGATAGGGGGGTAGTTGAGGGTTATCATGTTAAAAACGGTCAAGTTTCTTGTCCGCAATTTCATATTTACGGGGGATAGGATATGAAAAAAATAGGAACGGCAATTCTTCTTACTGCAGTTTGTTTATCTGGCTGCACCCCTAACGAAAAAGAGGAAGAGGCCTACGATTATTCCTTGTATCGAAGTTATGTAGGGAATATGAAGGGCATTGAAGTTTATTGTTGGGAAAAAGATGAAAATTGGTATTCTGGCATAATGCCCGGCACAAATAGAGCGAAGCGTTATGAGGAAGTTGTATGGCTTCAGGACAACCTTCCTTGCCCAATAAAAACAATGAAGCAAATCTTGCTCGATTATCCAAAAAACGAAATCGCCGCTATTATAGTTGTTGATGTTCCTCCCATTGGTTGGAACGGAAGAATTACTGATGACAATTACGAATCATATGTTTATGTTTGCGAACAACTGGGAGTTGACTTCCCGTATGGTCAGATTTATTGATTGCATATTTCCTTGAAGTAATTTAAAAAAAGAACAAGGCGCAGCATAAAATAACGAATACAGTTGCAAACAGATTTGCTTTTTTTGGCCACATCGGTTATCCAAAGGTGTCCCCCGGCAGAAAATCCAATCGCGAAAATTTCATCTTTCGTTTTCTAGATTCGAAATATCTCTTTTTTCAATATGAAAATATTTTCATTAGTATTTTCTTTTTTCTTAGCGTAGCCTAGACCAACGGAAGGAGGAACCAATGAAAAAGAAGTGCTTGGCCCTAATAGGATTATTGCTCCCTTTGACGGGCTGTTCCTCCGCGGATGTGGTTCCTAATGCGTTATACGCATCCGTTTATCCTGCTTATGCCTTAGCCAAAGAAGTGGTGCAGGATTTATTGCCTTTAAAAATGCTAACCCCCTTTGGAACAGAACCCCATGACTATGAACCTAGCGTCCGTCATATCATTGGGTTAACCGAATGCAAAGGCTTATTGCTTCAGGGGAATTCCTTGGAACCTTGGGCGGACTCCCTTCCAAAAGAAGTGAAAGAGAAGACTTATGACGTTTCCAAAGATATCGAAACAATGAAAGTGGACGGGGTGATCGATCCCCACGTTTGGATGTCCCCGAAAAACGCAAAGATCGAATTAGCTAATATTTTGGATTCCCTCATCCAAATCGATCCTACTCACCAAGAAGACTATGAAGAAAACACGCGGATTGCCTTGAAGAAAATGGACGAATTGGATAAGCGGTATACCTTGGAACTCCAAGGGGTGTCCCGTCCCTATTTGGTGGTATCCCATGCTTCCTTTGGCTATTTATGCCGCGCCTATGGATTAGAACAAATCTACGTTTCAGGACTCTCTCCCGATCAAGAGCCAACCGCGAAGGGATTAGAACGAATCATCGAGGAAGTTCGCCTCCATCAAATCACGACAATTTTCTATGAAGAATACGTTTCCCCTTCCATCGCCAAAAAAATCGCCGAGGAAACCGGATGCAAAACCGAAGTGCTTTCTTCCCTAGAAACCATTGAAGAAAGTGAAGACGAGAAACAAACCTATTTCTCGTTGATGGAAAAAAACTTAATTCGAATCAAGGAGGCCCTGCAATGATCAAAATGGAGCACGTGGGATTCCGTTATGAAGGGACGGAAATCCTTCATGATGTGAATTTTGCCATGAAGGACGGGGAATTCACTGGAATCCTCGGACCTAATGGCGGGGGCAAAAGCACCTTCCTCCGTTTGGCTTTAGGTTTATTGAAACCCCTTAACGGGACCATCCAAACCCAAGAAAAACGGATTTCCTACATTGCTCAAACCACCTCGATTTCCGATGCCTCTTTTCCCGCCAGCGTAGAAGAAGTGGTCTCCTTGGGCCTTGTTGGCCCTCGCCTAGGCTGGAACTACAAAGAAAACAAAAAAAGACTCCACGATACCTTAGAAGAATGGGGACTCACCCCCTTTAGAAAACACCTCGTCAATGAGTTAAGTGGAGGTCAACTCCAACGCGTGAAAATCGCCAAAGCCGTGATTGGAGAACCTTCGTTGCTGGTTTTGGATGAACCGGATGCTGGGATGGACGATGAAAGCCATCACGCCTTGCTAACGATGATCCAAAAACAAAAAGCACGGGGGACGTCTATCCTTTTCGTGAGTCATCACCCCGAGGATTTGCACGAAGCCGATCACGTTTATTTTATTGAACAAGGTTCTCTCATCAATTATGCGGAAGAACTAGAAAGGGGGCATCATCATGTTAGCTTATAGATTCATGCGCGTTGCCTTATTGGCCTGCGTGCTTCTTGGCTTAACGTTGCCCTTACTTGGCAATACCGCCGTTTTTAAACGCCTTTCTTCTAGCGGGGATGCTTTGGCTCATTCTTCCCTAGCCGGGGTAGCAATCGGCTTAGCCGCGGGGCTTAGCCCCTTATGGATTTCGATCCTTTGCTGCATCGTTTCTTTCTTTTTGATTGAGTTTCTACGGAAGAAATTCAATAAATATGCCGAAATGGGGGTTGCCGTTGTTCTTTCTGCCGCGGTAGGAATCGCCGGTATTCTCTCCTCCTATTCCTCCGCCTCCAATTTTGATGCTTATTTGTTCGGCTCGTTGCTATTAATTTCTGATACTGAACTTTACTGCATGATTGCCTTGGCCGTTGTCGTTGTGGCCTTCTCCCTTTTGTTTTTCCGACAAAGTTTTGCTTCGATTTATTCTCTTGACGAAGCCAAGGTTTCTAAAATCAAAACGGGCTGGTTAACGTTTGGACAGGATTTATTGCTTTCTATCGCCGTGGCAATCGGAGCCAAAATCGTAGGAAGTTTGGTCGTCTCTTCCTTGCTGGTATTGCCCGCTGCCATCGCTCTTCAGTTCAAAAAAGGGTATCGCTTTACGGTAATCGCTTCCCTCATCGCCTCGTTAATTTCCATGATTGGCGGCCTTGTGCTTGCTTATTATTGTGATTACAAACCAGGAGCGACGATTGTTTGCTTTGCGGTCGCCGTCCTAATTCTAGTCATGATGGTAAAGGGAATCGTTTTGCTGGCCAGACGAATTCGTTACAAGAAGATTCGCTCTTAAATAGCGTGTAGAATGAATGGGAGTGCATATTGTGAAAAATGGATTTATTTCTGCCGTGTTAGCAGCTGTTGCTGTATTTTCGTCTGCGTGCGATAACGGAGATATTCGTACCCCTGTAGCGGTTTCAAACTATCCTTCATCGTTTGTTTCATTGGACGGAAGCATCACCTATCGCCGACTAAATGTTGAAAATGAAATGGAAAGAATCGGTGAAGTGAGCGATTCCATCACCCAAGAGAATGTCGTTGGGCTTTTGATAAATCGGGATGAAGTGCCTTCAGCATCAGAAGGTTTCACCATTTATGTTCCACTAAATAAAAGCGATGAAGTTACGCGTGACGGAAAAAAGACTGCGGTACCTATCTATAAATTGAATCAATTTGATCAGAAAGAATACGTTGCTTTGTGCGCTTCTTGGTTTGTAACGATATATAAAAAAGCGGCCTAGCTTATCAATCAAACCGCTTGGATTTGCTTATTCTGCTTGAGAGGCAATCGCGTCAGAGATTTTGCCGAGCAGATCCTCATCCGCGTATCTCGCGGTTTCTAGAATTCCAGAGAACAAGGTATCCTTGTCGGCTTTGCCATGGCATTTCACGATGAGCTTGCGGCATCCAAGTAGCGGAGCGCAGGCGCTAGAAGCTGCTGCAAAAGGCTTTTTGGCTTCCTTGATTCCTTTGAGCTGGAACAATACGCCGAACTTCGAGAAGAGGTTACGCTTTAAGGCTGCGGTGAAGAGACCTTTAACAAAATAGGCTCCTCCTTCGGTGGCTTTTAAGAAGACGTTGCCGGCAAATCCATCCGCGATTACGATGTCGCAGATGCCATCTAACACTTTGTCACCTTCTACGTTTCCGATGAAGTTTAAAGACGGAATTGCTTTCAATTTTGCATACACGTCCTTCGTCAATTCGTTTCCTTTGCCTTCTTCCATGCCAACGCTTAACAGCCCGATGCGTGGAGAAGCAATGCCCAAAACCTTGGCATAGGCATCTGCCATCAAGGCAAACTGGACGAGGTATTCCGGTTTGGAATCCATGTTGGCTCCTGCGTCGACGAGACGAACCATTTGGCCATTCACTTTGGTGGGAAGCGTCGCAATCAAAGCCGGGCGCTTCACTCCATCGAGGCGTTTGGCTTTGAAGATGCCGCCTGTTAAAAGCGCGCCGGTAGGCCCACTAGAGACCATGCCGTCGATATCGTCGCGCTTCGCGATTTGATCAAAGGCAACGGCGAGGGAACTGTTGGGCTTGGTTTGAAGGAAAGTCGCGGGGTGGTCTTCGTTGGTCACGACGTCTTGGGCGTCTACGATTTCCACACGTTTTGCATCCCATTTTTCCTTTTTAGCGTAGGCTTCAATGATTTCTTTTTTGCCCACCAAAACAAAGGAAAGCTCCTTGGAAGCATGATAAGCCTTGGAAACAGCCGCTAACGGGGCCTCGGGGGCGTTATCGCCACCCATGATATCAACGATGATTTTTCTCATGAGGCCTATTGTAACCACGTACAGGGGTGCTGTCCAATTTGAAAAGGGCTTGTCATGGGCTAATGACCCCATATACCTTCTTTTTATGGTTTTGCTATAATAGGACAAGTCCTTATGAAGATTGAATCCCTTAATCGTCGGGCCAAAATCATTACGATCGCCTTCCTTTGTTTCTATAGCGCCCTCTTCCTTTTATGCGGAATTTGCATTTTGGCCGTGAATCAAAGCGCACTCCGCGTCATTTACGGTTCGGGCGTTATCCTGTTATGGCTAGGGATTTCCTTTTATCTCCTTTTTATGCTTGTTGGCTTTAAAAAAGAAGACCCTCTCAAAAAGGGGAAATACGAATGCCTCGCTCGGTTCTTGTTTTTCGGTTCCTTCGTTTTCTTTGGCGTTTTGATTCTTTGGCTGGAACGTTATTTGGATTCTTCTTTCACCAAACTTGATTTTTCAGAGGAAAACTCTTCTGCCAATTCGGCTTATTTCTTTTTGGGCCTGATTGCTGGAGTTTTTGGAATCGTGACCCGCTTGCTTAAAGGAAGCCGTAACCCCGAAACCTATAGCAACCACCGTAACGTCACCCTTCGTACCGTACCCTTGCTCCTTGTGTGGTTCCTCGTTTTCCTTGCCTTCTTGTTTGGACAGATTTATTGCAAGGCCTGGGCTTCCCCCGTTGGGTATTTATGGATCCCCTCCCTTTTGATGTTTGCTACGATTTTATCCGAGTACCTCACTTATTCTAAAAACGTCAATCGAGCCTACTTTGTCGCGCCTTTCTTTGCCATTCTTCTCTCCTTCGCTTTGCTCGGCCTATTTTTCTAACGAAAAAAGTTCGAGTTGTGGTAGTATCTACGGGCATGAAAAACGAACCATTGTCTACCCAACAAATTGATGAATACCTTGCTCATTCCGTGAATAACGGAACCGAAATCCTCCGTTCCCGCCAGGCGGGGTGCTTTTTTTGCGAAAGCCTATTTTCCGCGAAAGAAATCCACGACTGGGATAGCCAGTCCAATTCCTTGACGGCTGTATGTCCAAGATGCGGCATGCATAGCGTCATCGGTGATGCTTCCGGACTCCCCTTGGATGAAGAAATTCTCCATGAAGTTCGCAAAGCGCGTTTCACCGATGATTACATTTCTCTCCATGCGGATATCGCCGTCCGTTATTGCCAAAATTATCTTAACGGCTTGGTTTGCCATAATCCGATGAATGAAGCTCTTTTTGTTCGCTATTGCGACATTTTAGCGGACCTCCAACATCAAGGATCGGCGTTGATTCTTGGCAATTTCTATGAAATCGGCGGCGAATTTACCCCGCCTGATTTAACGAAAGCCCTCCGTTATTATCGTCGTCCCGAACTTCATACGAATCCGGATGCTCTTGTGGGGATTGGACGAATCATGCAACGCTGGTTTGGGGAGAATAAGCACGACATGTTGGCCTATGAATATTATTCCCAGGCCGCGGCGTTAGGATCCTATGCCGGCGTTTACCAAGTCGCCCAATGCTATTTTGAAGGATATGGGGTGAAAAAGGACCCGGAGATGGGTTTTGCCATGCTTCAATCCGCCTATGCCGACGTGTTCCAATCGTTTACCAACTCGCAAAATAACGTGGATGATTTTGTGAATTATTCCTTGCGCCTAGGAGAATGCTACCAAAAGGGGATCGCGGTGAAAAAAGACCCCATGGCCGCCCTCCGTTATAACCTTTTCGCGGAATTTGGGTGCTCCACCCAAAATGGTTTTGCCCCCGACATTGAGGAGAATGTTGCTATCCGCAGAAAGATTTCCCGTCGCATCCATATGCTTGCCAAACCGTTCTCCTTCACCAAAGGGGAACCTGTTTACGACCAAGATAGTTTCTATGATTCTTTCTGCGATTCCCCCGCCCCCGCGCTCCCCAAGTTCTTTAGTCTAAAATCTTGGGACCCCACCACAGGGATTTTACGTTTCACCGTTCGCTATATGCTCCCCCCTCTCATTGTGGATTTGGCGAATCTTTATTGCGGTATCGCCGGAGAGGAAATCGAATGGGAATTCCACGACATCGCTGAATTCCGCATGGCGGGCGAGCAGGATACGATTTTCGATCGCATTGTGAGTCCTGATGACAATTCGTGGTCATTTGAACACGTTTCTTCCTCTGGCCAGGGGCAAGAATCCATTTATTTAAGATTCCGTCCTAAAGCGGATGAAGAGGAAGACGGAATTTTAGAGGAGAAGCCCTCCGATGAAAAAAACAAATAAAACGGCATTAACCTTTTTAAAGCCCTACCGCATTCGGGTCTTTTTGGCCCCCTTGCTTAAAATTGTCGAATGCATCACCGAGCTCGCCGTTCCCTTTATTGTTCGTAGCGTCATTGACCAAGGCTTAACTGAGCCTTCTATTGGTGAGGCTTATGGCAGCCATTATGGAGACACCAAATATATTTTGGGATTAACCTCCTTGATTTTTGTTTTCGCTATCGTGGGATTTGGCTGCACGATGATCACCCAGTATTTGGCGGCCCGCGTTTCCAGCGAATACGCTTATACCTTGAAGAAAGAACTTTATGATCATTTAACTCACGCCTCCTCCAAACAGGTGGAAAATTACGGCAAAGGGAAAGCGCTCAATTTATTGACCAATGACTCGTTCTCCATGCAAAACGGCGTGCAGCTATTCATGCGTTTGATGGTTCGCGCCCCCTTCCTTGTTTTGGGGTCGGTCGCCGCGGCTTTCTTCATCAACGCCTACGCTGGTTTAGCCGTATTAGGCGGCTTAAGTCTCTGCGCCTTAACCATCTTCATCGTCATGAAATTGACCCCCAAGGAATATAGCATCCTCCAAAAAGAACTGGACCGTGTATCGACTTTGGGAGATGACGCGATTGTAGGAGGCCGCGTGGTCCGCGCCTTCAACAAGCAGGAAGATGAAATCGCCTCCTTCCAAAAAGAATCGGAAAAATATCGGAAACAGGCCCTTCGCATCCAAAAGATGAATTCCTTCATCAATCCTTTGACTTTTGGATTCGTAAATGCCGCCATCGTTTTAATCCTTTATTTTGGCTCGTTTAAAATCCAACTAACGGGATTATCCGTGGGTTCGATTGTTGCCCTTGTTTCCTTCTTGACCCAATCTCTTACCGCGCTTATTCAATTCACGCGTCTTGTTACTTCCATTTCGAAAGCACTGGCCTCGAAGAAACGCATCGACGCCTTCTTTGCTTTAACTCCCGATATCGTTGATGGGCCTTTAAAGGAAAAGAAAGGGGCAAAAACCCTCTTCCGCTTGGAAGACGTCCGTTTGTCCTTTGGCGGGGAAAACGATGCCCTGTCCCACATTAATTTCGAACTTCGCCCCGGAGAAACGATTGGCATCATCGGGGGCACCGGAAGCGGAAAGTCCACGATTTTATCCCTCTGCAACCGTTTTCTGGACGCTAGTGGAGGACAAGTCTATTTCCAGGAAGAACCCATCCAAAAATGGAACCTTCACGCCCTGCGCGATCAAATTGCCTTGGTCTCTCAAAAGCCTCAAATCTTCCAAGGAACGATTCGCGATAATTTGCTGCTTGGGAATCCTAATGCCAGCGAAGAAGAAATCAAGGCGGCGATTCGAGATTCGTTATGCTCGGAATACTTCTGCCATTATAAAGACGGCTTGGATCACCCGATTGAAGAGGGAGGCGCTAATCTAAGCGGCGGCCAAAAGCAGCGTTTGCTCATTGGCCGTGCCCTTTTATCCAAGCGCCCCATTTTAATGTTAGATGATTCTACGAGCGCTTTGGATTATAAAAGCGACTTACTAGTTCGCGAAAACATCAAAAAGAGAGGGGGCCTCTCCGTAATTTTAGTTAGCCAAAGGGCGACCTCCATTCAAAATTGCGACCGTATTTATGTCTTGGATAAAGGCCATATCGTGGGAGTAGGAAAACATGAGGAGTTATTAACCTCCTGCCCCGTTTATTCTGAAATCTATCATGCACAGGTGGATGCCCAATGAAAAACTTCAAAGCCTTAAAGAAATACCTTCGCGGTTCCTATGGAATCGTTATTTTAAGTTTCGTTTTTGCTTTGTTAAGCGTTGCCGCTAAAATGGCTGTTCCTTTCGTGACTGGATTAGGGGTGGATGTCATTCGGGAATGGATGAAAAACCCCATGCAAGAAGACCATTATTCCCGTGCCTTATTGATTGATTTAGTTTTGATGATCGGCCTCATTTTATGTGGGACGGTCTTCCGTTATTTCTTTGATTTCACGACGGCCTATGTTGGTCAACGCTTGGTCAAGAAGATGCGGGACGATGTTTATATCGCCTTAAACGAAGTGCCCGTTTCCTATTTGGACAGGAACCCCCACGGGGATTTATTGCTCCGTTTGACGAATGATATCGAAAACGTTCAAACGGGCCTCATCACGGGGGCGGGTGCCCTTTACGAAGGCATCGTTCAAATCCTCATCACCATCGTTTTCATGCTCTATTTGAATTATTTCTTGGGACTCGTCGTCGTTATCTTGACCCCGTTAAGCATCTTGACGTCTCGTTTTATCTCAAAGCACAACGCCCAATATTTCAAACTGCAAAACGAGAAATTAGGCCAAATCACCGCTTTTTCTAGCGAATCCATTACCAATTTGGAGGCCATTCAATCCTATGGGTTAGAAGAAAGAAAAGCACAAGGGTTCGACGAAAAGAACCTAGAGGTGAAAGGGGCAAACTTCAAAGCAACTTTCGCCGCGAGCTGGATCAACCCCTCTACCCGTTTGGTGAATAATACGATCTATGGCTCGGTAATTTTATTAGGAGTTTGGATGATTCTAGAAAGCGGATCCACTTGGAGCTGGCTTGGTATTTCCTTCAGCGTTGGTTCCCTTTCCTCTTTCTTAACCTATTCCTATCAATACATGACCCCGTTTAATGAGATTGCCGATGCCGCAAGCGACATTTTCTACGCGGACGCTTCTTTAGGAAGAGTGATGGAAACCCTAACGACTCCTAAAGACATTGATACGGGGAATCGCCCCTTGGGACAAGAAGTCCAAACCTTGGAAGCCAAAGACATGGTGTTTTCTTACGATACCAAGCGAACCATCATTCAACGGTTTAGCCTCGATATCTATAAAGGGCACAAGATTGCCTTGGTCGGTACTACGGGATGCGGCAAAACCACGATCATCAACCTTTTGATGCGATTCTATGATCCTCAGCAAGGCGGATTCTATATGAATGGCATCCCCACACAAGAAATCGCCAAAAAAGAGATGAGAAGCCATATTGGGATGGTCCTTCAAGAGACGTGGCTATCCAAGGATACCATTGCTGCAAATATCGCCTTTGGGAAGCCAAATGCCACGATGGAAGAAATCGTCGAGGCGGCGAAAAAAGCCCATGCGGATGAATTTATTCGCCGAATGCCAGAAGGCTATCAAACCGTTGTGAGTAACGCTACCGGTCTATCTACCGGCGAAAAACAATTGCTTTGCGTGGCTCGCATCCTTCTTGCTCAGCCAGAAATCGTCTTGTTAGACGAAGCGACCTCCAACATCGACCTTCGCACCGAATTAGCATTGGGCAAGGCTTTTGATGAATTGATGCGGGGCAAAACTAGTATCGTCGTCGCTCACCGCTTGTCCACGATTAAAAACGCGGATTTGATTCTTGTGATGAAAGACGGTGCGGTTTTGGAACAAGGAAATTTTGGGGAATTGATGGCGAAAAACGGCGCATTTGCCGATTTGTATCGTAGCCAACTCGCTTAAATTAACAGAATAGATTTCGACAAAGCCCATCGCTATGGTGGAGATAATAGAGGCAAACGGTTTTTCCTATTCCTGGAATATCTAGGGGCTTTCCCCTTTGAAAACCTTTCTTCTGAAAGAAGGGGACGACGTCCATAAGGTCGAGGGGGCAAGCTAAAAAGATGTCGCTTTGAGGGTGGCGGCGCATCCAATCTTGTAGCAAAAGACTGCCCAAGCCTTTGTGGCGATAACTAGGATCGATAAAAAGGAAAGTGATGGCTAATAGGCTCTCGCTTGTACTGCCACAATCTTCTAATAAGGAATCTAATTCTTTCCAAGAAGAGGAATGGGGGAAGAACGCTTTTTTCACGTCGTGAGTAAAGATGAGCCCGCCATAAACGCGACCTTGTTCTTTTAAAATTAGAATGCGGCCGGCCTCTAATTCTTCTTCGCTTGGTTCCAAAGAAGAGGGGAATTCGATTTTCCCTTCGAGTCGATTTGCTTCTTGAACGCGACGGAAGCATTTTTTCGTCGCTTCGAGATCGATGGGTTTAGCGGTGGCGATTTTAAAAGACATGAGAAAAGCATACTGCAAAGTTTGAGTTCCACGATTTTGCATGCCACAAAAAAGTGGAACTGCCACGTTCGCATTTTTTCATTGACAGTTTCAAGC
>CAKUWP010000022.1:0-22666 GCA_934699525.1 uncultured Bacilli bacterium
CTCCCAAGTCCAACTTGTTTGGCTGACCGGAATTATAACACGAATCTACAATCCCTTATTTGCTCCTATATCTAGAAATTTTTGGACTTTTCGATAATAGGACGAAGAGTTTTGTTTGTTGGCGAATTAGCTAATAGAATCGCCTTTCTTTTGTTCGGCCAATTGAATTGATATCTTTCCTGTGGGCCTTCGACGATCACGGAAGACAATTCCTGACGAAGAATGTCAAAATCAATCACTCGTTTTACTTCACCAGTTTTCTCATCTTTTGCTTCGGCGACACAATTGGGAAAAAGTTCTTTAATCTTCTCCACATTCTGTTCCGCAATATTCGACGATTTCATCTTTAAGTTTTCCATATCCATTCCTTTTAATCTAATAGAAACTCTTTTACACTTTTACTTTCCTAGTGCGAGCTTCTTGTTCCTGTTGCTACACTTGATTTTGAATTTTGCCTCATTGTAATCACAAGCCTTGCGAATAGCTTTAAAATTAGCTCCACTTCCTGTTTTGTATAAGCATAGGAGGATTTATTGGATAAATTTCCGATTAAATCAATGATCTCCAAAACATTAGAAGTGCGGGCCTCGGCTAGACGAGTAAACTTCTCATGTCTATTTTCATTTTCCATATAAACAATATAACATCTTCGATAAGAATTTAAATCCCGGCTATTGGCAAAACGTAGGTATCGTCGCCAAGAGAATAAAGGCTATCCGTGTTGCATAGAATGGCCTTTTGGCCTTTAAGATAATGGGTTCCGTCTAATTGTTTGAACCCTTTGACCGCGCCGAGGTTAAACATCATCCCACTTTTGCATTCCACGCGGTGGAGCACGCCGTTTTGGATGATAACCAAGTCAATCTCGTTTCCGTTGTTGTCGCGGTAGTAATAAAAGAAAGGCTCCACTCCATTATTGATGTAGCTCTTTCTCAGCTCGTTGATGATGTAGGTCTCAACAAGCCGTCCAGAATAAATACCAGATTTCAGCACGTCGCCCGAGGTAATCCCCATTAAATAACAGGCAAGCCCCGTATCGTTAAAATAAATCTTTGGCCTTTTAACAATGCGCTTGGCAATGGAGAACTCGTGATACGGTTCCAATAAATAAACGATGTCCCCTGCAAGCAAAATCGAAAGCCAAGACACAATCGTTTTCTTGTCCACTCCAACGATTTTAGCCACGTTGTCATAAATCAACTCTTGCCCTGTCAAAGATGCAATCAACTCCAAAAATTGGCGGAAAGCCATTTTGTTTTTGACGTTCATGAGCTGAGAAACATCTCTTTCTACATAAGTCTCCACATAATCAGAATAGAATTTTTGAATGCGAAGATTGTCGTTGCTATAAAGTTCAGGATAAAAGCCTTTAACGATATCCTCATATAATTCAAGAGGGGGCAGGGGGTTGGCTTGCGCCCGCTTTTGGATATCGGAATAATCGAAATGGAAAACCGGTTCTTCTCTACCAAGGATTTCGTTTCGAGATAAGGGAAGCATGTGAATGATGGAAATCCGGCCTGCCATCGACTCGGTAACGTTACCCATAAGACGATACATCTGGGATCCAGTCAGAATGTACATCCCATAATTTTTTTCATTACGGATTTTTTCTTTATTCACCACTTCTTCTAGCGCGTCAAATAACTCGGGGGCGTATTGCACCTCGTCGATAATTAACGGCCAAGGGTGGAGAGAAAGAAACATAAGGGGGTCGTTTCTTGCCAGCTCCCGTTCTTTATAGGAATCCAAAGAGACGTAATTAAAGTGATAATTTTTGGCAAAAAGCAAGGCCAGGGATGTTTTCCCAACTTGTCTTGCCCCCGCAATCAACGTAACGGGCTTGGATTTAATGGCCGTCTCCACTTCTTTATAAATATGTCGATCAATCATAGAGTGGTCTCCTTCCCTATTCATGATTCTATTTTAGTATTTTAGGGAGTTCAACTCCCTTTTTTACTAAACTCCACTTGGTTCAATCCTGATTTGTATCACTTTCATTTCGCAATTTTAAATTTTCTTGTTTTTTGCGAAACGTTACGATCGCAACCAACGAGCAATGTCAACAATCCGCACGCCTTCTTTTTGCGCCTCCGGATGTTTGGTTCGAGCGATGATCATTTTGGGATAAGCGTCGTGAATCGCTAAGAGGGGCGTGATTTCCCTTTGAAAGGTTTCTTCTCGGGAAATATCGTCCGATACCTGAATATAGGTTTTTTCCCCATCTTTGATAGCGACGAAATCCACTTCTTTGTCGTAAAGCTTCCCGACATAGACTTCATATCCACGTCGTAACAATTCCATGGCGACCATGTTTTCATAAAGATGTCCGTAATCGGCGTCTTTCGTCCCGATTACGGCAAGACGGAACCCCAAATCCGATAAATAATATTTGGTGTCGCTTTCCAAGTATCGTTTTCCTTTGATGTTATAGGGCCTAACGGGATAAAAAAGGAAGCTGCGGCATAAATACGTAAGGTAGGATGCAACGGTTTTGTCGTTAGTTGCATAAGAACGCGAAGTTAACGTATTGGCCAATTTACGATAGGAGGTTCTGTTACCAACGGTATCCATGAGATATTCCGCGAGATGTCTTAGCAAATCTTCGTTGTTCAAACGATAACGCTCGACGATATCGCGAAGAATCGTCGTTTGATAAACGTTACGGAGATAATTCAACTGGTCTTGCCGATTACGATACAAATACGCGCCCGACATCCCACCAATAGCAGTAAATGCATCAAAGGCGTCGTCGACGTCGAGGCCTGGGTAATAATCCAAATATTCATGAAAAGAAAAGGGATACATAGCGATTTCAAAAACGCGGCCTCCAAATAATGTAGCCAAATCGCTAGACTGTAAAAAGGCGTTAGAACCCGTTAGGTAAATATCGAACTTCTCTTCTTCGTAGAAAGAATTAATGATTTTTTCAAATCCGGCGCATAATTGAACTTCGTCAACAAGAAGGACGTTTTCCCTTCCCGAAACATAGGCGGATTCCACGTATTGATATAAATGTTCCGCATCTAAAAGAGCTTCGTTTTCTTTTAGATTCAGTTTGATACGAATCACGTTACGAGAAGGATCCTCTTGCGTTAAATACTGATAAAAGGCATCCATAAGTTTGGATTTTCCAGAACGCCGAACACCGGTAATCACTTTAATATCCGGGGTTCCGATTACGCTTTTCAAGCGGTTGAGGTAAAGGGGTCGTTCAATTAATTTCATCATTTCTCTCCGATGAAATTATATGCCATTTCGCAATTTTAAAAAGTTTTTGTTTTTGCGAAACGTTACGAATAATGTCAATGTGCGATGCTCGCAATTCACACATCTTCTTTTAGGGGTATATACCCCTAAAAAATAACTGTGTTTACCTACCGTTTTGAGTTTTTAATTTTCTGTTTTTTGCTCTTCGTTTTCGAGCTGTTCAGATTTACATCAAACAAGCGATTTTAGATATTCTTCTACGTTTCTATATTCGATTCCGTTTTCCAATGTCGTATTTTCCCCGCGATAAATAACAACTTTTTTAGTGATTTTTCCGTATCGGAATGCCGTGCTTTTCAATTTCTCTTCATCCATTAGATGTCTGTATTGTTCTTTTGCTTGTTTCTTGCTGTGCTTTACTTCGTAAATTTCACAAGTCGCGTTGGCATTATCCGCAACAACCATATCGAATTCGCCAACGGCAAACTGAAGTTGAAAAACCTGCTTTTTCGGATTCGCAATCTTCGTTTCAAGCAACACGATGTCTTCCATCATTCTACCCTTTATATCGCTTAAAATCCGTTCGATAACCGCATTTCTTTCATCAATGGAAAACGCCTGAAACTCACCATCTTCAAACAACGATTGCACAAGCTCTTTTGCTTGTGAATATCTCATTCCCGGTTGAGTGAAAACGGTCTTGAAGTTCTTTCCACGCCCAACAGGCAACGTTTGAATATCGATGTCCACGGTTAAATCCAAAGCGTCGAGATACTCTTTTATTTCTCTCCTATGGTCTTCCGAAATGGTTACGGTCTGTTCTTCTTTGTTTCTGATTTCGAGCAGATTTTTAAGTCGCTTTGTAAATTCTTCTTTGTCGATTCTGTCGAGAATATCGTTCGAGTTTTGCCTGTCGTTTCGCAAATTCTTTGCTGAAACACCCAAATCGTGCGATATAAAATCCTTCGTCAAAACGTCTAAAGTGAAACGATGGTTGACGTCTTCCACAACGCGGTTTATCGCGCTCGTCAACTCGTTTTTCTCATATAAATCATAGAGCGTGCGAAAATGACCGCCATACTGATAGCATTTAAGAGAATGCTGAATATTTTTTGCTATCGCGCTGTCGACGTATTCGTCAACGCTTTTTTTGCTGGCGAAAGTTGATTTTTCATTATAATGAATGCCGCCAAGACTCATTGTTCCGCCGTAACAAATGTATTCGTCGATTCCCTTTATGCCAAGAACCTCTTCAAATTCTCTGTAGGGAATAAACGTGGTATGAAGGAAAATGCAACGATCATATAACTGCTCATCTTCGGAAAAGAAGAATCCCAGCGAATCCGCACCCGATAACACGATTTTCATTCCACAAGCGGCAAATATATCTGAAAAAAGCGCAGCGCCTTCGATAAAGTCTTTGATAAGCGTTACTTCGTCGATAAACACATATTTGTATCCACCATTCATCAGGTGTTTTAAATCCTGATTGATATCGCCTAACCCGATTCCCACGCCGACCTGAATAAAGGCTGTTTTTGAAAAATCCTCGTCGTTCATTTCGGCTATAACCTGACGTATGAGCGTCGTTTTTCCCGTACGTCTTAATCCATAAAGAATAAGAACTTTGTCGCGGACATCCCCGTAAATATAGTCACAAATGTCCTTATAAAGATTCCTCTTTTTGTAATTCGCGATTGCCTGAACGTAACTTTTCAAGCTTTCTCCAAGCATTACTTCGGTTTTGAAAACTCGTTTTGTTTCTTCTTCTTTCTCTGCTTTCTGTGGTTTTGGTAGCATAAAAACAAGCTCTTTTTCTCTTTTTTGAAGTTCTCTTCTTTTTTCTATCTTCGCGCGTAAATCATCAGCAAAAACATCATCGACATATTTGCTTTTCTTTTTACCGTTCTCCACCCATTGAAGATAATATCTCGTTTTACCATTTATGTTTTTCTTCGAGATATACCCTGGCGGCAACTCGGCTATTTCTTTTCGAACTTGTAAAAGCTCATTCTGAATTTCTTGATGATTCATTACGATCCCCATGAATTTAATGTAACCCCACTATAACCCCTTAATTCAAATTCTTCAAGGGGTTACAAGGGGTTATACCATTATGACGTTATATGTTTTCGCGAAACGAGTGCAGGCCGATTTCACCTCCGTTTGATTGCCTCCACCTGTAAATCGCATATAATATACTCAAAGGTTAGTAACTTTTGGGTATATAACTGGAGAAGCAATATGTTCATTGGCAGAGAAAAAGAATTAAAACACTTGAATTCCGCGTTTCATTCAGGAAAAAAGGAATTGGGCGTTATCTATGGGAGGCGAAGAATCGGCAAGACGAAATTAATCGATCACTTCGTTCAGGATAAACCCCATTTGTTCTATCAGGCAAAGGAAGATAGTTCTTATGGCAACCTTCGTTCCTTTTCCTATGAACTAAACCGTTTAATGTCCTTGCCTAGCGATTTTGTTTATTCCAGTTGGCAAGCAGCTTTTGACGCCTTGTCCCATCACTTCCAAAACCAAAGATTTGTCTTATGTATCGACGAATACCCGTTCATCACCCAGCAAAACCCTTCTTTTTCTTCCGTCATCGAAGAATATTTTGACCACGCCAGCGACAACCTCATGCTTCTTATCTCGGGTTCCGACGTTTCCTTCTTAAAAGGAGAAATCCAGAACACGAAATCTCCTTTATATAAAAGAAAGACCTTCGAAATGAACGTGCAAAAACTTCCTTTGGAAGAAGCATTGGGTTTTTTAAAGGGGTTGGACTTAGAAACCACATGTAATTACCTCTCCTTGTTATCAACGTTCCCTTATTATTTATCCGCAATCGATACCAGTCGCCCCTTTGAGGAAGAAATCCAAAAATTGGTCCTAAATGAATACGGCCCTTTCTTTAATTTGCCAGAAAACGTGCTGTCCAAATCCAGCAAACCGGATATTTATAACGCCATCCTATTCGCCATCGCCAATCGAAGAACAGGCCTCAGCGATATTGCCTTGTTCATCCAAGAAGAAACGGGAAAGGTTTCTAAATATATGAACACCCTCCTCGAATCTGAGGTGGTGACCAAGAAAACAACGTTCAACGGAAACAAGAAAAACAATTACTATGTCATCGCTGATCCGTTGCTGCGATTTTGGTATAAGGTGGTCTACCCCAATCAAAGCCGAATCGTCACCAATCCCAATATGGTTTTTGAAGAAATCCAGCCCGATTTACATAAAGCGGTGCAATTTGGCTTTGAAGAGGTGTGTTTGCTCTATCTCAATAAGCTGAATCGGCTAGGTAAACTAGGCGTCGTTTATCCAGAAATTCAAACATTCAAAGCGGATAAAACAAAGTTAGGCCGCTCCGTAGAAATCGACGGGCTATCCGAAATCAAAGGGCATCTTCTGGTAGTAGAATGCAAGTACAGAAAATCGAAATTCACGTTAGAGATGTTAAATCATCTACAGGAAAGCGATTCCATTTTTAACTCGGAATTAATCCGCGACTACTACTTATTTTCCAAAGCGGGATTTTCCAAAGATATCCAAGAAAAGAAGAATATCCATCTCATCGATTTAAAAACGATGCTGTCTTAAGCAAAACAAAGTATTTAAATTATATACTCGAAAGTTAGTAACTTTGGAGTATACAAAATAGCTTATCGATTTTTTATCGCGTCGATGGGCTTTTTGGAGGCGATGCGTAAAACGGGCAAAAAGCTCGCGACCAAGGCGGTAGCCACGCACCCTAGCAGGATGAGACCAATTTCGCGGATGCCAAAGCTTAATAAAGTGATAGGCAGTCCATAGGCGGAACGCAAGGAAGCATTCGTTAAGGCCACCGTAATTCCACTTGCAACCGTTGCTAAACCGAAAATAATCAAGGAAATCACCAGGGCTTCGTTAAAGAAGATACCGAAGACATCGCTAGAACGCGCACCAACGGCGCGTAAAATGCCGATTTCCCTTTTCTTGTAGGATACGGAGGCGGAAATATAGGTCATGAAGAGGATGATGGAGAACACAAAGACGCCAATGCCAACATAAAGCAGAATCTTCGCCACGGTTTTGATAATCGTTCCCACCATGTTCTCCGCGGAGACCACGTAATTGGTCAGGGTGAATTTGATTCCATTTTCGCTTTTCCCTGAGAAATCGACGATTTTTTCTAATTCCGATTTGGACAATCTTTCTCCAGAAATCGCCATCGAATATTTGCCAACGGGGGCTTGCCGGAATGCCTCGCCCATTTCGTTTGAGACTCCGATAAACGTGGAATCGACGTTTTCATTTTCCAAGAAGAATCCTTGGATGGTGACGTTTTTAACAAGATAGGGCTCGAAGCTTCCACCACAAGACATCTTCAGGACGATATTTTGGATCAGAGGTCGAAGAATCGAAGCAATGCCTTCTACATCCGACAAGTCGTTATAGACATCTTTCAAGGAATTCTGCACTTCTTCATCGCCATAATAGACATCGGACAACGTGTTCACCAAGGTGCCGAGGCCCAAAGTAATTTCATTTTCTCCTAAACCCGTTTTTCCCGTATCAAAATAGGTGAAGTTCGAATAATCTTTCGGGGTGAAATAATGACTGTAATTGCTTCCGAAAAACATTCCGCTAGGCTTGCCATTCACTTCCACGCAGCTTAACGTGGCTTTGTCTTGGATTTCTCCTCCAACCCCTTTGTAAGAAAGGCAATTTTCCATAAAGCCCTCTCCTCCAAATACCATACCGGAGAACGAGCTTCCATGCTCCGTGGAGAATTGTTCCAGCAACATATAATAATGGAGTGCATCATTGGTATTTAAATCCTTATCTAATTCCACATAACGGGAATAGTCGTAACCGGTTTGAATCACGCCGACGATAGGATAAATGCCTTGAAGCGAGCCTCCTCCGATTTGAAGATTTGGATTCTTTTGAAGGAAACGATCCTCGCTTGGAATATCCGCGGGGGCCATATTTTTATTTTCGTCGGGGTTTCCTTCTAAATCCACATGGGAATAGCCCCATCTTTGGAAACAGGCAAAATCATAATCGCTGATGGCAATCTCGTTACTAGCAGAAGGCAGCCTTCCTGCGGAAAGGGATAGATGATGATGGGCAAGGGTCTCATCGTTCAACTCAACAATGCCAGTGAGGCTCCCATTGTAGATATTGCTTTTGGATTCCTTCAAAAACGAGCTTGCAATGCTTGCGTTGCCCCCATAATTTCCGTTACCTTTTTCGGATAGCACCGGCAAGAAATCATGACCGGTTTTCTTTTTCAATTGTTCGATATCCGCATCGGAAAAGCGTTTTTCGACGAAATAGTCTTCCCCATAATTATCGATTTCCACCATCTTCTTGAAGGTGGTGTGGCGGATGTTGCTATCGATCATCGAATTCACAATCGCGGTTTTGCTGTTATAGGCGGCAAAGCTATCGACAACCCCGAACATGCTAAAGCAAGCAAACGAGAGAATAATGGTCGTAACAAGGCGAACGGGCTTGGTCTTCATGCCGCTGACGCCCATCTTGAAGCTTTCTTTGAAAGGCATCCGCGATTTGATGAGCTTAAAGGGTTTTTCGTTTTCAGAATGAATCGCGCTTTCATCCGTTGGGGCAAACGACTCCATCTTGCCGTCTTTATCAATATGGGAGGCGGCCTTCACGTCGGAATTGACCTTTTCGTCCAAGGAGAGGAACGCTTCTTCTTTTTGGAGATAGGCGTTGATTCGTTGGATGTCTTCTTCCGTTAAGCGATAGCCCTTGGGGAAATGGAAGAGTTTACCGTTATAGTTTTTGGCTCCACCTTGTTCTAACGTCGCATCGATATGGTGCTTTTCGATATCGGAAATCACCTTGCCGTCTTTTAATTCGATGACACGGTCCCCATATTCTTCGGCGAATTCGCGGTCATGGGACACGACGATGACGAGTTTATCCTTCGATAATTCCTTTAAGGTATCAAACACTTGGATCCCTGTATTGCTATCGAGGGCGCCCGTTGGCTCGTCCGCCATGATGATTTCCGGATTTTTAACGAGGGCCCTGGCAATCGCGACCCGCTGCTTCTGTCCACCGGAAAGTTCATTGGGTTTTCTTTTACCATAACCCGTTAGGCCCACTTCGTCGAGAATCGCGTTGATTCTTTCATTCGTCGCCTTTTCTCCTTGGAGTTTTAAGGCAAGAGCAATGTTTGCTCCAACGTTAAAGTCTTCCAGGATGTTATATTCCTGAAAAATGAATCCCAAATAGGTGTTGCGGTAACTATCAAAATCCCCTGCGGAGAAATCTTTAGACGATTTTCCTTTGATGATGATTTCGCCGCGATCGGCGTTATCTAGTCCACCCATGACGTTTAGCAAGGTGGATTTTCCACTGCCGGATTTGCCAAGAATAAAGACCAACCCCTTCTCAGGGAATTTCAAACTGATGTTATCTAACGCCGCGACAACACCCCCTTTCTTGGGGTGATAGGTTTTCACAATATTCTTAATTTCAATCATAGACACTCCTACAGGATCCAGTTCATCCATACAAAGGCTCTTCGTCTTGGAAGGCGAGAACCTAATCTTCGTTATCTGCCTTGGCTAATCATACCAACTTCTAGGGATAACACACTATGGGTTTGCACCGTTTTATCGGCGCTCTTGCCGAGGGCGGCAGCACCACTTGCGGCGTCTATTCCCTTTGCTCCCCCTTTTGCATCGTGGGCAAAGACTGCCACGCCATAGTCCTTAATTGCAGAAATACATTTAAAACCTGCAACGGCATCACTTCCGAATTCGGTGCGTAATTCGTCTAAAGAATCAACAAGATCCTTTTGAAAGAAAAATATCACAAGACCATTCTCGGCGGCGTCAGAGCCTCGGGATTCCCACCGCTACCCGTTGACTATGGCTACCGCGACAGCAAGAACTTCTGGATTGCTAGAAGGAAGAAACCCTACGCCGAAACCGTTCAGGCCAAGGCGGTTGACGTCCAATCCGTCATGTATGCGGCCAACCGCATCGACCCGGAAATCCAATTCACCAAAGAAGCCTACGCTAAATTGACCAAGGTCCCGCGCATCTTCCTAACGAAGGTCCTCACCGGATGCGTCAACTGGGCTAAAACTCACGATGTTAAATTGATCCTTCCTGAGCACATGGATCAAATCAACAACAAGCACGCGGACGAAAAATAAGCTCGAATCCATCCTATCAAAGGCCGGGGAAACCCGGTCTTTTGCTATGCTTCTATAGTAAGAAAACGTAACCCAAGGAGTCTCACGTTCTATAAAGTACAATGAAGTACAATGAAGTACAAAATGTTTTTGAAAGTACAATGAAGTACAATGAAGTACAACTAGAAATCAAAAGTACAATGAAGTACAATTTTTCCAAGGAGGCTTGAAAAAATGCAAAATCCATTTTCCATTTCATTTGGGAGAACAAACGAAAAAATAATTCAACGCGAACAAGAGATCCAACCGATTTTAGAAGATTTTGATTCTGAGCCAACAAGAAACACCGTTTATATTTTGACAGGCCCCAGAGGATGTGGGAAAACCGTGACGTTGGGTCATATCCTCGATATTTATCGTTCCAAAAAGAATTGGGTCGTCGCCAGACTTTCTCAATCCAATAATATGTTAGAGCAAATGGCAAGCATCCTATATGAGGATGGCTTGTTTAAACTGAAATCCTTAAGGGCGGAATTTTCTCTTTCGTTTCAAGGAATTATCTTCAGCGTTAAAGGAGATAAGCCCGCCACAAGCATCCATATTTATTTAGAAAAATTGTTAGAATACTACAAGAAAAAAGGCATTCATGTTTTGGTAGCAATCGACGACGTTACCAAAAACGACGAAATGGTGGAATTCATACGGGCGCGCCAAGGTTTTTTAATCGACCATTATGACGTGCGTCTTCTTATGAGTGGTTTGGCCAAAAATGTATCGAAATTGGAATCCGACCGCTCGTTAACATTCTTATTTAGAGCTCCAAAAATTCAATTGCCGCCCCTTTCTTTAAAGGCCATTGCCCTTTCCTATCAGGAAACTTTCCATGTAAAGGAAGACGAAAGTATCAAACTAGCCAAAGCAACAAAAGGTTATGCTATGGCCTATCAAATTCTTGGCGATATTTTATTCCGGACCAAAAAGGTATCTTTAACCCAAAAAGTGCTCCAAGAATATGACCTCAATCTAGGCCAATGGAGTTATGAAATCATTTGGTCTGAATTAACGGAAAAAGAAAAAGAAATTCTTTCCTTAATTGCCGACGGAACCTGCACGAACAAGGATTTGCTGGACCATCTAAATGTCAATAAGGGATGCCTATCCATATACAAGAAAAAACTGTCCCAAGAAGGTCTTTTAAATACTTCTATTCGTGGAAAATCCGAATTAGCTCTCCCAAGATTTAGCCAATTCATCCAAATGAAGAAAGAATGGGAAGACGAATAATTCGGCACGGCGTAACCAAATAAACGTTGTTGTTTCCTCTTGCTATTTCGCGGTTCAAACCGTCGGTTCATCACCTTTCACATTGCCTTCCATTTCGTGAATGTTTTTTTGGAGGAATGCCTGGTTTTTTTCGTTGTAAAAAGGGTCGCGGCCAATATTAAACGGAATTTTGTTGGCACGTAACGTGGCTTTAATGAACATGTTAATAGCCGTGGAAGCATTCATTCCAACAGACTTGCAAAATTCGTCAAATGCCTCTTTGTCCGAGGCGTCGATTCTAGCGGTGATAATGGCAGACACAATTAATTTCTCCATATAAATTATGGCAATTGCCTTTCATTATGGAAGTCTCGCAATACATTTTAGCGGATCTCTAAATGGAATATGGATTGTTACATCACAATGGATATCACCTATCGCTCATGATCATTGCCATCATCATCTCGTTTGGTTACTACCCCCCGTTACGTTGCTCAGCAAGAAATACCCGAAGGTCGGGTTGCTTATGATTCCCAAGACCTGTGCCTATGCGTGGGTCATTATCACGGGGCTGCCGCTTTAATAAACCATCAGCGTCATTCATCATGAAAAGCCAAGGGCATAATCCGTCCTTGGCTTTTTTGCTTTGCTCGTCTTTATTCTAAATAAAGGTTGTCGAGTGGAATGAAGGAAACATCGTTTCTAGATAGAACCGAGAAGGAAGATTTAGAAAAGAAGACATATCGATAGCAGGATAAGCCCGTAAGGCAAACCTGCTCGATTTCTTTTTCTATCATATCTTCGGTAAGAGGGCCGTTTCTAAACTTTGCTTCGTAGAAGACGTATCCATTTGGGCCTTCTGTCACGACATCAAATTCCCCATTCCGACGTCTTTTGGGGTCGTCGTAATAATATTTGCCGATTTTTTCAAACATCGGTTCGATACGCCCTTTCCGATTCTCGCGGATCAAATATTGTTTGCAAATGTCTTCGAATTGATGTGGGACATATTGCTGTTCAAAGTCCTTTTCGATGTATCGTTCATAGAATACAAGGGGATCCATGACGTTTCTTTGAGAGGCATACTTAAAAATATAACGATAATAAAAAAGGGATAAATTATCGGAAATAAAATACCCGATTTTCTTTTTATTCTCGCCATCGTTAATGGGTCCAGCCTTACTCACGACGCCCATCTTGATCAATTTGTCTAAGACGTCGACAAGGGTAGGACCACTGGAAACGTGGGACTGGGATAAAATATCCGAAAATTTCGAATGCCCATGGGCCAATGCCTCAAAAGTCTCATTCGCATTACCGATTTTTCCCATTTCAGCATTGAGGTACATTTCCACTTCGTTTTCGAGCCTCGCTCCTGGGGCAGCAATTAAATCCAAGATATTTTCCTTCACGCTTTTGGTATCATCGATTAAGCGATTGTAATAAGGAATCCCACCAAAAACCGAATAGATCTTTACTTTATCAGAAGGGGAGAAACGAGGATAAAACAAACTAGATTCGTAATAATCCATCGGAGCAAGATTCATCGATAAATCCACACGACCATAAAGGGGATTGGAATGTTCCGTTAACGAACGCATGGTCTCTACGTAAGAGCCAAGCAAAATAAGAGAGAGGTTCGTTTCTTCTTTGTAGCCGTCGATTAAGGATTGAAGGATGCTATCCATCCCGGGAATGGATTCGCGCAAATAAGGATATTCGTCCAAAACCAAAATAATTTTTTCCTTTTTTGAAGTCTCAAAAAGAAATTTTAAAACGGACTCTATGTCCTCAAAGGCCAATTTAGGAAACCCAAGCGCCGTAGAAACGACTTCCGTCAAACCGTTTACGTTATTTTTTTCCGCAACCTGTTTGCATTCGTAATAAATTTTTGTTCCTTGAACTTCATTTAGAGCTTGTTTAATCAATTCGCTTTTGCCAACCCGGCGGCGACCATAAATCAGGGAAAAGTTCGTTCCCCGCGACGAAATAACATGTCCTATTTTCTTTAATTCCTGTTCTCGTCCAATGAATTTCATTTTATTCGGTTTCCTCCGACTCGGTTTTTTTCGAATAAAAATATAGCATAGTTTCAGCATCCTTAAAATAGCAAAAAATGTCCGTTTTCATCTCCTTTAAAAATGAACAACAATTTCAACAAGAATAGAAAAATGACGAAGAAATGATTGAAAACTATATGTTTTAAACCATATGTATACCCTTAAAACGCTTTAAGACAAAGGTATGTATTTTGTACAACTTTAAATTTTCTTATTTTATTCCTCGTGGAAACGGCTACAATCAAAATACGTTTTTCATGAAAGGAAATTTCAATCATGGCAAAGAAAAACTCTAAGTCTACCAAGAAACTAACGGGCATCGGCGCGTTCTTGACGTTAGTTCTATCCCTTGCAGCCCTCTGCCTCGGACTCTTCCTAACGAACGTCAACCAAACCACTTGGGCCGCCAATAACGCGGTCGGCACCAATGAAATCATGGGGGCAATCCTCGGATTCGGATTCTCCAAAACCGTTCCTTCTGGCAGTGATGTCCCAGAATGGGCGACTTTCCCCGGCGTGAAGATTTCTACCGCGGATGGCAACATGGTTTATACCGCTCCCTCGCACGCTGGAACGATGATTGTTTTCATCCTTATGGCAGCTGCCCTCATCCTCACAATCCTTGCCCTTCTCTTTAAAAAGAGCAAATTTGGCGCGCTTCTTCTCGTCGTCGCTGGACTTTGCCTCGTTGCTTCTGGCATCATGGCCTTCTTCCCGATGCAGATGTGCGGATTCGAATCCAAACTTACCAGCAGTTTCAAAACCGGCGTTGAATACACGCTTGGCATTGGCTCGATCCTCGGCGGATGCTTCGGCTGCGTTGGCGGAGTTCTTGGGACTGGCGTTGGCGCCGTTGCCCTTCTTAAATAAGGAAATCCAACTCTCCTTTCAAAAGTCACCTTCGGGTGGCTTTTTTTCTTATAAAAAAGCTGCCAGGAAGGCAGCGAATAGTTATTGGTTGGATTAGGCTCCAAGAATCAAATCGGCAGTCGCGCGATTAGTCGCGAAGGGAATATCGTAAACCGCGGCGATACGCATCAAAGCTTTGACGTCTGGATCATGGGGTTGGGAACAAAGCGGATCCCAAAAAAAGACGACGATATCAATTTTACGGGTTGCAATTTCCGCGCCGATCTCTAAGTCTCCTCCGTAAGGGCCGCCAAGGAAGGCTTCGACTTTTAAGCCCGTGGCTTGTTCGACGAGTTCGGCGGTTCTTCCCGTTCCGCAAAGGGTATAATTTTTTAACGATTCCACGTTTTTCATCGCCCAGGCCACGATGTCAGCCTTTTTATTATCGTGGGCAATCAATGCTAATTTCTTCATGTGTTCTTTCCTTTCGCTTCATTGTAAACCAAATGAAAAAGGGCTCGTAGCCTTTTTGCTGCTAAAGCCCTTTCTTTTGCTTATTCCGCTTTTTTCTTGAGGAATTTGTTCTTGATGCGGGTTAATAACGCTTCATGCTTTTCTTTCGTTTTTGCTGAATTCAAGAAAGCAAATCCGATAGAATTCGGCCCCGAATGACAAGCATTCGTGGAATTGGTCTTCGTCACGTAGACTTTTTCAAATCCCGCGTCTTTTAAAGCCTGCACTGCATCATCAACCATCACGTCTTTTTCGCTGGTATAGCCCACCAAAACAACGGATTTATCGATTTCGGGGAAACAAGCAAGCGTTTCATCCACGTATTTTTTGCCAAGTTTTTTCATCGACCCACGGAATTTCTTGAGGACCTGCAAGGTACCGTCTTTGCAGATAAGAACCGGATGGATCTTCAATAAGTTCGCTCCGAAGCTCAAGAGTTTGGAGCATCTTCCCCCACGAGCCATGAACGACAAATCATCGATAAGCAATTGGGCAACGACGTGTTCGCGATATTCGTCTAACGCCGCTTTAATCACTTGCGGATCGCTTTCTCCAGCATCCGCCATTTCCTTGGCTTTGAATGCGAGCAAAGCAATGCCAAGGGAAAAAGATTCAGAATCATAGACGGTGACTCCACCTACTTCTTCTGCAGCAATGGAAGCATTTTGGACGCCAGAGCTTAATTTAGAAGAAATCGAAACATAGAATAATTGATCGGCGTCTTCTTTTTGTTTTTGGAAGAATTCGACGGCTTCTCCGACATTAACCGCACTGGTCTGAGCAATTTGCTTATGGGTATCGTTATACGCGTAAAGTTCTTCGTTCTCGAAGGTCGTATCTTTTTTGCTGGTTTCCCCAAATTGAATGGAAAAAGGGACGCAGGGGATGCCAAGTTCTTTTTGAGCGGCAAGGGATAAATCCATGGATGTATCGCCAACGATTTTGATTTTCATAACCAAACCTCCTAGTATGCCATACGAGATGGCCCGCCCTATTAAACTCCTTTCTATGGGAAATGCAACCTTTATGCGTACACGCGAAATAATAAGGAACAAAAAGCGGCGGATAAACCGCCGCCAGAAGGTAGATGAATTCTTCTTATTTTGCTTCCGGTTTCGTCGAGATGACTTCGGCTTCCTTGACCACCGGTTCTTCTTCGCTAGTCACAGCAAGACGCTGAGCACGGCGCAAAGCGCGTTCGGAGTCGCGATCACCGCTGCGGGCAAACATCGTTAACGCGGTGCAACCGATCAACGTGCCAGCAGCGAGAAGAATGATTCCCCAATAACGGTAACCCATGTGGGACCAATTGGATAACCAAGCAGCCTCGGAAATCAAAACCCAGTTGTCGCTGGATTTTACAGGAAGATGGTCTCCCACGATGCCGATGACGATGAAAGCCAAACCAACCACTGCAAGGAAAGAGGCAAAGACGTACCAAGCGATTTCTTTGCGCGGAAGGGATGTTTTTTTCTTCTTATCGTTCATGATGGGGATCCTTTGTTACAAAAATGGGAATGAATTAGGCAGCCTTTTTGGCTTCGTCCTGCTTCACTTGGCTGATGAGGCCATTGACCATTTCGGGGTAGATGGCGTTCATCGCGGCTTCGGCGTCGCGGACATAGAGGTTGATGGTTTCAAGGACTTCGCGTTGGACGTCCGGGAAACGCTTGCCAACCGGCAAATCACGACGGCCGATGCAGTTTTCAACGAGAGCATTGATCTTATCTTCCATCGCTTTGTAGACGAGGTCGGTTTCAATGGCAGTGCCACGGACCTGGTTGATGAAGCCAATGACTTTGGAGATGTCTTGTCCGATGAAGTTGGAAGCCGGGGTATTGGCGCCTTTAGCTTCGTTACGGGCGATGTTGTAATCGGAGAAGAGTTTGTTGAGCTCGTTGACGAGGGTCAAATAGGCAACCGCGCGATACATCGCGTCTTCGGCGTGCCAAAGTTTGGTTGCTTCCTCCATGGAAAGGGCAGCCTTTTGTTCTTCGGGGGCCGCATTTTGCTTGTTAACGCCATCTTGGATGACGCCACGGATCATCGAGGTGATGTTATCGTGGATGGGGAGGACTTTTTCAAACAAAGCGAGGTGTTGGGCGTGGTCCACGACGAGCTTGTCGCCGCTGATTTTGAGGATCGTAGATTTCTCGCCGTAGACATCGTTATAGAGGTTTTCGATCATTTCCTCCATCTTCTTGCCGTTGTCTCCAGAGTGGTCGAGGATGGCTTTGAGCGGGGTGTTTTGCTTAATCTCTTGGAGGATCGTGTTCTTTTTGCTCTCAAAAAGCTTCACATCATAAGCTTGTTTTTGGAGGCAGTACTCCAAGGTGTCGCGGACCGCAACGTTGTAATGAACGAGGGTGACGACGGTTTCGGTGTTTTGATTCATCTTTTTCTTCTTTCTCGGGGGCCTTATCTATCCGCCGATGGGTACAGGTAGGCCTCTAAATCAGCAACAGAGGAGACAACGTGCTTGGCTTTTTGCTTGACCAAGCGATGGCTGTGGGCCATGCAGTAGCTATTTTCGTAAAATGCCTCAAACATGGGCGCGTCGTTCCCGGAATCGCCGATAACTGATACATTTTCCTTCGGAATGCCGAGATAGTCAAGGTAAAAGGACAGCCCACTGCTTTTATCACACCCCTTAGGGGTGACTTCAATGAACTGATTGAGCCAGGCAAATTCGAAATCGGGGTATTCTTTGGTGAAGAGATTCGTGAGGTGATAAGCCAAGCGCTGCTTCGTCTTCGTTAGGCCGATGCAGGCCATGAGTTTGTAGGTGCGGCCTTTCTCAATTTCCCCGTAGAAAACCTGATCGTCTTTCACGCGGCTTTCGCGATAGGTTCCTTGATAAAGCTGATAAATGACGTAGAAAAAGTTGGCTAAGCCGTGATTGTGGCTGCGGCGTTGAATAATCCCATAATCCTTCGAGGAAGTCATCAGAAGGCCCGGTTCATAATCGCTTTCCAATTCTTTTAGGAAACGACGAAAAGGCTCTGCTTCGAAATATTCTTCCTTCACAATTTGATCGCCGATTTGCACGAACGTGCCGTCTCCTCCGACGATGTCGAAAGGAATGTCGGGGAACTTCTTCTTCATGTGGTCCATGAATTCGTGACCACGACTGGTGACCAAGACCAAACGATTGCCGTCTTGAATCCATTTTTTCAAAAAACGGCGGTTTTTCCGCGGAATCATTTGGATTTGGCTTTTGGGGAAGAATAACGTCCCATCCAAATCGGTTGCTAGAACTTTGCCTGCCATAGGCAGGATTATAACCAACTATGGGGTCAAGCCAAAATAAAAAACTCAAAACTCGCTTGAAAAAGGAAAAGGGCTGGCAAATTCCAGCCCCTACGCTCCTAGCATCTAATTATGCCAAGCGATTTTCCGCTTCGATAACGCCGTATCCTCCATCAACACGGGCATAAACGACGGAGATTTCGTCGTCTTCTTCATCAAGATACATGAAGAAGCTATGTCCCAGCGCCTCCATGCGGGTGATGGCTTCATCAATGGTCATCGGTTCCAAACGAATGGATTTGGTACGAACGACTTCATCGGGATCTTCTTTTTCGTAGTCTTTGATGTTCTCAAAGGCAAGGACGCGACCGAGAGAATCGGTTTCTTTCTTGCGTTCGATGCGGGTTTTGAGTTTGCGCATCTGGCCTTCGAGTTTATCAACGGCAAGATCGACGGCGGCATAGAGATCGGCGTTTTTAACTTCAGCACGGAAATCCATTTCCTTGGTGAAGATGGTGATTTCGACTTTGGCTCCGACCGTATAGCTACGGACGACGGCGCGGCACAGGACGTTGTCATCGATGACGAAGTACTTGTCCATGCGGGCCAACTTCTTCTCGATGTCCGCACGGATAGAATCGGTGACTTCGATGTTTTTACCGATAATTTGGTATTTCATTATTTTCCTCCTTTATAGGATCAACTTTATTTTACCTTGTATTTTTTTGTCCGTAAGGGTTGACAAAAATGTGTTTTGTAAGCGGTTACATCCATTTTGATTTACTCACAAGAAAGCAAAGAAAAAAGTAGCCCATAACAAGCCACTTTTTTGGAAACTAACTCACTTATTTATGATTTTTGAAAAAATTTGTCAGTTCGTCCACTTTGTCCAGCTTTTCCCAGGGTACATCGATGTCGGGACGGCCAAAGCAGCCGTAATTGCAAGTGTCTGCATAGGAGAAAGAGGGGGTCGTCAAATGGAAAGCGGAGATGATTGCGCCGGGACGGGCGTCGAAGAAACGATGCACGGCTTCAAGAATCACTTCATCCGAAACGTGCTTGGTCCCAAAGGTCGTGACTCCAATGGAAACGGGTTCGGCCACGCCAATTGCATAGGAAAGTTGAATCTCCAAGCGGTCCGCAGCCCCTGCAGCCACGAGGTTCTTCGCCATATAACGGGCGTAATAGGAAGCGGAGCGATCGACTTTGGAGGGGTCTTTGCCCGAGAAGGCGCCGCCACCGTGGCGGGAAGAGCCGCCATAGGTATCGACGATTAGTTTTCTTCCGGTTAAACCGGTATCTCCGGCAGGTCCGCCGATTACGAAGCGGCCCGTGGGGTTGATCAAGACGCGGAAATCGCTATTGAGGCCGAAGCTTTTGGCCACGGGAAGCATGATGTTTTCGTAAACGAATTTCTTAAATTCATCCATATCCGCTTCTGGGTCATGCTGAATGGACATGAGCATCGTGTCGATGCGAAGGTGGCTCGGATCCGTATAATCGAGCGAGACTTGGCTCTTCATATCCGGACGGGCGTGGGGGAATTCCCCTTTCTTGCGAAGGGCGGTCGCCGTGCGGACAAGTTTATGGGCAATGGAAATGGGCAGAGGCATATATCCATCGGATTCGTTGGTCGCGTAGCCAAACATAATTCCCTGGTCTCCGGCGCCCTGTTCCAAAATGTTTCCGCGGTCCACGCCTTGCTCGATGTCGCAAGATTGCCCCTTCACGCGATTTTCAATGACGCAGGTATCACATCCGATGCCAAGCTCGGGTTTGGTATAGCCGATTTCACGAAGGGTGTCGCGGACGATTTTTTCGCAGTTGACTTCCTTCCAACGGGCGCAGGTAATCTCTCCGCCGATTAAGACAAATTCCGTGGTGGCGAAGACTTCGCAAGCAACGTGGGATTTGGGATCAAGCCGTAAGCATTCATCCAAAATGGAGTCGGCGATGCGATCGCAAACTTTATCGGGGTGTCCTTCGGAAACGGACTCGCTGCTAAAAAGTACTTTTTCTTTCATTCTTTTCTCCTTCTTCACCCGATAAAAAGGCCTCCCACAAGGTGGAAGGCTCCATTTAGGCGCTTCTTCTCTCCGCGGCATCGTTCCTCTTTGTGGGAAGAGGCTATAGCGAGCACTTACCCCTATTGGGGAGTTGCTAGCGCCCTGGTTACGCTACTTTTGGCGCTTCTTGATGCCCGGCTTTTCGTCGGTAGGCAAACTATAAGCAGTTGGGGGAAAGACTTCAAGGAATACCCTCTATCCTTTGCGAACAAAACTTCCATTTTTGCCGAAGGCATTTTGCCTATATAATGTTTGAAAGGTTCCAAAGGGCCAAGGAGGTTCATCATGGGAGCAGGTAAAAACATTTTATGGTTCAACATTGGGTTCGTCTCCGCTACAGCCGTTGCGGTTGGGGGAGTGGCGATTGCCGTTTGTGCGGTCCCTTCTTCTGCCTATTTGAAAGATAACGTGGCCGGGGAAGCAGCAAGCGCTTCTTTGCTCCAACTTGTCATGAACGCCGGGAATTATACCGTCGATGAATTCCCGATTATCAAAAAGGTCTTAAACGAAGCGATCACCAATTATCAGCTCGACCAATATGTCAGCGTCGACTACGAACAGCTTCGCGGCATCAAATTTGGGGAATTCGATTTCAATTCCCTCTTTGGCACGGCGATCAAAATCACCGCGAGCATCAATTCGTTGGACCTCAATAGCGAGCTCGGCGCTTTTGCTAACCTCCACATCATGACGAATTGGGATGCCGTTCCTGCATCCGAAGTCCCTTCCGGCAACGCGGATAATCCTTATCTATATTATTATTCGGATAACGGCAAATACGTCCGTGCCTATCAGGACGATGGAACTCCCGTTTCCTCTTATTCGTCCCAGTCTCTTTATTATCCTGCCCTTGCTTCCATCCCCTTGCTAGACATCGGGCAAGTTTTTGAGGTGCGTTTAGGGCAGCAAGAAGCCGCGGAAGCTTTACGCTGCTTCGGCATGCCTGGCGATTCCCCCTTATTTAAAATCGTGAAGGATTCCACCTTCAATGATTTAGAAAATCTCGACATCAATAACCTTTATTTAAACGACCTCCTCCCTTATTCGGAGCAGCCAAGCCTTTACGACACGATCCTCCCCATCCTTAATGACGGCAAGCCCACGGATCAACAACTCACTTACGATAAGGTTCGCTTAAGTGACCTTGAAACGATCAACATGGATAACATCCATCTCTCGACCGTTGTTTCCAATTTAGACGCGGATACGCAGGAACTTCTTGCGGAGGGATGTGGGGTCGCTTCTTTTGATGACATCACGGTTAAAACCATCTCCTCCTTCTCCTTAGACCGCGTCCACTTGTCTCGTGCAATGAAAAATCCTGACCCCAAACTCCAATCCATTTTGATGGATATCACGGGGGCGACGGATTGGAATGCCATCACCTTGGCCAGCCTTCAAGGAAGCATGGACATCAACGCGATTAAGCTTTCTAATGTTTTGGATTCTTCCAGCGAACTCTTCGGTATCCTCGAAGATGGATTAGGCAAAACGGGCGATTCCATTTCCCTTGGCGACCTCTCGAATTTCGACGCGAAGCAAATTCACTTAACAAAAGTGATTCCTGCCGCCGGCAACGAAAAACTCTACAACGTCCTCAAGGATATGTGCAAAAAGGATCCTGATCAAATTCGCATCACCGACTTAAATAGCATCGACACGGATCAAATCCGCCTTCAAACGGTCATGAATTACGATGGAACCAAAACGGGTAACCCCGTCTTGGATACCTTGTTAGGCAAAAACCCAACCGTTGGGGAAATCAAAGGCACCTTCGCAACTATGACGGTGCACGAAACCTTCTGCGAGGACGTCTTCACCACGGATAAAACCAACACCGTAAACGCGAACGACACCTATGACTACAACGAGGCCAATAAGTCCTACACCTATAACACCTCCAAAACCGGCAAATACTACATTTCTAAAACTGCAGGAATCTGGCTTGTTCTTGGCTATGACGTCACGACAAACCCCACCACAGGAGTCGGACTATCCTATGTTCCCTCCGAATTGACCGTTTCCAAATTAACGGATGCCACCGGCGAAGCGGCCATCAAAAAATCCATGATGGGAACCCCTATCTACCAGTTGATTGCTTCCGGCATGATCGATGGAGACGGCCTCAACGATAAATTGAAGCCCTTAACCGTTCAACAGGTGATTAAACTCGCGAACGACTACGCGGCTCATCTCCCCATTTAAGGGTTTGATTCCAATCGAGTAGAGAGTGAGAAGTGATAACTTCTCCGCTCCCTCTCACACCACCGTACGTGCGGTCTTCCGCATACGGC
>CAKUWP010000023.1:0-20126 GCA_934699525.1 uncultured Bacilli bacterium
GGAAGTATCCATTTGCAAGCTCGCTAAATGATGTTTAATATTTTGTCAGAATTGTCCAACAAATGGGTAACGCATCAAACGACGGGGTTTTCTATTGGACGTTATCCCCCTTTATATAATAAGGATAGGGAATTGCCCTCTTGCAAGAAGCCCCCAAGATTCTTATCGTCTTTAAGGAAATTCCTATGAACAAAGAACTAACCCCCTCCCAACAAATCGAACGCAGCCTCGACTGCGAATTCAAATTCAATATCTGGCATAAATTCATTGAGGCCCTTGGCGAATACAAGCTTGTCAACGAAGGGGACAAGGTGGCCGTTTGTATCAGTGGCGGCAAAGACTCCATGCTTTTGGGTTTGCTATTCAAACACTTGAAGCGATATAGCAAAGTCCATTTCGACGTGGAATACATCGTGATGAACCCGGGGTACAACGAAGAGAATTTTTCCCTCATCAAAAAGAATCTCGAACTCCTCGATATTCCTGCAAGGATTTATTTCACCGACATCTTCGATATTGCTAATTCCACGAGCGAAAAACCCTGCTACCTCTGCGCGAAGATGCGCCGGGGGGCTTTATACCGCATCGCCAAGGAAATGGGATGCAATAAAATCGCTTTGGGCCACCATTATGACGACGTTATCGAAACGACGTTGATGAATATGCTCAATTCCGGATCTTTCCAAACGATGCTCCCCAAGCTCCATAGTACCCACTTCGCGGGAATGGAAATCATCCGCCCCCTTTATTTGGTACGGGAAGAAGATATCCTCGCTTTCCGCGACTTCAACCATCTCCATTTCATCCAATGTGCCTGCCGCTTCACCGAGAACGTGGCTTCTTCTGCTAGCGCGGTGACCTCTCAACGCGCAGCCACGAAGGCTTTAATCAAGAAATTAAAGGAAGAATATTCTCCCGTCGTGGAAAAGAATATCTTCAAGGCCGCCTGCAACGTTACCTTAGACAAGGTGCTGGGATATAAGGAAAACGGAATCTTCCATAGTTATCTAGACAACTACGAGGAAGAAGGGAAGCGAATCGATCAAGAAATCAAAGATTCCAAACTCGAAGAAAAGGTTATCGAAAAGGCGGAGCGGGAACACCGTCCCATGCAAATCGACGATACGTTTAGCAAGAAGGACTAATCACTCCTTCTTTTTCTTTTGGTAATATTCAACGACTACCGGTGGGACCAACGGAGAGATGTCCACGCCTTCTAATTGCATTTCGTTAATCGTGGAGGAAGAAATAAACGTCGTTTCTCTTCCCGACATGAAGAACACCATATCAATATCGGGCCCTGCAAAGCGATTAGCCGCGGCCAATTGAAATTCATATTCAAAGTCGGTGACGGCACGAAGACCACGGATAATATGATTCGCATGATGCTTTTTGCAGTAATCCACGGTTAGCCCGGGGTTAAAATCCACCGAAACATTAGGGAATTGTTTGGTGGCTTCTTTCATCATCTCCAAGCGTTCTTCGATGCTGAAATTCCCTTTCTTGGAAGGATTGACGGCAAGAAGAAGAATGACATGATCAAAAACGCCAAGGCTACGTTGCAAGACATCGAGGTGGCCATTGGTAATCGGATCAAACGAACCAGGATAAACAGCAGTACGCATATTATCGTTCCTTTCTTAAAGTTAAAACGGAAGTACGTCCATAATGCTTGAAACGAACGTCTTGATAGGAAGAGGAATCAAAATCCAAATCCCCTTCATATTCTAGAATAAGCGTGGAATAAGGATGAAGCAGGCCCTTGGCCCATAAAGCATTCACCGCTTCTTGATAATAGGCTTTTTCTTTATAGGGGGGATCAAGGAAAACAATGTCGAAGGGGGTAGAGAAGGAAGCAATCGCGGAACGAAAGTCACAGCAATGGACGGTTCCGTTCGTCTCTTTTAATTTTTTAAGATTCTCCATGAGCACCTGGGCGGCTTTAGAATCTGCTTCCACAAAATCGCAACAAGCGGCCCCGCGAGATAACGTTTCAATCCCAAGGGCTCCGCTGCCGGCGAATAAATCCAAAACAATTGCCCCTTGAATTTGATTGCCAAGGCTAGAAAGCATGGCTTCTCTCACCCGATTTTTGGTTGGGACCGTGACGGATTCGGGAACTTCGATTTGACGGCTGCGATATTTCCCTGCAACGATTTTAAGCATGGGGTTTGCCTCCACAGGAAAGATGGTACTGATAAGGCCCAAAAAGGATTTCGTCGAGTTCGGCATAAAGACGACGAACCGCATAATAGGCTTTTTGGTATTGCTGGGAAAGCGGATATTCGTCGAGTTCTTTCTTGGCTAGATAGAGTTCATGCTGGGCAGGGGGTGTTTTTTCGGGATCGTCTTGTCCAAAATAAAGGGAATTCGCATACCCCTCCGCCTTCTTTTTGGCTTCAAGGGATAATTCCAAGAGTTTAGGGTCGGCGTTAACTTCTTGGTCCAAGGCGTTCAAGGTTAAAATCCGTTCGTCTTGGTCCAAAGCTTTTTTCAAAGTTTCGAGAGCACGATAAGTCGATTCTTTCATACGCGAACTATTTTACCCCTTCCCCCTCGCGCGTGCTAGAATATCGGGGCTATGTTGTTCCGTATTACCAAAGACACCGACCCGAAATTACGTCGTAAATGTGAAGACGTCCCCCTTCCTTTAAGCGAAGAGAACCAAAAACTCATTGACGACATGCTTGCATATTTAAAGTTGACCCAGGACGAAGAATTCCGCGCAAAGCATCCTAACACCCGCGAAGGCGTGGGTTTAGCGGCGCCCCAAGTGGGGCATAATCTCAAAATGCTTGTGATTTCTTATCCCACGGGGGACGAAAAAGACCCCTTGGTGGAATATCAACTCGTCAACCCCAAAATCGTCATGAATTCGATCAAAAAAGCCTATTTAAACGGCGGAGAAGGATGCTTGTCCGTCGATGACGAGCACCCTGGTCACGTGATCCGCGACTACAAAATCAAAGTAAAAGCCTACGACGCGAAATCGAAACAAAACATCGAAATCACCGCGCGTGGATATGATGCGATTGTTTTGCAGCATGAAATCGATCACCTCTCCGGCATTCTTTTCTACGACCGAATCGACCCGAAAGACCCCTATCAAAAACCGGCGAATTCCGTCGCGATTTAATTCTTTGAAACCACTTACATCATTTCTCGCTCTTTTCATTGTCGTTTCCCTCTTGTATAGTTTTTTTGATAAGCGGAACATAACGCAATTGCTCTGTTTGCATGATTTCAATCCCAGTCAGTGTTTCTTTTTGAAAGGTTTATAACTATGAAAGGATCCCCCATCAACATCTTCGCCCTTGGCGGCCTCGGCGAGGTCGGCAAGAACACTTATTGCATCGAAAACGATCGCTCGTTGATCCTCGTGGACGCCGGCGTTCGCTTCCCCGAAGCTAATCTTCCTGGGGTGGACTACGTCATCCCCGATTACACGTATTTGAAGGATAATCGCGCCAAAATCAAAGGACTATTCATTACCCATGGTCACGAAGACCATATCGGTGGCATCCCTTTCTTGCTCCGCACCGTCCGTATCCCTGTGATTTATGCCCCGCGTCTAGCGGCCGCTTTAATCCGTCATAAATTAGAGGACTCCCGTTTCCGCGATCCCGTTAAAATCGTGGAATACGATAGTGACTCCGTCATTAAAATCGCGGACGATTTCGTTGTCTCCTTCTTCCGTGTCACCCACTCCATCCCCGATTCGTTCGGCTTATGCATCGACACCAGCGAAGGACGCATCATCGAAACCGGCGACTTCAAGATCGATTTGACTCCTGTCGGACCGAATTTTGAAATCAATAAGCTTTCTGAATTGGGTTCACAGGGCGTTGATTTGCTCATGGCCGATTCCACGAATGCCGAAATCGAAGGTTATACTCCTTCCGAAACCGCGGTCCGTCATGGCGTAGAGGAAATCTTTGATAAAGCCATCGGCCGTATCATTGTTTCCACCTTCTCCAGCAACATCAACCGTATCCAACAGGTCGTGGAAGTGGCCGTTGCCCATAAACGTAAAATCTGTGTCTTAGGCCGTTCGATGAAAAACGTCATCGGCATTGCCCGCGAACTCGGCTACATCAAAATCCCCGATCAATCGATCATTCAAGAAAACCAGCTCAAGAATTACCGCAACTCCGAGGTTTGCATCGTCTGCACCGGCAGCCAAGGCGAACCGATGGCCGCGCTTTCTCGCATTGTTTCCGGGGATAATCGCTTCACCCAAATCTACCCGGGCGACACGGTCGTCTTCTCTTCCAATCCGATTCCTGGCAACGGCGCCCTCGTGGACCGTCTTGTCAACAAACTCGTCCGTTTGGGGGCCGACGTCAAGCAGAATTCTATGGCATTCAGCCTCCATTCTTCCGGACATCCTTCTCGTCAAGAATTGCGCTTAATGCAGCGTTTGGTGAACCCCAAATACTTCATGCCGGTCCATGGCGAATATCGCATGTTGAAATTGCATGGAGAAATCGCCAAGCAGCTTGGCATGCCCGACGACCACATCTTCATTTGCGATAATGGCGACCAAATCGTGCTTCAAAATCACACCGTCCGTCGCGGTGGACAAGTTCCTGCCGGAGCGAAATATATCGATGGTTTGGACCTTGATGGCGTCAGCTCTCAAACGATGAACGACCGCGAAATCCTTAAAAACGACGGCATGGTCAGCGTCCTTATGGTCACCGACAAGCGTCATAGCAAATTGCTCGTTCCCCCGATGCTATATACCCGTGGATTCAATTCTGCGGAAGATAGCCATGTTGTTCGTCATTCTCAAATGAAGGCGCAGCAATGCGTCCAAGAACTCATGGCCCGTAACGCGAGCTACGCGGAAATCAAATCCTCTCTTAAGGATGTCCTTTCCAAATACATCCAACGCAAAACCGACCGCCGTCCAATGATCATTCCGGTCATCATGGAAGCCCGCTGATGTTCATCCTCGCTTCTGGATCCCCACGAAGAAAGCAGCTCCTGCATAAGCTGCTATCCGACTTTGAAATCATCGTCCCCTCCGTCGACGAATCCATTTTAAATTTGCCCGCGAAAGATTTACCACTAGAAGAAAGCCGCATGAAAGCTTATGCGGTTTTTGCTTTGCACCCTTTGGATCAGGTTTTGGCCTGCGATACCGTGGTTGTTTTAAATAACAAGGTACTTGGTAAGCCTAAATCGGAACAGGAAGCCTTTGAAATGTTAAAGGCAGAGCAAGGCAAAAAGCAGGTGGTATTATCCGGATACACCTATATCGATAAAGATTTTGAAATCAGCCGAACCGTAAAAACGGATGTTTATTTCCGCCCCTTAAGCGACGAGCAAATTTGGGAATATATCCGTATCTATAAGCCGTTAGACAAAGCCGGTTCTTATGGTATTCAAGACGATTACCCGTTAATTGACCATATCGAAGGAAGTTTCGATAACGTCATGGGTCTTCCCACCGAAGATTTAGCGGTCCACCTTCGTCGAATTCTCGCCAAATAAAGTCTTCTCCACTTCTTCGGCGTTGCCGCGGATAACTAGGGTTAAGCGATCGCTCATTTGAATGAAGCCGTCCACGCCGGCTTCTTTTAATTCATCCTTTTTCAAAAGGTCGTAATTCTTTAATTTGAGTTCGATGCGCGACCCTTTACGGAGGTGGGACAAGACATTTTCTTCTCCTCCTAGCGCATCCATCGTTTGGGCTTTGGTAATAACGGCTTTCTTGCTTTTTTTCTTCTTTTTGGCAACGGGAATAAATAAAAGCAAAAGAACGCAGAGCAGGATGAATCCTGCGAGGGCAAAAGCCAAATAAACCGCGTTTTGGGAAAGCCATTCGTTGAAGGAGGCTTGCATGTCGTCTAATAAAATCAATCCAAGAATCATAAGTGAGCAAAGTATAGCATGTTGAAAGGAAAACGCGGGGAAGTAAAACCGCATCGGACTTCTAACCCTCTTTTCCAAAGACAAGTGTATAATGTCGCCTAGAGGTAAAATATAACCATGTCCAACACGATTGAAATTGAAGCCAAAGCCCTGGTTAAACAAGACGAATACCGTAAATTAGCCAACTTGTTTCGGGGATCCCCGCGTTATGTTCAAACGAACTATTACATCGATACCGAAGACCGCCTCCTTGCCAAGGAAGGGGTTGCCCTCCGCATCCGGGAGAAGCAAGGCCAATACGAATTGACCTTGAAAACCCCGTTATCGGAAGGATTGCTTGAAAAGAACGCATCGATTTCCTTTCAGCAATTCGCGGATCTTCGTGACTTAGGCGAATTCCCCAAGACCGATATTGAACGTTTCTTAATTCAACTAGGATTTGATACAAAGAAGCTATCTATCCTTACCTATTTATCCACCGAACGTATCGACGTGGAATACGAAGGGGGATTGCTTTCTATTGACCGCAACACCTATTCCGGTAAAACGGATTATGAAGTGGAATTCGAATACAATTCCCTTGTCGGTGCTCAAAAAATCATGAAGGAATTCTTGGAGAATAACGGCGTGGAATGCCACTTCTCCACGGCCAGCAAAGTCCAAAGAGCCATGAAGGCGATTGGAAAATAAATCACGTCTAAAAAGAATAGCGGCGTCTCCATTGGGCGCCGCTTTTTCGATGTATTAGGGGTTTATGAAACGCAATCCTCAATTCGAGCCAAAGACAGTTGGCATTGCTTCAAATCTCATGAATGAGATTAATATTTCCAATAGAAATTCTCCCCAGATTTCTTTCTCCTATCGCCGGTGCAGTTACATATATACGAAAAGCAGGTATTTCTTTCCCAATAAAAGAAAACGAAAATTCTTCTTGGTGTGTTCTATCAACCGATAGGTTCGCTTCAATCAAATCTAACGCGAACATCCATTCGCCTTTATCATTTAGAGTTTCCAAGACCGCCGTTGAGTTATCTTTTGATAATTTGTCCAATATTTGCCAATAGGAAAGGTTAATTGAAAAATGCCTTATGTTTTTTGGGAAATGCCACTCCAAATAAGCCTCTCCAGCCCCATCTCTTTTTGGAGAAGCGTTAACATATTCTTTTTCAATGTAACCCGTTCGCAATCGATATGTAATAAACTCGAGCCTATCAAGGGATACAATTTTCTTTTCCTCTGTCTGATTATATCTTTGATCAAAACCATAATCTTCGGGAGTCACTATTGAAGATGTAAGTTTTTTGGAACATGGACAAAAATATTCATTTCTATTAAAACAATAATAATTATCGGAGTGGACGTGTTTTCCTTTATAAACTAGATCGATGCATCCCGCACTATAGTTTTTGAAAAGGCCGCTTTCGTATGTAGACCAAGGAGTCGCGCCAGTCCATCCCCACCCAGTATGAACCCAAACGTATTCATCGTCGTAAGCATATGCTACCGTGGAGTGGCCCGACCCATTTGAGATCACGGGGCGGCCATTATCAATGCCTTGCTTAATAATCGCAATAGCTCTTTGGGTTAAAATATCCCCTGCGTTTCCCTCAGAAGTATTTAATTCATAGCGAATGCCTTGTTTGTCTAAATAATTCTTCACGAGACTCATTTGAGAAAGCGTGGTCATTCCATCAACCTCAGGATCATCTCCCACTTCGTTTTTTGCTATGCCCGCAAGATAATCGTGGAAATCATGGTCATCCTTAACACAGTTATCAACCCCAGGCGACCGATCAAAATCCTTTGCCGTATAATTTGCGGAATTCATTTTTTGGTGGGATCTAGTTTCGTATTTTTCATCAACGAAAAGATCGGAATAGAACGTATCGTAGTAGCCAAATAAAATTTCAGTCGACACGATCGTGCATGTCCCTTTTGAATTCCAAGCATGGGTCTTGCCAAGTTTTTCAAAATAATAATAATCTTTCGCTAAATGAGCCGTTTCTGAAATAGGTATATCTTTGTAATATTTGCCAGAATCTTTGCTTTGCGACATGTAATACTCCGATACACGGGTGTCTTTAAACAAAAAGCCATTACTCGCGACGAAACTATTGGAAACATCGTCATAATAAGCGTATCCAAACCCCACTTGATCTTCGTCAAACAATTTAAACGCGCCTAACTCCGCCTTTAAAAACGGGCTGCTATTCATCCTTGTTATTGTGCAAAAATCACGCTTGTCATATAAAATCCAATCGCCATCCTGCAGTTGAACCTCTAAATACCTATTTTCCCCTGAGGGGTTATACACATCACCATAGTAGGCAATAGGTGAAAAAGAATCGCCAATTTTTATAGCATTGACATTATTTTCACTCAACACATCAAATAGGTGCGCTTCCGTGGAAACGAAATTTGTTCCCGAAGCGAAACCGGTCAGATTGCTCAAGGCGGCTAAGCCTAATAAAATTGAACTCATTTTTTACCTCTAAGATATATAACTCAAACAACAAATAATGGATACGACGCAAACAAATATGCCTATGACGAAGAAAATATACGTCAGGAGTCTTAAAACCGCGACGTACGGTTTTTTCTTAAAAATAAGGCACAAGCTAGAAAAGCAAACCACGACAAGACTGATTAAAAAAGAAACCAAACCGATGAAATTGCCATGATCATAATTACCCGAAAAAATACTCGTAAAATAAAATTCACGGTCAGGATAATCTTGTCCTGGTGGAATCGGATATACATACCGTGTTCCTTGCAGCAGGGGAACAAAAACCAAAATCGAATATAGGCCCGCAAAAGCCAATACAACAATCAATGTTGCGAAATGTATTTTCTCCGAAAGGCTTTTAGCCTCGACTGCCACCAAGGTCGTTTCGTCCTGATCGACCAGTTTTGAAACTGGTACGGCAAAATATAATGCCAGTTTTTCCAGCGTTTCCCTGTTTGGATAGGCTGCGCCAGTCTCGAATTTAGCAATAAGGCTTCTTGAGACATAGATGCTTTTGGCTAATTGGGCTTGTGTGATTCCTTTTTCTTTTCTTAATTCCTTAAGGCGATCTTCAAACATCCTTCCCTCCTTTCAAGGTTAATATACTTCCAAAGTCGTTTCGCACCTTGTTCATTCGACGGAACAATTGTGAAAGATCTGGAACAATAGAACTTATCGGAGTTTTTTAGACTATCAGAACATTATGCGCTTAGATTATATAAGTTTTCTTTGTTGGATTATTCAAACGTTGACGCACAACAAACCTATTCAGTTTGGGATTACGCTTCAAAAATCCATTAAAAAACCCGGATTTCTCCGGGCATTGATCGTTATAGCGATGCTTTCTTGCAGCCTTCTGGCAAATCCAAGTGGCTAGGCACATCCTTATCGCAGTCCTTGCGGTCGCAGGAAGCGCAGTAAGATTCGGCAAGCCTGCGGGCACGAGGGATGAAAGTGCGAATCTCTTCTTCGTTGTAGCCCACTTGCACACGGCGGTCATCGACGATAATCGGGCGTTTTAGAATGGAAGGATTTTTGCGAATGAATTCGATGAGCTCGCTGATTTTCATATCATCGAAATCGATGTGTTGTTCCTGAACGATCTTGGAACGTTGGGAAATGATATCATCCGTCCCGTTTTCCGACTTCGAAATGACTTCGCGGATATCGTCCGCGGTGAGGTCGGGTCCGAAGATGTTTTTGGATTCATAGGGAATCTTTTGCTCATCGAACCATTTTTTGACCTTTCGGCAGCTGGAGCAGGAGGGAGAAGTGTAAATCTTAATCATGACTTTATAAAATATACGCTAGAAATTAGTCATAGCAAGAGGGTCTTCCTACCCTTTTTTACAGGAGTCCCTATAATAGGCCGCATGGAGAAAAAGGTCATCGCCATCGATTTAGATGGAACGTTACTCAAAAACGACGAAACGTTGACTCCTTTTTCCGCTTCGATCCTTTCTGCTTTAGAAAAGCAAGGGCACGTTGTTTTGTTAACCAGCGGCCGTCCTCCTAGAGCCATATTGCCTCTTTGGGAACAGGCTGGGCTCCATTCCCCCATCATTTCTTATAACGGAGCGTTGGTCTTCCATCCAGGGGATCCTTCCTACCCCCGCTTCGAAGCAAAATTCTCCTTATCCAAAATCCAACCTTTGATTCAAGAATGCAAACCCCATTGCTTCTGCATGATGAGTGAAACTTCTTCCTGCATTTACGAAGAAGGGAATACCAAGGACCTCCATAAATATTTTTGGAGGGATGGGATGGAAATCCATCCGTTAGACGAATTAAAAGAAGATCCCTTTACCTTAATCTTCGGGGAATATCCTGAAGAAGACGAATGCGTGGAAAACGTGGCAAACAAATATTCGTTATCCTGGCGGCATTGGCGGAATATGCCTTGCAGCGAACTTTATTTCCCCAAAGCCTCCAAAGGGGAGGGGTTAAAGAAAATATTAGGGATTTTAGGCATATCCAAAGGGGACGTGTATGCGTTTGGGGATTCCGATAACGATTTATCTTTGCTATTAGAAGCCGGACACCCCTACTGCATGAAAGATGCAAAAAGCCATCTTTTGAAAGAAAGATTCCCGTTAACGAAAAAAGGCCACGACGAGGACGGCGTAGCCTTGGAACTTCAGCAAATCTTTTCTTTATAACCCAGCGTCTTGACGGACGAAGGCGTTGATCGCTTCGATTTTGTCTTTTAGCCCATCCGAAGAGGGGCCGACAGCCTCGATATAGAATTTCATCTTGGGTTCGGTGCCAGAAGGACGGATGCAAAGGGTTGATCCATCCTCGAGGAAATATTTGAGGACATCGCTAGAAGGAAAACCAACGAGTTGTTCTTCTTTTCCGTCTTTTTCGATCGTTTTGCCATGGAGGTAATCGCTGATTTTAACCACAGGGATCGAGGCGATTTCCCAATACAGGTTTTGATGGAGGCGGTTCATCAAGGTCTTCATCTTATCCGCGCCTTCCATGCCTTCAAAATAGACGTCCTTGGTTTCGGTTACATGATAGCCATATTTCTTTTGAAGGTTATCGAAGGCGACATCCAAGGGGATGCCTTGGTTATGATAATAAAGGGCCATTTCGGTATAAAGAAGGATGGCCTGGATGCCATCTTTATCCCGGACAAAGGGTTGAACGAGGCAGCCATAGGATTCTTCGTAACCAAAAAGGAATTTCTTGCCGTTAGGCTTTTCTTCTTCTTGATGAATCGCATGGCCGATGAATTTGAATCCGGTGAGGAAGGATTGCGAACTCACCCCATAGGCTTTGGCGATGACGCGTCCCAAGGAAGTCGTGACAATCGTATCGTAAAGGACTCCATTTGCAGGGAGACGTCCTTGTTTTTGATAAGAAGAAAGCAAGTAATCCAAAAGAAGAGGTGCGCTTTGGTTGCCGGTGAAGCGTTCATAGGTTCCTTTAGAAGAAAGGAAGGCAAGGCCGCATCGGTCGCCATCGGGATCGGTCATAACGGCGAGGTCGGCGTGGTTTTTATGGCAATATTCCAAAGTCAGATCCCAAGCCTTGGCAACCTCGGGGTTTGGGGAGGCCGTGGCCCCGAAAGAAGGATCATGGACACACTGCTCTTTCACGGGAATGATGGTATAACCCGAATCCTTAAAGACACGCATCGCGTTTTCATAGCTTGCGCCATGTTGGGGGGTATAGACCACTTTGAAATTCGATTTGTCCAAATCTGGATTCACGCGGCATGACTCTACGAGTTTGCAGTAAACGTCATCCACTTCTTCTCCAAGGACAATGGTTTCGTCTTGTTGAACCGCAACGGGGACTTCGAATTCGAGTTCGTTCGGGAGTTTGTCGGCGAATCGAAGCATCTCGTTCGCCTGGTTAGGAACGAGTTGGCAACCCGTTTCATCATAAATTTTGTATCCGTTATATTGCTTGGGGTTATGGGAGGCGGTGATCATGACGCCGCCTTTGGCCTTGCAATATCTCACGGCAAAAGAAAGTTCAGGAACGGGGCGAAGAGAAGGGAAGATAAAGGCTTTGATGCCCATTTGGTTAAAAATTTTCGCGGCAAGCAAAGCGAATTCGCGGGACTTAAAGCGGTTGTCGTGGGATAAAACGATTCCACGGGTTTTCGTATCTTCGCCGAGGGACAAAAGATATTGTCCGAAAGCCACGGAGACTCTTCCCACCGTGTGTTCGTTCATCCGGTTCGTGCCAGGACCCAATACCCCGCGCATCCCAGCCGTGCCAAGTTCGACGTCTTTGAAGAAAGCATCGTCGAGTTCTTCTTGGCTCATAGAACGGATGAGGGATTTATCCTCTTCGCTGACACGTGGGGAGGATAACCAACGAATCGAATTTTCTTTGACTTTGTCCATATCAAATTCCTTTCTTAGAATGGGTTATGCGTCAAAATCTCAATAGCGTCTTTAAAAAACGAGGGGATGGGGGAGGTGATTTGGCGGTGGGCCAAGCCTTTTAACGCCCCCGAAACATCGCCGAAGCAAAGCTTTTCGGCGTGGAGCAATTGCGAGGTGATTCCGCATAATCTTTTGGCTTTGCGGCAATCTTGGAAGTCTCCGTATTTTTCATCTCCGACGATGGGGTGTCCAATCGAAGCGAGGTGGACGCGGAGCTGGTGGGTACGACCCGTCAACAAATGGAGTTCTAATAAGGTATAGGAACCAAACCGTTGCAAGACGTGGTATTCCGTCTTCGCGGTTTTCCCTCCCTTGGCGACGGGGCAAACAGATACGCGACCAGTTTGGATGTCCTTTTTAAGAGGTTTATCGATGAAACCATCTTTTTCGACGTCCCCCACGACAAGGGCCACATAATACTTATCAATTTGGGTACGTTCTTTGAATAAATCCGTTAAATCCTTCAGAGCGCGATCCGTTTTGCCATAGCAAATGAGCCCACTGGTGTTGCGGTCTAAGCGATGGGCCGGGGAGGGAACGAACGTATTGTCGTTAGGATCATAATCTCCTTTTAAATAGAGATAATCCAATACGGCATTCCCTAGTGTTTCTCTAACGCCTGTTTTGTCTCCGTAGACCAATAACCCCTTGGGCTTATCGATAATCAGCACTTCATCGTCTTCATAGGCGATGGGGTATTCCAAAGGCTTCTTTTCCGCGGGACGGGGCTTCTTAAAATCTTCCAGCTGCTGATCCGTCACATAGATGCGGATCACATCCCCTTCTTGGAGGATGTAGTCTTTTTTAATCCAATGGCCATTGGCCTTGATATCTTTTTTGCGGAAGGCTTTATAGATGAATCCAAGCGGGGCTTCTGGCAAGTACTTCTTCACGAATTTCTCTGCCTTTTGGCCAGCGTTAAGACGAGATACGACGGTTTCTTTCATAATCCGAATTAGTCTAGCAAAAATTACGTTGCGAAGCGATGACGAAACACCTATAATCTCACTTGCCTGAAAAGGCGAAACGCGGAGGAATACCCAAGTGGCCGAAGGGGCGGGCTTGGAAAGCTCGTAGTCTCTTAACCGGGAGCTAGGGTTCGAATCCCTATTCCTCCGCCAGCATAAAAAACAAAGACACGCAGGACAAGTTGCGTGTCTTTTTTACTCAAAATAAGTAATAGAGTACCGCTGGCTAACCAAGGTGCACTGTGGCAAACTTTTTTTGGAAATGTGAGCAGGCTAAATAAATCATTCTGAATTGGTCGGCTTTTTCATTTGACAAAAAGTAAGTACAATTTAAATGTTAGTAATAGCCGGAGCAGCCCCCATCATTCAACCTAAATAGCGATTTAATTAATCTTCGCCGCGCAAATGGGCCGGAAGCAATTGGTCAATCTCTTCTTTCGAGAAAAATTGATACTCTTCATCTTTCAAAGCTTTTTGTGCTCTTTTATATGCTTTTTCCGTCGTTCTTTCTTCGTACGAATATATTTTGTTCGTCCCGTCAAGAAGTTCCTCTCTTTTCACCTTCAATTCATCATCGCTTAAAGAATCAAAATCCGTGAGCAAGGACAAGTATTTCTCCCTAATTCTCCAAAGGTCTAATGCAGTTTGCGCGTGTTTTCCTGCTTTAATCTGGTAATCACCCGCTTTAATGAATGAGGCTACAACCACCAAACCAAACGAAAGAATTACGCTTACAATTGCTGAAGCGATGTGATACTTGGCGATTAACGACACCAAGCCGGCACTAGTAAGTCCTCCAAGAATGATTTCGATGATTTTTAATTTTTTGTCAATCTCCAGCAAACTGTTTGCGCAGTATTGATGAGTGGAATATGAATAAACAACTTTTCCGTATTCTTCTTTAATCTGTGTTTTTATCTTAGAATTTGTTTCCATAAATATTCCTCCATGCTTCCTTTGCTGAGTATTCGCATTTGTTGTTTAGGTATTCGATTGCTTTGTTTGCGTTATTGTATGCTTGCTTGGCCTTATATTGGAAATGCCCATCAAAGGTTATGTATTTCCCAGAACCCATTATTTGAAATTTTTTCTGCGTAATAGGAATTTCGGATAAATAGTTGAAGAAATCTCTGCTGAAATAATCGTAATAAAGAAAACTTTTGTCCTTGTATCGATAATCTTTCATAAAATTGAAAACAAAGACATCAATTAATATTCCAAGAACATCTACTCCGTTAGCGTATTTCCATTCTCTAATCATTTGCGCAAATCTTTTAACGTTGCCATTGCATTCATCGTTCATATCGGATATAGCCTGTATTTCCGATCGCGGATCAGTAACTTTCCACGAGCCGCCATAATTGGAATCCGGATATATGAAGCTGTGTCCATCTTTATTTTCAAAAACAGGAACTATTTCAAAACCAATTCCATCGGTAAAATTGATGGCGACGACTTGCCCATCTCCAGACAAATGCGAAGTAGAATACGTTTTTTGGATGCTGGTTTTCAAGGCTTGGAGCAATGCTGATTGGCCATTCCATGAGTAGGCATCGTATTTGGCGTATGTTCCGGGTGGGAGAACGACGAGCAAATCAATATCGCTAAAATGGGTTTTTGTTCCTCTTCCAAATGACCCGCCGAAAAGGCGGTGATTGGTTGCTGATTCGGCGCCCCAAAAATCAATATTGATTCGTCTCGCAATGGAATCTCTCCTGGCACGGATGTTTTGCATGCTCTGATCGCTAATCTTTATGTTGCTTGAAAAATTAAAAAACCAATCGGATATCGACATATCAATCCTCCTCATTCCCACTTAATTAAATTTTTCTTGCAAAGAGTTCTAATAGCTCTTTTCGCTTTTAGAGTTGGCTCGTGGTGACCGTTTTCCCATCGATTTACAGTAGCAAATGAGACCCCTAACAACACCGCAAGATCATTTTGAGAAATCAGCAACTTCTCTCTAAGTTCTTTCAGTTTAGTGGAATAATCCATATCATTCCGCCTTCCCGCCTTCAAGAATACGAATCACATCGTTCATGAAATCTTCGTAAGTGTGGACTTTGTCATAAGCGACTTTCGAATTTTTGGTGTTGTAAAGGGTTTTTGCACAATTGATCTTGGCTTCCTCGACCTTCCTCAAAGAAAGGCTGTCGAGGCTGCCTTTGGTCTCAGCAATGAAGTAAACGCCCTTCTGGCCGTTGGATTCATAGACAATGGCCCAGTCTGGTGAATATTTGCCCATCGGGGTAGGAATATAGAATCCCTTTGGCATCTTCGCATACACTTTGACGTCTTCTTGAGCTTCAAGGTTTCTGGCGAATTTCATTTCGTTGGATTCACCATCTTTTGCGGTACCATCAACGAAGACATAGTCTTGAATTGCTTTTTTAGATGCAAGACATTTTTGCGCGTCGAAATCGACGTGTTTCTCAGCGAATATGTCGGTATCGAACGTTTCATCCAATTGACTATATGTGACGTGATCAACAACAACGGACGCTTTTTGGGCGTTGATCAACTCGGAGACCTTTGTGATGTATTCTTCAGGATTCTCCCTGAACAATCCTAAGAACTCCTTCGTCTTCTTGAGAATCTCGGCTATCGTCTTGCGAGTTAAATGGGTTCTATCCGCGATAGATTGAACTAAATCGTATTTGGCGGATGTGCTCGACGCCAAATTCAATTTCTTGGTTTGCGAGCTATTTGCACCTTCTCTGAATGATGTGCCAGCATCCAACTGATCTTTGGAGATTTCATCTCTTTGTTCGCCTTTGCGGACGGTATAGGTGACGGATGAGACCCTAAGATCTGACTTGATGCTCTTTACGCAGTTCTCGATGAGCTCATTTGAATCGAAGGAGACGCGATATGCGTACTTGTGGTTGATATATTTCCAAAATTCTTGGAATTCTTTCTTGTTGAAGTTTGCGTTTAGCTTGTTTTCGATTACCTTTGGTTTTTTGCCATCCCCAATGTCGATGGTCTTCGGGTTATAGACACTGGAAATCACATCCAAAACGGACTTTTCGTATGGCCTTAGTTCCTCAGGCAATTCAACGGTTGCATTTTCAGCAACCGCATCCCTAAATTCATCCGTGATGTGATCCTTTTCATCAACGTAATCATTCTTGACGAGATAACGATAAATAAGCGCCGCTTGTTCCGGGGTAATCCTGGACTCCTGCTTCGTTTCGGGATTGTAAATCTTCTTGCCGATGAAGAAGTTCTTATCGGCTTTAGAAGGTCCGTCATAGACGGCATCCTTGAGTTCGGACTGAATCCCTTTTACGAAATCTTTATAAGATTCATTCGCAATAACGGTAAGTTTGTTGACGCCAAAGAAGTCGGTGAGCGTGGAAGCGTCCTGACGGTTTCCATCTTTATCGATGGCTATACGCAAGCCACGACCGACTTCCTGTCTCTTTTGAATGCCGGACTGGGTATGGCGAAGCGTACAGATTTGGAAAACGTTAGGGTTATCCCAGCCTTCGCGCAAAGCGCTATAGGAAAAGATGAAGCGAGTTGGCTCGTCAAAGGAAAGGAGTCGCTCCTTGTTTTTCAAGATTAAATCGTAAGCGGACTCATCGTCAGACAATCCAGTTTTACGATCCGCTTTGGAATCAATTACATGGCCCTTCTTATCGATGGAAAAGTAACCTTTATGGACTTCGGCAGCAGAGAATTTCTCAAGGTAGGCTTTATAGGCATCGTTATCGTAAGTTAAGTCTTTCAGTTTATCGAAAACAGCCTGTTCGTATTCGTCTTCAAAGATTTTGGCATAAACGCCTTTTTCATCTTCTTTTGAGTAGTCTCTATACTTGACGACTTCGTCGATGAAGAAGAGAGATAGGGTCTTAATACCCTTGGCAAAATTTTCTTCCTCTTTTTCAAGGTGAGACGCGATAGTTTCGCGTATTTGAATCCTTCTTAAGATGTCTTCGGACACATCACCTTGCACTTCGCCCGCCACAAGAACCGTTCCATTCAGTAGCTTCACGGTATTTGTGTTGTAGTCGATTTCATTGATAAGGTAATTGTTCTTGTAGACGGCCAATTCGTTAGACAGCTCATAGATGCTATCACCACGGCTCAATAATTGGGTGCGTTCCTTTATTCCACCATTTGTATTTTGGTAGAAAGAGATTCTTGCTTTAGGGTCTTTCCCTGTGCCCATGAGCACAATGTCATCTAGATAGAGGTAGGCCTGAGTGCCTTTAACGTTTTTGATGCTTACACCTTTGACCTCGATTTTCTTTACCAATTTGCGGTTATAGGCATCAACAGCATCAATGACATAAACGAGGTTATGATGGTCTTTGTGTGTCGCTGAAAAATTCATCGTGAAAAGTGGGTTGAATTCAGCAATGGATTGTTGAGTTGCGTTGCCGCCCATTTTTTGCGGTTCGTCCAGGATGAGAATTGGCCTTGTCTTTTTGATAACGTCGATAGGCCTTCTGGATTGGAAGGAATCCAATTCCTCATAAATCTTTCTACCGTCCTTGCCCCTGGTGTTAAAGGCTTGGATGTTAATTATCATGACTTGAATGGAATCGCTTTTCGCAAAGGTATCAATGTCACTTAGATTGGCAGAATTATAAATGAAATATCTAGCTTTCTTGCCATAAATACCCATGAAGTGATCCTGCATTTGCTCGAAGGATTTTTTAACGCCTTCACGAATAGCAATAGAGGGGACCATCACAATGAATTTGCTGAATCCGAAAAGCTTGTTCATTTCGAACATTGAACGAATGTAGACATAGGTTTTTCCTGTGCCAGTCTCCATCTCGACATCCAAGTCAAGAGGACTTAATTTCTTGCTAAGAGAGTCATCAATTTTTAGGTTCCCCTTTGCCTGAACTTCACGAATATTCTCTAAAACTTGAGTATCCGAAAGTTTTATTGGGCCGTTTGCGAAACCCAAAGCATAGTCACTGTCATCTGGCGTTCCTTCATCAAGCAAGGACATCTGTTGGCTTCTTTTTGGAGAGAGTCGCCCGATGTCACGCGTATATTGAGATAAACGATTATATGGCTGCCCTGCAAAAACATCAGTTAATGCCCTTACAGCTTGGACCTGATAATCCTGTTCTTTAAATTTGAACTTCATACGATAGCAAGGCACCAGATTAAACAATTTTGATTTTTGTAGCTGGAGAAAGCTGTTTGAAGATGCCTTCGCAGTTGACGCTGATGGTATCGTCCAAGAAAGAATCGTCGCGGAAAGCAATCGTGAGCGGCTGCAGTTTCGCAAGTTCGATCAGTGCGGATTCATCAACTTTCCCATCGAAACAAGCTAGTAAGTCATTCCCGTTAACTGCGTAATATTGCACTCCGGCAATTCGACTTGTTTCAATGGACGAATCAAGTGTAATACCCAGTTCAAGCATTACTTGAATAAGCAAATCCATGCTTGAACGGCCTTCTTTAATTGCGGTTTCGGCATTATCAAATAAATTTGGTGTATATTCATCCGGCCTATAGAAAACATTTTTCATGTTGGAGGAATCTAATTTAAAAACTCGCAACCCACAATCTCTTTCACCGTACAAATCAATGTTTTTTTCGTGTTTTTCCCCGCTTTGATTACTCGTTTTTCACCTATGTCAGTAATATATCTAAAACCCGCCCTGTATCCATCGGTATCTTCTGAAAGTTTTTCAGGCAGTTGAATCAGAATGAAATTTCTTGATCCTCCATCCTCTTCGTTTAGTTCAAAAACTGATTGACCAAGAGTACCTGAGCCCGAAAAGAAGTCCATCACTAAGTCATTTCCTTTTGTGGAAATTTTCAATAATTTTTTCAAAAGGTCAGGTGCTTTCGGAAAGCTCATTACGTTGCTTCCAAAAAGTTCTTTAATGGCTTTCTTCCCATAGTCATTATTAATTGTTGGGTCTATCCAAAGCGATTTCACGAGTGTTGTTGCACTTTCTCCGTTTTCGCTTACCAAATAATCTTTTCTAAATATGCGCCATTCATTTCCGGTTTTCTCGGCTATAAGCAGATTTCTTTCTTCGTCGACTTTTTTGCGCATCCAAGTCCAACATGTTTTTGTTCCATCCGGTGCGTTGGGGAAAACTTCATCGGTAAATCGTTCGTCCCTAACCGTGGATACGCTTTTTGTCAGCGGGTCAACATAAAGAGGGTAATATAGGTTCGGGCGAGTAACCGGATTGAATGATTGATTTCTATTTCGCAAACCTATTTCTCGGTATTTGCCGTGTTCATCCTTTAAATTGTATTCATCAAGCATTCGCCCCTCTTTTGGGACGCCATAAATGGTTGAAGGATTATCGTAATCTTTTGCATATGCAAAAACATATTCACAAGTGCGAGCGATATATCGATCTAGATTTCTTCCTCTGGGATTTAGTTGAACTAAAATTTGAGCAATGAAATTTTGCTCGCCGAATATTTCGTCGCAGATTTTTTTGACGTTCATAGATTCGTTATCGTCAATGGAAATGAAAATCACGCCATCGTCAGATAATAAATCTTTTGCGAGGACTAGCCTTGGGTAAATCATATTAAGCCAGTCAGTATGGATTCTTCCATTACTATCCGAGTTCGTTATTAATCTATTTCCCTCAGAGTCAATTCCGTCTTGGCTTGCCAAATAATCCTCCGCCGATGTTTTAAACGTATCATTGTAGATAAAATCATTTCCAGTATTGTAAGGCGGATCAATATATATCATCTTGACCCTTCCTAAATACGTTTCTCCAATGACTTTTAAAGCATCGAGATTATCACCTTCAATATAAATGTTTTTCGTTTTATCAAAATTTTTCTAGATATAGGAGCAAATAAGGGATTGGATTTACGACCATTTCGAGGTTTTCTTGAATGATTCGGCGAATGTGT
>CAKUWP010000024.1:0-19481 GCA_934699525.1 uncultured Bacilli bacterium
GAAGGTAGCCCCCATGGGCGAGAACAGCGCGCTGCCGGGCTTTTTCTTTTCGGGGCCGTTTCGGCCCCTTTTTTGCTGCTTAGATTTATAATGAATGTGTATGGAAATCAAAAATGTTATCTTCGATTTGGATGGTACCCTGCTTAACACTTTGGTCGATATTCAAGATGCAATTAATGATGCACTAAAGTCTTGCCACGTCCCTTTATCCTACAGTTTTGAAGAAACTAAAAGGTTGATTGGGGATGGCGCAGACACGTTAGTTCATCGTTCTTTGGGGGATTTGGATTCCCCTGAATTATTTGCTTCGGTTAAAAAAGCTTACATGCCTTTGTACCGTTTGTATCAAGACCGCCATACTTTACCCTTTGATGGCATTTCTTCTATGCTTTATTCGCTTCATGAAATGGGTTTAAAACTCTTTGTCGCCTCCAATAAGCCTGATTCCCTTGCTAAGGCGATTGTTTCAGCCAAGTTGGATTCTTGCTTGTTTAAAGAGGTTTTTGGGCATCGAGAAGGTGAACCCGTAAAACCAAACCCAATCCTTGTTCAACGTATTTTTTCAACGGATCACATTTCTCTAGAAGAGACTCTTTATTGCGGAGATAGTCATGTTGACGTTGATACTGCGCATAATGCAGGAATCCCCGTGGCTCTTTGCTTATGGGGGTATGGGAAATATGATGCCAATCTTCTAGATAAGGCTGAATATATTTTGAAACAGCCTTCCGATTTAGTTAGTTTATTAAAGCACGGCCTATCTACCCATGAGAAAGGAATTTAGTTTAAAATATTTCTTATGAAAGATGTTTTTTTGTATTCTTCTCTTGGCAATAAATTAGAGAAATTTAATCCTATCGTTCCGGGTAAGGTCAGCATGTATGTTTGTGGGCCGACGGTTTATAACGATCCTCATATTGGCAACATGCGCCCTGTGGTTGTTTTCGATGAGTGGCGTCGCCTTTTTATGGCTTTAGGCTACCAGGTAACTTATGTTTCTAATTACACGGACGTGGATGACAAAATTATCAAACGCGCGAAAGAATTGGGAATCTCCGAAAAGGAATTAACGGAATCGGTGATCGCAAAATTCCGCCATTTGGTGGAAGAAGTAGGGGCTTTGCAACCTGATTTCACTCCAAAGCCGACGGTTTATATGCCGGAGATGATTTCTTATATCAATGACCTGGTTCAAAACGAATCGGCCTATGTCCGTGGTGGCGATGTCTATTTCCGTGTTTCTAAAGATGAAAGCTATGGCTGCTTGTCCGGGAATACGCCGGAAGCACTGATGTCGGGCGCTAGGATCGAAGTGAATTCCCAAAAGGAATCCCCGTTGGATTTTGCTTTGTGGAAGGCCACGGACGAAGGGATTCGCTGGTCGACTCCGTGGTCGGAGGGACGCCCTGGATGGCATACGGAATGCTGCGTTATGATCAATTCCATTTTCAAAGATCAAAATGGATTGATTGATATTCATGGTGGCGGATTTGATTTGAAATTCCCCCATCATGAAAACGAAATTGCTCAATCGGAAGCCCATAACCATAATCATCTTGCGAATTATTGGCTTCACAATGGTTTCATCAATATCGACAACGAGAAAATGTCGAAATCGCTCGGCAACGTTCTTTTAGCAAAGGACGTCGTGGAACAATGGGGTGGCATGCCTCTTCGCATCATGATTTTGAATACTCATTACCGAGCTCCGTTGGCATTTACGGAAAAAACAATTCAGGAAGCAGATAAGAACTACAAAAAGATTTGCCAAGCAATAAAACTTTTGGCCGTTTTCCTTCAAACGCACGGAGTTGACGACTTAAACTCGATTGAAGGCAACGACGAAGAAGGTTTTTATCGCGAGCTTTGCAATGATTTGAATACTCCTAATGCATTCACGATCCTCTATAACGAATTAAAAGAGGCCAATCAATGTTTGCGTGTCTCCGCGCCAGATATTTGTTCGATTCAAACTCACTTCGCTAGGATTCGAGATTATCTTCACGTTTTAGGAATTGTGGCCCCTTATCCGGTTATGTCCTCGGAAGACAAGGGTTTATATGCCAATTATGTGAAAGCGAAGCAAGAAAAAGATTTCGCTCAAAGCGATTTGCTGCGAGCCAATCTCATTCAAAAAGGAATTCTTTAATAAATTATGAAAAAACCGCTTGTCAATGATAATGCAATAGTTCATACTATTTTTAGTAAGAATAGTGTCCGAGAAGCCGTGAGAGCACATACGGCCAAACATCTTTATGTTACTGACCAAAATCGCGGCGACCCGATTGTTCTATCTGCAAAAGAGGGCGGAGTTCCAATCTCGATTTGTACCAGTTCTGAACTATTAAAATTAGCTGGTACGTCGAATCACCAAGGATTTGTTGCTGAAACAGCGGTAGCGAAACCTTGTTCCACTCGTGATTTGATTCAATCTTGCAAAGGAAAAGATCAGCCCCTCATTGTTATGCTGGACGGCATTCAAGATCCTCATAACTTGGGAGCCATATTAAGAAGCTGTGACGCTTTTGGCGTAGATGGCATTATTATGAAAGCACATGGAGAAGTTCCGTTGAATTCGACGGTTTCTCGTGTTTCTACTGGTGCAATCGAATACGTAAAAGTAGCGGTTGTCCCTAATTTGTCCCAAGCAATTTCTGAATTAAAAGATGCGGGTTTTTGGATCGTGAGCACCGATGGAAGTGCAGATAAACTAATTAATGAAGTCGATTATCGTTGTCCAATTTGCTTAGTGGTTGGATCAGAAGGCTTTGGTATTTCCAGGCTTGTTTTGAAAAACAGTGATTTTGTTGTAAAGATTCCAATGGTTGGGCACGTTAATTCGCTAAACGCTTCGGTTTCCGCCGGCATTGCCATTGCGGAAATCTTCCTTTCGAGACGATAAGATTTTACATACCCAAAAAAAGAAAAAATGAAACATAATATTCCTACGTCAACTATTAAGTTGAATAAATTTTTACTAATGCAATCTTTAGACGTTCCGGCTTTCCCAGATGACTTCAAGCCCTTCGACGAAAGCCAATATCCGAATTTGACCGATGAACAGCTCTTGGCTCTTCACCAAAACGGTGTAACGAATGCGCTTGCCGAATTGGAGGTTCGTTATTACATGAAGCGGATTGTATCCGCCCATATGGTCATGCCGAACATCCATGATAAGCTGGATGAAAGCTCGATCAGCGAAGCATTTTTTACCGCCATATATTCCAGCGTTCGCAACTTTAATTGGAAGGCAAAATTCGTTACCTTCTTCCATTGCGTTTTCCGGAATGAACTGATTCGAGAAATCAATAACAGCTCGCGTTGCTTTACATTATGCAACTACGTTTCCCTGGATTCTACTGTGGATAACGAAGATCGCCCTATTTGCGAATCCATTTCTTCCAAAGAAGACAATCTTGACCCTGTGAATTACGCTAGCTATCGATTGCTGCTTGAGGATCTAAAACACCTTCCGCCTAGTTTCGATGCCATGTCTGCTAAAGTTGTTGCTTTGCTACTTAAAGGCTTTCGCGCTCATGAAATCGCTGAGATTCTTCATCTTACGGATTATCGGGTTCGTTATATTATTTCGAATGTGCGTGACTACGTTCGTCAGAAGTACGGTTTCGTTCCCGATAAGTAAGCGGCCTTTGCGGACTGCCTTAGAAGTCTCCACCCACTGGGTGGGGATTTTAATTCCTAGATTGACAGGGCCTCTTGACGCTCCTATAATCCTGCTAGGAGTTTGATAAAAGATGGCTAGAGAAAAAGTTTTTTTGATTTGCACGGAATGCCTTAGCAGGAACTATACCGTCCTTAAAAGAAAAGACAGCTCAGAACGTCTTGAGTTAAAGAAGTATTGTCCGCATTGCAAAAAGCATACGCTCCACAAAGAAAGCAAGTAACAAGGAGGCTCTAATGAACCCGATCAAGTACACAAAAGAAGTGGTCAAAGAAGGTAAACGTGTTCGCTGGCCGAAGCGTGATACGTTGATTCCAACGATCATCGTCGTCATTTGCATCGCTGCGTTTGCTGCGCTGTTCCTGACGCTTGAAGACTTAACGGCTGGGTCTTTGATCAATCAGCTGAGAAATGTTTTTGGAGGAAAATGAAATGGCAGATGTAGTCGATAATTCCGCGCCACGCCTTGGTGAAAAGGCTTGGTACATTGTTACAACCTATTCGAAACACGAACAAAAAACGGCGGAAAACTTAAAACGTCGTATCGAAACGATGGGGATGCAAAAATATATTCTCCGCGTTTTGGTTGCTGAACACACCGTCCCTGTTTTGAAGGATGGCATTGATACAGGCAAAACCAAGGTCGAAAACTATTTCCCTGGCTATTTCTTCGTTGAAATGGTCATGACGGATGATTCCTGGTTTATCGTTCGTAACACTCCGGGCGTCACGGGTATTGTCGGATCCAGCGGCGGCGGACAAAAACCGATGCCTGTTCCGCGGGAACAAATTGAACCCGTCTTGAAACGCATGAACATCATCGAGGACAATATGTATGATCGTTATCACGTTGGCGATCGCGTTCGCATTATCCACGGTCCTTTGGAAGGAACGGAAGGAACGATTATGTCCATCGATAAGGAAACCGGTGCTTGCCGTGTTGACACGATCTTCTTCGGTCGTAGTACTCCGGTCGATGTTGAATTCTCCGAAATCGAAAGACTTTAATAGAAACAATGGCCTCCCACGCTTTGTGCAACGGGAGGCCATTTTATATTGTAAGAATAGTTTTGTAAGAATAGTTGTTAGAACAAGGAGCCTGTGTTTGCGGGCTCAATCCAAGATTTGAGAACGGATTTGTTCCATTTGTTCTTGGACGGAGAAGAAATAAGCGCTGCTTTGAAAAGTGGAAAATCGTTGTTTTCCAAATAAATCCAAATACGTTAGAGCATAACGATCGGTTATGGTGAGGAAGAAAATTTCTGCTACGTGCATTGGCGCTTCATGTACGTCGTTTTCTGCCAAAATTAAGTTCGTCATTTCTTCGATCGTAAGAAGAACGAGTTTACCGACGTCATCTTGGTACCCTCGAAGCGCATCGGGTTCGGCATCGCCAATCCAACGTAAATAATCTCGCAGTGGAGAATGTCCCATTTCAAAGTCGGATCCAGACATGGCTAAACGGATTTTGGTCGCCATGTTGGACAAACTTTTTGCGTCGTAGTCTCTACCAAGACTCTCGCCAGCGGCTTGTGTAATCTCTTCACCGGCATTTTCTTTTGCAAAAAGCTTATCGAAAAGAAATGCACTGGAGGCTGCGATGATGGTAGCGTCGCGAATGGTGTTGTCGGCTAAGTCCAGATGGAGCCAACTTTTGACGGTGTAGACGAACCCGTCTAAGAGTTCATCAAATAGAATGGTAGCTTTTTTCATGATAATTAATTTTAACGTTACTCCTTTGGATTGGCTATCGCCGCATGGAGTAATTTGCTAAAAATCTTTTCATCCGGAGTGGGGAACATAACCCCTCGACGCCTTCTTCAAAGTTGGGGTAAACTTCTCTGACGTCATCCACTGGGCGCTCCTCGCCCTGTTTTAAAACTTAACTAGTAATTACGGGCCTGACATGGGTGACTTTGCGTAAAGCATCCCGCGCAGGATATTGGTTGCTGCATTGATGTTCGGACGGATTTTTGCGTTGCAAAACGGGCAAACGGAATCGTAATGAGTAGACCACAAAAGAAGGGGTAACTGTGAACCACAGCCCTTACAGGTCTTTCTATAAGAAATGACGGGAGAGGTCACGTTCGCTTCTTTCTCGACCTGAATGGCTTTTGAGACTACCCTTTTTAGAAGTTGGGAATAAGCGTTTTTGGATTGGATCCTTAAGCATCTTTTTTCATGAACCCCCGTGGTAGTCGCGGGGGATTCGGCTGTGATTCGATCGAATTTCCAAAGCAAGGAGTGCGAGGTCTGCTCTAAAAAACTCGATATTTGATTATTCAGTTTTTGTCGCGCGGATCGAAGCTTATGCAAATTTCTATCGAAACGTTTGGACGACTCGGTTTGATTCTGGCGCCCCTTTTGACGTAGGAGTCTGGAAAGATAACTGCATCGTTTCAATAACTTCGATACCGATTTTTCATTAAGGCTCCAAGTCCGCGTTTTATTATCGCTTCCCATTCCGATAATCGTCGTTCTTGTTCCTGGAACGACGGAAGTGATTTTTCCAGTTTTGGGATAAGGGGTTATAAAATCCTTAAAAAGAAAACAGGCAAAATAACGATCGTTCTTTTCTTCAATGGTGCAAGAAAGAGGAGAAGAAAAACGCAATTTCTCCGACATGCGGATGGAACCGAATGAACCAATTTGAAGTTTTTTAGATTGGGGGAGAGAAAAAGCGAAGTTTGGATTTCCGGCGGAGGATAAATGTAAAAAATGGCTTCCGCGTTGCGATTTCCTAAAAGGTGGAAAAACGCGGGTGCGCAAAATAGTTTTTGCCACAGGGACCAGGCGTTTGGCGTTTCGGGCTGTGATATCGGGGAAATAGGGAAGGCTCCCGCCCATAGACTGCACGGATTTTATTGCGTGCAATTTGATTCGCTCAAGCGCCTGAACAAAATTACCCTCGTGAATCCGTTTTTCCCGGATGCCATCGACGATCATTTTCAACTGGCAATTGTAGTCTCGCCGAGAGAATTCGAACTGACCGTCCAAAAACTTTTTCATCTTGGCGTTGGGGTAGATACGAATTTTGTGAGTAATCATGTGAAATGTCCCTGCACCTATATCTATAACGATTTTTTAGAAAATCTTGTCGAAAAAAATTTATGAGTTTCCAAAAACAATAGTTGTATAGCAGAAAAATATTTTTAAAAAATTTTCGGTGTTATTGAAAATTTAAAAGAAAAGTGTGGTTTTTGTTTGAAAATCTAGTATCTTTGATGAGATGAAATTCTTTATTTTCAGCGACTTGCACGGATCGAAAAACGGTCTTCAAAAAGCAATGAGAGCCATCGAGAACGAGCAACCAGATGTTCTAGTTTTCTTGGGCGATACTCTTCACGGCGCTTATGATGCGGACGTTTCTTTTTGCATGGAATTTTTCCATAAGAATTGCGGGAGAATCCTTGCCGTCCGCGGAAATTGCGACGATTCATGTGATCTTAGTCCTGCAGGAATTGAATTACCGCTCCGTCGCGGTCTTGATTTTGCTGGCCATCGAGTGCATCTGACTCATCGCCCTGATGTTTTTTCTTTTCCTCCCGGGGATGTAGTTTTTAACGGGCACACGCATTGCAAATGTCTTTATTCTGATGCGGGAACTATTCGCTGTAACCCTGGTTCCGTCTCCGTTCCTCGCGACGATGGGCCTGGTTACGCTGTTATGGACGAAACAGGCGTTTATTTGAAAAATCTTAATTCTTTTGAGACACTCGAATTTATTGGGTTCTAAGAAGAACGTGATAAAATAAAACTTGGAAAAACTATGGAAGAAAGCACGTTTAAAAAACTGGAATTATCGGACGAAGTACTTGATGGGATGGAAAACCTTTTGCACGTTGCCAGTGATTTCACCCGCCTCAAAATCATGTATTCCATCATGAATGGAGAGAAGTGCGTTTCTGACATCGTTCGAGTGGTGGGGGCGGAGCAGTCTTTGGTTTCCCACCAATTGAAGGTTTTGAAAAACGCCAACCTTGTAACGACCCGCAAGGAAGGGTCTCGCGTTTTTTATTCTTTGGCAGACGATCACGTTATCAAACTTTTGGACGTCGTTTATGATCACGTTCAAGAGAAACGCCACCATTGATTTTTGACTTCAAGATTTTTTGAAAAAAAGAGCAAATTTTTCTTGACGGCTGTTTATGCGCAGGCGTATTATACACAAGCGCGTTTGCACGACGCGCATCGTGGGAGGACTGTTTGATCACGGCCCGAACACCACGAATGAATTTCCATAAAGGAGGAAATACATGAAGAAACGTGTAACAAAAGTCGTCAAGATGGAACTTCCTGGCGGCAACGCCCACCCCGGACCGAAGCTAGCTTCCGCCGGTGTCAACATGGCGAAATTCTGCACCGATTTTAATGCGAAGACTGGCGACAGAAAAGGACAGGTTGTCCCTGTCATCATCACGGCCTATGAAGACAAATCCTATGATTTCGTCATCAAGACCACCCCGGTTGCCCCGCTCATTCTAAAAGCGGCTGGCATCGAAAAGGGCTCCGGTAACTCGAAGCAAATCGTTGGCTCGATCACGGATGCTCAACTCGAAGAGATCGCGAAATACAAGATGCCGGATCTCAACACCGACGACGTCGAACAAGCGAAGAAAGTTGTCGCTGGTACCTGCCGTCAAATGGGCATCGCAATCAAGTAATGAAGGAGGCAAACTGCAATGAAAAAGAACAGCAAAAAATACGAAGCCGCCCTCAAAAAGATTGACGCTTCCAAAGTCTACAGCCTCGAAGAGGCCGTGAAACTCGTCAAAGAAACGAGCACCACGAAATTCGATTCCTCGGTCGACATCAGCTTCCGCTTGAACGTCAACCCGACCTTGGCAGATCAACTCATCCGTGGAACGATCACCCTTCCGCATGGCAACGGCAAAACCAAAAAGGTCTTGGTCGTTACCAACACCAAACTCGACGACGCGAAAGAATCCGGAGCGGATTTCTTCGGTGGAAAAGAGATGCTTGAAAAGATCCAAAGAGAAAACTGGTTTGGATTCGACATCATCGTCGCTACCCCGGATATGATGGGCGAACTTGGAAAAATGGGCCGTGTCCTTGGTCCGAAAGGCTTAATGCCGAACCCCAAGACTGGCACCGTCACGATGGACGTTAAGACGGCCGTCGCTGAAATCAAGCGTGGTAAGATCGCCTATCGCGTTGACCGTGATGGCAACCTCTCGATGGGTATTGGCCGTGTCTCCTTCTCGGATGCCGACCTCCTCGAAAACGTCGCTGCAATCACGGAGCACATCGCCAAAGCCCGCCCCTCTACCGTGAAGGGCACCTACATTCTCACCGCGGCTCTCTCGACCACGATGGGACCGGCAGTTCAAATCACCTTTGCCGGACGGAACTAATTGTTCCCCTCAATTCGGTGAAAAGCTTCGTATTCCTAAGATAGCCGGGGGCATGTGCCTTAAAACAATCACCCTGCTGAGGTTAGCGAAATGTTCACAAAACCCACTAGTTATATAGAAGCTTCACATATATCGACAGAAAGGAGGTAGAAACATATGAATCAGCAAGCACTCGAAGCCAAAAAGAATGCCGTCAAGCAAATTGAAGAATCCTTCAAAGGCGCCGCGACCTTCGCAGTCGTTTCCTACCAAGGATTGACTGTTGCCGAAATTTCGGAACTTCGCAAAGAGCTCGAAAAGGCCGAAGCGACCATGACCGTTTACAAGAACACCATGATCCGTCGCGCTTTAGCAGAACTCCAAGCCCCCGATTTGGGCAATGCTCTCGAAGGGCCGAATGCCTTTGTCTTCTCGAAAGACTATGGCACTGGTCCGAAAGTTCTCTACAAGTTCGCTCGCAAACACGAACACTTGGTCGTTAAGGCCGGTATCGTGGATGGACGCGTCCTCGATGAGAAGGGCATGAAAGATGTCAGCAAGCTTCTCGACAAGAATGGCATGCTCTCTATGTTCCTATCGTGCCTCAAGGCACCCGTCACCAAGTTCGCTGCCACTATCAAGGCTGTTGCGGACAAAGCTCCGGCTGACACGCCGGCGGCCAACTAAAACCATTAGGAGGATCTAACAATGGCTAAATTCACCAAAGAAGAGATCGTCGAAAGCTTGAAGGAATACACCGTTCTCGAGCTCAATGACCTCATCAAACTCGTCGAAGAAACCTTCGGCGTCACCGCTGCCGCGGCTGTCGCCGCCGCTCCGGCTGAAGAAGAAGACGCTGGCGCTGCCAAGGGACCGAGCGAAGTCTCGCTCATCCTCAAGGGCATCGGCACTGGCTCCAAAGTTGCTGTCATCAAAGCCGTCCAGGCCATCACCGGCCTTGGCTTGATGGATGCCAAGAAACTCGTTGACGCTGCTCCGGCTCCCGTCAAAGAGCATATCAGCCCCGTCGAAGCGGAAGAGCACAAGAAGGCTCTCGTTGCCACCGGCGCTGAAGTCGAAATCAAGTAATTTAGATTTCGCATCACAAACAACAAGTATTCCCGCCCAGAGGACGTTCCCTTTGGGCGGGGTTCTTGCGTTATGAAGGGAGGGTAAAGATGGGCCAATATTTCGATAACGATGAAACGTTGGAACACCAAGATATCCAGTATTCCTTCGAATTGTTCGGAGAAAAATACACCTTTCATAGCGACGCAGGGGTTTTCTCCAAAGATGGTCTTGACGATGGTACTCGTTTATTGCTTGAAACCATCGGCAAGGCCGATCTTGGAACCACCATTTTGGATCTTGGGGCGGGAGTCGGACCAATCGGACTAATCCTGGCTCACCTCGACCCGCATCGCCACGTCGTTTTAGCGGACGTGAATGATCGGGCCCTCTCCCTGTGCCGACAAAACGCTTTAACCCTTGGCGTGTCGGAACAAGTAGAGATCATCCATAGCGACGTCTACCTCAACATCGACAAAACATTCTCCACGATTGTAACCAATCCGCCAATTCGGGCGGGAAAGAAGGTTACGTACGCGATGTACGCGGGCGCGCTCTCTCATTTAGATAAAGGAGGGAAGCTCGTCATCGTCATTCGCAAAAAACAAGGCGCCGATTCCGCCGAAGCCTACCTTAGAACGCTTTTTGGAAGCGTAGAAAGGGCGGCTCAGCATAAAGGCTTCCGCGTCTTGATTGCCACATTAAAGGAGTAACTAATGCCGCAAGAAGATAATTTCATCCCCAACACCGAATACAAAAATCCCAATGGCGATTTGTATCCGGCTGGCATCAATGGCCGTATTGATTTCTCGAAAATCAGTGGACATTTGCCTCTCCCCAACCTCGTTGAAGTCCAAACGGATTCCTACGATTGGTTCTTAAAAGAGGGTATCGATTCCGCGCTTAAAAACGTGTTCCCGATCCCCGATTACAACAAAAACCTTTTCATCGACTACGTTAATTGCCACCTTGAAGCACCGAAGTACACCCCGCTTGAATGCAAAACGGGCGATTTGACTTATTCAAGCAAGCTCAAAGTCACCTTGCGTTTGCGCTTCAAAGAAACGGGCGAAATCAAGGAAGCCGAAGTTTTCATGGGGGATATTCCCTTGATGACCGATTCCGGTACCTTCATTATCAATGGCTCCGAGCGTGTTATTATTTCGCAGATCATCCGTTCTCCGGGCGCCTATTTTGGATGCGAGCAAGACCGTAAATCCGGTACGTATCTCTACAATGGCGAAATCTTCCCGGGACACGGAACCTGGCTTCAAGCGGAATCGGACACCCGTGGTGTTTTGAATATCCGCATTGATCGCCAATACAAATTCCCGGCGCAGGTTCTCTTCAAAGCCCTTGGCATTGAGAAAAATAGTGAGTTCATCGAACTTTTCGGTGATACCGATAGCATCAATGCCACTTTGAATAAAGAACCGGAAATCAAAACCGGCGCGGAAGCTTTGGCAAAAATCTTTGCCAAATTGAAACCCGGCGAACCTTCCACTCCCGAAGGACGTGTTGAATTCTTGAAACAACGTTTCTTCGATGACAAGCGCTATGACTTGGGTCGTGCTGGCCGCTTTAAATTCACTCAAAAGCTCAATGCTTATGAGCGTTTGCCTGGCCGCATTCTTGCCCAAGACCTCATTGACACCAATGGCGAAGTCCTTTTCGTCAAAGGCACCAAATTAACCAAAGAAGACGTCCAATCCCTCCGCGATGCCAAATTCTTCGAAAGTGGCGCTTGCGCGAAGAAATTGAGTGTGAATGAAGATATCGACACTTATAGCACGGTTGATATCGTCAAAGTCTACGCTCACGACAAGGAAACCGATCGCGTCGTCAATATCATCGGCACGGATTTGAGCATGACCGATGTCAGCCGCGTCACGATTTCCGATATGGTCGCGTTCTTCTCTTATTATGTGAACCTCATGGACGGAATCGGTGAATACGACGATATCGATCACCTTGGAAACCGTCGTATCCGCAGCGTGGGTGAATTGCTTGAAAACCAAGTTCGTCAAGGCCTCGCCAAGATGATCAAGGCTGTTCAACAGAAGATGTCCATTTCCGATCCGGAAACGGCCACTCCGCAGTCGCTTATCAACATCCGTCCTTTGACCACGGCCATTCGTGAATTCTTTGCTTCCGGGCAACTTTCTCAGTTCATGGATCAAACGAACCCGCTGGCCGAACTTACCAACAAGCGTCGTATCTCCGCTTTGGGCCCTGGCGGCTTAACCAGAGATCGTGCCTCCATGGAAGTCCGCGACGTCCACTATACCCACTATGGACGTATTTGCCCGATTGAATCCCCTGAAGGACAAAACATCGGCCTTATCAACAACCTTTGCACCTATGCCAAGATTAACCAATACGGCTTCATCATGACCCCGTATCGCAAGGTCTATCACATCGGTGGAAAAGCTTATGTTTCGGATTCGGAAACGGAATATTTGTCCGCGGACGACGAACGTGGTCTCTATATCGCTGAAGCCAACATCGACCTCTCGGCTCCGATGAAACTTGGCGATGTGGATCCCAATGCCGCCAACAAAGACGAATCCGTCAAGATGATCCAAGGCACCAACATCGTTGTCCGTCACGATGACGACAACCTCGAAGTGGAACCTGACCTCATTTCTTACGTCGACGTTTCGCCGAAACAAATCGTCTCCATCGCGGCTGCTTGTATTCCTTTCCTTGCCCACGATGACGCGACCCGTGCCTTGATGGGCGCGAACATGCAACGTCAAGCCCTCCCACTTCTCCGTCCTTCGATTCCTTATGTCGGAACCGGTATGGAAGCCAAAATCGCGAAAGACTCCGGTTTGGCTGTCGTCGCTCCCAAGGGTGGCAAGGTCCTTTATAAGGATTCCAGCACCATCATCTTGGACGATGGACAAGATGATAAGGTTTATACGGCCTTAAAGAAGAGCGCCTCCGATCTTGCTTTTGCTCGCAAAATCAAGAAAGGCGACCTCGTCTATAAAGGCGAAGTTTGCATCGCCACCGAAGGCGGATGCGCTCAAGCCGAATATGGCGGAATTATTCTCGCCAATGAGAAAAACCGTCTTGTTATCGATAATGGCATGCAACTTCAAACCTATACCTCTTTGAAGAAGAATGCCTGTGATCTCCCCCTTGCCCGCAAGGTCAAGGTTGGCGACCACGTCATGGAAAAAGATATCATGCTCAACGAAGCCGGACTTGCTTGCCAAGCCGAATTCGAAGGCATTGTTGCGGAAGTCGGAGTCAAGGAAATCAAAGTCATTGGCCACGCCTACCACCTCCAGAAATTCGATCGTTCCAATGGCGGAACCTGCATCAACCAGACTCCAATCGTCAAAGTTGGTGACGTCGTTAAAGATGATTCGGTCATCGCCGACGGACCCGCTATGCGCAATGGCGAACTCGCTCTTGGCCAGAACATCCTCGTCGCTTACATGACTTGGAACGGCTATAACTACGAAGACGCCATCATCATGTCCGAACGCATGATGAAGAACGATACCTTCACCTCCATCCACATCGAGAAATACGAAGTGGAATGCCGTGAAAATAAATTAGGTCCGGAAGAGATTACCCGTGATATCCCCAACGTCGGAGAAGATGCGAAAGCCTTCCTCGATGAACGTGGCATCATCATCCCGGGTGCTGAAGTCAAAGAAGGAGACATCCTCGTTGGCAAAGCGACCCCGAAATCTCAAGAAGACCCGACCCCTGAAGAAAAGCTTCTCCAAGCCATCTTCGCGGAAAAGACCAAAGAAAAGAAAGACACCTCGCTCCGTGTTCCCCATGGCGGTGCCGGTATTGTCCATGCGGTTAAAGTATTTAGCCGTAAGAACAAAGATCCGCTTCCTGCCGGTGTGAACGAAGTCGTCCGCGTCTATGTTGTCCAGAAGAGAAAGATCTCCGAAGGCGATAAGATGTCCGGCCGTCACGGTAACAAAGGCGTTATTTCCAAGATTTTGCCGGTCGAGGATATGCCGTTCTTAGCGGATGGCACCCCGATTGACATCCTTCTCTCCCCGATGGGCGTTCCTTCTCGTATGAACATCGGTCAGATCTTCGAAGTCCATTTGGGCCTTGCCTGCCGCAAACTCCATATGCGCGTTGCGACCCCGGCTTTTGACGGAGTCAGCAACGAAGAAGTCTTCGATCTCATGAAGAAAGCCAACATTTCCGAAGACGGAAAGACGGTTCTTTATGATGGCAGAACGGGTGAACCGTTTGCCGAACGTATCTCTGTTGGCGTCCAGTACATGATTAAACTCGTGCACATGGTCGACGATAAATTGCACGCACGTGCTACAGGACCTTATGCCCTCGTCACGCAACAGCCTTTGGGCGGCAAAGCTCAAAACGGCGGTCAGCGTTTCGGCGAAATGGAAGTCTGGGCCCTCGAAGCTTATGGCGCTGCGCACACGCTCCAAGAAATGATGACCATCAAATCCGACGATCGCGTTGGCCGTGCCAAGGCTTACGAAGCCATCATCAAGGGCAACCCGATTCCACGTCCTGGTATGCCAGAAGCCTTCAAAGTCTTTACCAAAGAACTCAAGGGCCTTTGCATGAACGTGAAACTCTTCGACCGCAATAACGAGGTCATCGATATGAATGAACTCGCCAAGCAATCGCTCATCGAAGAACGCAAAACCAACAGCGCGATTCACAAGGATTTAGCTCCGCGCCCCGAACTCCCTGAGCCCGGTGACACGGTGGAAGTCCAACAAGAACAAATTGCCGAAGAAGGCCTCAATGCCGTCTCCGAGCATGTCAACGACTAATAAGAAAGGACGGGAATAACAATGGCTGATAAATTAAATTTCGCTGCTGCTCCTGAAATGGGAGAAGCCGCCGAGCAAATCCAACCTGTGGCCGAGCCTCAACCTCGCCGCCACGAAGACCGTTCCTTCGACATCAATAACCTCGCCGCCATCCAAGTCGGACTCGCCTCTCCAGACGAAATCCGCTCTTGGAGCAAGGGCGAAGTGACTCGTGCCGAAACTATCAACTACCGTACGCAAAAACCGGAAATGGGCGGTTTGTTCTGCCAAAAGATTTTTGGTCCGGTCAAAGATTACGAATGCCACTGCGGCAAATACAAAAAGATCCGCTACCAGGGTATCACCTGCGAAAAGTGCGGCGTTGAAGTCATTTCCAAAGAATGGCGTCGCGAACGCATGGGACACATCGAATTGGTCTCCCCGTGCTCGCACATCTGGTATTTGAAATCGATCCCCTCTCGTATGGGCTTGGTTTTGGATATGTCTCCCAAGCAATTGGAAGATGTCATCTATTACGCTGCTCATATCTGCTTGAATCCGGGCAAATCCGAAATCTTGAAGAAGAAGCAATTCCTCAACGAGTCTGCTGCCCGTGTTGCTTTTGTTGACGTCATCGCCAAAGAAATCAAGCCGACGCTTGAAATCGGTGGCTCTGAAGACATCAAAGCCGATACCTTGATCGCGAAACTTCAAAACCCGAACGAAACCTTTGACTTCTTTACCTGCAAAGCTTTCATTGCCAAATATTTGGGCTCTGAATTCGGCGATGGCGCTGAATCCATCAAGAGACTCCTTCACGAAGTCGACTTGGATGAAGAATTCAACAACATCACGGAAGAACTCCGTCATGCCAAAGAAGCCAAGCGCGTCAAACTTGCCAAGCGTTTGGAAGTCATCAATGCCTTCCGTGCTTCCAACCAAAGCCCGGAATGGATGATTTTGGACGCAGTCCCTGTCATTCCGCCGGATCTCCGTCCGATGCTCTTCTTGGATGGTGGACGTCCCGCCGCCAGTGACCTCAACGAACTCTATCGTCGTGTCATTTATCGCAACATCGCCCTCAAGCGCCTCATCGATATGAGCGCCCCGGAAATCATGCTCACCAACGCCAAGCGTATGCTTCAAGAAGCCGTGGACGCGTTGTTCGACAATGGCCGCCGCACCAAACCCGTCACGGGTCCGAGTGGGCGCCCACTCAAATCCTTGTCCCAAGGCCTCAAGGGCAAACAAGGACGCTTCCGTCAGAACCTTCTTGGAAAACGTGTTGACTATTCGGGCCGTTCCGTCATTGCTGTCGGACCGGATCTGAAGATGTATCAATGCGGTATCCCACGGGAAATGGCGATTCAACTCCTCCGTCCGTTCATTGCCTCTATCCTTATTAAGGAAGGGCATGTCACGGCTTATCGCGCCGCTGATAAGATCATTGATCGTTATGACCCGATCGTCTTCGATATCGTCGAAGAAATCATCGGCGATCACCCCGTCTTGCTCAACCGCGCTCCGACCTTGCACCGTTTGTCCATCCAAGCCTTCCAACCGAAGCTTGTTGATGGCCGCGCTATCCGTCTCCACCCGCTCGTTTGCCCTGGATTCAACGCCGACTTCGACGGGGACCAGATGGCCGTCCACGTTCCGCTAGGAAAAGCGGCTCAAGAAGAAGCAGTCGAATTGATGCTTGCTTCCAACAACATCCTTTCTCCTCGTGATGGTAAAGCCCTTGTCATTCCTTCTCAGGACATGATCCTTGGTAACTTCCACCTCACGACCGAAGAATCGTATGAAGATTTCTTGGATCGCGCCGATCAACTCGAAAAACTCGTCAAGATGGAAAAAGACGAAGACCATGTTGATTCTCACGAAGTTGAAGGGGTCTTGGCCATGGCCGAGAAGAACCGTCTCTTCGCTGCGAACGATGGCAAAGTCTTCCATTCCGTCGACGAAGTCTTGATGGCTTACGAGACCGGAAACGTCTCTCTCCACAACCGCATCGCCATCCCCGCCAAAGCTGTCCATAAGGATATTGGTTTGGGCATCCCTGCGGGGATGGAACACAAATACCTCATCACCTCTGTTGGTAAGATCATCTTTAACAATGTCTTCCCTGACGATTTCCGTTATATCAATGATGATCCGAAGATTGGCGTTGACGACGAAAAGATGAAGGAATGGTTTGTCTCCGCGGAGGAAGTCGCCGCTAAATACGACGAAAAAGCTCCAGGCGAACCGATGTTCCAATATATCAACGGTAAGCCCAATGCCAAAGGCAAACTTGAAGGAGGCATCCCTCTCAAGAAAGCCATTGGCAAGAAGCAGCTTGGACCTCTCATCGATATCATCTTTGCTCAATATGGCACCTCCAAAACGAGCGCCGTCTTGGACAAGATCAAGGACCAAGGCTTCCACTACTCGATGGTTTCTTCTGTTACCGTCGCCATCTCGGACATCAAAGACGTCAAGGGTAAGGCGGAAAAGGTCGCGGAAGGACAAAAACTCGTTGACCAAATCCAAGACTTCTATGAACGTGGCTATCTCAGCAATGAAGAACGTCACAACCAAGTCGTTAAGGTTTGGACTCGCATCACCGATGAGGTGAAGGAATACGTTAAAGCTTCTATGGAAGCGGACAAACGGAACCCCTTGGTTATCATGGCGGACTCCGGATCCCGTGGTTCTGTCGATAACTTCAAACAGTTGATCGGTATGAAGGGCCTCGTTGCGAACCCGAAGAACGAAGAAATCGAACTTCCGATCGTTTCCTCTTACCTCCAAGGTATGAAGGTTAGCGAATTCTTCATTAACACCCACGGTGCCCGTAAAGGCTCTGCCGATACAGCTCTTAAGACGGCCGACTCCGGTTATTTGACCCGTCGTCTCGTCGACGTCTCCCAAGACGTCATTGTCCGTGAAGAAGATTGCGGATGCGACCACGGTTTCGTGGTTCGTCCGATCTATGATACGGCCCGCAAAGAAGAAATCCGTAGCTTGCAAGAGCGCATCATCGGACGCTTCTCCATGCACGATATCGTCAATCCAGCCACGGGCGAAATCATCGTTCCGGGCAATACGCTCATTACCGAAGCTCAAGCCGATGCCATTGTCGCAGCCGGCATCAAAGAGGTGGAAATCCGCACGATCTTCACCTGCCAGTGCAAAGACGGCGTTTGCGTCCACTGCTATGGTATGCAAATGGCGAACCGCACCTTGGTTCATGTCGGCGAAGCCGTTGGTATCATGGCTGCTCAATCCATTGGTGAGCCTGGTACGCAGTTAACGATGCGTGTCTTCCACACTGGTGGTATGGCAGGCTCCGATATTACTCAAGGTCTTCCCCGTGTTCAGGAAATCGTTGAGGCTCGTCACCCGAAGGGCCGTCAAGCCTTGATTTCCGAAATCGCTGGTAAAGTAACCAAAGTAGAACAAGAAGGCGACCGCTTCAATTTGGAAGTCACCCACTATGGCGATGACGGTGCTGTGCTCGAAGTGAAGGAATATAAGACCGACTTCGGCGCAACCCTCCGCGTCAAGAAGGGCGACGAAGTAGAAGCGGGTGGCAAACTCACCGAAGGATCCATCGACTTGAAGGAACTCCTCAAAGTGGCAGGCGTCGAAAAACTCGAAGTCTACATGATTAAGGAAATCCAAAAAGTCTATAAGGCCCAGGGCATTGCCATCAGCGACAAGCACTTGGAAATCATCATTTCTCAAATGCTCCGCAAAGTCGTTGTCACCGATGGTGGCGACACCGAACTCCTTCCTGGCCAGCGCGTCTCTCTCCGTACTTTGAACGAAGAAAACGCCCGCGCCTTGCTCGAAGGCAAGAACCCAGCGGTTTGCGAACCGCTCGTTCTCGGTATCACCAAAGCGGCTTTGGAGACGGATTCCTTCCTCTCCGCGGCTTCCTTCCAAGAAACGACTCGCGTTCTCACCGATGCGGCCATCAAGGCGAAGAGGGATAACCTCCACGGCTTGAAGGAAAACGTCATCACCGGTAAGCTCATTCCTGCTGGAACCGGTTTGATTCCGCAAGATGAGGAAGAGGAGAAGTTGGAAGAGTGGACCGTTGCGGATGCGATGAAACACGTCAAACAACAGTACATCGAAAAGCACGATCGCAAAGACGCCAACGACTAATACTTACTAACGTAAAGGCCCCGTGGAAACACGGGGCTTTTCGCATGGCTAAGTTTTTCAATGGCTCTCCACGCATAGAACGCTTTAAAATGCGGATAGTCGGCCTTGAAGAAACTTCTTCGTGGTGTAATTATCGTTTTCGCAAGTCCATTCCAAATGGAAATCCCTTTAATGGATCACTTTGGCCGACGCAAATAAAAATCGAATAGACATCGCTTCGAAGAAACTCGATGAATTTACTTTCTTCGTAGCACAAATGCTGACGAGTGAACCCTTTTTCTTTTGCGCTTTCCGCATAATTGTTTTCAAAATAATCGCTACCCGCTTCCTCGGTGATAAAAATGGCTTCGATATGAAAATTGGTATCGTTTGTTTTTTGCTAGATATAGGAGCAAATAAGGGATTGGATTTACGACCATTTCGAGGTTTTCTTGAATGATTCGGCGAATG
>CAKUWP010000025.1:0-19018 GCA_934699525.1 uncultured Bacilli bacterium
CCAAAGACGCCATCGGTGTTTTTACGAATAGTCATGTTCCACTATAGTGGGGCGTCAAAAAAATCATGGAACTCAAGGGTCTCTCCTATCGACTTTCAAAAAGAAAAGCCCTATTATTCTCTCTATTTTCGCGCTTATTTCGTTTTCGAATCAAACTATACCCCTGTTTTTGACCCTTTTTAGGCCAAAAATCGGTTTTCCAGGTTGTATGTGTAGTTGCAGTCTGCTCCGAAAACGCAAAAAACGAGGAAACGACGGATTTCAATAAAAGCCCATAAACAAGGGCTTTTTCACCTATTCCCTCCATCGTGTAAACATACCATCCACCTATCCCCATTTCGATACTAGGTAGGTTGGGTGTTCATTTTTGAAGTTGACCTATTTCCCCATACGAGTAAAGCCCTATTTTTTACCGGTTTACCATCGCTTAGCCCATTTTTGCAACAAAAAAGAGGATTTCCCTCATTTTTAGAAAGAAGGAAATCCGTCAATTTTTATTGATTTTTGGTCTTTTTCAGCCGTTTTTACGACTTAGCAACACCACAGTCTCAACATGCGCCGTCTGGGGGAACATGTCCACAGGCTGAATTGATTCGACCTGATAGCTCTTTTGGATATAACTGACGTCGCGAGCCAAAGTAGAGCAATCGCAAGAAACATACACAACCCGAGAGGGGCGTAATTTCAATAAGGCATCCAGGAATCGTTTGTCGCTTCCTTTACGGGGCGGATCCATGAATAACACATCCACGTGTTCCTTCTTTTGGGCCATGCGCACCATAAAGTCGGAGGCATCGTCGCAATACATTTCAAAATTGTCGATGTGATTGAATTTGGCATTGAGGATACCATCACGCACCGCTTCTTTGACGATTTCCACGGATATGACCCTGCCACAATATTTAGAAGCAATCATCCCGATGGTTCCAATTCCTGAATAAGCATCAAAAACAACATCGTCTTTGGTTAGACGGGCCGCTTCCATGGCTTTGCCATAAAGGACTTCCGTCATGACGGGGTTCGTTTGGTAAAAAGACTTGGAGGAGATGCGGAAATGCACGCCGCAAAGAAGGTCTTCGATGTAGCCCTTGCCATATAAAACACGTTCCCGTTCTCCCAAGATGACATTGGTCGCCCTGGAATTGATGTTTTGAACGATGGTGGTGACCTCGGGGCAACGCTTCACGATAGCCTTCACGAAGTTATTACGGCTAGGGAAAGAATCCACGTTGGTGACGAGCACCACCATGATTTGGTCAAAGTGTTTGGAGGTGCGAATCAAGATATGACGGACAACGCCATAACGTTCATCTTCAATATAGGGTTCAATCCTCATGGATTTCATGAGGTCTTTGATTTGGCCGAGAATCTTCTCCGCCCGTTCGTCTTCAATAAAGCATTTTTGGACGGGAACTAAGACATGGGTTCCCGTTTTGTAGAAGCCACTATAGATATTGCCACGACGATCCTTGCATAAGGGCATTTGAATCTTATTACGGTAAAAATAAGGGGTTTCCATACCCAAAGTCGGCAGGACGTCCACGTCCATGTGCCCGACTTTACGGAACTGCTCCTTCACCTTCTTGGACTTAAATTCCAGTTGAGAGGGGTAGTCGAGTTGTTGAAAGACGCATCCCCCGCAAGAAGAGCAAATTTTGCAACGCGGCTCGATGCGATGGGGCGATTTTTTAATCAGGCGTTTGATTTGGCCATAGGATTGGCCTGCACGGCGATAAGCCGATTCGATTTCAGCTTCATCTCCTGGAAATAGCCCAGGGACAAAGAAAACCTCTTTGCCGTTTCGGACTACTCCAAGCCCTTCATAGGTCAAATCGGAACAGGCGGCAGTAAAAGTAACGTGTTGGAACGAATTCTTCATTAGGCGGCTACTTTCTCTTTGGGTCCGTTCATCATCTCCGTGATGGCATCGATTTCCTTTTCTTGATCCAAACGGGGGAAGAGCTGTTCGCCTTTGCAAACGGTTTTGCCTGCAACGATGTTTTCATCGTGGATATTGGCATAAACACATTCTTCTTTGGTTAAGCCAAGGGAAGCGAAAATCGCATCCGATTTATGAACCAAAATCGGTTTTAAAAGCAATCCGGCGACGAATAAAACATAGGCGAGGTGAGCCATGACGGATTCTAGATTCGCGACTTTCTCCGGGTCTTTGGCCAAAGCCCAAGGCGCGGTTTCTTCGATGTATTTATTCGCGCGTCCCACTAAGCCCATGACCTTTTCATACGCTTCAGTGACGGCCAAGTCGTCATTCAGTTTCTCGTATTCAGAAATCGTGGATTCGCAGAGGTCTTCGAGCTCCTTGTCGGTAGGATTAACCCCTTTTTTCAAAGACGGGATGACTCCGTTAAAGTATTTCGCGATCATCGACACGGTGCGGTTCAGCAAATTGCCGAGGTTATTGGCCAAATCTTGGTTGATACGCATGACGAATTGTTCTGGGGTGAAGGTTCCGTTTTCTCCAAAGGGGACTTCACTGACGAGGTAATAACGGACGGCATCCACGCCATAACGTTCGATAAGGGGGTAGGCAGAGATGGCATTTCCTTTCGATTTGCTCATCTTGCCATCTTTCATCATGAGCAGGCCATGGACGAAAACGCGATTGGGTTCCCTTAAATCCAAAGAACGGAGGAACATCGGCCAATAGATGGTATGGAAGCGGGTGATATCCGCGCCGATGACGTGAACGATTTCAGTCTCGGGGTCGTTCCAGAAATACTGGAACCGAGAATCGTCTTTTTGAAGATAGCCAAGGCAGGTGATGTAATTGGTCAAAGCATCGAGCCAAACATAGACCACGTGCTTGGGGTTCTCCACCACAGGGATCCCCCAGGTAAAGGAAGTTCTAGAAACGCAAAGGTCTTGAAGACCCGGTTTGATGAAGGTATTGATCATCTCGTTCTTGCGGGATTCCGGAGTGATGAAAGTCGGGTTCTTATCATAGAAATCAAGCAGGAACGGCGTGTATTTGGAGCAGCGGTAGAAATAGGCTTCTTCCGAGGCTTGTTCTACAGGGCGGTGGCATTCGGGGCAAAGAACATGTCCCTCTTCATCTTTTTCGACTTGAGTCTCCGTCCAGAAGGATTCTTCATGGACGCAATACCAGCCAGTATAGGATGAAAGATAAATATCATCTTGCTTTAACATCCGGGAGAAAATCTTTTGGACCGTCTCAACGTGACGGGGTTCCGTCGTGCGGATAAAGTCATCGTTAGAGATTTCCATCGCTTTCCAAAGCGAGGTGAATTTCAAAGAAACTTCGTCGACAAATTCTTGGGGAGTAATCCCTTTTGCTTCGGCGTTTTTTTCAATCTTCATTCCGTGCTCATCAAGTCCGGTGATAAAGAAAACGTCATAGCCACGGAGTCTCTTGCCCCTGGCGATGACATCGCACATGGTCGTGCAGTAGGCGTGTCCCAAATGGGGCGATGCGCTCGGGTAATAAATCGGGGTGGAAATGTAGAACTTTTTGCTCATGGTGGCTTCTCCTAATGATGGATATCCAAAGGCTCTAGCCTTTAGGCTCGCCTATTTTACCATTCTACGATGGATTTTGAAGGTTCACCCTTCTCCCGATTATGGGATAATGAGACCCATGAAGAAAATTTTTTGGGCGATTCAGAACCTCGATTGCATCGGAGGGACGGAAACCGTATCCATTCAATTGATGAATTTGCTCTGCGACACCTACGAAATTCATCTGATTTGCACTTCCAAACAAGAGGGGAAATCCGCCTATTTCATCGACCCCCGCATCCAAATTCATAACCTTGAAATCCCTTCCGAGGTCGGCCGATTTGACCAATGTTGGGCCGTATATGATGGAAAAGGAAGGAGACGTCTATTGAAAGAGACGTTGTCCTCCTATGTTTTTCACCGCAACAAAACCCGTAAACTCATTGCTTCTTGGATGGATGAGGATTCCATCTATATCGGCAGCGCCCTCGATTCCTACCTCCTTGCCCCGAAGCACAAGCACGTCTATTATCACTTCCACTTCGATCCCGAGAATTATTTGGCGTGCCCCATGCAAATGGTGTTTCGCCATTGCAGTAAACCGGAAAAAATCATTTTCTTGGCCAAACACGTAAAAGAGGAAGTTTTGAAAAGGAAAAAGAGGCTGGCAGCAAAGGCCACCTACATCTATAACCCCGCGAAGTTTCAACCCCAAAAAGACATCGCGTTTCACGGAGGGGAAATCCTATTCGTAGGACGCTTCACGGAACAAAAAGACCCCATGTTGGCCTTAGAAATCGCCAAGTTATTGCATGAAGATTCGGTCTCCTTTCACTTTACCATGCATGGAGAAGGACACCTCGAACAATCCATGCGTGAATTCGTCCAATCCAACGGCTTAAACGAAGTCTCGATCATCACGGGCCATTCGACGACTCAAGAAGACTATTTTGCCTCCGATTTCTTGCTTTGCACTTCTGCCTATGAAGGCTGGTGTTTGGTCAAAGCGGAAGCCAACGCTTGCTCCCGCCCTGTGATGACAACGCATTGGGATGGTCCCGTCGAGGAAGTGTTCGATGAGAAAACAGATGGCTGGCTCATGCAATCCCGCGATCCCAAAGAATTCGCAAAGAAAATCAAAGAGATTTTATCTAATCCCGATCAATTGCTCCTCCAACAAGAAAAAGCCTTCGAAGGATCTAAGCGCATTAGCAATGAATCCATCAAGAAGGCTTGGGTTGATTTGCTCGGTTAACGTTTTAATAACGATTCGTAAGCTTCTTTCAATTGTTCGCCCACTCGCGGCAAATCTCTTTCTTTTGCTGTTTCAAAGCCCGCTTCTAGGATCTTCGGGTCTTCGCCGTGTTCTAGTAAACCCGCGATAGCGGAGGCGAATTCTTCGTTATTTTTGCATAAGTGGCCATTAACCCCGTCTTTCACCCAGCCATCGTAGACTCCGATGTCGCGAACTACCAAAGGACAGTGGGAGGCTAGCGCCTCTAAAACCACGATGCCTTCCGTTTCCTCATAACTTGGGAAAAAGAGACAGGTCGCACTTTGATAAGCCCCATGGATCAAATCGCCTTTGCAATATCCAGGGAGAATGACATTATTTGGTTTTTTGCGGATGGCTCTTGCCACCTTTTCATTGGTTAAGATTCGGGCAAGGTGGCCAAACCAAAAGAATTTCACGTTTGGGAACTTCCGGGCAACTTCAAAGAAATCGATGATACCCTTTCGTTCAAAAGGGAACCCCACCCCCATCACGAAAGGCTCGTTTTCCTTTAATCCAAATTTTTCGTGGAAGGCTTTCACCGCGTCAGGGTCACTAGCGTAGGAAGCGATATCAATGCCGTTGCTAATGGCAATCACCTTTTTGACAAACCCGTAATTCTCAATGAGTTTTTTGGAATAAGGGGTTGGGGTAATCACCAAATCTGCGCGGGAATACATGTATTTCAATTGATGGTTGTAGATCGGAGCGACGAGTTGCCAGCACTTAAAGGAATTACGGAAATCTTCATATGTCGAATGACCATGAACAATCACGGGAATGCCCCGCTTCTTCGCTTGTTTTAAGGCGCGATGGGATTTGCTCCAGTACGTATTGATGTGGGCGATATCATAGTCATCCTTTTTATGGATGGTCGTCTCGACTCCAACATCTTTTAGGGCTTGGAGTTGATGGGACATGGCACGGCCGATTCCACTATTTTTGATCGTGTCGGCGTCTTGAAAGTAAATCAGGGTTTTCATCTTGGTATTTAGAATAACTTTTTAAAGGATGCAGGCAAAGAAAAACCGCCCCTAACGGAGCGGAATATTCAATATCGGAATTACTTCGCTTTCTTAGCAGCTTCGGCAGCGGCGAGCTTCTTGTTGAAGCGGTCGATGCGGCCATCGCTCATGACGATGCGCTGGTTGCCCGTATAGAAGGGGTGGCACTTGGAGCAGGTATCGACTTTGATTTCCTTCAACGTCGAGCCGGTCTCGAAGGTGCTTCCGCAGGTCGTGCAGGTAACGACGCAGTGATGGTACTCCGGATGGATGTCTTTCTTCATTGCTATACTCCTTTCGCCGTACGGCCTATTGCCGCACAGAGAGCCCTACAAGGATACTCGCTGTTACTACTTTTCACAACCCTAAATTTTTAACGCACCCTATCTTAGAGGGTCCATTTCTCTTTCCTAAAAGAAAAAGTGAATTTCATGGATAGAAATTTAGGGGGATTTGCAAGGAAAACGAATACACGTCCCCCTTATTTTGATGGAACTAATTCAATTTCGTCCCCGGGACGCACCAGCATGGCCCCACCATAATGAACTTTCATATCCTGGCGGATATCAAAATCCATCCCCGGGTGCATGTGATAAGGGATTAGATGCGTCGGGTGGATGATTTCCGCGCATCGCGTCGCTTCTTCGGGTCCCATATTGAATATTCCGTCGATAGGAAGGAGGGCGTAGTCGATTTTTTGTTTCGCGAGTTCTTCCATATATGGAACATAATCCGTATCCCCGGCCACATAGATTTTCACGCCATCCACTTCTAGCGAATACCCCACGCATTCGTGGATATCGTGATTTTTGTTGCAGGCTGGGGTAGCTTGGACGTGAACTCCATAATAATCAAAATCGTAATAAATCCCATTTTGCAAAGCATCTTTAGAACGAATGACGACGGTGGTGTCTTTTAAGTGAATGAGATGAATTCCATTATGGTCATAATGCTCGTGGGTGATGAGAACCACGTCCGCTGGTTTATCGTATCCTCCCCCGGCATAAGGATCGATATAAACGATTTTGCCTTTCGACGTTGTTATCCGTAATGATGCATGCCCTTGATAGAGAAGTTTTGCCATTTCTTCACCTCCATTGAATCTTTTCCATTGTACATTTCTAACAGGAGTTTAGACTAGGTCCACAACGTTTATCGAAACGTTTGTTTCATATCAATGAAAGGAGACTTTCCATGATCAGTAAACTCTTGGCCATCAAAGTCCTTAACGCCGCCCTGGAGACGGGCGGGGACTACGCCGAGATCTATTGTGAGCAAAAGGAAGGGGAATCCATCCGCGTGGAAAACGGAAAAGTGGAGACCCTCGGAGCCGGGCAAACCTATGGCTGCGGCATTCGCATTTTGCTCCAAGACCAATCCGTATACGGATACACCTGCGATTTAAGCGCAAAATCCCTCTTAAATTTGGCAAGCAGCCTCTCCAAATGCTTCCACGGGGAACGTTTGTTCACCGTTACCAAAGTCGAGAAACAACGGGTTAAAGTCATCAACAAGGTCAACGACCACCTTTACGAAGTTCCCGAAGAAGAGAAAATCAAGCTTTTGAAGGAATGCAGCGACATTACCAAGGCCGTTGATCCGCGCATTGTCCGCATCGTCAATTCGTTTAGCAATAGCCGTTGCGAATTCCAACTCTTCAACGCGGAAGGGCCCGTTGCCAAAGAATTCAATAACGTCGAGGAACGAGGCCGTTTGGCCCTCGTGGCCATGGCTAACGGAGGAAATGGCAACATCGAAACCTGTTTTGAAGGCCCGGGTCGTTATGATGGATGGCACTATTTCCACGATGTTTTGGACTACAAAGCCAAAGCCAAATCCGTAGGAGAAAAAGCCATCATGATGTTGACGGCCAAGGAATGCCCCAGCGGCAAATTCACCATCGTCATCAAAAACGGATGGGGAGGAGTCCTCTTCCACGAAGCCTGTGGGCACAGTTTGGAAGCCAGTGCTACCTCGCGTCACCTCTCCGTCTTTTCCGATTCTATCGGCAAGCAAATCGCTTCGCCCCTAGTTACCGCCTACGACGACGGAACAATCCCCAACGAATGGGGCTCCAATAACATCGATAGCGAAGGCAACCTCACCCAAAAGAACCTTTTAATCGAAAACGGAATCTGCAAAGGATTCTTAATCGACCGGCTAAGTGGACGCCGTTTGGGCATGGAAGCAAACGGAACCGCACGTAGAGAGAGCTACCGTTATGCTCCGACTTCCCGCATGAGCAATACCTACATCGCCGCGGGCAAGGATGACCCCGAACAAATTATCCGCGATACCAAACTTGGCATTTACGTCGCTAATTTTGGCGGGGGTTCCGTCGAGCCCACGACGGGAGAATTCAATTTCTCCGCCTCGGAAGCTTATATCATCCGCGATGGCAAAATCTGCGAACCTGTGAAAGGGTGCACGTTGATTGGTTCTGGCAAGGATGTCTTGATGAACATCGACCGCGTTGGTAATGACGTCGACCTTGGACAAGGGAATTGTGGCGCCGCAAGCGGCATGATCCCCGTTAACGTTGGCCAGCCCACGATCCGCATCAAGGAAATCACCGTTGGAGGAAGAGGAGGAAAATTAGAATGAACATTCAAAAATTCTTTGAAGTCTGCAAAGCCCATGGCATTGAACAGGCTCAAATCCAAATCGGAAAATCCAAATCCACATCCATCAAATTGTTTCATAACAAGATTGATACCTACCGTATCTCCAATAGCCAATCCGTGACGGCATGTGGCATTTATAATGGGAAATTTGGATCGGCCTCTACTCAAAAACTAGATAAAGACGCTTTTGAGTATTTGGCCAAGCAAATCCAATTGACCGCGACGTTTAACGAAAAAGAGGAGGAAGCCTCCTTATTCAAAGGATCGGAAAAATACCGCAAAGGAAACGCTTATAACAAAGTCCTTCCCACGATCCCCCTCGAAAAGAAAATCGAGACCCTCCATGAAATCGAGAAAGCCATTTATGCAGGCGACCCCTGCATCACCGACGCGGACGCGGTTTCTTATGGTGAAGCCGAATCCGAGTCCGAGTTCTACAACTCGTTTGGATTGAAGCTCAAGCAAAAGAGCAACCACTTCTTCTATAGCGCGGGTGCCGTCGCCAAAAAAGGCGAAGAAACGAAGACCTTCTACGATTCGTTCCTCGATAATGACTTCAGCCATTTTGATGCCGAGAAGTTTGCCAAAGGAATCGTGACGAAAGCCTTGGCTAAGTTCGGCGGTGAGCCTTGCGAAGCCGGGAAATACCCAACGATTCTCGACCGCGATATCATCAGTGATCTTATCTCCTATTTCATGGATTCCTTCTCCAGTGAATCCATTCAGAAGCATTCTTCGATGCTAGAAGGGAAAATGGGTCAAAAGGTTGCTTCGTCCAAAGTCACAATCGAAGAAAAACCCTTGGCTAGAAACCTCTATTTCAGCTATTTCGATGACGAAGGCGTTGCCGCTCAGAACAAGGTCATGATGAAGCGCGGAGTTGTCACTAACTTCTTCTACAACCGCGAAACGGCGAAGAAAGAAGGAAAGACAAGCACCGGCAACGGTTATTGGGCTGGCGGACGAATTGGAGTCGGCTTCAACAACATCTTCGTAAAACCAGGCAAACACAGCTTCGACGAAATGATTCAACCTATCCACGATGGCGTTTATATCACCGAAATCGCTGGACTTGGAACAGGCATGAATCCAACAAGCGGCGACTTCTCCTGCCAAGCGGAAGGTTACCGCATCCGCGATGGGAAAATCGCCGAACCTCTTAATCTCATTACTTTGTCGGGCAATTTGCTTAAGATGCTTCGTGACGTCAAGGAATTCGATAGCCGCGTAGACCTAACGCAGAATGGAATTTCCGTGTCCGACGTATTCGTCAAATCGATGTCAATCGGTGGAAAATAAAGACAACATAAAAACGGGATGCTTCAAATCACGACATCCCGTTTTTCTTTATTTCTTTTCTTCGTCTTCTTTTTCGTCGCGATCCGTATCGTTTTCTTCCTCTTTCTTTTCTTCCCAAGGAAGCGGGTAGAGTTTCCAAGAGGGGTGGAGTTTAGCCGCGAAATCTTTATCGTGTTGAAGTAAGGCTTTTTCCGAATCGAGGAAGACCTCATCCGTGTTTTTAAGGAGTTTGCCTGCTTTATCCAAAGCGTAATTGGATTCCGCTTCGCTTTCTTCGATGCAAGAAGAGATCAGCAAGTAGCAGCGAAGCGCCGGAACTGTCCCAAGATCCGAGATGAATTTCTTCACATCATCATGGAGCTCTTCGTAATATTTTTTGCCAACGCTCGTTTTGCTAGAGGCCAACAAGAGGGCTAATTTGATGCAAACGGCATCATTGCGAGTAGAGGCAGAGACACCACGTTCTTGGGCAATGGTTTTATCCAGAATTTGAACGGCTTGGTCAAAGTCACCTTCCCCAATCTTTTTGTAGGCGGTCAAAGCATTAAGATAAGCGGTAAAGTCCGTGATGTCATCAAAAACGGGGACTTCGGGGACTTCTCCTCCTTCTTCACGGATTTTTTCGCAAAGGAGCAAATAGTTATAAGGGATACGGTTTCCGGCATGGGTCATGAGGCTAAGCAAATAGCCGTCGTTCATGGAATCCAAGCGGAAGGGGAAGATGTCATAAAGATAAATCATGCCCCCCACGGAAATGGTCGTAATGGCAAAAATTTGAATCCAAGCGTTCGCCCCATCGGTTTTCACCCAGTTGGAAGCAAGGGAATTCAAAACCATCATCACGATGACTTCGACGATGAAGAAGACGATCGGGAGGAAGGTATAGGCTCCTAAGCTCGCTTTTTCGACGTCTTTAGGAGACACGCGGGTCTCCCCAGTCAAACCATCGAAGGAATGAAGCCCGAAGCGTTTCTTGCCCTCTTTGGTTTTGAAGCCCAACCCCAAAACAACAAAGGACAAGACCTCATAGCCGCCAACGCGGGCGCCGAGCAAATGTCCAAATTCCAAAAGCAAAGAATTCAAAAGAACGCCGGTGAGCAACGCCAAAACAACAAGAGCCACATAATGGATCGGCAATTTGTTTCCGTAATCCATGACCAAGGGCCGAATCGCGAAAATGCCCACGCACAAAGCTAGGGCAAACATAAATAAATAGACTAAGAAAATAGCAAAGTCGTTCTTTTTCATAAGGATATTCCTCCTTTTTTGCAAAGACTTTCGTAAATCGTCTTCACGTCCTTTTCCTCCAGCGGTTGGGGATAACGACCAACCACACGTGTACCGTTACCTGTTGCTAGAGAGACCAAAGCGGGAACATCCGACAAGGTCAAGCCGACTTCCCCAAAGGAAGCGGGCATGCCAATGGAAGAAAAGAAATCTTTCATGGCACGGATACCCATTATAGCCGTTTCTTCCTCATTTGCACCTAAAAGCCCAAAGACTTCTTTGGCCAAACGGGCAAATTTGCCAAGATCTTGGTGATAAACGTGCCTAGCCCAGGCAGGATAAAGCAAAGCAACACCCGCGCCGTGAGTAATCGAAGAACGGTACCCCGACAAAGCGTGTTCGAGGGGATGAACGGAGAAAATCGAGGACTTTCCAATGGAAGTTAGCCCATCATGGCTTAAAGAACTATTCAGCATCAACATTCCCATCGCGGATAAATCCTTGGGATTTTCCTTCAGTTTTTTAGCCGCTTCCATCGTAGAACGGATGAGATCTAAGGCCCAACTATCTGCGAGCTGGTTTTCTTCGCTTGGATTAAAATAACGTTCCAAACTGTGCATCATGATGTCGGAAGCCCCAGCAAATACTTGGTAGGATGGAACCGTTAAGGCCCACTTGGGGTTTTCAATCGCAAAAACGGGGCGAATAAGGTCGCTGTTGAATCCTTGTTTGATTCCCATTTCGTCATCTTGAATCACACAGGAATTGCTGGATTCACTGCCGGCAGAAGCAATGGTTAAGATCACGCCAACCGGCATCGTTTTTTCTGGAACGGCCTTTTTAAGATTGAAGTCAAAGGGATCGCCTTCATAATAGGCTCCCGCCCCAATGGATTTAGCCGTATCAATCACGGATCCTCCGCCAACGGCAAGCAAGAAATCAATCCCTTTTTCCTTCACTAGTTTTAACGTTTTGCGCACGAAAGAAGCCGTGGGGTTAGGGCGCACGCCACCCAAAGCAACAAATTCAATCTGAGATTCCGCTAATGAACGGACAACAATATCGTAAAGGCCGGAACGCTTGATGGAACCCCCGCCATAAAGTAACAAGACGCGTTTTGCTCCATAATCTTGAAGCAATTTACCCACTTCTTTTTCTTGGTCTTCGCCAAAAAGGATGCGAGTGGGGTTTCTAAAATCGAATTTCATTCCACTCCCCCTTCTTCTTTTTTGGATAGTTCCATCACGGCAGGAAGCATGGTGGCAATGGATAAATCAATAAAAGAGGTCATCGCTTTCTTAAAGCTTTCCGGGGATAAACGCGGGTTTTTAAAGCAATAACCAAATTCGTCGGCGACGATATGGGAATACCTTCTCGCCGCATCGCGGATTCCGGCTTTCTTAATGCCGATTTTCTTATCTTTGCTCCAAAGGGAGAAGAGGGTCGCGTTGATTTTTCCGAAGATAAAATCGTCGGTAAAATCACGGGCCGCGGAGTTATAGGTGCTGCGGAAGAAAGAGAAATTCTCATACACGTAGTCGCTGAATGCGGTCAAAACCCCTTTCACGGTTTTGGCATTTTCCGCTTCACTTAAATCTTCGTTGAGAAAAATGGCGGCAATTAAATCGTAGATATCTTGATAGTGATAATAGAAGGTTTGGCGGTGCACTCCGCACTTCTTGCAAAGCGCCGTGACATTGATTTCCTCCAAGCGCTTCGTCTTCATCATTTCTTTCAGGGCTATTTTAAATTTGGCTTCCGTCACCATGTTTTTCGTCCCCCTTTGGTTTTTCTTCGCTTTCGGCGATTTGGCCTTTGGAGCGAAGGATTAAATAGTCGAGTAAATAGTAGGTGCCGATGCCAATTAGCGAGACCGCGGTCAAGGCAATGGGGAAGCCCCAGTTAATGCCTTCATAAGATAAAGCGGTGATTTTCCCGCCGTTAAAGGCGTCCGAAATCACAATGATCGCGCCTAAAGCCAGCGAGCCAAGAAATACCACCAAGCGGTATTTGGTGAAGGGGATGCAAATACGGAACAAAACGGCATAGCTAAGCAAGGTGAACGCAATCACGGACATGCAGCAAGCCACCTTGAAGGCGGGATCGCTTCCCGGGGAGAAATCGGTATAGGATTTCGTCCAAACGGAATAAAGGAGCAAGGGGAGCAAGGCGGCAACCGCCTCCGAAACCCCCGCAGGGCCCGAATGACGGAAAATGTTGCCCATAAAAGTGCCTTTCAAGCGATCGTCCGAGGGCTGTAAGGCCAAGAAGAACGCCGGAACGCCAATCGAGAAGATTTCCCAAACAAGCATATTGGCGGTAGAAAAAGGATAGGTACGTCCTCCCGCCCACATGGAAATCATGAATAGGACCGTGATGAAGAAAGCGAAAAATGTTTTGCTCAAGAACAAGGAGCAGGAACGTTGAAGGTTATTGATGACGCGTCTTCCCTGACGAACAACATCCGGCAATTTGGAAAAATCGTTATCCATGGATACCAGATGGCTGACGTTTCTTGCCGCCGAAGAGCCACTAGCCATGGCAATGGAACAATCCGCGACTTTCAAAGCCAAAATATCGTTGACGCCGTCGCCTGTCATCGCGACTTTGTGATCCTGTTCTTTTAAGGCGGTAATCAACGCCGCCTTTTGCTCCGGGTTGGTGCGGCCATAAACAGCATATTTACCAGCTAACGCTTTCGTTTCTTCAATGCTTTTCCCTTCTAAAGAAATGGCTTTGTCCGCGTTCTTAACGCCGACTTGTTTTGCGATTTCTGATACGGTAAGGGGGTCATCGCCGCTAATAATGTTGACGGTCACATCGTTTTTCTGAAACCAGCTAATATTAGCCGCCGCATCTTCTTTGATGTGGTCGGATAATGCAATAACCGCGCAAATCTCCATTCCTATCGGCGCCCTTCCTTGAAAGATGGGATCCGCACTACGGGCAACGATAAGCAAGCGGAATCCGCGAGCCCGATATTCCGAAAGCAACGCTTCCGCTTCGCTTTTGTCCTTGGTAGGAACAAACCCGTATGCGCCGATGCAATAGGAAGCTCCGTCTTTCATCGTCACTGCACTATATTTGGTTTCGGAGTCAAAAGGTAAAACATCGTGGCAAATTCGGTCACATTCTTCCCCAAAATATTGTCGTAAAGCAACGGCTGTGGGATTTTCGTCGTGGGTATAATGCAAAACGGGGCGGACCATGGCGGCAATATCTTCTTCTGTATACCCTTTTAATGGGCAAACCTTAAACACGCTCATTTTGCCATCCGTAAGGGTGCCAGTCTTGTCTAAACACAAGGTATCCACACGAGCAAGCATCTCAATGCAATAGAGCTCTTGAACGACCATGCGCTTTTTCGAAAGAGAAACTACCCCTGCCGCCAAAGCCAAAGAAGTGAGAAGGAACATGCCGGCTGGGAGCAAAGCAACCATCGATCCCGATACGCTAGAAATGGCTTCGGAATCAAAGAAAAAATTGCCCCATCCTTTCCCTTGGAATCCATAAGTAAGGTAGGTGCAAAGTCCAGTAAACAAGGCAAAAACGCCTGTAAACATCATGAAGGTTCCCACCGAACGGCGAATTTCACTTTTTGGACGGGAAAAAGCGCTGGCCTCGTGTTCCAAAGATTCCGCGTAATTGGCGCTTCCGACTTTAATCACTTCAGCACGAACGGAGCCTCTTTTTAAAAAGGTGCCAGAAAGCAAAAGATCCCCTGGCTCTTTTTTAACGGAGAACGATTCCCCCGTAATTAGTGATTCATCGACAAAACATTTTCCTTCGCGAACCCTCGCGTCCGCGATAATTTGGTCGCCGGCTTTTAGAATCACGATATCACTTAGAACAATTTGATCGGCGGCAAGCATTTGCTCTTTGCCATTACGCACAACGGCCGCCCGAGGGCTTGTAACAACGGAGAGATGATCCACCAAATGGCGGGCGCGGATATCTTGAATCAATCCGATTGCCATGTTGGCGAAAAGAATCAGCATGAAGAAATAATGGGACCAGCTAAGCCCCGCGACGAGCATCAAGATAAAAACCAAAAAGAGGATGATGTTAAAGAAATTAAAAACGTTATCGCAAACGATTTGCCAATAGGTTTTCGTGGGATGGCGCCTCGTGGTATTAAGAAGCCCTTCGCTTTTCCGTTTGCTAACTTGCGTCTCGTTTAATCCAATGGCAGGGTCTACGTCAAAAGGCTCCGCAGAAGCGATGTATTCCTCGATTTGCTGAACTTTTTTTCTTCCCATGCGACCCTAAAGATTTTTATCTTTCTCGATTTAAATAAATCGACGTAAATCTTATACGGCTGAATAATATCACAAATGAAAGATATAAGCGAAATAAAATGAGAAAATCTTTACATTGTCTAATCGGCAACTATGTCAATGATTGGGACAAAATTATAGCTCATTCTTCTTTCGAAGCGTATGAAAAAAATTCTTTAAAAGACGTTCAGATTCTTGGCTTTTCTCTCCACGGTAGACAAGGAGTTCTCCCTTTGCGAGGAGTCCATATTTAGAAATCGCTCCATCGTCAACATTATCCGCACCATAAACAAGAGTAGAAATGCGGCTTTGCAAAATGGCCCCTGCACACATCAGGCAAGGTTCTAACGTGACATAAAGGGTGCAGCCCTCTAGGCTCCACGAACCCAACGCTTGTCCTGCTTGTTTCAAGACTTCAATCTCCGCATGGCTAGAAATATCGTTTTTGGCTTCGCGATGATTATGACCTTTGGCTAAAACCTGACCCTGGCGAACCAAAACCGCCCCAATAGGGGTTTCGCCTTCTTCAAATGCTTTTTGGGCTTCTTCTAAAGCCAAGTCCATGAAATCCATAAGAGAAAAACCACCGCACAGGAGCAGATGGTTTAAGGCTGCTTGGTTCCCCACCTGACCTGGTTCGCCGCCCGTTCCTCGCGATGGCTTCACCATTATAAAGACTTCAAAAGAAAAAGCCACCGGAGAACAACCGGTGGCAGGATTTAAGTTTCTTATTCTCTCGCAGGTCCGTAAGCGGAATAGACAGCGCTTAAAGGAGCATTGTTAACGATACGATCAATGCATTCGGCAAGCATATTGGCGAGGGTAACAACCTTGACCAATTTCAGTTCGCGAAATTCCGGAGTAAGGGGGATAGAATCCGTAACGATAATTTCTTCAAACGGTCCGTTCTTCATCAAATCGTAGCAGGGTTTGCTGAATACGGCGTGCACAGCGGCTAATTGGACACCGGTCGCACCAGCATCCAAAAGGGCTTTGGCCCCGATGCAAGCGGATTTTCCAGTATCGACCATGTCGTCAATCATGATGCAACGTTTTCCCGCGACATCGCCGATGATATTCATGGCTTCGGGTTCCAAATTGTTGGAACGACGCTTATCGATAATGGCGAGCGGGGTATTAAGGATTTCCGCCAAAACACGGGCGCGAGCAACGCCTCCGTGATCAGGGGAAACAACAACAACATTAGAGAAGTCTTCTTGTTCCAATTGGATTTGTCTGGCAAGAAGGGGGACGGCGTTTAGATCGTCGACCAAGCAAGAGAAGAATCCTTGAATTTGGGCAGCGTGAAGGTTGCAAGTGACAACGCGGTCCACGCCGGCAGTCGTCAACAAGTGAGCGACAAGAGCGGAAGTAATCGGCTGACGCGGTTTGGCCTTACGGTCTTGTCTAGCGTAGCCGAAATAAGGAACGATTAAGTTAATTTCGCGAGCGGACGAACGGCGAAGAGCATCGATGAAGATTAAAACTTCCATCAAGTTCTCGTTTACCGGCGGGCAAGTCGATTGAACAATGAAGACTTGTTTGCCACGAACCGTGTCAATCGGCTCGACAATAGTTTCCCCAGAAGGGAATTTACGAATGGAGCGTTCACCGAGTTTTACGTGAAGCAAGTCAGCGATGGACGAAGCTAAATCTTCGTTGGCCGACAAAGAGAAGACGACGGCGTTTTCGTTAAGCATGGTTACCTATTCCTCCTAAGTTGGGATTAGCTCAATGCAGTACAACATGATAATACGAATCCCGACATTTTTGGGCACGAATCGAACGAAACACAAAGAAAAGTTCATGCGGTGTCAAAAAATGTAAGCGTGCGATTCTTTCATGCCTTAAAATATTTTCATGACAATTGAAGAATTGATGGCCCACGTGCACGCAACAAGAGAAAAAGCCATTGAGATGGTTTTAAATTCTGTGGAATCTTCCGTGAAAACAAGCGAATTTCTAAATCATGAACGGGACAGCGTTTGTTCCACTCAAGAAGAAAAAGACGAATGGGACTTGGCCTTCATTCACCAAAAAGAAGGAATCGAAGCCGTTAAAGCCTTAATTGAAGAAGCCAGAAAAGATGGTTCTGCCCATCAAGAAGGCTCTTCCAGTCCCTCCATTTAATTGGGAAGTTCTTTTAAGGAGACAATCATCGTCGCCTCCGTTCTCAAGGATGCAGACAAACGGTCCGGATCCTCATATTCGTCATGAATGCAATAATCTGCATCTATGGGTTTACGGGCAACAAAATAACCCTTTTTTATGAGCTCGTCGACCATGTCGGCAGCCTCTTGTCCTTTTTCTTGCACGGCAGAGGTGAAGAAAACGCGCTTGCCCATTCCTTTGTTAGCATAACGTTCTAAGTAAGAGGCGTCGCAAAACAATTGACGGCATCGGCTTTGAAAAAGGTCCTTCAAATAGGCTCGGCAATCTTGCACGTAAAGACTATAGTCGCGACGGAATTTATACTGGGCGGACAAGTCTCTTGCATCCACATTTTCATAGAAGGAATCCAAGAGGAATACAAAGGATTCGCGCGACTGCATTAAAAGGGCTTTTGCGTCGATATTTTTCGCTTTACAGTAGAAAAAGAAGGATTTTGCACTCGTTTTCGCATCATCCAATGAACTATGTGGCGTCAGACCGTCATCGTATGGGGTTCCGTTGCTAAACATCTCATACGCCTTTTCCAATTTGATTTGGCGGTGAGCAATCGGGGTATACAGTTTTTGAACGTCAAACGCTCCACGAAGCTCGAGACGTTTTCCATAACGGTTGAAGGAATAATCCAAGAAGCGGAGATCGTTTAAAACCGCATATCCTGCAGCCAAGGTGTGAGAATCAAGTAGAAGGGATTCAATCTTGGGGAGAACTTGTCCAAAGGAAGGGGCTTGGCGATAAGCCCAATAGTCGTTCGCCTCGTATTTCAGATGCAACTCATCCCCTGGACGTAAAAGTTTGAATTCGAATTCCTCGCCAACCCCAGGATTTACCAAAATTTCCTCTTCCTTGAGGATATTTCCATTCAAATCGGTGATGCAGTAAGAGAATTCGCAGATTTTTCCTTCGCCGCGATCGCAATTCGAACACTCAATATCGAAAAAGAGCAATTGGTCTACTTCTTCCAAACTGGAATGGTGAACCAAACGATGAATCAGGGATTCTTCATATACTCCACCTACATGATAATCTCTTTGTTTTGGAAGGCAGCGGCAGTTATCAAAATAGGGGTCATTAAGAACTTCGCTAGGGACTGCTTGACCATAATCGCAGGCATATTCAAACAATTCTTTCGCCATAAAGGCCATTGAAGTCGCATCCACGTCCTGCTTCTTTTCATGAAAAATGCGCCACCAAGCATCGCGAATATCCATTTCCACAAAGCCATATGTAATGCCTTGGAATTCGTTAACGTCAAAAGTCTCTAAGCCTTGAAAAGGATAGGAAGCGAACTTAGCTTCTAGATGCAATATAGCGTTAAGGATTTTCCCGTTATAGGAAAGCAATACAGCATCCGGCTCCGAAGATGCCTTTCGTAAAGTAAGAAAAAAAGAGGATGGATTGGTAAGGGGAGTTAGACAAGATTCAGCAAGTTTCTCCCCTCTCAAATTCCATTTTTGGATGCAAAGCCCTACGAGACGAGTTTGGTTATCAATTGTTTTGGTTTGATAACCGATATAGCAAAAATAACGCATGGAATCATTTTCCTCCCTCCCCCTTCTTCGGGCAATAGCAGACCCCTTTTGGGTACAAAAAGGGGCTGTTAAGAAATGAAAAATCTTAACAGTCCTTTTTTTGTTTGCCTCTTTTGATAACAACTACGTTGTTAAG
>CAKUWP010000026.1:0-16421 GCA_934699525.1 uncultured Bacilli bacterium
CCAAAGACGCCATCGGTGTTTTTACGAATAGTCATGTTCCACTATAGTGGGGCGTCAAAAAAATCATGGAACTCAAGTACTGCAAAGTCATTTCTTCGGGCAGGGTTTATAGTTAGAATAATGGAATGACGGAAGGAGGGGGTACCATGAAAATTACTTTTTGCTATAAAACGGCCTTGGATAAAGAACAGACCATGATTCCTTATGATGGGATGGACGAGGTGGCTGTTTCCTTTGAGGAGGCTTCGCGAAATGCCTTGTCTGGGATTACTTCTTTAAAATATGCCCCCGACTTCGAACGCGTCTTAGATGGCCCCATTCCCGATAAGAAACAAGAAGACGAATTGGTTCATTTTCGTTTGTCCGATTGGGCGATGATTGCTTCGATCGCCGATCAAAATTTCGAACCTATTTCTCTCCTCTTGCTAAACCGTAGAGATCATTCCTTTGCCTTGGTTTTAAAAGGCAATGAACCCGTTGTCCAAATGGAATTCCACGGGAAATTGCAGGTTCAGGATGGTGCTTTCGAATCGGCTTACGAAATCGAGGATTATCTAGAAATCACAGGGATTGACGCTAGCGTTTCTCTTTCCGCCCCTCCGATCGTATCGAAGCCCGTTGATTTAGGGGAAGCCCCGGAAGAAAAAGAGGAAGACGACGTGGATATGGAGGCGATTCAGCAAATTACCCGTCCGCATTTCGAGGCGGTCTCATCCTCTAAGCCAAAAGATTTGGGCCGTTCTCAATGGGAAAAAAGAGAAGAGCTGGATGCAAAAATCGAAGAGCCGGAAACCCTGGATATCACAAGCTTCAAGAAAAGTTTTTCCGGCAATTCCAAGAAAAAACCGCGTAATTTAGATGGAATTTCATTAAACCCAAAACCCTCTACCCCCTCCCCAAAACCCGTTGTTGTTAAAACGGAAATGCCGGCTCCATCCCCAAAATGGAAAGACGAGGAAGAGGAATACCAGCCTCCCAAACTTCAAAATGCATCTTTTGAATCCTCTAAAGGGAAGGTATTGGATTTAGAACGCAAGGAAGGCGGATTTCGCACCCAACCGCATTTTATTTACCGAAGACATACCGACTGGGATTATCTTTTCACTCGTCAAGGGAGTGAAAATGACGAAAAATCTTTTGTGCAGGTCAACCACCTATTGAAACAAAGACGGTTTTTCGAACTCTATCCCACCTGCTATTTTGTTCCTAATATCGTTCCTAAAAACGACCCCATCTTTCAGTTACTTAAGAATTTTCATCCGGAAGATTGGATTGTCTGCGCCTGTTTATTAAACCGTTCCATGGAACTGCAGAGTTTCGTTTTATGTCCCAAATCCAATTTGGATAAGGCAGTTGTTATTGCCTCAAAAGGAAACGATTATTTGGTCTCTTGCATCTCTTCCTGCGGTATTCTGATTAAGGAATACCACCAAACCGTTTTTAGCAAAGAGCTTTGTCTGCGGAAGGAGGAAGCGACCCCTCTTCCAGTTAAAAGGCCCAAAATCGAAAGAGAATCAGAAGACCCAGAACCCGATTTAGAGGAGGAAGAAACCGTCCCTTTAAGGAAAACTCCGAGAAGACGTTTGTTTTTATCCCGTAAATTCGAGCGATGCTGTGAAGAGCGGGCGGAGGTATATCACGACCCGTTTGAAAAAGCCCTTCGCAAGCTTTACGAAACTGCAATATTTGGAGAAGACCAAGAATGGGTGGATTATTTAAAAAAGCACGATAACGCCTCCATTTCTACTCCACACGTCCGTTTTGAAAAATTCCGTTTCGACGATTTGGCAGAAACGCGAACTGACCGGGTTTTCTTCCTTCGCGGCGATGAATTCTCTTCCCGTGGCTTAAATCGAAACGACATTGTATTCGTTTACTTGACTCAAGGCGCGGAGGAACATGATCGACAAGGGGAAATTGCCTTGCGGTTAGATAAAGCCACTCGCGATGAAATGGTTATCGAACAGGTTTTATTGCCTTACGAAAGTAACCATATTGATGAACTGGCTTACCCCTCACTTACCCAATATCAATTGCTTTTGGCTTCTAGAGAACAATTGCCGCATGCTTTCGTTGGTTCGGCAGGAACCGGAAAGACAATTCTATCTTTGAAAGAAACGCTGGATTTGGGAGATGTAAATAAGAGAGTTCTTTATTTGACCTATCAAAAAGACCTCAAGAATTTTGCCGAGAAGAAATTAGAAGAGCTTCACGCGAGAAACGTGGAGACCCATACCTGGAAAACGTTATGCCGGTCTTTGAAGCTCCCACAATCGGATTGCATGGACGACAAAAGCGATTTCGAACGTTTCTTCGGCCTTTTAGAAGAAAGAAACAATCGCTTATATCGCCGTGTGGCCAATTGCTTTGAAGGAAGCAAGGAAGATGATTGCCTTGTTTGCTATTCCTTTTACCGAGGGGTATTAGAAGGCCTAAGCACCGACGTTAATCCAACATGTGACATCCTCTCCTTACCCACCTTTCTTGAACGCACGAAAAAGGAAGAAGGCTTTAGTTTGGAGCAGAAACAAGCCATCTACGAGGTGGGGAAGGCGTATGAAAACCATTTAAAGGCTCAAAAGAGAACAACGGATAACCGCCTCGCCCATGAACTGCTAAACCACGTTAATGACCTTGGAGGATATGACGCCATTGTAATTGACGAATATCAAGACCTCTCCGAAATTCAATTTGAAGCCGTGTGCGCATTGCTTAACCACGAATATCCATCGAATTTGTTCAGCCTCTATCTATACGGAGACGATAATCAAGCGATTAATCCGACGATTTTTGACGTCAAAGATGCAAAACGCATCGTAAAGAAATGTTTTGGAAATCAAGCAAACCTCTATGTTTCGAACCTAAACGACAGTTATCGAAGCGGCCCGAACCTTGTTGGATATATTAATGAAGTCTCCAAAATTCGTAGAAAAGCCATCGGAGCTCGTAACGTGGAAGTGGATTCGATTCAGGAGGTTACGAAACGTGAAGACGAGGAAGATGTCTTTGTATCTCTGATTCAAAACAAGGAGAGTTTCGAAAAACTTTTGAATGCAGTTTCCGTTTCGAATCGCGATTGCGTGTTCTTATTCCCCAATGCGAAGATGCGAAACGACTATCAAAGAAAATATCAAAAAAGATATCCGGAATTCGTGGAACATTCTTTCCTAAGCGTTGGGAATGCTAAAGGCAGGGAATGGGATTCCTGTGTCCTTGTTAATTTCTTCTCCTCTTCCAAAAAGACTTTTGAATCGATGCTTGGACAAGAAAGAAAAGGAAAGCATAGCACCTTGCATCGAATGCTATTCAACCGTTACTATGTCGCATTAACCAGAGCTAAAAATCGCATTGTGATTTTTGAATCGAATGCCCACGGAATTATTGAAGAGGAATTGCTTTCTGGATTAAGGAAACTCCAATCTGAAAAAGAAGTCCTTTCCTACTTCAAGGGAACCATTGATCCAAACCATTGGTTGGAAGAAGGGGATTATCGCTTTAACCGAGATGAATTCGAAGATGCCATTCGAGCTTATTCTCGAGCTGGCGATTTCCAGGATGCAAAATCTAAAATTGAAATTTGTCGTCACTTTGTTTTGGTTTCCGAAAATGCGCTTGCTTACCCAGAAACAGTAAGGCTTTATTTGAATCATACTAAATTACACTTGCTAGGAAACTACTATCAAGAACATGGAGAAGAAGAAAAGAAACAGTTCCTTCACTCCCTATTCACAGACCCTCCTGATACGGCGTTACTTTCCCAAGACTATGTAACCTTGCTTCCAACCTTTACGGAAGCAGAGAAGAAATTCTATTTCTCCCGTTTGTTAAAAGATTATAAATTGACATTAAAATAGGAGCATATTTATGACTAATGAAGTAGAAAAGAAAGAACAAACTAATGACCTTCAAAAAGACTATGTTGATCGTGTCTTTGCCAAGGCTGCGGAGGGGCTTGAAAGATTAAGCGAATCTTATCAAAACATTTCTCAGATGGAGACAGAACTTGTTGCTAGGATTGAACGGGTTGAGGCTACGTCCTCTTCCATTCAATCTCAAATGGAGTCCCTTGGGAATGACGTTACTCGTTTTGAAAACGTGGTTTTGGAATTTCAAAAAACGATTTCAAAGGTTGAGGAGCTATCATCTAGTCTTACCCGCATTATGGAAAAATTGTCGGTGGCAGATTTGCGCGATTTAAGCAACAAAATTGATGAAACAAAAGATGCCCTTGAACGCGAGGAAAAGAAAAACCGCAAAAACGAAGATAAAGGCGCAAAACCTGCATCGAACTTCGGCAAAAACCTAATTAAAAAGAAAAGAAGATAATTGCAAACCCCCTATTTATGGCTAGAGATCCTGCGGTTGTTTCGTACACCATGTCCCATATCCGGTCCAAAAACACCGGAATTGAAAAAACTCTGCGCAAAGCCTTGACGGAAAAGGGAATTCGCTATCGCTTATACTCTTCAAAAGTATACGGCCATCCCGATATTGTTTTGCAGCGTTATCGCATTGCTATATTTTGTGATTCTGAATTTTGGCACGGTTTTCATTTTGAAGAAAATAAAGCAAAGATCAAAACCAACACTTCTTATTGGATCCCCAAGATTGAACGTAATATTGCTAGGGACGAAGAGGTAAATAGAAAGTTGAAAAATCAGGGATACGAGGTCATAAGATTTTGGGGGAACGAGATTGAGAAAACGCTGGACCAGGTTGCAGATAAAATTCTATTGGCTATTGAGAAAAGAAAATGGATCTATAATCAGATCCAATCCATTCGTGAATTGACAACGTTGGTTTATATCGAAAAAGATGACTCCTATTTGATGCTCCATCGAGTTAAGAAAAACCATGATTTAAATCAGGGTAAATGGATTGGCGTAGGGGGCCATATTGAAAAAGGCGAAACGATCTTAAATTGCGTTAAGCGCGAGGTCAAAGAGGAAACTGGATTAAATTTAACTAAGGCGAAATATTTGGGAAAGATCCATTTTTTAAACGACGCATACCCACCGGAAGTAATGTATTTATATAAAGGGTTATCCTTTGATGGCAATCTTATCGAATGCAATGAAGGCGATCTTCAATGGGTTAAGAAAAATGAGATTTTGAATTTGGAATTATGGGAAGGTGACCGTGTATTTTTACCTTTGTTAGATTCCAACTTGCCTCGCGCATTTACTTTGGATCTCGTTTATAAAAATGGGAAACTTGTTGATGTAATCGGCCCGTATATCCCACCGAAAAATAAGAAGAAAAATAAGAAAAAATCAAAGGCTAAAAAAGCGAATTAGCGGAAGCGGTATTTCCCTTTCCCCTTCCCTTTTATGGCCTTAATTTTTTTGTTGCTGCACAACTTTTTAACAATTGAAGTTGCGGTTGCCGGAGAGACTTGTGTTGCTTCCAAAATTTCGGTTCGGCCAAATACCTCGTCTTTGTTTTTTACATAGAAGTCGCCCAGAGAGTCAGCAATATCCTCTTTAAAGAATGGACGGATCGAATCAGCAAAAGCTTTGGATTCTTTGCTGCGTTCTTTCTTTTCAATGGATCTTTGCAAACTCTTTTGCTCTTTGAAGGAAATACGTGCTTTTGTAACGTGAGTTTCCGTTTCCTCATGATATTCAGCGGCAGGCAGTTTCCTTTCACTTAGCGTGGTTTGAATGAACTCTAAGCCTTTTAATGACCCTTTGCCGATTAAGAAAAAGTATTTTTCAATCAGAGGATGTCTAGGATATGACTTCCCGTTTTGCGCACCGTATCCCATTAATCCAGGGTTGGTTATTTCGTAATAGTCTTGTGAAATGGTTGTAAGCAAAGGAGACTTGGATCCGAAATCCATGTTTTCCAAAGCGTTAATTAATGTCTCTTCGAATACTTCACGACTTTTTTGTTCTTTTAGGGCTGGAAGGGTGGATTCCGCAATTTTACTAACAAATTCAAAATAGGAAAAAAGCCCGCCTTCAAAGCTAGAATCGCCGGATATAAACTCGTTTAACCCCTCGTATTTGCGATTGAGAAGACGAATTGCAAGAGAATGCCACGGATAAACGCTTGTAATCGAGGTATCGCTACCAAACATCAAAAGTCCAGATTTTGTCGGATGTATTTGGCCATTTATTTCTTTTGCTGCCCTAATTTTTTGCAAAAACACTATATCCTTATCTAGTACCCACTGGTTATGAAATTCGTGGAAACTCTTCCGGTATTTTTTAAATGAATCCGTTAATAAAACTGTGACATCTAAAGATAAGATTGCTTTTGTGTCTGAAACAAATCCATCTGCGCTTTCTTCCATAGATTCTATGGTGGATTCACTACAAATTTGATTTCCAGTTTCCGTTCTTAGGAAGGCTCTGCTTTGATAAAAGATCGGTTTCTCTTCTGGCTTAGCCTCCGGGATGATTAACGTTAGTCCGAGCTTCCCTGATTCTTTTTCGTAAATAAAATTTTCTTGAGTGAGAATGTTTCTATTTATCTTTTGAGCATCGTTAAGAATATTTTGAATTTGATCAACGATTTCATCTACATTTTTTAGCCCTTGGAACTTTTTACATCCTTCAATCACTTTATATCCGAATGTCAAAGTTCCGCCATGGGAATTTGCAAGGGCAGAATACGTCTCGCAAAACATAGGTTCCCATCGGAATTCCGTATCGATAAATACGATATTTTCTTCCATTTTACTTCCCCTTTTCTTTCTACTGAAAATTTAGTTTTTCCGATGCTTAAAGTATAAGAAAATATAAATTAAAGTTCAACTCAATGTATGACTATGAATGTATAAAAACGGAAGTAATTTTCTTCTAAGGAATCTTGGACTGCCATGCCGTATACTTATGGGGTCTTATGGATAACAAAATTAAGATTGATCCCAAGGAATTGGAAGAACTTGCCACAGCGTATGGCTTGCTTACACATTGCATCGAAAAAGAGCATTTATTAGAACTTAATAATCCCGTAAAAGAAAAACGAGTTTCCATTTTATATGTGACGGTTTTCATGCTTTCAAAACAACTAGATGGCCCCTCTTGGCAGTCTGCCGTTTTGTCCTGCATGGATGTACTGGCAAAACGGAAACTCAACCTTAAAAACGGACGCGAAATTTCCTTCCCGGAATGGGGCCCTGACGATTCGGCGCATTTAGAGTGCTATCCCATTTGCGATGCCGTTATAAACCTTTATGCCTGGAACCGTGCCGCCACATGCCCTGACTTTCCACCGGAAGATTATTTTGGTCCGATTTTTTCCTTGGCTGGATATATCTTGGATGGTGTTAGCCGTGGCTACTATGTCACGGATGAAACGATGAAGGAGTTGGAGAAGGGATATCTAGATCGCGTTTACGCTCAACTAGGCCACCCCGAAAAAGGCCGTTTTATGCTTCAAAAGCAATTGGAAGCATTATCTTCCATGATGGATCAATTCGTCGCTTCTCCGCAGGCTTAATGGGCTGATAGAGGCAATATAAAATGGGACGGCTTTGCAGGCCGCCCCATATTTTGTTTCAGGTTTGTCTTTTTTAGTCCAACTGGGCCCAGAAGGTATTGAAGGGCGGGACTTCGATTGTCTCGGCCTTGCGGTATTTCTCTACCAATTCTGGATCGACATATTTGGACGGAACATAGATTTCGTAAACATATTCGTCGAACCAAGCCGCGTCCATGATATAGAAACCTTTTTTGCCATTCTCGGTGCCCCAAGTATTTTCGACTTTGTAACGATTGGGTTTTTCGTTTTCATCGAGATTGACTCCGACGAAGGTCATCGCGTGAGAAACGCAGGCGGTGCGATAATCCAGCTTTTCCCCTTTGCTTAATTGAGGGTGGGTTTGGAACAAGTCATCGGGGCAAAAAATATCTTTGACGAGGTACCCTTTCTTGCGGAGAGATTCTTGACAGACTTCCGCGGCGAACCAAACAGGCTTTTTGTCTTTTAAGGCGGCGATTAAGGCAGTCTTAAATTCCTCGAGTTTGACGTTGAAGAAGCTGACTTCGGCGCCCTCGACGACATTATTGACCAAGTTGCAGCCGTATTTCACATAGGGTTTATAGTCTTGGACGGGCGCGTGGCAAAGGCAAACGTAGTCGTCTAAGTCTTCCTGAATATAGGTGGAGAAGAACTCTTGGGGCGTGCAGGCGGGCAAGCGCTTGAAGTGGTTGTCTTTGTCCGTGTATTCGAAAACGAACGATTTGGGCGGTACGCCGATAGAAGCGATGAGAATGCGATGGATTTCTCCTAGCATCTTTTCCTTCATTTCGCGCAATTTCTCCATGCCTTGATCTTTGTTTTGACGGAGGATTTTTAAATCGCTAGCAAGGATAAAATGGAGATAACGATTAAGGTCTGTCGTATCTTGAGAAACCGCTCCATCTTCCATGAGGGAAGAAGGGATGACACCGTATTTATGGACCAAGTTCACGAACATCGTCCAATGCCCACCGTCTTCGATCGCACTATCGAGAAGGAAACAAATCTCCCGATCGTCTAGAGGCTTATCCGAACGTTCCAAGTTCTTTTCCAAGAAGAAGTTGGCTTTTTCGAGCTTATCGTAGAATTGGAGATACGCTTGGCTGAGTTCGATGTTCTTCACGCCGAATTTTTCAAACAAGATGGTGCGGATGACGTTGAGGCCCGCAAACATCCAGCAACGTCCGGAGTGGCGTTGATTTGTGATTTCTCCCGCATCGACTTCGATGGAGAAAACGTTTGGGTTTTCGGCGATTTTGGTGTCGTTGATGCAACTGGCGACGATCCCGTTTTCGTGAATCGCGCGTCGAGCAACGCGCAAAGAGGGGTCTTCTAAGTCTTTTTCAAAGTCTTGAAGGTTTAATGGGGTAATGGAAGTATTCATAAATGTTAAGTAGCCTTTCTAAGTTCAAGTAGGAATTATTGAGTGTCCACAAAAAAAGGCAAGCCCTTTCTGGTTTTTACGGCCAAAAGAAAAGCAATTATCTTTCTTTTTTTGGGATTTCGTGTAACCTTTTAGCGATGAAAAAACCAACCTCTCTGCCTTTGCCCTTGCTCCTAGGCTCTTTAACCTTGCTATTAGGCTCTTGCCGGGTTAATCGAATCGATGGCTCTTCCGAATCTTTGCCCCCGACCCCTGGGCCAACCTCTAGTTCCAGCGGGGAGGAACAATCAACCCGTTGGGCGAAAATCCTTTTCGGAACAGATGCCCATAGTTCTGTCGTCCCCATTCGGGCGGACGCTATCCAAACTTCGGGAATCCGCGTAACTTCCATCGATGGAAGCCGCAAATGCACGGGGGAATCGGGCCAGGCCCTCAAGATGGGATCCGCCTCCGAGGCCGGCAGCCTTCAAATTGAACTCTCGTCCTCGCTATATTGGTCTTCCGTTCGTATTTTGGCCTTCCCCTATGAAGGAGAAGAGCCCTGCAAATTAACGTTTAACCTTCGCGGCGAAGATTATTCTTTGTCTTCCCGTTGCACGAATTCGGAAGCAGCGAAAGAAGCGCTGGACCATCACGAGGACCTTTCTTGTTGGAGCGACGTCACGGGGTTATTTGGGAACGCCAATTCCTTTAGCTTAACGAGTCAAACCCGCGTTTATGTCGCAGGAATCGCCATTGAATTCATTGGCGGAACCAAGGAAGATAGCACCGTTTCCAGCGGGTCTTCTAATAGCGGCTCCACCTCTTCCGGGGATACGATTCCAGAAGAACCCTATACCCCCAGCGAACACCGCGATGAATGGGAAGCCTGGGGAAATGGGAGCTACACCAATTACATCGATTTCTCCGCTTCGACGACGTTCCGCCTTTCGGCCGTGGAGTCAGAAGATGGCCTAACTGCGACCTGCTATTTCTATTCGGAAGAAAGAAAACGTTTCGTGATTGGGGAGACCCTTCGCAAAGACGGCGTTTATACGAATTCCAGCGAAGTCGCCCTTTATTACAACGCCTTCCACGATATGCCCAAGAATTATGGGTATTACACCAAGAAAAATACGAATGCCGTGATGAAGGAACTTTATCCGTTATATGGGGATTCTAGCCGCCTTTATACAGACTATAGCAGGACCAATGGCTATGCCACCGTTCAGCCTCCCCTCAACATGCCCTCTGGATTTAAATATTACGAATTGGACCTCGCCTATGAGCCCAATAACGGCTATGCCTCCGCGGAAAAAGTCAATCGCTCCCGCGCAGGAAGAATTGTCATCTTCCCCTTTGGGACAAAGAATTATGGCGATGAGCCTTATATCGTTAAAACTCTCGACCATTACGCCCATTTCCGCGAATTTGCCAATTACTTGGATGGCTGGGGCGCCAATTATGATGGAGCTTCTAGCGATCTTGGGACGGGCAAGGTCTTAGGAGACTATTCCAAAGTCGGCCCCCTTGAAACGAAAACGGTTCGATAAGTTTCATTAACTTTTATTCCCCATCGTGTATAATCCCTCTTGCTTCAGGAGGGATTTTTACGATGTATTCCAATTCCCATTTGTCCTTGCTCCGCCAAGCCATGGAGAAAAAAGGCATCAAGGCTTATTTGATGAAAACGGGCGACCCCCACAATTCGGAAGAGCCCGCCCCCTATTATTCGGCAGAACGGCGTTTCTTCTGCCCTTTCAGCGGCGATAACGCCTATGTGATCGTGACGGAAAAAGACGCGATTTTGTTTAGCGACGGCCGCTTCACTTTATCGGCGAATGAGGAAATTAAGGGCACCCCCTATGTTTTTATCGAACTTTATCGTCCCGGAAACCCTACTCCAGAAGAGTATCTCCGCAGCAACGGGCTCTACCCGCTAGGCGTTGATTTTTCTTATCTTTCCCTTTCCGATTTAAAAGAACTAAGAAAAGGAGGAGAAGTGCAAGACGTCTCCTTCTTAAATCTTGTCGAAGACGTCCCTTCCCTCTCCCGTGACCCCCTTTGGTCTTTTGATTCGCCCGCTTACCAAGATCATAGTCACTTAGAGAAATTAGAAATCGTCCGGGAAGTCATGAAAGAAAAAGGCGTAGAAGCCCTTCTCCTTACTACTTTGGATGACATCGCCTATTTGACGAACCTAAGGGGCAACGACCTCTTGAACACGCCTTTATTCTATTCCTATGCCTATTTGACGCTTCATGAAGCTCACTTGTTTTTGGCCTCGGGCCGTTTGGAGCATCTAGAAGGCTATATCCTTCATGATTTAAGCGAAATCGCCCCCTTTGTTAAAAAAAGGCAAAACCTTTTGACTTGGGTAGATGAAAAAGAATGCAACGCCTCTTTGGCATCGTTACTAAAAAATCCTTTTGACGCGGAAGTTCCTACCCGTCTGGAAAAGGCCGTAAAAGGGCCAAAGGAAATTGAAAATATTATCTCCATCCAAGAAGAGGATGGGGTTGCCCTTTTAAAATTCATCGATTTCCTCGATCAAGCAAAACCGGATTTAACCGAATGGGAAGTCGTGGAAAAGCTTCATGGCTTCCGTGCCGAAGGGAAGCGTTTTCTCGACGAATCCTTCACTACAATCGCCGCGATGGGTTCTAACGCCGCGATGATGCATTACGCCCCCACCGCGCAAATCTATGCCACGTGCAATCCCGACACGATGCAACTGCTTTTAGATAGCGGAGGCCAGTATTTAGGAGGCACTACGGATACCACGAGAACCTTCTTGCTTGGCGCCCCAAGTCCGGAATATATCCGCGATTACACCTTGACCCTTCGTTCGGTGATCGCGCTTTCTTCCTGCATTTTCCTCCAAGGGGCCAATGGCCAATGCATCGACATGATGGCAAGGGAAATCATGTGGAGAGAAGGAATGGACTATAAATGCGGAACGGGGCACGGGGTCGGTTATTTAAGCGTCGTCCACGAATCGCCCAATGGCTTCCGTTACCGCCCCGCCAAAGGCAAAAACGATGGGGCGAACATCGTTCCTGGCATGGTCACGACCATCGAGCCGGGCGTTTATAAGGCCAACAAGTATGGCATCCGCATCGAAAACAACCTTCTCTGCGTTCCTGCCTTTACGACTCCGGACGGCACGTTCTACCGTTTCCAGACCATCACTTACGTTCCTATCGATACCAAGGCCCTAGATTTGACATTATTAAGCGATTCGGATATCGCTTGGATCAACGCCTATCATCAAGAGGTTTTTGACCGTTTGTCGCCTAAGGTAGAAGGACACCTTTTGGATGTTCTAAAAGAAAAGACGAAGCCCTTAAATCGATAAGCTTCGCCCTCTTTTATTGTTTTAACGGCACGATTCGATGCGGCCATTCATATCGAACTAGGCCACAATTAGGAATCATATACGAGACGAACTCCTCGTTCTCTAAGTCGTGGAAATAGCTTTCGACCACTCGGGACATCCCTCCGTGGGCCACGATCAGGATGTTTTTGTCAGGACACGTTTCTTCAAGTTCATGGAGGAAGGAATAAACGCGGTACGCCACATCCAAATACCCTTCTCCTCCGGGATAACGGCAAAAGAAGTGCTGGCGTTGCTCTTTGTATTTTTCGTTATGGCGGGACACCCCTTCGAATTGGCCGTAATATTCTTCGGCTAATCGATTGTCAGTAAGAAGGGGGATATCGCGATTTCCTCGAGCGATTTCCGCCGTTTCGTAGGCCCGCTTTAACGGAGAGGAATAAATGATGTCCAAGGGAATGTCTTGGATTTTGATTCGAAGTTCTTCGGCTTCTTTTCGCCCCGTTTCGTTTAAGGGGATGTCTTTTCTTCCCTGAATTTTATAATCAAGGTTCCAATCCGTTTGGCCGTGACGCGTGTAAAAAATTGCCATGTCCGCAATCTTACCACAAAAGGAGCTTCCTCTATAAGGAAGGGAAGCGGAGGTGATATAATGCAACCCGAAAGAAGGACGAACCATGGATTGGAAACTTGTCGATGTTACCAAGGACACGAATCATCGATTCCTTAACGAATATACCCTCCATTATGAGGTTTCCATGGGGGATAAGACTCGTCCCTATGATTATTTCGTGGCTTCGAGAAATGAACCCGCTACGCTTCGTTCCATTACCCGGGATTATTCTCGCCCCGACGGGGTGGTGATGTGCCTTTATGAACTTGACCCTGCGACCCAAGAGGTTTCCGTTTTGTTTACCAAACAATTCCGGCCCGCTTTAGGCGCCTATATGACTTCCTTCCCCGCGGGATTATTGGATCCCGAGGACCCCAATATGCTCGTTGCAGCCAAACGCGAAGCCAAAGAAGAAGCGGGGGTTGAGATTGACGATATGGAAATCCTTGCCCCGGCCTGCCCGACTTCCAGCGGACTTTCCGATGAACTGGATGGCTTTATTTTGGCTAGAATCGTAGGAAAAGAAGAAAAGAAGCTTGAGGATTTTGAGGATATCTCCACGCGCCTAATCCCCCTAAAAGACGTTCCCGCGATGATGAAGGATCCCGCCTATCATATCCCCCTTCCCGTCCGGCTTTGTCTCCATTACCTGCTAGAAAGATTTGCTCGATGAATTCCCCTCGAAAAGATTTGCTGAAGAAACGCCATTATAATTTCGACCTCGGCCCTTTGGTCAAAGGGATGCGCTTCTATTGGGTCCCCTTGATTTTGCTTCTAGTTCCCATTCTCTACATCATGGGATATGGGATGCACTTTTATTCTGCGGAGCCCGAATATTTTTTAGGAACGGACGAAGTGCTTGCCTCTTCCTTCAGCGGATATGAACTAGCCAAAATGGGGTTAGGAGGCCAAATCACCTTGGGCTTCTGGGTTTTTAGCCTTGCTTTATTGGTGGTTTCCGCGGTCTTGCTGTCCCTTTATCCCATTTTTCGTGGCGTAAAATACTGCAACATCGTTTTTGGCATTCCCTGGGTTTTCTTTACCATTTGCAACACGGCTCTATTAATCACCATTGCCGAACAAGTCCGTGGACTTAATATCGCCTATTACCAAGCGAAAGAACTCGATTTCCCTGACGGAATGGGGCCCTATGGCTTGGCTAACATCACCTACTGGGTTTTGTTTGTCGCCCCTTTGGGCTTGATGCTTTGGTGGTGGGCCGCCAATTTGATTAATTTGTTTTATTCCAAGAAAAAGAAAGCTTTAGGCGAGGTTCCTTCCCAAACGGAAAGCCAAATCCAGGGGGAGGAAGAGAAGAAGCAGCCCGAAAGCGAGTTGGTTCTTAGCCATGAAAATCACGGCGAGGATGCTCAAAGCGAGGAAAAGCAAGAAAAGAGAGAGGGTTAAGGCTTCTTCCCTCTTTTTTTCTTGGTCCTTGAACCGCTTCGCCATCAAATGGAGTTCATAAAAATATCCAGGATATCCGAGGAGCAAAACGGCAATGGGGCCAATCGCGGGACTCAAATCGCCAAGGAGATTCATGCTGGGAAGCACGATGCCAATTACGGCCAAAACGGCCCCGGCCGCATCGATTTCTAAAAGCAATTTCCATTTGCTAAAGATTTCAGGACGGGGATCCTCTAAGCCATAATGCTCAAAAAGGACATAAAGAGGATGCGCGGCCCCAAAACAAAGGAAAGGAACCCAAAAAGGATATTGAGGGTCGGGGAAAGTGGAACGTAAAAAAAGAAGGATCGTTCCGCCTATTGCCAAAAGGAGCATAAGAGCAAATCCTAAGGGCGCGTATTCGTTATCCGTCTTCTTTTCCATTCCCCCATTATAAGGCTTCCCCCATAAAAATGGCTAGATGTCTCCCCATTCCTTCGCCAAGGAAAAATCGGTGAAAATTTACCAAAAAGTAAGTTTTTTGAATAAAGGAAAATTTATCCGTTTAACGGGAATATTGTTTAAAAAAGTAAGAGAAATTTACCAAAATATTAAGAATGGAAAAAATCTTGGCGCATGCCTCTTGAAACTCCAAAAAAACGCTTTATGATAAACAGGCTCATTGGTGACCGCACCCCTAGTCTCCAGTGAGTTTTTTCTTTGTAAGAACCCTGCTAGAATATGCCCCATGGAAAAGAACATTCTCTCTCTTGATTTGGGAAAAGGATCCCTAGGAATTGCAATCTCCCGTTCAGGGATGCTGGTTTCCCTTCTTCCGAACTTGCGCTTCAAGGCTGGAGATTACGAAGAGGCGATCCGCCTTTTAGAAAAAGCGGTAGAAGGAGAGAAAATTGAGCATATCTGCATCGGCCTTCCTCTTTTTCCTAGCGGAGACCCCTGCGAAATGACCCCCATCGTGAAGGCGTTCATTCCCAAGGTAGAAGCCTTGTTCCCGGGAGTGAAGATCACCCCGGTGGACGAAAGAAATTCCACCGTAGAAGCTAGCGCCCTTCTCCATCAAGGCGGAGAAAGAAGCAAAAAGCAGCGGCATCATATTGATTCCGCCGCCGCTGGAGTGATTTTGCAACGCTATTTGGCTTTGATTGGCCAAGACTAGGCCTTCGAGGCCTTTTTTTCTTTTTCGGAAAGAATCGCGCGAAGGTCATCACTGGTGAAGTAATAGGATTTGCCGCAGAACCCGCAATCCACGTGGATGGTCTTCCCTTCCTCCGCGATTTGAGAAAGCTCATTCAAGGGCAATAAGGATAAGGTCTTTCGACTTTTTTCTTGGCTGCAAAGGCATTTCCATTCGACCTCTTTTTCGATTTTGGTTTCGTAATCCTTTGTACCAAATAGCATTCCTAGAATTTCTTCCAGGCTATTTTGATGGAAATCCAGGGCTTCGAGGCTTGGCATTTTATTCCAGGCTTCGCGAATCGTTTTCCGCGTGGAATCGTCGGCGAAGGGCAACGCTTGCACCATATAGCCAAAAGCACGATGAAGTGTTCCATCCGGATGGAACAAAACCCCTAGTCTGCAATAGGTTTCGATTTGCTCGCTCTGAGTAAAGTATTCTTCCATCACCTTTTCCAAGTTCCCCATGTCACAGAGGACGGAAGATTGATAAGGCTCTTTTAGCCCTAAGTCTTTGGTGACGGTGAAAAGGCCAGGACCCGATAAGATAGGGCTAGAGATCGAAGCGGAATAGGCTTTGACATGGATGAAGGAATCCGCGTTGGCAATGAGGTCTTCTTTCCCGTCGAAGCTTTTGAGTTCCGCGGATAAATCGCAGCCCTCTCCTTTTAAGGTGCTTCCTAGCATCGCACTTAAAAGCATCAAACCCCCAATTCCTTGGAGGGAACCCAAGGAATAATGGCGAAGTTTCACGGCTTCTTGAAGGGATTCCGTGCAGTCGCAGGCAAACCCCATCCACTCGCCCTTTTCGCCTAGATATCGAAGCAAACGGTCTTTCATGCCCCCATTCTAGACATCAGCGCGAAAGAATCAAACAAAAAAGAAAAAGCGTCGATAAAGCGTAGGTTCTGTTTCAAATTTTAAACAAAGAGCATTTTTTAAGAAGCAGTTCTATTTTTTTTCTTCGATTTTGTGTTAAGGTACCTGACTTTGGTAAATAAATTTAAAACATGGTGCTAAAGCTTAAAACTTAGCAACTTTTTGATGGTTTTGTCCGT
>CAKUWP010000027.1:0-15938 GCA_934699525.1 uncultured Bacilli bacterium
GCTTGAAACTGTCAATGAAAAAATGCGAACGTGGCAGTTCCACTTTTTTGTGGCATGCAAAATCGTGGAACTCAAAGCACGAAAAAAGAAAACCCAGGTTTCCCTGGGCTCGTCACTTGTATAGAAGATTGGCTTACTTTCTTTCTTTGATACGGGCAGCCTTGCCAGAAAGCTTGCGCATATAGGTGATCTTGTTGCGGCGGACCTTACCGTGCTTGACGACTTCGATTTGTGCAATCGAGGGTGCATTCACGGGGAAGGTGCGCTCAACGCCGATTCCCGAGGAGATCTTGCGGACAGTGAAGGTCGCGGAGACCCCAGAGCCACGACGTTGCATGACAACGCCTTCGAAGACCTGGTTACGTTCCTTCTTGTTCTCGATGATGCGGACGTAGACCTTGATGGTGTCGCCGCTACGGAACGAAGGAATATCCGTGCGAAGCTGACGGGCGGTGATCTCTTTAACAAGATTGTTATTCATGATCATTCCTCCTTGAGCATTTAGGTTTCTCTTCAGGTTCATTCATCCGTGACGGGGATCAGCGGAGCCTGCGTATCGTGTTTCCACGCGTTAGGTATCATACTCAAGTGCAAGGGGCATGACAAGGAAAAATAAACGATGTTAAGTAAAACTACTTGACAGGCCTTTTCCATACGGCTAAATTATCCACCGAAAAAAGGAGAAAGACTTATGGTTAAAATCAGATTGACCCGCATCGGACGTCACGAAGATCCCTTCTACCGCATCGTTGCCGCGGATTCCCATTTCGCCAGAGATGGCCGCATCATCGAACAAATCGGAACCTATGATCCCGCGGAAGGCGAAGACAAAGCCATCATCAACGAAGAGCTCGCTCTTAAGTGGCTTAACAACGGCGCCGTTCCTTCGGATACTGTCCGTGCCATGTTTACCCGCAAGGGAATCATGACCAAATTTGCCGAAAGCAAGAAGGCCAAGAAGTAATGGATCGCGACTACGAAGCCATCCTTCACCCAGTGATCGATCCCCTCGTTCACAATCCTGAGGCCATTCTTATCCGCGAACTTCCGGGCTCCACGGATCGGGACGCGACCGTCATGATTTATGCGGACGACGACGACACCGCTCGACTGATTGGCAAACACGGCGTTGTGGCCAACGCCCTTCGTGAGGCGATTGGGATTGCTGGCAAAGCCGACAATTCGAATCAGCATATCCATTTGAAGTTTAAGAGCTTCAGCGAAGACGAAAAACAGGACGGCGAGAAGTAATTCCCGCCGTTTCTTTTTATGGAAAAAATTACTGTTGCCCATTTTACAAAAACCTTTGGACTCAAGGGAGAAATCCGTGCCTATTCGATGACCGATTTCCCTGCGGAACGCTTCCAAATCGGACGTCATTTTTTCGCCGTGAATTCTCGAACCAAAGAGGAGAAAGAATTGACATTAAAAAGTGTGCGGCCACAAGGTCCCCTTTGCGTCTTCTCTTTTGAAGAAGTTCCTTCCATTGAGGAATCCGAACTCTTGCAGGGGTGGGACCTTACCATGGACAAAGAAGAAGCCACTTTGCCCGAAGGCATGTACCGCCTATCCGATTTAATCGGCTGCAAAACCATCGATGAAGAATCCCATGAACTGGGTGTTGTTATCGACGTGTTAGGCAATGCGCCTACCAAAAACCTCAAGATTAAAAAACCAGATGGAAAGTGCTTCTATTGCCCTTTCATTGACGAATTTGTTCCAACGGTTGATCTCAACGAAAAAACGATAACGATTCACGTGGTTGAGGGGTTGTTATGAACATTACCATCCTCACTCTTTTCCCTGAAATGTTTGATGGGTTCCAAACGAACTCCATCATGAAACGCGCTTTGGGGAAGGGGGTTGCTACAATCAAGGTCGTTAATATCCGTGATTACACAAAGGACAAATACGGCCGCACGGACACCCCACCCATCGGGGGAGGCGCCGGCTTAATTGAAAAATGCCAACCCATCGTGGATGCTTTACGGGCGAACCGCCAGGAAAATAGCCACGTCATCTTGATGTCTCCGCGAGGAAAGACCTATAACGAATCGATGGCCAAGCGTTTTGCCACCTTGGATGATCTCGTCATCATTTGCGGGCATTACGAAGGTATCGACGAACGGGTCAACGCTTATTGCGATGAGCTCGTTTCCATTGGAGATTACGTCCTTACCGGCGGCGAAATCCCTGCGATGGCGATTTCCGATAGCGTCATCCGTCTTTTAGATGGAGCCATCACCGCGGATAGCTTGACCGACGAATCCTTCAACGATAATTTGTTGGAATATCCCCAATACACCGAACCGTATGAATTCGAGGGCCAAAAAGTTCCGGATATCCTTTATTCTGGGAACCACACCGCCATCGATAAGTGGCGGAGAAAGCAAAGCCTTCTGCTAACCAGGGAGCACCGGCCTGATATCTTCGAAAAAGTTGCCTTGTCCAAGCAAGATAAAAAATTGCTCGTGGAAAGCGAATCGGATGAAACCCCACAATGGGAAAAAGCCGCTTTGGAAAAAGGCAAAAAATTCATTCACCATTGACGCGGTATCCCGCGTCTTTTCTTTTTGCGCTACAATTAGATATGCAGATTAAAAACAGTTTCCTTTCCGTTACCGCCTCTTCTCTTGGCGGAGAACTCACTTCCGTCCAGCTTTTTGGGCAAGAACTTCTTTATCAAAAGGAGGGGACGTGGAAATTCCAAGACCATATCCTTTTTCCTGTGATTGGTCCCGCGGATCGCTATAGTTGCAAAGGCCAAACCCATTCCACCAGTCGTCATGGCTTTGCCCGCAATAGTGATTTCTTTCCTCATCAAGAAAACGAAGAACAAATGAGTTTTTCCCTGAAGGAAAACGCGGAAACCCTTCGTTTGTATCCTTACCACTTCTCCTTCGTTGAAGCCTTCGTTTTGGAAGAAGAAACCTTGCTTCGCCGTTATGAAATTACCAATACTGGCGATGAAACTCTCCCCTTTGCTACTGGAAGCCATCCTGCGTTTTACTGCGAATTTGGAAAAGCAAAATTAACCCTCCCTGAGCACTTCATCCATTTCACAGAACCTCTAGACGGCTCCACCATGAAAGAATATCCAAAGGGTGGAGAAATCACTCTTACCAAGGATTTCTTATTAGGAATGGATACCTTAATCCTTCCCACCCCCGAAGCCCCCATTGTTTTAGACACGGGAAGGGGCGTTAGAATTGAATTCCAATACGCTTCGCCCTATATCGCCATTTGGACTCCTAAAAGCGAAGAAGATGCCTTTCTATGCGTAGAGCCTTGGTGGGGGTTGCCTCAAACAATTAAAGATCCTGATGAATTAATAGACCGGCCGTTTCTTACTCAACTAGAGCCCAAAGAAAAAAGAATCGTCGAAGATCGAATTCGTTTCAGTTTGCTGTAACAGAAAAAGGATGGACAATCGCCCATCCTTTTTGGTTTAACCAATTCGTTAGTTTGCGAAGAAATCTTTTTTCTGCGCAGCTTCGCGGACTTCTTGGCTGACCGTGAAGGGGATGCGGGTCGTGTATTTGGCTTTCGCGGCAACGATGCGATAGGTCGGCCATTGATAGATCAAGGTGTTCCAAGATTGAACCGTGTCGTTATAGGCTTCGCGCGCAGCGGTGATTTCCTGCTGGGTGTAGGCGTTTTGCTGCATCGCGGTTTGGATATCCGCATGGGCGCGGAGATCCGGATAGGCTTCTAGAGCAATGTTGATGGCTCTTTCAGCCGTGGCGAGTTTGTTCGCGACTTCGCCACGTTCTGCATCGGAGAAATTTCCGCTGCGATATTTGGCGATTTCCGCAAACGTCGTCTTGTCGAGTTCGATGGATTTGTTGAGCAAACTTGCAGTGTTGGTCAAAATCGTGACGCGGTTTTGCAGATAGTTATCAATGGTAGACGCGTCATGTTGGATCTTTTGCTGCATTTGCTGCAAGTGAGAACGGGCTTTGATTTTCATAACGGCGAAGACGATGCCCGGGATAATGCCCAAAATCCAGAGAATCACCTGGAAGAACGTGCTGCGCCAGTCGACGGTAACGGTTAATTGCTTATCGATGACGTGGACGTCGCGACCTTCTTCACGAATCGGATCTTTTGTTTCATCTAGTTCATTTGCCATAAGTAATTTATCCTCCTAGATAGATGTAATTATAAATTATTTTTGAGCCTTGTCATCTTGAAAGGCAGCGGCGATTTTTTTGGACAATCCCGGGCAATTTTCATCCAAGGAGAATCCATAGCAATATAAGCCGCGTTCATAATGCCCTTGTCGTCCTCCGACAATATCGCGGACGACGCTTTGGATCTTCTCGGCGTAGCTCTTTTGGGTTCCGCCAACGGAAGCCACCTCCATTCCCATTTCCTTTTCCACTAAATCGTATTGGATCCAGTGAACGGGGACCTGATGAATATTGCCGTCTCCGCCAAGTTTAGGAACGTAATCCACTTGGGGAGTCGTCTTGAAGGATAAACAATGGATGACGAGACGGTCACCCATCCCTGATTTATTTCCCTTGCTAACCTTGAGAATCAACGGTAAATCCGGATCCGCTTCTTCTGGGCGGAAGAATTCAGGATCCATGCCATTGGCCATAACCTCATGTTCATAGTTAGAAAGGTTATAGGGCATGTTCTCATAGATAAATTCCATGGGCTTGTGAGTTTGATACAAAGGAACGGAAATAATGGGGCAAAGGTCGAAATAAAGGTTACGAATAAAGGTATCGCAGTAGTCCACGAACTTCTTCTTGGCGTCTTCTAAATCATAGTTACGGAAAATCACGGGGTTCGCACTGTAATCAAATGCCTGGCTATGGCCGGAAGAAATAGAATTGAGCATGCCATCCTTCACTTGGACAAAGTCATCGCCGAACGGTTCGGGATTCGTTAACAAATCGAGGATGTTTTTCTGAGCAAGTGGGGTGTAGAGCAAACGGAATTCCACTTCATTATCACGGTCGTCCGCTCCAAAAAGGGCGTCGAATTTATCATTGCCCATTTTGGTGAAATTCGTCTTGGGGTCATTGTCGAGCAAATCGTCTTTTTCTTTTTTGGTCAATTCTTTGGAACGTTTCTTCACGAAGCGGGCCAAGGATTTGTCGTCTCCGCCTTGTCCGCTAGGAACGCGGGAGAAATGCAAATGGGGCGCAGCTTCATTGCCATAAATCAAACGAGTAGCATATTCGTATTGGGGGGCTTCATGATAAACCGTCGCCGTCAACGTCTCCGAATGTTGCTGCGTGTGAGTTCCATTTTTATCGCTATATGTCGTCGTCCACGTAATCACGATGGACCCCGTATAGGTCTTATCGATGATTTCTTCGGAAACGTCTTTTTCCAAAACGAAGGGGTTCCCTTGGATATGGCCGGACAAAACACCCACGCAGGAAGTGGTATCCCCTAAGCTTTCCGGCATGCCGAATTTCTGTACGAGATAAGCAAACCGATTCGCGGAGAAATAGGGATCCAAATCCAAAATCGGGGTCGTTTTCTTCATGATGGAACAGGGGATGTTCCAATCATAAGAACGGTTTAAAACTTCCAAATCCTGATAGCAAAGGTCCAATAGCTGTTGGGATTTTTGTTGCATGGCTGCAATCTGTTCATTTAAGCCTTTGATTAATGGGTTAAGAGCTTTGACAACGTAAACGATCAAGGCTATGCCGCCGGCGAGAAACACTACGCCAATAAGAGGCATCCACCAACCCATATGGAATAGAACGCAAAAAACAATGGCGGCGATAAAGCAAAGGACGATGGCGAAAATGACAAAGCCGCGTTGGACTTTCTTGCTGGACGCTTTGTTTTGAATATTTTCTAGGTCCTCTAGAGATTTTTTGTAGTCTTTGACGTGATTGGCATTAGCAGGTCCATCGACCTCCGATTGCTTCACTAATTCATCGAAAAAGGCTTCCGCTTGTGCGTGATATTGCTGTTTTAAGGATTGTTCGTAGAATTTGCGCGGCTCGTAGATCGGATTCACTGCGTTTTCTGCCATAAGCGTTACCTTCCCCAGGGCATGTTGCCTCCACGAGGCATTTTCCCAGATTTTTGATATTGTTTCATCTGTTTCATCATCTCTTTAGACTGCTCGTATTTCCGTAAAACACGATTGATGTCCGCGTTGGTTTTTCCCGAACCCTTAGCAATACGGTTCTTGTGGGAATAACGGAGAATTTCAGGGTGTTTTCTTTCGTAAGGCGTCATCGAGCCAATGATGGCTTCGAAGGTTTTCATCTCCTTTTCAGCCTGTGCTTGCTGTTCATCGCTGATTTTCGGCATGCCCGGAATCAATTTGGCGATGGCCTTCATGGAACCTAGTTTTTGAACTTGTTTCATTTGACGGAGCATATCTTCCAAGGTGAAGTTGCCATCCAGCATCTTCCTAGCGTCTTTTTCCGCCTGTTTCTCATCGATTTGCTCTTTAGCTTTTTCTACAAGGGTGACTACGTCTCCCATTCCAAGGATGCGGTCGGCCATACGATCGGGATAGAAGATTTCCATATCCGTGATCTTTTCACCCACGCCGGCAAACTTAATCGGCAGGCCCGTTAAGTATTTGATGGATAAAGCGGCACCGCCACGGGCGTCGCCATCCAAACGAGACATGATGACTCCGGTTAGATGGAGTTCTTTGTTAAAGGCATTCGCCACGTTCACCGCGTCTTGTCCTGCGGCCGCGTCCACTAAAAGCAACCCTTCTTCTGGATGAATTTCGTGGTTGATGCGACGAAGTTCTTCCATGAGGCCTTCATCGATTTGCAAACGGCCCGCAGTATCCAAAATCAAAACATCATAATGTTCTTCCAAGGCTTTTTTCTTGGCTTGGATGGCGATATCCACCGGATTGACCTTGTTCCCAAGGGAGAAGAAATCCGCGCCCGTTTTGCTAACGACAGCCTGTAACTGTTCGATAGCGCCTGGGCGATAAATATCCAAAGCAGCCACCAAAACCTTCTTGCCCTCTTTTTGGTGCATGAGATAGGCTAATTTACCAGCAGTCGTGGTTTTACCAGTACCTTGAAGACCAAGGAGCAAAATAGAGGTTAATCCATTCGCGTTATATTGGATGCCCGTTTGATCCGCGCCCAAAAGTTCTTGAATCTCATCGTGGACGATTTTAACGACCATCTGAGACGGGTTGACCTTGTTATAGACATCTTGGCCTAGCGCCTTCTCTTTGACGTCATTGGTAAAGGCTTTGACGACTTTGAAGTTCACGTCGGCTTCGAGTAAGGCGACGCGAATCTCCTTCAGCATGTCGTCCATGTTCTTTTCGGTTAATTGGGTGTTGCCCCGCATCTTCTTGAAGATGTTGCTGAAGCGGTCGCCCAGTGATTCAAATGCCATGAATGATGTCCTCCGTTAATGTTTGGTAAGCGGCAACATCAGCGTTAGAGGTGGATAGATTCTCATAACGCTTTTGCCACTCCTTTTTCTTTTTAATCAAGCCGAGGCGTTTTTCGAATTCCTCCAGCTTGTTGACGGCTTTGGCGACCGCATCGCTGACGCCTGCCCTTGTGATTCCCGATTCCTCGGCGATTTCGCCAAAACTTAAATCGCAACGGTAATAGGCATCGAGAGTTTGTTTTTGCCGTTCCGTTAATAACGGCTCATAGGATTCGAGAAGCTCCAAGACGCGTTCTCGACTCGCCAAGGACGTTTCACTCATGCTCAGCATCCCCTAAAAGCAAACCGTATAAGTATTTATCCAAGTCAAATTCCTGCAAGTCTTCCATCCCTTCGCCTAAACCGATGAAACGGACGGGAACTCCCAATTCATCGCGAATGGACAAGATGATTCCACCCTTGGAAGTTCCATCCATTTTGGTGATGACGATGCCCGTGATATCCGTCACTTCCTTAAAGGCTTTGGCCTGCAACACGCCATTTTGGCCCGTGGTGGCATCCACAACCAAGAAAGATTCATGGGGCGCCCCTTCGATTTCTCGGGATAAAACGCGGTGAATCTTCGATAATTCCTGCATCAAATTCGCTTTGGTTTGTAATCTTCCCGCGGTATCCATGATCATCAAATCGATGTGATGGTCTTTCGCATACTTCGCTCCGTCATAGGCAACGGAAGCAGGATCGCCATCCGGTTTCCCTGTGATGATGGGGCAGCCCAAACGGTCCGCCCAAACTTTTAACTGTTCCACCGCTCCCGCGCGGAAAGTATCCCCCGCAACAAGAAGTACGCTTTTTCCCTGATGGAGATAGCGATAAGCCAGTTTAGCAATCGAGGTAGTTTTGCCAACGCCGTTGACGCCGCAAACTAACAATACCGTCGTCCCTTCTTTTTGGAAGCGGATTTCGTTTTCGATGGAATCCCCTTTGGTCGCATAGCCCACGAACATTTCATCCACGAGCATTTCGTTGATGGTTTTGGGATCGCTTACGCTTTCTTTGGATGCTTTATCCAACAATTCTTCGCAAAGGCGAATGGAAAGCTCCACACCCACATCGCTTTCAATGAGGATTTCTTCTAATTCCTCAAAATATTCTGGATTGATTTTGGCATACCGCTTGCTCAGCTCATCCAAACGAGAAGCAAAATTCTTCCTGCTTTTTTCGAGTCCTTTTTGATAAGTGGAAACCGAAGATTCCGTTTCTGGTTTCTTTTTGGAAAATTTATTCTTTAAAAAGGAAAATAATCCCATACGTCTCTCCTAATTTTTGGGGATGCTTAATTTATGCAAAGCATCTTTGGCCGCTTCCACTTCCGCGAGTTTGGTATTGCTGCCCTCCCCGCGTCCGAGCTCCATGCCATCGAAGAAAACAGCGGCCACCACATGGGTATTCTGCGCCGTTCCGTCTTTTTGCAGAACTTTATAAACAATCGAAACCGCTCCATCGGCCTGCAAATGATGCTGCAATTCGCTCTTGGGGTCTAATTCAATTTTGGCATCTTGGACCCTTTTGAAGAACAAATCATGCAAAAAACGATAGGTAAATGTCATCCCTTGGTCCAAATACATGGCGCCAATAAACGATTCGAAAACATTTTCGTACAAGGCTTTTTCCGCCTTGGACATCGCTCCACCGCCCATCGGGTTGCTGGAGGCAAAATTGTTGCCGACGCGAATATATTCGTCGAGCCCCAAGAAAAGGCATAGCGAGGCTTCCGATTGCGATTGAACCAATTGGTTTTTGATTTGGGTCAATCCGCCTTCATCCATTTCGGGGTGAAGACGATAGCAAAGATCGGCAACCACCGCCCCAACAATCGCGTCGCCTAAGAACTCCAGGCGCTCATAATCCACGTGCTTGGTTCCCGCGCTGGCGTTGCAAGAAGGGTGGGTAAAAGCCAGGGTATAGAGTTCCTCGTCGCGAGGAAGAATACCGAAGCGATGAAACAATTTAAAATACGGAGATGACATAACAATGTCATTATACAAGAAAGATGGCGTTTGGTTAGGCTAGAGAAATGCCTTGGCTCATTTTATAGGCCCGTTCTAATAGCGGACGGAGTTCTTTCTCATCACGATGGGCAAAGATTTCTACCGCATCGTCTCGAGCGCATTCAAACATTTTGAAGTCCGTGACGATGTTGGCGAAATGGAAATCCGGCAATCCCGATTGCTTCACCCCCGCTAGTTCCCCCGGCCCGCGACGCTTCAAATCTTCTTCCGCGATTTTAAATCCGTCCTCCGTATCCACCAGCACCTTCAATTTATCCAAATCCTCCTGGATAGAATGGCCGTAAACCAAGTAACAAACGGAAGGGCTGCCGTCTCGTCCGATGCGGCCACGAAGCTGATGCAAGCTGGACAAAGCAAAATGGGTCGGCTCATAGATAATCATGAGATTGGCCGCTTTCACGTCGATTCCCACTTCGATAACCGACGTGGATATCAGGATGGGGGTTTCCCCATTTTTAAAATCCTCGATGGCTTTTGCTTTTTCTTCCGAATTCATTTGGCCATGCAGCAAACCCACTAAACCAGGGTAAGCGGATTCATAACGGTGGTAAACGGATAAAACCGAGGAATCCTCCTCTTCACCCCCTTCGATTTGTGGGGCCACGACATAAACGCGGTGCCCGCTGGTAAGGGAGGCGGCAATCCGTTTTTTCATCTCCATGGAATCCGACTTAACGATTTTGGTCGTTACCTCTCTTTTCCTTGCTGGGAAAGAAGACAAAATGGAAACGTCCAAGTCTCCATATAACGTTAACGACAAGGTACGGGGGATCGGAGTAGCCGACATCAATAAAACATCCGCATGCTCCCCTTTATCCGCCAAAGCAGCCCGTTGGTTCACGCCGAATTTATGCTGCTCATCCATCACCACAAACCCCAAATTGGCATAACGGACTTTTTCGGCGAATAACGCGTGGGTCCCCACAACGATGTCCACTTCTCCTTTTTGGCATTTTTCTAGCATCTCGCGGTGTTCTTTTGTTGAAAGTCCGCCAACCAGCAAGCCTACCCGTATCCCTTCTTTTTGAAAAAAGGACTGCAAAGTTTCATAATGTTGCCTCGCCAAAGAATCCGTAGGAGCAAGCAACGCCCCTTGTTCTCCGCGAAGGTAATTCCCATATAACATCAAAGCCGCCACCAACGTTTTTCCCGTGCCGACGTCTCCTTGGAGAAGGCGGTACATCAACCGGTTGGAATTCATATCCTCCAGTCCGTCTCTTAACGCCTTTTTTTGGTCATCGGTAAGAGGGGAGGGCAAAGAACGAATCAAATCCCCTACTTTTTTAAAATCGATGGTTTTTCTACTTTGACGAACCAAAGCCTTATTTTGGGAGCGAATCCATTGGTTTTTCAAACTGAAAAGAAGAGCTTCTTCGTATTTGAGAAGGCGCGTCCCTTGCCGCACATCTTCCATCGACGAGGGGAAGTGGCAGAGAGCATAAGCTTCTTGGCGAGAGACTAACCGGTATTTTTGACGGAGATAAGAGGGCAAAAAATCAGGAAGAGACTCCTTCTCTGCTTCTAGCGCCTTTTTCACAAGTTGACGCCAAGAATGTTCGGGGTAATCTTTGGGCAAACTATAAATGGGGACGATGGAATCTTCCGGTTTGATGATGCCTTTTCGAAGCAAAATCAAATTCAAGCAATGGCCGTTTCGATCATAGCTTCCTTGCAAGGAATAAAGGCTATCCAGTTCCACGTTCCCCGCTAAATAGGGACGGTTCCATGCTTCAATGGCAAAATCCCGATGCGTTTTTTCTTCGCGAAAATAAAACTTGGCCACGGAAGCTCGCTGAAATTTCTGCACGCGCGGCTTGGTCAGAATTCTGCCAAGGAGAACGACCTTTTGTTTGTCTTCTAGAAAAGAGAGGCATTTTGAATCCGTATAGGTGAAGTTATCATAACGGCGAGGAAGATGGCCCAAAACATCCAAATAAGAATGAATGCCCATGTCCTGCAGCATTTCTTCTAATCGAGAAGAAGTCGTTAGTTTCATGCCGCCTTTTCCCCTTCCTTCTCTTCTTTTTTATGCCGGTAGTTCCAAACGGTTGGAACCACATATAGGGCGACGCATCCCGCTAAACCAACAAAGAATAAAGGAACGCCAACGCGATAAGAAGTTAGGCCCACCCATTTCAAAGAGGCCTGATACGTCCCTTTTTTGAGGTTAAAACTCACAAGGCCATCCACATAGATGCCTTTCACTTGATAAGAAGAGTCTCCGCTTAACGCCATTTCATAACCTTCGTAATAGAATTGGGGCAATTGAACCAAAGCGTTATCCGAAGAAATGACCACATCGAAAGTAGCTTCCGGGCTATGGAGGGAAGTAATGGCCAAAGATCCCGATCCTTCTAGAAACGCCGGAGCTAGGTAATTTTCCATTCCCCACCGATAAGGGCTATTCCCGTAAATTTGCTTCCGAATCGTGGGATAAAGGGAGGCGGAATATTCGCTACGATAGTCGCTTTGGCGGAAAACCATCGGGACATATTCGTTTTGGGAGCCTTGTTTTTTGGTGGATTGCACCAAGGATAAACTGGGTTCTGGCCCCCCATTTTGTCCCGAATAAGAAACAAAACGCTTATCAATCGGCCCCATGCAGGAAAGGAAGCTTAAAGCAAATAACATGGCTAAGCCCCCTTGGACATACTTCTTTTGGGCAAAGGGGCGGGTAGCTAGGCCCACGATCATCACGGCAAGGAACAAAGTTAGGCCCCAGAAACGCCACGCGAATTGGGCGGTATAGAATAGGGATGGCATGGAATACCAAACATCCCCGACAAACATCAAGATAAAGCAAGCCACGAAGAGGACCAAGAGCCAATGGAAAGAAGGATCTTTGGTCTCTTCCTCGATTTCTCGTCTTGCCATCTCTCGATCCCATTTTTCTTCTTTTGAGGTGCCAATTAAAAATAATGCGATGGAAAAAATGGGAGCAATCAAAAACATCTCCGCCCTTTTGGTAAAGCAAAGGCAAAGCAAGGAAACGCCCGCGGACAAATAAGCTCCCAAGAACGGGCGGTTCTTTTTCCCTAAAAAACAAAGCAGGAAAACACCCAAGGCTCCAAAGAAACCAAAATTAACGTAATCCAACACCCAACTAAGCCAGGATTCGCCGCTGATGTTGGGGAAGTGATATTGCTCGGAAACTAGATGTTCAATCCAATTGGGGCGTAAAAAGCCGCTGAATTGGTCACTATAACCCGTCGACCACGCCAAATGTTCGGCGTTGATCCACATGAGTTGATTGTCGCTGATGTTATAAAGTCCCGAATTCTTGTAATGCATCATCGGGAAGAAATAGAAACTAATCAAACAAAAAACCAAAACTACGGAGCAAGCCGTCAAGATAATCGCCTGCTTGTTATGGAATACGGAAAGAAGCCCCTTGTAGTTTAAAAGCAAATAAACCAAAGCCGCGATGATAAAGCTCATCGCCGTAAAGGGGTGGCATAAAACCATGCATGAAACGCCAAAAATGCAGGATAAGAAAGACTGGGGGCGGAAATCCCCGTGCCCCAGGTTATAAACACCCAAGAAAAGTAGCGGAGCGAAGCTTAAAGCAAAAGCCTCAGGGTAAGCCGCGCGATACAAAACACAATTGATGCGATAAGGAGAAAAAATAAGGCAAAGGGCAAGCATTAGAGCGCACAAATCGTTCTTGCAGAGCTTCTTCCCCAGCCAATACATCCATATTCCCATGAGGTAGGTCATGGCAACGGTTAGGATTTTCCAGCTCCAATTAATGGAAATGAAAGGAAAAATCACATGAAGGAGGGCCACCATTTCATGGCTCAATCCCCCGTAAAACAAATAGGTGCCAAGTCCTAGATTTCCCATCAAGGTATGGGAAGGGGTGATGCCAAAGAATCCGTTTTTCCACCCTTCAGCCAAATCCCAAGCCCAAATTCGATGCCAAAGGGAATCATCCCCCGAAGGAAAATCCATCCCAGAACGGAAATAAATCGCAAAAGGAATAAAACTAGCAAAAAGCAGTAATAAATAGGGAAAAACGCACGAAAAGAAGGTATTTAGAACGACTTCAATTTTCTTAGATTCCAATCGCTTCTTTCCTTGAATCATCCTCTTATTTTAGGCTTGGACCCTATAAAAGAAAAGCGGGCCAAGCCCGCTTGAAGTTATTCGATTCCAACGAGGAAGGAATAGACCGGCTGATCTCCGCGTTTCACGTCGATTTCTAAATCATCGCCGTATTTTTCACCGAGAACCTCCGCCACTTTGCTTTCTTCTTCGCTTGTGACGTCTTTGCCAACGATAACCGTCACCATCGAGGCGTCATCGTCAACCAAGGAATCCACGAGATCCGTCAAAGCCGTCATTTTGTCTTTGACGCAGGAAACGATGTTTTTATCTTGCATCGCCATGTAATAGTCTTTGGTGATGTGCACGCCATCGATGTCCGTGTCTTTGATGGCGTAGGTAACCGATCCGGACTTCACGGTTTTCAAGGCGCCTTTCATATCTTCTTGAATCGACGGTGCTTCCCCTTCTGGGTTGAAGTTCATCGCCGAAACGATGCCCTGAGGGATCGTTTTGGACGGGATGACCACCGCATTAATCCCGCTTCCTTGCATGATTTCGCAAGCCTGAGAGGCCGCTAGAACAATATTGGAGTTGTTGGGAAGAATGAAGACGTTGGAAGCGTGGGTTTGCTTAATGGCCTTCACAAAATCTTCGGTGGAAGGGTTCATCGTTTGCCCGCCGCTAACGATAACGTCAACGCCAAGTTCGCGGAAGATTTCATCTAGCCCTTCTCCAGAAGAAACGGAAATCAATCCTAAATCCTTATCCACGCGGATTTCATCCTCTTCTTCCGTCTTCTTTTGTTCGCGGGAACGGGCAATGTTGCCAGCCATATCGGTGGCCTCCGCTCCATGTTGGATGTTGTTATGCTCTTCCGACATATTCTCAATGGTAATCGAGACGAATTCGCCGAATTGCTGCGCGTAATTGAGCATGTTGCCCGGGGTCAAGGTGTGGACGTGAACTTTGATGATATCTTCATCGCGAACCGTGACGAGGGATTTGCCGTGCTTGGCCAAGAAGCCTTTGAAATTCTTTTCCAAGAAGGCTTTCTTTCCATCAACGCCTGGTTTTCCTAAGCGGAGAATGAATTGGGTGCAGTAGCCATATCCTTCTTCGTCTTCAGATAATTTGGCGCCTGCATAAAGCGGTTCTTCCGTTGGAACGGCACCGACATCTTCGTTGCGCTCGATGACTTTGCCACGATGGCAAGCCGCATATTCCATGCCTTCGAGAATACGGACCAAGCCGGCTCCGCCACTATCGACGACGCCAACTTCCTTAAGAACGGGAAGCAAATCCGGGGTGTGATCCAAAGAAATGCGAGCTTGTTCCAAGAGATATTTCATTGCATCTTCAATGGAAGTCGAAGAAGAGACGAAGCTACGGAGAGCGGCACTCGCTTCGCGAATAACGGTAAGAATGGTGCCTTCTACTGGCTTCATAACCGCTTTGTAAGCCACTTCTTTTGCGGAAACAAAGCAATCGGATAGTTGAACCGCATTGAGGGTTTCGTGTCCTTTTAAAGCCACGGAGAAGCCTTTGAAGATTTGGCTGGTGATGACGCCGCTATTTCCGCGGGCCCCCATCAACAAGCCACGGCTGAAACCGCTGCCCAAGGTATAAAGATCGTCGTCATCGGGACGATTTTGGATTTCCTTCATGCCGCTGGTCACGGTGAGGTTCATATTCATGCCGGTATCGCCGTCTGGGACCGGGAAAACGTTTAATTGGTTGATTTCGGGGTAGTGGTTATAAAGATTATTGGCGCCCGAAATAAACATTTGCTTTAAGAGCGTCGCGTTGATGGTTTTCATTCTTCGGGGTTCTCCTTCACATCTTGAACGTAGACATTAACTGCAGCCAAAGGAATACCAAAGGTCTTTTGAAGCTCGTATTTCACGCGCTTTTGAACTTCGGAAAGCACTTCAGAGAGTTTCACCCCGTAAACGCCAAAGATATATACACTGATTTCGTATCCTTTTTTGGTTTTACAGATGCCAACGCCTTTGAACCATTCTTCTTCTTTCAAAAGCGTCGCAACATTATCGACGAGGCTTTTCGACTTCGGGGCCAAGCCAGCAACGCCATAGCAACTGCAAGCGGCGGCACCCGCGACAGAAGCGATCGCATCCAAACCGATGTCGATGGCTCCGTACTGCGTTTTCTTACCAATGTTCATCTTGTTATTCCTGTATATCGCGTACAAAAGAAGCGGGCATAATACCTATCCATACTATTATAGTAGAGAGAAAAAAATAATAAAGGAAACATTCTTGCCCCACCCCTAAAGGGGTGAAAACGATAGCATGGGTCGCCTCTTTTGAAAAAAATTAGAGGGTTCGCTTAAAAACCGCTAAAAAAGTAAGGATAAAATAATAGCAAAAAAGGGGCCGAAACGGCCCCGAAAAGAAAAAGCCCGGCAGCGCGCTGTTCTCGCCCATGGGGGCTACCTTC
>CAKUWP010000028.1:0-14965 GCA_934699525.1 uncultured Bacilli bacterium
CCACACATTCGCCGAATCATTCAAGAAAACCTCGAAATGGTCGTAAATCCAATCCCTTATTTGCTCCTATATCTAGCCTTTCTTGCTTTTATTGAATTTTTTGGTTCATAATCTTTGCCATGATTTTATCCATTTCATTTCTTATTGTTGCCTTCGCCATTCAAGGACTAATGTTCTATTTTTGCAATTGGTACCAAAGCTGGGTTTGGATTTGGACTTGGTTCGTCTTGCCGTTTGCCTTTTATTGGGGCCTTTTCGCGAGCTTTATTATTTACTTAGCTATCGCGAGCGGATTCTATAAATCGAAAACCTACAGCAAACCTAGCCGCTATGCACAATTTATCGTTTCGCAAACCGCCTTTATCCTAATGGTTCTTTTCCGCGTCCGTCCTCATTTCCGTGGAATGGGGAAAGTGCCCAATCGTCACTGTCGGTTTATGCTGGTGAATAACCACCTTTCCATTTTCGACGAATTCGCCCTAATTTACGCTTTCCGTAATCACGATGTCCTCTATGTATCCAAGATTGAAAACTTCGACATCCCAGTAGCGGGTCCATGGTTTAAAAAAGCCGGCTGTCTGCCCATCAAACAAGGCGATTTGTTAGACGGTGCCCAGGTCATAAGTCGTGGAGTAGAAGAAATCAAGTCGAAAAGACACTCCATCTGTATTGCTCCGGAAGGAACAAGAAATAAAACCTTCCCAGAGCCCCTCCTTCTTCCCTTCCATCCAGGAACCTTCACCTTAGCAAAGGAAGCCCATTGCCCCATCGTAGTCGCCGCCATCCAAAATACGAACGCCGTTTCTAGACGCTGGCCCCTTCACCGCACGCACATCTACCTCGATGTAGTTGGAGTCGTCGATACTGAAATCGTGGAGCAAAAGAATGTTCAAGAGCTTGCGGAAACGACCAGGTCAATGATTCTAAAACGCTTTGAAGAAAAAGAGGCCCGTTTCTATCACTTGGACCCCAAAAAAAGCAAAGACAATACAGCCGTTTCGAAATAAGAGACGGCTTTTTTATTAAGCTTTTTGAATTTTCAATTCGGCAACGGCGCTTGTTCCGCTTCCTTGAATATTGACCGAAAACGACCATCCAAGCGATTCTCCGTTATTCATTTTTCCTTTTTTAACGAATTGATTTCCAAACGCGGACATCGAGAATGACTCCCCGTCGCGGAATAAGTCGACATCACTAACAAATAAATCGCATTGATGCGTTGCCGTTTCATCGTTACGAATTAATTGTAATTGATTGTAATCCGCGTACTTCTTCCCTAGAACACTAACGTAATCTTCCGTTCCGGAAGCATAATAGGTGTTGGAAAAAGCAAGGGTTACGCCACAATTTTCAAGGGTAGGGTCCGAGGTAATTTGCGAAGCCATGAAATCAACGCTTTGATCTTGCATTTGAGTGTAGGTCAAATAGGCTAAGCGGGTATCCACGTGCCAAACACGAATCCCGCTAGAGGTTGGCCCAGTTGGAGATTCGCTATAAGAATAGGTCGAATCCAATTGGTTAAGGCCAGTAGGGGTGTAGAGCTCAAGTAGCAGATATTCGCCAAACGCCGAATCCACGCTTCCCGGGTTAGTAGAAAGCAAAACGGCGTCTCCCGTTTCCGTGAAAGAACGAAGGGAGATTTTGCAATCTTCCGTTGGAATATAGGGATCCGTCCAGCCTAAAGCCAAAGAGGAATAGGGGTCGTGGGAGCCCACATTCATATCTTGCATCGAAAATCCACCAGCAGGATTGTATTGTTGGCTATAGTCGTAATAATCATCTAAACCAAAGGCATGACCCATCTCGTGAATATAAGTATGGGCATCTAATGTGCAGTGGGAGGTATCCCCGCCGCCATAAGTCGATCCTACGCGCTTTTTCGCTTCGCTTCCTTCCGAATACATAAAGTCATAACTGGCCCAGAAGAAGACATTTGTGCCAGGACTAACCACGTTTTGCTTATCGCCGTCTTGAATCCAAAACGTATAGGCCCAAAGATTGGACGCATTATTGTTATTTAACGAAGTGTAGTCTGGCGCCCCATAAATCAGCATGACGCCATCCAAATATCCATCTCCATCCAAATCATAATCTTTTCGGGATTCCCTAGGATTGGATGCAAAGTAAGCGTCGGAGGCTTTTTGCACAAGCGTCACGGTATTATTTGCGCCGGATTCTTCGGAATAATAGGAGGAAGAGGATTTTCCACACTCATACCAATTCGCAACGGTCCCTTCTAGCGTCAACCGACCATGAGACAACGTTTCGTAATAGGATTTAACACTATTCCACCCCGTTTCTTCTTCCGTTCCAAAATAGGCCGTTTCGATATCGGCACGAACTTGTTCTTTTTTATCGGAGGAAATGTACTTGCCGGAATTCGTAAACCAAACAGGTATCACTAAAAGTTTGGCCTTACCAATGCTTGGAGTTGCGCTCAGCGCGTAGACGTTATTTTCCATGTAATCCGCCATATTCTTGGCGATTTTCGTCTTTTGGTTAAAGGAAGGGAAATTAGGGTCTTCGGAAACGGAAGAGGAATCTTCCGGGTTCATTGGGGAGGAAGACGAACCTGGGCGAACCGAGCAAGATGCCAACAAAAATAAGGAGCTGAATAATAAAATCGTTCTTTTCATATATGTTATTGCTTAGTGGTGCGCAAGACGCCACAACTATATCTTTATGGCGCGCCCGAGGCGATTCGAACGCCTGACCCACAGCTTAGAAGGCTGTTGCTCTATCCGGCTGAGCTACGGGCGCACGGGTGTAGTTTATACTTTTTCAAAGGGGTTGTGTAGCCTTGTGTATAGGATTTGTGCCGTTTTTTCAGGAAGAATTTGCGAAAGCTCCTCTATAGAAGCGTTCAGCAACGCCTCTCTGCTGGGATAATGCTTCTCCAGCACTTCTTTTCTCTTTATTCCAATGCCAGGAATTCCATCAAAAATGCTTTCCTTAGCCTTCTTGGAACGAACATTTTTATGAAAGGTGATCGCATAGCGGTGAACTTCATCTTGCATCCTCATCAATAGGAAAAATAATGGGGATTTCGAATCCATCTGGTATACATTTCCGTTTCTATCCATCAATCCGCTTGTTTGGTGTTTGTCATTTTTGAATAGACCAAACAATGGAATTTGAGGCGTCCCCGCTTGGTTTAATCCTTCTTCTGCCGCATGGACTTGGGGCAATCCTCCATCCACAAGAATTAAATCCGGCAAAGGGGATCCTTCGTTTTTAAGGCGAGAATATCTACGCGTAATCACTTCTACCATAGAATGATAATCATCGCCCGCGTTTTCATCTGACAAATGAAATTTCCGATACATTCCTTTCGCGGACTCTCCGTTAATAAAGCAAACCATAGCGCCGACTGCATTGGAGCCTTGTAAATGGGAATTATCAAAAAGCTCAATTCGATAAGGGGTTGGAATCCCGAGTAATTTTCCTAAATTTTCGAGCAGTTCCAAATTATCGTCTTCCAGTCTGGCGGTCATAAAATGGGCATCTAGGGCTTGCCTAGCATTCAATTCGGCAAGGTGCACCATTTCAAGCAATCTGCCTTCTTTTGGGACAATGACCTTGCAGCCTTCATAAACAGCTTCAACGTCTTCTTTCAGTCCTTCTACCCTTGCCACGATTTCTTTGGGGAGTTCATGATTTTGATAATATTGCATAACCAAATCGACGATTTGTTCTTCCCGTTGGCCAAAAACGCTTAAAACATGGCAATTCTTTCCCAAGAGCCGACCTTGCCGATACGTCAGGATAGCTAGTCCTAGATAGCCGTCTCTTTCCGCAAAAGAAATCACATCTCGACTTATGGTGTCGGTTACCACCTCAACAGTTTGCTTAGCCGTTGTGTATTCCAACGAATCTAGGATTTTTTTGTATTCCTGGGCATTTTCAAAATCGAGACGATCGCTGGCCTCGTTCATTTTTTTCTTCAGTTCCGCTTTTACGGAGGAGGTATCCCCACCCAAAAACCGCTTTATGGATGTGTATAGTTCATCCGTAATTTTAGGGTCTACAGGATGAACACACGGAGCCAAACATTGGCCCATGGAATAATACAGGCAAGGCTTATTCGGGATATTTCGACATTTTCTTGTGGGGTAAATCTTATTAAGCAAATCAATGGTTTGATAACACGAAGAACTGTTAGGGAATGGGCCAAAGTAAAAATATCGGCCGTCTTTAGCGGTACGAGAAATTTTAAGGAGAGGGTCATTGTGCTTTTTCAAAGCAATATAGGGGTAATGGCTATCATCCATAAGCATGATGTTGTAACGAGGATAATGCGTTTGAATGAGATTCATCTCCAAAATAAACGCTTCTTTATCGCTGTTAACGACAATGAAATCGAAATGATCCACATGGGAAACCATGGCCGCCACTTTTCCAGATTGCGGCCTTAAAAAGTATTGGCTAACCCTCTTTTTTAAGTTTTTAGCCTTTCCAATATAAATAATTTTATCCTCGGCGTCTTTCATTTGATAGACGCCCGGTGAATCCGGAAGCAGAGAAATAAGCCGACTAAGTTTTGGAGTGAGCATCCTTATTTAAGGTAGACTACGGTCGCACCGCTTCCGCCGTCAAACTCTCCTCCCAATTCAAATTTTTCCACAAAATTTGCGTGTTTTCTTAGGTAATCATGGGTTAATTGGCGAAGCGCGCCACTTCCATACCCGTGGATAATACGAACCTTTTTATACCCCTTCAGACGACAAGCATCCAAGTATTTGGCAATTTCGCAAGCCGCCTCATCAACGTGCAAGCCGATAATATTCAATTCCATGGGCACGGAAGGGCCTCTCCCCACGGAATCTAGACGCGCGCCGCTTCCTCTTGTTTTCTTTTTTTCCGGCGCGAGGCTAAGAAGAACTTGATTCATTTTCGTTTCAAAAGATAATCCATCCGGGGTAATTACATAAACGCGATTTCCCTGAATTCTTTGGACTTTTCCAACCAAATCAAATTCAGGTACCTTTACATAATCGCCAACAGAAACAACCGTATCAAAAGTGCTTTCCTGCTTCTTTTCATCCAAATCCTCCAGCCGTTTTTCCGCCTGGATGACTTGATGAAGTTTAACGCCCGGTTTTGATAGTTCCTTCATTAAATCATCAATTTCGCTTTTGGCTTTGTCCACCAGAATTTTCTTCTCGTTTCTCCATTCGCCAACTGACTTTTCTTCTTTTTGGCGTAAGTTATTTTCCTTAATCGTTAAATCCCGTTCTTTTTTCTCTAATTCAAACTTCCGTTTTGCCAAACTCGCCTTAAGGTCTTCGTTCTCTTTGCTTAGTTTGGATAGTCTTTCAATGGCTTTGGATACGCTAAGATCGGCGGAAGAAGACATCTCGTTTACTGCATCTTCTAAAATCTTTTCTGGAAGGCCAAACCTCTTGGCCACCTTCAATCCATAGGATTCCCCGGGCAAGCCAAACTGAATTTTATAGGTGGGAAGCAGCTTCTCATCATCGAAAAGCATCGACGCATTTTCCACGGAGTCGTGGTCGAACGCAAAAGCTTTTAAGCCTTCAAAGTGCGAAGAGATAATAGCCGTGCAATGTTTGCTAAGAAGATATTTAGTAACCGCCTTGGCCAGCGCTTCCCCTTCTTTGGGACTCGTGCCCGTTCCCACTTCATCCAAAAGAACCAAATCCTTTCCTCCCACCGCATTGCAAATATAGGATAATTTCGAAACGTGGCCAGAGAAGGTGGAAAGATTGTCGGAAATGGATTGAGAGTCTCCAATGTCGGCAAAAATGTTTTGGTAACGAGGAACAATCGCCCCTTCCAAACAAGGCAAAGGCACCGCGCAGGAAAACATCAAGCAAAGACAACCTAATGTTTTTAATGCAATCGTTTTTCCTCCGGCGTTCGGACCAGAAATGATAATAATTTTACAATTCGCTGAAATCGAAAAATCATTGGCAACAACCTTTTTTTGATCTAACAAGGGGTGGCGGGCTCCAGGGATAAACAAACTGCCATCCTCGCTAATTTGGCCCATGTGGCAATGGAACGCTTCTCCGAAAAGAGCTTTCGACTGAAGAAAATCAAGATAGCCGATGAGACGATTGTTGGTTTTAAGAGCTTCGCTACAACCGCCGACCTCATGAGAAATTTCTAATAAAATACGAGCGATTTCTTGCTTTTCCTCTCCTTTAAGAATGGCCAGTTGATTGTTTAAACGTACCAATCTCTCAGGTTCAATGAACGTTGTATTGCCACTTCCAGAAATGTCCTGAACGATTCCATTCACTTTATTTTTGTACGCGTTAGCAACGGGCAAAACATAATGTCCATTTCTTAGCGTCAACGTCGTGTCACTTAAATACTCCTTATTCGCCTCCAAAACTACGCCTAGTTCAGCGGTTATCTGCTTTTCCAATCGTTTCATTGAGGAGCGAATACGCCGCAATTCCGGTGAAGCGTTGTCATAAATGGAGAGGTCGGGAGCTATGATTTTATGAATATCTGCCTCCAAAAAATCCATATTGCTCATCGCGAGTAATTTCTCTTGGATTTTAGGGGATTCCTGACTTTTCTTAAAATAAGAAGAACAGTCTTTGGCTAATGAAACATCGTGGCAAACCGTTTCCAATTCCTCTACGCTTAGCCTACCCCCTTTTGAGGCCAAATCCAGTAAATGGGATATATCGGCGCCGGAATCAATGGGGAGACGGCCGTAACGGTCTAAACACAAAATCATTTCCGAAGTCCGTGCCGCCTCTTCTTCCAATATGCCTTTTTCCAGTGGCTCCAAACACTCGGTCATATGGCGACCGATTTGAGTCCTCGTATGAATGGAGAGCAATCCTTTGATGCGTTCCCATTCTAAAATCTCGTAAACCGTTTGCATAACGCAGGTATTATAACGATTTTTTGAAGACGAAATGAATAAACGCAAGACGCATGCTAAAATAAAGCAATGAGCGACATTTCTACGAATATCTCCTTCCCGGTTTCCGACGAGGAAGCGAAATTAATCGAGGCCTATTACGGTCTAAGTGCATCCCCCACCCATTCGGACTACATCCGATTCGAAGCCAAAATATCAAACTGCAAAATTACGCTTTACAAGAAGAAAGATGAAAACGGATGCAGCAAAGCTCTTTTTCAAGGCCCGGGTGCCGTGGGAGAAGCCTCTATTTTTCACGATGTGTCTTCCGCTCAAAAACCCCTCCCAAAAGTCAAAGTCGCATTGTCACCCAAAAAACCATACCCTTTTCGCGATCAAATCGGTTCAGACGAGGTAGGAACGGGCTCGTTCTTTGGCCCCGTTGTCGTATGCGCAGCTTATGTCGATCGTGCTGGCTATGCCATCCTCCAAGAATTGGGCGTAACCGACTCCAAAAAAATGAGGGACGAATACATCTTGTCTATTGGCCAAACTCTCGTTCAACAATTCGATTATTCCTTGCTTGTGTTGCGGAATGAAAAATACAACCAGGTCTTCGAATCCGGCATCAACATGAACGCGATGAAAGCAAAGATGCACAATCAATGCTTATTCAATTTGTTCCAACGTCACCCCAATGTTTCTATTTTTCAGGACCAATTCGCCGAAGAAGGCCTTTATTATCATTATTTAAAAAATGAAAAAAACGTGGTAAGAAACATTGTCTTTGCCACAAAAGGAGAAACGAAATTCCCGTCGGTTGCCCTTGGATCCGTAATAGCTCGATATTCTTTTTTGAAAGAAATGCAAAAATTAAGTGAGGAACTGGGCGAAGAAATTCCGCAGGGTGCAGGCTCCCAAGTCGATGAATTTGCTAAAAAATTAGCCCAAAATAACCCAAATTTCCCCTGGGAAAAATACGTAAAGAAAAACTTTGTCAATTTTGCAAAGATTTCTAGCGAAGCGAACGAATAATATCTTCAAAAAAAGTCGGAATAGGGGCTTCAAATGACATTTCTTCTTTTGTTCTAGGATGTTTTAGCGTAAGGCGATAGGCGTGCAATAACTGCCCGTTAGAATAGATTTTGCGGTTGTTTTCTCCGTAGAGGGGATCTCCAACAACAGGATGTCCGATATATTCTAAATGAACGCGAATCTGATGGGTTCTGCCTGTCAATAAACGACACCTCAGCAATGTGACTCCACTCTCGCGGAACCGCTTTTCCACATGGAAATAGGTTACGGATTCTTTGCCTTTGTTTAAATCAATCGTGTTTTTTAAAGGATTTTTTGGATCTCTTCCAATTGGAGCATCGATTTTTCCGTCGTCTTCCAGAATAATGCCTTGGGCAAGGGCCACGTATTCGCGATGCATCGAATGGTCGCTAAGTTGACTCGCTAAATAAGCATAGGCATCGTCGTTTTTCGCGCAAACCAATAGTCCACTCGTATCCTTGTCAATGCGATGGACAATGCCCGGTCGGACGTCATCTTTTGAATTAGCTAAAGACTTGCAATGATGCAAAAGCGCGTTGACAAGCGTGCCATCAGGATGGCCGTTTCCAGGGTGGACCACCAATCCAGCTGGCTTATTAATCACCAAAATATCATCGTCTTCGTAAACAATGTCTAAAGGCAGTTCTTCCGCCTTTATCGTCGTTTCTTTTTTGGGAAGTTCTCCAAATTGAATTACATCTCCCGCTTCAACTCGATAATGCGGTTTTTCTTTTTCTCCATTAACCAAAACACCGTTGGAGGAAGAAAAAAGAAGTTTTACTTTAGTTCGACTCGATTCCGCCCCAAGCAAAGTCAACGCTTCGTCGAGTCTTTTTCCTGCAATGGAATCATCAATGGTTATGGTTCTCATCTTGCGTTTTCTCCTCGGGTTTCACCAAGCGAGGGTCATCACTCCATTCGCTTTTTTTGCTTTTGTTTTCCTTGATTGAGTCAAGAACCATTAACACGATTAAATATATGATTCCAATAGTCAGATAGGAATCGGCCAAATTGAAAGTCGCGAAAGGGTTGATAAACGAAGTCCCTTTCGAGGGGCCACCTCCGAGATAAAATTGAATAAAATCAATAACTCCATCAAACCCCGTGATAGGCACCCAATAAAACGCGCGATCAATCAAATTGCCTATCGCTCCAGAAGCAAGCAGCATGGCGCAGACGCGTTCTTTGTTACCAAAGGTATTGTCTTTTAAAATCCAATACCAAACGATAGCCGTACTCATGACCAGCGAAATCACGATGTTAATGCCGCGCCCAACCTGCATCGGAAGCGTGCTGCCTAGTGAAAAGGCGATAGCAACATTATAGGATTTTGTAATGTAGAGAAAATTGGGGATGACTTCAATCCCGGGGCCGGTGGTAAGGGGAACTAATCGTTCCACAAGCCACTTCGATCCAAGATCCAACAAAATCAAGCCAATAGCCCCGATTCCAAACCAAAAAAGAGATTTGGAATCTTTCCAGGTTAAGTGGCGAAAGAACTTCATTTTCTCGCCTCTTTCAAAGCTTGCGCGCAGCGATGACACACTTGTTCTTCACCAACCGATTCAAGTTGGCAAACTTTGCAGCGGCAGCGAGGGCATTCCTCTCCATCCGCAAGTGTCGATGTAGCTTTATTTTCTTCTCCCTTGGAAAGATTTAAGTCAGCAACCATGAAGAATTTTGCTGCATTTTCACCCTCGTTTTCCAAAAGTTGTTGAAGTCGCTGGTTCTTCACAACAAGCGATAATGAAGCATCGGTGCTGCTGCCAAATTCCCCACGGGCCCGGCTTTCTTCCAAGGTTTTAAGCGCGACGGTACGCAATTCTTTAAAGGCCTCATAAAGCGAAAGGGCCTCTTCCCCGTAGTCGTGGCTCACTTTGGGCATATTCTCCAGCTGAACAAATTTCTTCTTTTGTCCCGGCAAATAACCGTAGACCTCTTGCATGGTGAAGGGGAGAATCGGATTTAAAAGAAGGCACAAGTCATGGCAGCAATGGAAAATAACATCCACAACCGCTTTTCTTCTCGGGCTTTCAATTTCATCACAGTAGAGAATATCTTTAGCAAAATCCAAATAGAACGAGCTTAAATCGCCAGATAGGAACGTAATAATTTGAGAAGTAACTGTCGCAAAATCATAATGATTATAAGCTTCGATGGACGAATTCTTCACCTGTTCCAATTTGGCCAAAATAAAGGTATCTACCAAACTATATTTCAATTCATCCTTAAGCGTTTCCTTGTAATGCTCCAAGTTACCAAGCATGAATTTGAAGGTGTTTCGAATTTTACGGTAATTATCCGTTGTGGTTTTGATGATGGATTCGCCTAGGCGTACATCGGCGTGATAATCCACGCTAGCGGCCCAAAGGCGAAGAATATCCGCGCCGAATTGATCAGCAATTTTGTTGGGATCAATTCCGTTGCCTGCGGATTTGCTCATTTTCATCCAACTTTCATCCATAACCCACCCGTGGGTGATGCAAGTCTTGAATGGAGCGATTCCGTTGACGGCCATCGAAATAATCATCGAACTATTAAACCAACCACGATATTGGTCGTTGCCCTCTAAGTAGACGTCGGCAGGATATTTAAGGCCTCGTTCCACAAGCGTTCCATTCCAGCTGGAGCCGGAATCAAACCAAACGTCCATAATATCGGTCTCTTTGCGGAACTTTCCATTGGGAGAAGCCGGATTAGAATAGCCCTCAGGCAATAAATCCTTGGGCTCTTTTTCAAACCAAACATTCGAACCGTATTGTGCAATCAAGGCACGGATATGATCGAAAACGGGTTTTTCAATAATGGGCGTATCATCCTCATTATAAATCACAGGAATCGGGACGCCCCAAACTCTCTGACGAGAAATGCACCAATCAGCACGATCTTTGATCATGTTAATCATTTTGTTCTTACCCCATGTGGGAAGCCATTCAATCTGTTCGATGGCATCAAGTAAATCTTGTCGAATGGGTTCAATGGAGCAGAACCATTGGGGGGTAGCACGGAAAATAACTGGTTTTTTAGTGCGCCAATCATGAGGATAGCTGTGAACGATGTCCTGTTCGCGAAGCATCTTACCATTTTCTTGAAGCAAGGAGATAACCACATCGTTAGCATCTTCATAGAAAAGACCGTTTAAGGGATCTTTTTCATCCATATGCATAATTCCGCGTTCATCCACGGGGCACATAGGTTTAATTCCGTATTTCAAGCAGGCGTTAAAATCGTCCACGCCAAAATCTGGTGCAATGTGAACAAGGCCGGTTCCGCTATCTTCGGTCACATAATTGGCAACGATGACCGGGGAAATACGTGAATAAAGCGGGTGCTTATAAGTCAGGTATTCCATGTCTTGACCGCGGAAAGTTTTAACAAGTTCGATTTTTTCTAAACCGAGTTCTTCTTTCATCTTCGCTTGAAGAGAGACCAAGAAGATCAATAAGCCTTTATCGGTCCGGAAAAGGCCATATTCAAAGCGAGGATTGACGGCAATGGCTTGGTTGGCGGGAATCGTCCAAGGAGTCGTCGTCCAAATGACAAAAGAGGCGTCGTTAGGAACTAAGCCCTTCCCATCTACCACATCCATGGCGACATACATCGTTTTGGCCGTTACGTCATGATATTCCACTTCCGCTTCGGCAAGCGCGGACTCGCTAGAAGGCGACCAGTAAACAGGCTTAACGCCCTTAAACATCAATCCCTTTAGGGCCATTGCCACGAAAACGTCAATTTGTCGCGCTTCGTATTCTGGGAGAAGAGTTAAATAAGGATGTTCGTAGTCGCCAAGGCAACCGAGTCGTTGAATCTGGCTCTTCTGATGGCTGACCTGTTTTTTCGCGTACTCTTCACAAATTTTTCGGAATTCAGGAATGGGGGTTTGTTTGCGGTTAACCCCCGATTTCGTCACTTTAACTTCAATGGGCAAACCATGAGTATCCCAGCCAAAAATAAACGGCGTTTGATATCCGTCCATGTTTTTGAAGCGGACAATGAAGTCCTTCAAGCAGCGATTCAAGGCGTGACCGCAATGGATATCTCCATTCGCATAGGGTGGCCCATCATGCAGCATAAAAACCGGAGCATTCACCCGATTTTCGTTCATTTGATGGTATAGATCGTTGTTTTGCCATTCTTGCACCATAACGGGCTCTTTTTGGGCCAATCCCGCTCGCATCGGGAATTCCGTTTGGGGCATATGAAGCGTATCTTTCAAAGCCATAATTTTCTCCTTAAAAAAAGCCAAGCATCACTCAAGGACGCTTGGCGCGTGGTACCACCTTGTTTCTCCCTTCTATATTTATAAAAGGGGAGCACTCATTGATCCGTTATCGGGAATCACTCGGCGCCCTTACTCCGTTCAGGGCACAGACTCAGAAGTGATAATCGGCATTGCTCGCCCCTTCTCAGCTTCAGCGGGACTCTCTGTTTTTGCGGCGCCGACGTTTGTCTTCTTCAACGTCGATTCATTCTAGAATGAACCTCTAGAAGAATCAAGACTAGCGGCGGATTAAATTCCGTTTTTGAGAAAGTCGGGAAGGATGCTATCTCCAATCTCGGAAGCATCTTCTTCACCGGACTCCCGCTCTTCCAGCAGCGATTGCTCGAAGTTGTCTTTCTTAACCGCATCAACTCCATTACCAACTTGCGAACGATTCAAGGGGGTTTGGAAGGTTGGCGTAGAGGTAAAGTCAAATTCTTCCGTGAAATCACTAGCGATGACAGAGACCAAAATTCCATCTGCCAATTGGGGGTTTATCGTAAGGCCGAACTTAATGTCAACGTTCGTGCCAGCTTGTTCTTTGACTCGATTGACGCACTCCTGCCCTTCATAAAGGGAGACGTCCATACCACAAGTGACCGTGCAAATCGCTTTTCTCGCGCCAGAAATCGAAGCTTCAAGCAACGGACTATTAATAGCATTTTCAACCGCTTCTTCCGCTTTGTGCGGGCCATGGCCTTCGCCAAAACCAATTAAGGCAATCCCCGATCCCTTAAGTGTTTTCTTAACGTCAGAGAAATCGCAGTTAATCGAACCTGGGAGCAAAATAATTTCAACTACCGTTTTCACGGACTGCGCCAACACTTTGTCCGACTCACTGAACGCCTTGGAAATGGGCAAATTTCCCGACGTCATCAGTAATTTATCATTAGAAACAATAATGATGGAATCGGCAGCATTTTTCAGTTCATTGAGTCCGGAAACGGAATTAGCAATTCTTGTTTTCCCCTCAAAAGAGAAAGGTCGAGTAACGATAGCGACTGTTAATGCGCCTTCTTCTCGCGCCACTTGAGCAACAACAGGCGCGGCCCCTGTGCCGGTACCACCGCCCATTCCAGCAGCGATGAAAACCAAATCGGCTCCTTTAACGATGGAGCGAATTTTTTCTTTAGATTGTTCAGCGGCGTTTTTGCCAACGGCAGGATCTCCCCCTGCGCCAATCCCAGCAGTAACCGACGTGCCTAAAACCACGCGATTTGGCGCCTTTGACGTCGCTAAGGCCTGCTTATCCGTATTGAAAACATAGAACTCGACATTGTCAATTTGTTCATCAATCATCCGGTTAACCGCATTGTTACCAGCGCCACCGACACCAATAACGACAATGCGAATAACGGGCTCAAAATTATCTAAATCTGTATTATCAATTCTGTCGCTCATATCTCACTCCCACTTTATAGAACATCATCTTCCGTTTTTTTATTGATGTTTCTTTTTTTCTTACCGCTATTTTTTTCCGTAGCAGGAACACGCGAAACGTTGGTAACGTTGATGTAATTATCCTCTAAACTGCCCGTATATTGGCTCGCCGCCAAAATTAGTCCTAACAAGGCGGAATAGCCCGGTTTTCTGCACCCAACTACCTGTGGCTTCATAAACAACACGGGTCGATCCGGAAAAGCGTTTTGAAGAAGGCTATCCAAACCATAAAGTTGACTACCACCACCCGTGAATACCAGAGGAAGTTTCTCGGTAACACCAGACTTTTGTTCGATTTCGTTGAGGTTCTCCCGAAGGAGCGCCACAAAAGAATCCGCTTCTGTTTGGATTACGCCATTAAGATTATTTTGGTAAATCTTGTTAGATGACGAAGATTCGCTTTGGAATAAAGGGCGTTCAAAGCGACGATTTCGCATATCCAACCCATATTCTTTTTTAATTTGCTCGGCAATTTCATAGGGAATTCCAAACGCTTCCACAATTTTTTGCGTTAAATGGTCACCCCCAAGAAAAAAGCACTTGGATCCATAAAAGGGCTTTTGGCGAGCAATGAGGCTTAACGATGTAATTTTACCGCCGACATCAACGAGAACATATTTTGTGGGGATGTCGGAAATGGTTGCAGCAAGCAAGGCGTTGCAATAGCTTGAGACACAGCTTTTCTTTACCCGAAAGCCCGATCGCGCGGCAATAGATAAAAACTGATTTTTAATATATCCAGGCATTGCGTGAATCAATGCGTGAACGCCTAACATGCTGCTTCTTTCCCCAAGCGGTGGAGTCGCCATGGAACGGCGGTCATCCAAAATAAAAGTATCTGGGATAATATCTACCATTTCATCGTTATTGGGGAGCCTCTTCTTTCGAACAAGGCCTATAACGTTAGAAATATCCAGTTCTTGTATTTGATTGTCGCTTTTAACGGTATTTGTGGATTCATCCGCTTCATAAACAGAAAACTCGATTGGGGGCAAGACCAAGCAAATTTCGCAAATCGACATATTTAACTTTGCGTGTTCGTCTGTAATTTTATGAAACGAAGAAAGAGCGGAAATCAATGCGTCTTGATCCGCAATTGTTCCGTTCCTGATAATTCCCGGAATAGGTTTTTCCACTGCGTATAGGGCAATGGGTTTCCCTTCTTCCTCATATCCGACAAGCATTTTTATGGATTCGCTCGTTATTTCAAGACAAGCCAATGGTTTTTTCATAGATAGGTATATTCTAATGTAGATAGAAAAAAAGATTAATAAAGAAATATTCGATTTTTGCTAGATATAGGAGCAAATAAGGGATTGTAGATTCGTGTTATAATTCCGGTCAGCCAAACAAGTTGGACTTGG
>CAKUWP010000029.1:0-14085 GCA_934699525.1 uncultured Bacilli bacterium
CCCATGGTCGTGGATACAAAATAGGAAGGGCTGGCTACAAAAATAAAAAAAGTGTCTACAAAACGTTGACTACTGCAAAATAAACATCGCGAACAAGCGACCACTGCCAAGACTTTGTATTAGCGTCAAATTCAAGTACACCAAAAGACGCATCGTCACACCGCTCAGCTGAATAGCAAGCGACACTTCGCCTTAATATTTTTGCCATCAAGTCCCCCTATGACCAAAAAGAAATGGTCACACCTGAGCGCAATAACCAAGATCAGAGATGTAATTTTAGTTACCCCCCCCCCCGCGAAAACGGAGGAGGCAAGGTAATCGCTACACTATTATGATAATCAGCAAATTAGACGATTCAAGTTGGTTTTTATTATTCGGGCGTCAAACGCTTCTTTTAACTGCAAGAAAGCGGTCTTTCCAAAATCTTCGTCAAAAACAAGAAATATCATTTCCCAATCGCAAAAATAACCCAGGTTTCCCCGGGTCATCGTCCCTAGATATCGGCTATTCGCCTTGCTTCGGAGTCGGTTCTTCTTCCGTTTTGTCTTCGGGTTCCGGCATCGTCTCTTCTTGAACGTTATCCGAGGGGGCTTCTGCTGGTTTCACTTCTTTGTTGGTTAGGGATTCTAACAACATCATCCCAAATAAGGCATAGATAACGAGACTGATGACATCAATGCTTCCCAGCGTAATGGGATTGCCCACGGAATCAAAGAGAAGGGTTAAGACTAGGGCAGCCATGAATAAGGCGGAGAAAAGAACATCCAGCCGTTTTAAGACGGGATTCGAAACAAGACGGGCGATGATGGAAAATACCGCAAGGGCTAAAGAGAGTAACAAGGCCGCTAAAGCGACGATCCAACCCGTCGGGCCCATTCGGTCCGAAAGGTTCGTGATGTAGAGAAGATAGTAAATAGAAGCAAACGCGGAGAAAAGAGAAATGTTGATGATATCGAAAACCTTCTTGGCTTTTGGAGAAAGCTTCTCTCCCGCTACCGCTTCGGTAATCCCCGCCCCAAGATAATAAAGAGACATCAATAAGGCGATGATGCCAATCACCAAGGCTCCGCCGCCTAAGGAGAGCCAATTCAAATAGGTTAGTAATAGCAACGCACCAAAAACAATGGATAGAAACGGCTTAGCGACTTCTTGTATTTTTTTCATGAGTGTTTCCTCTTGGCCAATAGTATAGCAAAGGGATATTCGGATTCCTATTCTCGAGAATCGAGGTTCCTTCTATTTGCAATCCCGATTAAAACCCTTCGTTATTCTCCATCATTTGAATGAGGTTTTTATGGAGGATTCCATTCCGCTTCTGCAGCAAGAAATCAAGAGACAATACGTATTTAGGGTAGTTGTCTTGGATTTGTTCCAAAGGACGATATTCCCTCTCTTCCGTTTTATCCCTTCCTTGTTCATCTTCTTCCCCGTATATCGTACGGGCCACTTGAACGTATTCGTAATCCAGCGTCGGGCTCTGCAAAATGAAATCCACTTCAAGTTTGCCGATTTGACCCACGCTGACTTGATATTGTTTGCTCCTGCAATAGCGATAGACGATATTTTCGAGCACGGGGCCATAATTGACCCGCCCATCCACGTTCGTGGCAAAATAGAAGCTCAAATCCCCTAAATAATATTTTTCTTCTCCATTAAGGGATTTCTTGCTTTTTAAATCGAAGCGTTTGCATTTCGAAATGATTTTGGCATTTTCCAAAATATCCAAATAACGATAGACCGTGTCTTTTTTAATCGGCTCTTTTCGCGTTTTGCTTAGATAGGTGCAAAGCGAAGCGATGGAAGTTTTCGATCCAAAGTTATTGATAATATAAGTTTGGATAGCCTGAAATAACTCTTTATTGCGAATCTTTTTGTTGGTACGGATATCCCGATCAAAAATCTCTTGGATGACTTGTCGAACATAGGTTTGTTTGTCCATCGGGTTTTCCATTAAAACCGCGCGAGGGAATCCGCCCTCGCGGATATATTTTTCAAATTCCGCGGTGGGGGTAGACGAGTCGATAGGCAAATGAAAATAGTGTTTCATCCCCAAATATTCATCGTATGTCAACGTGCCGATTTCGAATTCGATGTACCGCCCCGTTAAATAGGTCGTGAGTTCTCCCGAAAGCAAATAGCTGTTGCTTCCCGTGATGAAGATCGAATAGTCTTCCTCTTCGCGGTACGCCTCGATCACTTCCTCAAAGCCCTTCACTTTTTGGATTTCATCGATGAATAAATACTTGGTCCCCGTAACCCCTTCCGATAAACGGTCAATCGCCTCTTCTAATTGTTTCGGCGTCCGAATGCTTTGGTAACCCTTCTTTTGCAGAGACAAGAAAAGGATGTTGGATTCGTTTACCCCTCTTTGAAGGAGTTCTTCTCCCACTAGCTGCATGAGCGAAGATTTGCCGCATCGCCTCATCCCGGTTAATACTTTGATGATATCGGTCGCATCATAAAAACCACGAATGCGCGAAAGGTATTTTTCTCTTGGATATAAATGAGCCATGATGATCCTCCACCCGTTAAATTTTAGCATAACTAGGTGTCATAACGGGACTAATTTGTTATTTTTTAAAAAAAGTCCCGTTATCCAAGAAAAATAAGCAGACTGTTTAATGGTCTATTGTACTAGAAAGGGTGACTTCCCAATGTCCTCTGGTTCCGCCGATTTGCAGCACGAGTCCTCTCGCACGCGAAAAAAACAAACCCTTGTGCTTACCGACCGAGCAGCTGAAATGTCACCAATCAGCCGTTTTTGTCCCCAATCGTGTCACCAATCTGTCCCTAATCGTGTCACCAATTGCGGTGAAGCCTTAATGCACATAGCTAATCACTTCATCGGTAAAATCCGCGTTGCATAATCTCCAACCCCCAGAGGCCCATTGATGTCCTGCTGATTTTTCTCAAAAACACATACTTAGTGTAACTCTCTTCCCGTGCTTCTGAGCCTTATGATACTCTGCGTTTTTTAGTATTTTCCCACAAAAAATACTTTGCGTTTTTTAGTACTTTTAGGCAAATAATACTTTGCGTTTTTTAGTATTTTCCCATTATAATTACTTTGCGTTATTTTAAAAAATGAGGATTGGTGCATGATTTTCAAAAGAAAAGCTTATGACAAACTTCTAGAATGGAAAAAGACGAGCCAAGGCAAAAGAGCATTGCTCATTGAAGGGGCGAGACGAATCGGAAAATCGACCCTCGTAGAAGAATTTGCTAAGGCCAATTATAAGAGTTATATCCTGATCGATTTTTCGATCGCATCGAAACGCATCAAAGATCTCTTCGACAATTCCCTAGATAACCTGGATAATTTTTTCTTGCTCCTATCCTTAGAAACAAACACCCCTTTATATGAGCGGGATTCCTTGATTGTTTTCGATGAGGTTCAAAAGTTCCCCAAGGCAAGAGAAGCCATCAAGCATTTGGTAAAAGACGGCCGATATGACTTCATCGAAACCGGATCCTTGATTTCCATTCGGGAAAACGTCAAAGACATCCTCATCCCATCCGAAGAAAGCAAATTGACCATGTATCCGTTGGATTTCGAAGAATTTGCCGATGCCTTGGGCGAATCCATGATGATTCCCTATATCAAAGATTGCTTTGAAAAGAGAACGCCACTGCATGAATCCATTCACAAAAAGGCGATGTTCCTATTCAAGCAATATATTTTAGTGGGCGGCATGCCTCAGGCCGTATCCGCTTTTATCGAGCAGAAAAAGCAATTTGAGCAGTGTGATTACGAAAAACGGAATATCTTAGACATCTATCGGAACGACATTTTGAAAATTGATAGCGTTTATCAAGCTAAGGTCTTATCCATTTTCGACCAAATCCCCGCCTTCCTTTCTTCCCACGAAAAGCGAGTCAAAATCAATTCCGTTGACTCCAGCAACAACGGCGGTATCGCTTATGAAGAAACCTTCTTTTGGCTTGCCGACTCCATGATTTGCAACGAATGCTTTTCTTGCTCTGATCCAAACGTTGGGCTTTCGTTAACGGAATCGCGGAAATACATCAAATGTTACATGGGAGATACGGGTTTGCTGCTCGCCCATGCATTCAATGAAAATACCAAAAACGACATCAACATTTATTCGGCATTGCTGCACGATAAATTATCCGTCAATCAAGGGATGTTCTACGAAAACGTTATTGCGCAGATGCTGACCGCGAACGGACATAAGCTTTATTTTTACACCCATTATTCAGAGGAAAAACGTCGAAACGATATCGAAATCGATTTTCTTCTTTCTAGCGGGAACCGAATGACGAACAAAATTATTCCCATTGAAGTCAAATCATCGAAGAACTACACCACAACGTCTTTGAATCGATTCCGTGAGAAATTCTCCTCGCGCATCGCCGCTTCCTATATCATTCACCCCAAAAACCTCTCGATTCGAGAGGATGGGATTGTTTGTATTCCCGCCTATATGACGTTTTGCCTATAGACCTTCTTAAAGGCTCAGCAAAAAATCCACGACGTCTTGAAGCAAAACGCCATTTTCCAGTTTTTGCATCGGAAGTTTTTGGTTCACCAAAACGTATTTGGCATTGGCGTCTCGAATCAAACGATAGGGGGCTAATTCCCTTGTTTTGGTGCTTTCTTGATTCATATTATCCGTTACTTGGATGTAAAAGGTTTTGACGCCTTTGGTCGCATAGAAATCAATTTCATAATTTTTAAGGACGCTTTTATCGTTTTTATCTTTTTCCACTTGGGCAAACGTTCCAACTCTCACGTGATATCCATTCGCCTTTAATTCGTTATAAACGGCATTTTCAACCATTTGGCCTACATCTAGCGAAGTAAAATCGAGCCGGGCGTTCCGCAAACCGTTATCGGCAAAATAGTATTTTCTTGTCGCCCCGATGCTGGCGTTGCCCTTGATATCAAGTCGAGGGGCTTCGCGAATCAAATAGGCATCTTCGAATGCATCCAAATAGAAATCAACGGTTTTTCTATTTATCTTTTCTTTTTTCCGACTTTCCAGCATATTGGCAATTCGTTGGGTATTGAGCAAGGTTCCCGACGCATAGGCAAGCACATCGACGATTTCGCCAAGACTTTCCGTTTTTCGGATTTTGTTTCTTTCCAAGACGTCCTTTAAATAGGTTGTCTCCAATAGTCCCTTCAGATAATTCTCCTTTTGTTTGGCTTCTCCTTTAAGCACGGCAAGGGGCATTCCTCCATAGACCAGGTATTCATTAAAAGCATCATGGCGATCCCCTCCTACAAAATCGTAGAATTCCTTAAACGTCAACGGGGCCAAGTGGATGTTAGTTGCCTTGTCGCGGAATTCCGTCACGATATCTTTCGACAATAATTTCGAATTGCTTCCCGTTACATAGAGATCGACATTGGCGATCCGCGACAGGCCCAAAACAACATCCACGAAGGTGATGGCATTAGGATCGGTTGGCTTAGCGATGATGATTTTTCCATCGGTAAAAGAGGGATTAATCACCGGGCTAACCAGTTGAATCTCGTCGATAAAAACATAGTGCATCTTTGAAGAGGCGGCGGCCCAATTCTTAACGTATTCCGTTAATTCAAAGGGATTACGGTATTTGGCGTTAACGATGTCGTCCAACTCCACGTTAAGAATTTCCGAGGCTTCCACGCCATGCTCCAGCAAATAGCTTCGGTAAATTTCTTTCAAAAGATAGGACTTCCCACATCTTCGAATGCCCGTAATGACCTTGGGAAAACCATTTTCCTTGGCTTCAATCAGTTCTTTCAGATATCGTTCTCGTTTAATCATCTAATTACCTTTTTTATAGAATTCTATGTTTTTTGGTAATTACATTCTATTCGTTATTTTATTGAATGCAATTCCTATTTACCTTTTTTATAGAATTCTATGTTTTTTGGTAAATTGAAATGGGGCGATGGTTAAAACTGAATGCAGTCCAAAGCCAGCATGATGACAAAACCAAGGAGAAAGGACCATACCCCAAAATGGTCATGACCATCACTACTCATCTCGGGGATCATTTCTTCCGCGACGACGTAAATCATGCATCCTGCGGCAAAGGCTAGCGCCCAGGGCATGATTCCTTGGATTTGCATGGCTAAAAATAATCCAAAGACCGCGGCAAGAGGTTCTACCGCTCCAGAAAGCACGCCAAACAAGAAGGCTTTGCCGCTAGAACCGGATTCGCTTTTTAAGGGCAAAGAGACAATAGCTCCTTCCGGGATATTCTGAATGCCAATTCCAATGGCCAATAGCAAAGCACCGGTTAATAAAGACAAGTTATTCCCTTGGGATAAAGCTACGCCGAAGGCAATCCCGACGGATAAGCCTTCGGGGATATTATGGATGGTAACGGCCAAAAACATCTTGGAGGTCTTGCTCATTCTTTTCGAAGGTAGTCCTTCTTCTTGGTTTTCGGAAACATGGAAATGGGGAACAAGTTTATCGATGCCCCATAGGAATAAGGCACCGAGAATAATCGAGATAACAACAACCAGCCAGGAAGGCATGTAGGTTACGTTGGTTTCTAAGGCAGGCTTAATCAGCGAGAAAAACGAAGCGGAGAACATCACCCCGGCGGCAAAGCCCGTGAAGATTTTATTTAAGCGGGGCGAGATTTCTTTCTTGCCTAAAAAGAAAACGAAAAAGGCACCTAAAGTCGTGCAGAAAAAAATGAGAGAGATTCCAAGGATGGGGTAGAGAATTTGTTCCATGGGATGAGCTCCTTTCAAGTAAGTTAATTAATATTAACTCTATAATATTACTATTTTTTGAAAAGATAACACTATTGGAAAGACTTATATGTCCATTTTAGTTTTTCAAAAGATTTTCGAACTCTCCGGAACAAATAAAGACGCGCGTGCCATCCTCTTGAGCCTGGTTTAAAATCAAACGTCTTCAGTAAAGACCAAGCGAATTACACCAGTAGATTTTATTGTTTTTTGAAGGATAGTCACCAAAGGTGAATATTTGCTGTCTTTTGATTTTTCCGAAGAAATTCGTGGCGAGAAAAAATATTTTCCACCTTCAAATTTACTTTTTAAACTCGGAATTTGTTTGTCCAGTTCGCGAATCCTTTCAAGAAGGTTATTCGTTTTTGAATCGTCTGGATCGAGAAAGTGGTTATTGTCATTTCGAATATTGATGAATGCCAGCATACATTCAAGTAAATCGCGCAAAATCGACAAGGACGGTCGCATAGACTTTTTCAAATAGTCTTCCAAATCTATTTTTTCAATCTTTGATATTGCAACGTCGTAACAACGATTTAACACGCCCGTCTCTTCCAAGACAGAATAAAGGGTTGGAAGCCAATTTTTATTATTCCACGAATAGGCACCAATATCCCTGGCCATATATTCAAGAAAATCCGACGATTCCCTTCTACCGGCCATATTTTTAATTCGATCAAAAAGGTGGAAATAATCTTCTTCTCTTGACGATATTTCACGCGACACTCCTAAAAGAAACTGAGTTACTTCCTTTGGCCTCTTTAAACTAGCCATCGAGTCCAAAAGCCATTCAAAATTCTCCCGAAGCGAATCGTATTCTTCGGTTTGATTCTCTTTTTTCCCCAAAAACACTGGAAGGCATGAAAATTTCGACAATATATCCGAACAAGCAAATACAATCTGTTCCGCCTCGTTTGACGTTCGGTTACAGGTCCACGCTGTTTTCGCTAATTGGAATAACGTCCCGATCCTGCAATCGGTAGTTCCATTCATTCGTTCAAGAAAATATTCTTTCACATCGTCGTTTTCCAAAATATTGGAGTATCGCAGCGTACGAACAAGCGAGTAATGATATTTTTTGCTTATGTTGCGCAATTCCCCGTTTGCCCATTTGATGGCGTTTTCCGAGGACGAATGACACAATTTTTCAAGTTTGTCACATATATCATCATACGCTCGTTTGCTCCTAGCAAAGTCCTGCGAAGATGGTTTTGCCATCTGCATGTCAATTTTTCCCAACAAAGAGGTTTTGCCTCGATCTTCCCATTCTGATTTAAAAACACTTCCGTCCTCCGCCCGTGCAATCAAATCAAAAACATTTTCGTTCCCGTAGTCTAAGCGAACAAACAAAGAAACTTTGAGGTTTTCGTTAAGGGGATGTGGGTAAAGAAAGACCGCCTTTTTATTCGCGTTCAATGTTCCAAGCAATTCCCTTTTCATAGGCAATTCGGTTCTGGTTGCAGTCTTTCCATCACAGGTAAACGCATGCAGCCAAAACGTACCAGATACAGGGTAATCCGTATAGTTTTGAGTCCCAATAATAACGTTTTGTACCGTATCTTTCGGGATAAGCCTTTTAAATTGGATTTCCTCGTCAATCTCAACCTCTAATTCAATGGGTGGCACGGCCTCTTTCCAAATGGGTTTGCCAGCCTCATAGCAATCAAGAATATGCCTGAAAGCCCCGTCCAAAGACATGGGAGCAATACAATCTTCTTTTTCCCGAAGAGATGTAACAAAAACAACGGGCGAATCGCATTTCGCTTTCATGGATTGAATGGTGCTTTCCAGTTTCGTTTCAATTTCACTAGCAATATTTTGATCATATCCAAATACCACAATTTCACCGTTTTTAGTCTCGTAAACAAACTCTTTGTTATGATCTTCGAAAAATTGTTCCAATATTCGCATGGCAATAAGCGTTTGCAAATCTTCTTTTTCCAGCGCAAGAGAATGGTACTTTTTAGAAAAAGCCGAGAAATAATGTGATGCAAGAGAAGAATAAACAAATGGATTGTCGCCTTTTGGAGACGCTTTCCTCCCTTTGCGCACAATCGTCATATCGTCGCTTAACGAGAAAATAGATACGGTGGGGTCTTCTCCATCCAAATCAACAATTGTAAAATCCTGATTTTTCTTAAGGGGGTTAGAGCCATAAAGAGCATATTGAATTGCATAGGCAATGGAATTCGGAATCAAAAATCGTTTATGGCTTTGAGTAATAAGGGAGCGGCGAAAGGCGACGTTGAATTCATCTACACTATCAGGAATGATGCAAAATTTAGTTCCGCATTTCGTTTTTTGAATTCGATCGATTTCTTCCAAAGCATTAGAAAAAACGGAAGAAAAAATAGGATTTTTGAACAAAGACGGGGAAAAACAAGAGAAAGTGGAATAAAGCTGCGAAAGATAAAGAGAGTCGCCTTCAGCCATTCGAATGGCCGAACCATCCAAATAATAAAGGGGCAAAGCATGCCTCGACACCAAACGATCGGCGTCAATTACGGCATAGTTTGAGTGGATCAAATCATAGATGATGGCATCAGCTTCAGCAGTTTCAGCATGGTTTTTTTCCGCCTCTTCAAGACCAAGCGTGGCAAAGACGCGGTCTTTTTCTTTGGAGTAAAAATTCAAAAGAGAGTCAAACGCTTCGTCTCCAATGATTTGAGAGGCACTTATACCTCTAGAATCTATCGTTCTATCATGAACGTCCCCTTCATCACCCTCTTCGGATTTTGGATAATTAGTTTCCGGAGTAGGCGAATCGTGAATGGCGATTTCGTTTTCCGACTTTTTATCATCCCGGATAGCCATGTACTCCGCATAAATAGGGGCCATCAGACCGAAACGCAAAAAGGGGCGGCGGAGTGATCCTTTAATAAACCGATTCTTTGGATTTTGCAAATCAACCAAGTCTTTAATTTTCTTTAAATCAAACGAATTTTGATTAAATAGGTCAATGCCTTGCTGGGCGATATAATCAAAAGCATCTTTAAGAAGTTTTTTGCTATCCGCGGAAAGATTTCCTCCCCGTTCATTGGCGTATTCTATCAATCCATCGAAACTCTTCATTTTAACGGCTCCACTACTTCATCTTGCAAATATGGCAGAGCAAAACAAGAACCAGCCCTCGCCATCTGACTCCAAAGCAATTCGGCAATATCCACGAACGTGGAACGATCAATCAAGGCATCCGTCGCTTTATTGATCGAATTTTCAAAATCTATATATATTTTTTTCGTTTCCGCTTTTTCGTAACAAAACCCAAATCTTTTAAAACGCTCCAGATTTAACCACACCTTCTTGTTTTCTTGGCCAACTGTAACTTTTATAATTTCGTCTTTTTTCTCAATGCGGGCTCGCAATGGAATCTTGGTTTTTCCATCCATGGAAGCAAACGATGTTTCCGTGCTTTTTCGAAGTAAATGTCCGTATTTATCGTAAACTTTTACATTCTTTTTGCCCGAGATTTCTGCGAATAGAGCATTTTGAAACAGAGAAACGACTTCGTCGAAGGCACCGTTCCACCTTTCTTTCATGGATGCATCTAAATCGCCGAGCATGCGGGTGGAATCCCATATGCATTTATAATTGGGGTCGGATATAAGGCGATTATTAGGGACGGCTTGTTTTTGTTTGATCACGCCTTCGAAGGAATTTGCTTTGATTAAACCTCTTTTTTGAAAGATGGCACGCATAGAATTATAAGCACGGATTCGTTTTTCATTGCATTCACGCTTCTTGCATTTTGCACACGCGCATTCCATCAAAGACTTCCCCAACAAAACGTAAAGGCTCTCATAAAGATAATAGGCCTCGCGATTTTCCTTTGCATCCGCAACAAAAACCGTTATTTGGGTAAGGATGTCATTTTTCGGTGCCACTTTTTCAGCAATCGTTTGCCCTGGCCTTCGCGATAGCCATTGCGCAGTCTTGCTGCCGAAATAACGTGCTTTGCTTACCGGGACAAGTCGAGTAATTCTACGGAGTTCGCTTGTGGGGTTCTGCGTAACCTCTTTTAAAGAGTCTTGGCAAAACAAAAGGACGAGGGAGAAAGGGCCATAAACAAAGCGATCGGAACATTTTCCATCTTTGAATTTATGTTCTTCTTGCATTCTTAGGCGAAGTCTTTCCAAATAATGTACGATGGGCTCATTGCTGTAGCCCATGGACACCTTGTCTTCGAAGCCAAGCATTGTGGTATTCCAAAAATCGTCCACGCGTTCCAAAAAGCGTAACCAGGATTTTTGGCACCGCGACAGAGTCCCAATCGTCCATGAAAGAACGGACTCGTTTATTGGGTATTTCGGGATCATTGTTCCTCTTTTTCCATTAAGAAGTCAGCGCTACACCATTGGAAAAGTCCAGTTGGGAGTTTGCACGCCTTTTCAAAATCCTTAGCCAATTCCGGGATTTCCTTGTTGATGATTTTGCCAATGACGAGGAGATATTCCTCATAAATGCCGTTGGTCTCAACACCACGAAGCTTGGGCATTATCTTAAAAGCCACCGCCTCCGAAAACGCCATATCCAATTGTTGTCTCAGCTTATCGTTGTTTCCGCTTTTAGCGCTTCGGATTACCGTTGGGTGGTTTAACATGTAATTGGTGATACTTTGCCACACGCGATGCCCCAGGTTACGTCCCATGCTGCCCATTGCTTCGTTGATGTCGGTGACGATGTCTCGATAGTGATCAACGATATCCTTGCCTAGCTTTTGTTCTAAATCGCTCATAGTTAAGCAGTCTTCGACCCACCGCTTCCATTGTTCCGCAGGCAAATAGTATTCTTGGGGAGCGTTTTTCGCTTTTAGTCGGTCATAGAGTCGATGGGGACGAGGGAAGGAGATTAATGTTGAACGGTCCACGACCTTGTCCGAAATGGCTTTCGTCGTTTCATCTTCATTCATCGTTCCGGTCCAAAGGATATTTTTGCCAATAGTAAGTATCTCCGGTTCGCAGGATGCTCCTAAATCAATTTCATATTGAACGTCGTTATCCGTACCACGGACATACTCAAATTTTGACAGAAGGTCTGCAAAATATAATTCCACATGGGCAAGGTTCATTTCGTCTAGCAAAACCATAACCATACAATCTTTCAAAGATCCATCGGCATCTTGCTGCGCCTGATATAGCGTTCTCAATAATTCGGTGGGTTGAAATTTATTTTCGATGGAATTGTAGTACCCAAAAAGAGAGGCGGGGGAATCCCAATCTGGTTTAACGGCAATGGAAACAAAATACATGCCGCCATGAGTTGCATATTGCCGAGGTAATTCCGATTTTCCCGTGCCAGAAACGCCAGCCAAAACAGTCAAAGGAGACCAATCATGAATCTTCATAGCCGTATGATAGGCGTTAAGAATACGACGACTAAAGATGATGCCGGAATCTTTGCATTTCTTTTCTATACCGTCTAGCCAAGCCCATTCATCCCCTCCCTCGTAACAGTCAAGATCAATAAATTCACTGACATTCGGGAGTTGCCGTTTAATTGGAGCAAGGCGTTGTTCTTTCGAAGGCTCCCTTGTACGATTAAGTTCATCGAGAGCTTCCGCGAACTTTCCTCTCCAAAGCGATGCTTCGGATTCGCTGCATTCCGCACGGTTTTCCGCTCCTCTTAGCACATCGTTTCTTAATCGGAGTTTTTCTAGTTCTTCTTTGGTTTGAATCAATTCATCATGCAAGGAATCGTAGTTATCCGCTTTTGCTTGAAGATCCGCCAATTCTAATTTGTGTTTTGAATTGTTTTCTTTTAATTCGTTTTTCAGACGTTCATTTTCCGCGTTTAGAAAATCATTATTCGAGTAGTCGCCCGATTTAAATTTTGAATTGAGACGTGTATTGGTGCTATAAAGTTCATTTTTTTCGTTACATACTCTCGACAAGTTTTCTTTGGTATCCGCGATTTCTTTGTCCTTCGCATCCAAAAGTTCCTGGATTCTTTTTTTAACATCATCGTCAAGATTGCTTCTTTTTTGGTCCAAGAGTTCACTAAGCAGCGAAAGGTGATACTCCTCGTTCTTCGCCTTCTCTTCTCGTCGAACCAATTCCGCCTCCTTGGACTCAAGGGCAGCGTTGGATTCGCGCAACGCTTGATTGGTTTTCTTCAGTTCTTCTAATTCCGCTTGATAAATCTCGCGTTCGCTTTTCTCCCATGTCGAAACTTCAGTTTGAATAGCTTGTTTTCTTTGAGCCAAGCCCTCAACGCGAAGGCGTTCAGACTCTGCCGTTAAATCATCGTAGATACGCTGCTGTTCCTGATATTCCTGTTCCAACGCAGTGAGGCGTTTTCGATAATTATCAATGCCATTTAGCTCTCCTTCAATTTGAGCAAGGGTTTGACGTTCCTTTTCAACCTTCTTTTCTCTATCTTTAATTTCTTGTTTCGACGCTTCAAGTCGCTTTTCTGCCTCCGCAATTTCTCCTTCACGCTTCTTTTTAGCTTCGTCAATTTCTTTATTTGCCCGCTCGCGCTTCTTTTCAATTTCTTTTTCTAGCGCGTCCCACTCCGCCTTGCGTTGTTCATTTAATAATTGCTCTTGTTTCGCTTTTAGTTTTTCGCGATCGGCGACCATTTTGTCAAAAGCAGCAACATAAGAATCGTAGTCCTTCTTTGCTGCCGACAGCATTTGGCTTGCAGCACGTTTAGCCTCTTCCAAAATGGCATCCTGTTGTTTTTTTAGACCACCAATTCGAAGAAGCAAGTTATCTAACTCGGCTTTTTGGGTAATGATTCGAGCCTCGAGATCGCGGGCCAATTGTGCTTTATCCATGCGAGACTCCCTCTCAGCGACAACGTCTTCTCTTAGATCTAAATCACGCATGCGAGCTTGGATTAACGCATTGTTATCGCGTTGAATTTGAGCGATTTTTTCTTTCGCCTGAGCCATAAGATCCTGGGTTTGTTGATCGGTTTTTGTTAAGACGGCCGCCGTTTCTTCTTCCAAGTTTTTGGTCCATAGATCAACTTTCTTGTAAAAGGAAGCAATCGTGGAATCCACGGATTTTTTGACAGCGTCTAGGGAGCTCGATTGGAAGGCATCCAAATCCAGCGTTTTTTGAGTCGGCGTCTCAAAGCCAAGGGTCGCGGATTCGGATTTCAATTTCTCGTTAATTTCTAGCAATTTCTTTTCGTCAGCAGCCTGCGGTTCCTGATCCATTTCTTGGTTCACGGCAGCAGAATCGGCTGTTTGTTTCACTTTTTTTAATTTGATTTTCTTCATTTTAATGTTCTCCCCTTAATTAGATATTCAATATTTTTCTAGATATAGGAGCAAATAAGGGGAGTTGCAAGATGTTTGTGTAATTCCTAGTCGCATCGCCCCGCCCTTTCAAACGCTGAATCCCATTTCCTTTTTC
>CAKUWP010000030.1:0-13737 GCA_934699525.1 uncultured Bacilli bacterium
CCATGGTCGTGGATACAAAATAGGAAGGGCTGGCTACAAAAATAAAAAAAGTGTCTACAAAACGTTGACTACTGCACAAAAAGTAAGGTACTTTTTCTGCGCTTTTCCAACATTTTTGCCATCATTTTTGCCACTTGGGAGACCATGATGACAAAAATCCTAAATTAGTCCAGGAAATCAAAGGACTCCTCCATTTAGTGAGGAGCCATTCCTTCCCTTTCTCATAAATAAAAACCGGAACTTTTCCGGTATTGTGATGGACCCCCAGGTTTCCCCTTCGCCCACTTAGATAATACGAAGTCATTAACAAATTACAAGTTCTTACAATGTTTGATTGCATTTTCAAAACGCCGCCGCCAGCAGCAAAAAACGTTCCTAGCATCACATAAAAACACATTCACCCTTTGCCCTTGGAAAATTTTATCGAACCAAGCAAGGCTATGCCGATAGGCTGACGTAATTCTTGGACACGAAATCGTTGAAACCAGTAGACTTGATCCTAATTTTTGATTGCCATGATTAATCCAGCAATCAAAAAGCCTACTCCAAGGAATAGGAAAGCAATTCCAAATAAAGGCCCAAGGATAAAATTGACGTTCCCAGCACGAATCCCCGTAACAAAAGCCCATATCCCCACCGCGAGCAAGAGAACAAAAACGAAGATAAATATTAAGCCGATGATTTTACGAGTTTTCATTTACAGAGAGTTACATTAAGTTGGTGTTTTCGCTCACGTTTTGCCGAAAATTTCAGGTTTTATCATGAACTAAATGCCGAAAATCTTCAATTGTTTTTCTAGTAAGAAGGCCAAAGGTTTCAGCCTCTATGCAATATTTAATCGATCTATTTTTGCCAAGGCATCAGGATCGTTCCTCTTATTTTTTGCTTTAATTTGAAAGAAGAACGGCACAAAAATAATCTAGCCTTTAGGTCATTGCTTTTTGAATCCGCCGTCCACGCTTGCAAATTCAAAGCCAATTCGTATGGCAGGAGATGTGATTCTTCAACTTTGGAATTTAACATACATTTTAAATGCTATTTAACCGCTATTTGCTTAACAACGACGTTTTATTTACTTGTCATTAATACATAGGGAGGTATTCCAAATGAATCAAGTTTCCAATGTTAGCTTCCGCATCGACACCGAATTAAAGAATCAGGCCGACGCTTTATTCCAGGCTTTGGGCTTGAACATGACCACCGCGTTCAACATGTTTCTTCGTCAATCCGTAAGAGAGGGGAGAATTCCCTTCGAGGCAACGATTAACGTTCCCAACAGTGATACGATTGCTGCTATGCTGGAGACGATTCGACTTGCAAACGACCCCTCCACCAAAACTTATAGCGTGGAAGACGCGTTGAAAGAATTAAAAGAATGAGCAAACAAGTCGCTTGGACGAATCAATTCAAGAAAGACTATAAACTCGCGATGAAGCGAGGCCTGCCAATCGAAGAATTGGATCATGTCATTCGGTTGCTTGCTAATGATGGTCCTCTTCCTGAAAAGTATAAGGACCATGATTTGTCTAGTAATTGGAAGGGATTCAGGGAATGTCACATCCGACCGAACTGGTTATTGATTTACCGTGTTTTTAACAACAACTTGATTCTTTCATTGGCGAGAAGACAGTCTCGTTTCGAATTGTTTTTAAGATAAAGTTCACTATTATCTAAACGCAGGCTACAAAGCGCTGTCTTTTCGATTTTCTGAGCAATCGGAAAAGCCTTTGCCCAAGCAAGAATCAATGTCTATGCTTATTTTGAGGAAAATGCATACCCGTATTTAGGGGAATGGAAAGAATCTCTTTCTCGATTTCGCTTGACAGAAACATGGGAAGAAGGGTGATCAAAGAAACGATGGGTATGGTTTTGTTCTTTATTTGTTCAAGCAACGCTTCTATGAACGGTGTCAAATCATAGTTTGGATATAGGCTAACGCCATTGTTCCCAATCACTAAAGAACTAAGCCGTTGATAATGAAGTTTAGCGAGGATCAGAAAAGTGTCGCGGCCGAAATTCGAAATGTCGATTTTAAGAAGACCGCGGTCGTTGACCAGTTGTTTATACGCCACGCTTTCCATGACGGTGATATCGTGGTTAAGTTTCACCTCATTCGTCATCTTATCGACCTTGACGTCGCAATAGGCCTCAATCATCGGCGAATCGAGGATTAATTGTCCCATATCGGTCGCGCTGGTGAAATATTTCCCCATAATCTGGAGGATTTCATGACGCCTTTTGGGCGTTTGATTGGTGTCGTGGTTGTCTACGTCGAAGACGAGAAATAAATCGGTGTATGGATGTGAAAGCAATTCGACGTCCTTTTTGCATGGCAACTCTCTGGCGTTTTCTCTTAAGGCGCCAAGCACGTCTATGTCGCTAAAGTCGTCATCCGGTTGAGCTTTGTGGAGGCAGTTGAAAAAACTGTAAAGGTTGCAACCGTACCTAAAAACGTCGAACGTCCCTAAAAGACCGAGTTTTTTAAAACATTCGTCGAGATACTTTCCCTCTCGTTCGCCACCTTCGACTATAAAAAGTACATTACTTGGCATTAAAAGCCCCCGCGCGATACATCTTCTCAATATTGTGTGCCTCGCGCAATTCGCGACCCTTCGCCGCTTCCGCAAAGGAATGGATTTCGCCGTCTTCTAATGTGAATAGAGTGTCCGGGCGAGTCAAAGAGGTGCTCATCAACGAGGTGCGATGTGTAGTGAAGAGGGTCTGGTAGTTCTTGCCAGAAAGCAGTTTGAAAACGTTGACCGCGCAATCGTCATGATAGTAAGCGTCGAATTCGTCGACGCATAAGAACTGGACGTTGTTTTCAACTTTTTTTGCCCAATAAAAAACCAAAAGAAAGAAACGGGTGCCGGAACTCGCCACATCAAAAAACGATCTATTTTCTTTCGCGAACTTCACTTCCAAAGCCGGCTGTTGAGGGTTCTGGGTAGCATTAACCTCAAGTGAGTAGTCGATACCGTTCTTGCGGAGGAAATCTTCGAATTCCTTTAGATTCTTTTCATTCTCCAAGACCTTAACCATCGATTCGCTTCTTGGCAAAAGACCAGCAAATTCATTTCCGTCGATGACAGAACGAATCATGAGAAAACCCTCGGCAAAGGCGATAATTTTATTCAACGTTTTTTTCTCTAGCTTAATGCCAGATCTAACTAGAAATTTCACCACGGAATTCTTTCCATCGTAATAATGAATCCAATCTCCTCCCTCCAATTCAGGGAAGAACGTCGGGTCAATGGTGACTTTGCCATCGCTTGTATCCAAAACAATGCGTCCGTCGGAATAGACCTTCTCACAAAGAAGTCCAAAGCGATTCGCAGCAAAGACGTATCTGACCTCTTCGCCGTCATCAAGAAGGGTATATTCGAAAAGCGCCGGTCCTTTCGGATCGTGGTTGGAATTACCGCAGTCCATGTTGGAAACCAAAGTGGGGCTACAAAAGTTATCGGTCAAGACAGGGACGATATTTGCCATCGCGCGGAGCAAAGAGGTTTTGCCAGAACCATTTTTCCCATAGATAATTCCGTTTTTTACAATATCCCCCGCGATAAGATGGGTATTGAATTGATAGTCGGAAGCCTTATCCAATCTCAGTTCTACTTTATTTTCGAAGCCTCTGAAGTTCGATACGCTAAATGCAGTAAGCATAAGAATCTCCTTTAGCCGTAATTTTTTTACGGCAACTCATTTTATCGAGTTTAATCACGGATAGCAAGGCATCCGATAACCCATCAATGAGTTTTTCAAAACATCGCTACGATAACCGCGCTTCCCATGGAAGGGCTGGCCGTATCGCGCATCACAATTTTTGGTTTTTTCTTCCGCTAGGCATTTTCTTCTAATGGTCACTGCCGAAAAAAAGATTGATCACAAAGCGAAATTTCCAAAACGACATCATGGGAATCCCTACTTCATCCGTTTCAGGAACTGTTCGATGCATTGCATAAGCTTCATGCCGTCATTGATGTTCCTCAGCAATTCGTTGAAGTTCATCCCGTTGTTATAGGAGACGCCGAAGTTGATGCGCATCAACTTCGGCGCCGTTCTCCCAATACCACTCGACTTGCTGTTGTGAGTCGAGGTAGGAAAGAAAGCCCTTTTCCAGACGGTTGTCTGGTTTGCCTTGGTTGTCTTTTAGGACGTAAAGCGGCTGGTACAACGATTTGGAAGCACCGGTGAGAATCGTGTGCGACTCAGCGGAATAGGGTCGGCATGTTTTTTATCGTCAAAAAGGATGCAAAGAAACAAAAAAGACCTGATGCCAAACATCAAGTCCATTCGTGCAACGTGGTCGGGATGATCGGATTCGAACCGATGGTCTTCTGCTCCCAAAGCAGACGCGATAACCAAGCTTCGCTACATCCCGAAGCCCTGTTATTTTCCGCGCATTGAACCTTATTTGCAAGATGAATCGGCTTTTTAGAAGGTTAACGGGGCGTCTAACTTATTTTCTTCGTAGGATAAGCGGGTGGAGCAGAGCTTCCAAACGACGGTATTGCTATTTTCATTATAGGAATCCGCTTGATAGGCGCCTAAAAACACCCGGGGCGAAAGCAAGGTTAAATCATGGCAGCGGAGGAAGAGATAACGGGGGGTGTTATTTTCTTTTTCCGCGTTGAATAATTCCCGGGCTCTTTTGGGATTACGATCCGCGAGTTCTTCTACGGTATCTAAATCTTGGGACACGGATACCAAACAGCCGTCGCGGGCAGAGCCGTGAAGCGACATGCTGGGGGACCATATCATTCCTTTCCGGAGCCAATAAGTGGAACGGAAGAATGAGGGGGTCACTTCATCAAAGCAGGAGACGACTTCGGCAAGGGAGAGGAATTCATCGCCCCGGACCACTTCTTTTTCTTGTTTCATTTGGATGCGGTGGGCAGTTTCATCAAATTCCAAGACCTTTTTGGAACTTGCTGCATAGAGGGATTTGATCTCTTGGGCAATGGAATCGACTTGGTCGAAAAAGGATTTCATGTCAAAAGGTTTATTCTCGCGGGGTCCTTGAATCGTTTTTAACGTTAGCTCACTTGGATTAGCAAAGATATAGGCACATCCATAGACCGCGTCGATGGGGGCGAGCTCTTTTAGGGTTGGGGCTTCATAATCTTCATCTAGCAGCATGACTCCATAGCGGAGGGAGGGAAAATAGATATCCATGAGTTGGTAACCCGATTCCGTGAGAAGAAATTGATCGGTACGAAAGGGGATAAGAGGCTCCCCCACGCGATTCCAAATCGCGTTGGCTAGTAAAGAGCCGTGCTTCTTCTTGAAGCGGATATCCAAGCGGGCGGATACGTAATCAAACGTCGTTAACATGGCCACATTGTGGGGCGAATCGAAAAGGATGGCAACAAAGAAGCGTTAAAAATTTGCTCCTACGAAGAGATGGACTCCGATGCAATTTTTAGTATAATTTACAGTGTCACTGCAAAAAATACTAGGTTTTAGGAGATAAGCCATGATTAAACGTACAATAAAAGAACAAATTGTCCAAAGTATTCAGAATAAGCCTGTGACACTTGTCACTGGGGCGCGGCAAGTTGGCAAGTCAACTCTTTGCCATGAAATGAAAAAAGAGTTCGGATTCCACTACGTCTCCTTAGATGATTTGCGGGAGCGGGATCAGGCTATTCGCGACCCCGAACTTTTTTTGCAGCTTCACCCATGTCCGCTCATCATCGATGAAATCCAATATGCGCCCAAACTTTTCGATGTTATCGAAGCCATGGTCAACCGCGAAAAACTGGAAAAGGGCGAAAATAGCGGCATGTTTATTTTGACCGGATCCCAAGCTTATGAACTCATGCATGGGGTTTCTCAATCCATGGCGGGGCGGGTCGCCATCGTCAGAATGTCGCCGCTTAGCACAAGAGAAATCTATGGATGCAGCGAACAAAAGTTTGAGATTGATCCCTCGATTTCTCCGCTTCGAAGCAAAGATTTTACCTTAGGGGTCCGCGACTTGTTTTCTTTGATTGTTCGGGGTATGTATCCCGAATTACATGCGAATCCCCATTTGGATTCGGCCTCTTTTTATTCCAATTACGTCGACACCTATTTGGAGCGGGACGTCTCCCAAATCATACGGTTGAACAAAAAACTTCAGTTTCAAAACTTTATGGAAGCATTGGCGTCTTTAACGGGGGAAGAGCTTGTTTACGACGCCTTAGCAAAAGCCGTCGGGGTAAAGGTCAACACGATTAAGTCCTGGATCAGCGTTCTTGTCGCCGGAGACATTATCTATTTGTTGCAACCTTACAACGAGCTTTCCATCACGAAACGCATCGTCAAGCGACCAAAAATCTATTTTAATGACACGGGCCTAGCCTGTTATTTGGCTCGGCTAAATAACGAAGACGTCTTGATGAATTCCATCTTCAAAGGAAGGTACGTGGAGACTTACATCGTCAACGAGATCCGTAAATCCTTCCGAAACAATGGTTTGCAGGACCGCTTCTTCTTTTATCGCGATAACAACCAAAATGAAATCGATTTGGTGTACGTGGATCAGGGGACGCTTCATTTTGTGGAATGCAAATCCGGCGTGGATTATTCCCCGAAAGATATTAAGACCTTCAAGCAATTAGCAAATTCTGCCTATCCGGTTGGCAATTCCTGCATTGTTTGCAATATCCCGAGTTTCTATTCCATCGCAGAAGGGGTGTATGCATTGCCCATAACCGCGATTTAACGTTTCCTCATTTTTCTTTTTAGTCAATGTATAAATCAAGCGTGAAAAAACAAGTTCACGTGGTTTGTTTAATACGGGCAAAGGCCGTTTCATAAGTTTTGATAGAGGGTTTGGGACCCCCAATAAGATGTGCTTCTTCAAAAAGAAAATTTTTCGCGACAAGAAAAGCATTTCTAAACGGCATTCCCTTTATTTCTTGATCGTCACCCTGTTTATGAATCTTTTTGGAAACAAGATGCCTCCTAACGTGGCCTTAGCCCCTTGCATTGTTGTCGGGATTCCCGCGGTCGTTGATTGCTTGACCGCCGGGATCATTTTCGCCTGCGGAAAAGCCCCCAAAAAATCATCTGGAGGATCAACTTCTCTTGGTACAAAGAGCCGGAGGCCTCCGCTTCTTTGGTTCGGCTTTTACTAAAATAAACTCGAGAAATTCTTCGTAGAACGGATTTGATACATCCGATTTTGATACTGGAAACGGGTTGAAGAATAGACTTCGATCGATTCTCCAACATAGCCATCGATTTGGTAAATCGCGGGGGAATTTGCGTCGTAACCTTCTTCGCTAGGCCATTTGACGAATTCCAGGTCATAAAGATAATCGATGGGGGTAGAAGAGGAGTCCGAAGTTTTCACCGCGTGGATGTTATTTCCATACCGTTGGAATCCATAACGGGTTTCGAGAGGATTCTCTGGCGAAGAATAAGCGTCTTTAATCCGGTAATCATGACCTTCAAAAGTAAAATAACGCCCTGTAAACCCAAGGGTTTCGCTTCTAGAATTGGAGAGAAGATAGGTGAGGTGCGTATTGCCGGTCCCAGGGGCGATGAGGTCCATTTGGTTGGTCGAATAAAGGATGCTATCTAAATAGGAATAAGCCTTATCGATTTCTTGTTCTTCCTTTGCGTAATCAATGCGCCGAAAGCTAGAAGGGCCTGAGCTTGCATTCTCGAATTCAAATCGGATTGACTCTATCTCGCTTTTTTCTAGGGTCTTCGCCCAGGGGACGACTTCTTTGACGCTGGTTCGATATTTCTTCCAACTATCCGAGCCATCATCCACGACAAAATTCAAATGGCCCGCATAATCTTCAAAGGAATAATCGAGGCGATAATTTCCCGTAAACGCAGTGTTGAAATGAAGGCGATATAAGGGAATTTGATCCTCATTATAAGAATAGGAGGCGTTGATGAATTTCCCTGTGAACTTCATGCAGTCGCCTTGAAAAGTCGCTTCACTTCCTTCTGGAGGAACAAAGGAGAATTCTAGTTCCAAATCTAAGAACGAACTGGCCAAATAACAGGTCTCCTTCTCTTCGGACTCCCAGTGTATCGGGGTAGATTCTTCTCCGAGGATTTTTAAGAAAGCATAGAGCCCAGGGGCGCGGGGTTCCTCCGCGATGGGTCCGCACGAAGATAAATTCATCGTCGTCAGCACGCCTAAAATGGATAAAGATAGAAACGGAGCTCGTCTAGGTTTTTTCATATCGGATCCTCCTAAGTAGGGTTCGAAATCGGATACCTTATTTTAACAAATTAAAGGGAGGATGAAATCCATTCGTAAGCAAGGCGAGGCGAGCCGTCTTTCACCTTGATTTTGCAGCGATAAGAAAACCCGGCGTTTAGGATTAGCCGGCGCATGATTAGATTCTGCTCATGGGCATCGATCCGAAGGTGATGATAACGGGTTTTCGCGTATTCCAAGCATTCAGCAAATACGCCTCTTCGCCTTTGGTTTGATGCGATGCGATGAAGGGTCGCATAAGGCGAAGCGGAAGCCCAAGAACCGTCTTGAATCGTTTGATAAGTGGGATCTTCGCCCGTGATAAGGGCAAAGACCCCATAAAGTCCTTCTTCGTCTTCTAAAACAAATAAAATCCCCTGTTTGATATCTTGAAGGATCGTTTCTTGGGGAGGATAAGCTGATCCCCATTGGGTGGGGTTACCATGCTCCATCATAAACCGTCTAGCCGATGCATAGATGGTCAGGATGTCGTTGAAATCGGTAGGGGTTGCTTGGCGAATCATGCCCTCATTTTAAGGCATTTTTCGCCTTAATGAGAGAGGTTTAAAAAGTGGCAACCATCAATATTTTTTATCTTTCATTTCCAGTTTTTAAGGTTTTTCATTACCGGTTTTTCAGATATTTCATTTCCCTTTTTTAAGGCATTTCATTACCGTTTTTTCAGGTAAATTATTTCGTTGCTATCGAAACATTTTAAATTTTGTCTTATTTTTTATGGTCAAAAAAATCTGCCTAGTTTGATACGAAAAAGTGGCTTCGTTATAAACGCCGAAACCCAAAAGCCTAATTAAAGCAAAATCAGGGGCGGGAATGACCATCTTTTGGATCAAAAAGACAAACGTGTTCCATTTGGAAACTCCAACCAGTTTCTTCTCCTTTATGGAAGTGGCCAATGCCTTCCGTTGAAAGAATCAAATCTCCTTCTTTTTTCTTAGGAAAGAGCAGCGCAGAAGCGTCCCTTTGTCGGTGGCATCCTCTCCACGCGGCAAAACGTTGCCTCTTGTGACGTTTTCTAGACCGCGGTCATGCGAAAAAGCATCAATTTGTTGCTTGAAGACGAAGCCGTTGGGATAGATGTTATCTAGATGTTCTACCTTCAAAACGGGCTAGTTCGCTTGCTTATTCAATATAAGGGGCAATAAATCGGAAAGGGCATGAAGGGGGTGATCGACAAGGGGAGAATGAGAGGCATCTCCAATTCCATAAGCCTCGAATCCCCCAGCTTTAGCCGCTTCGATTCCAGCATATGCATCTTCTACAACGCCGCATTCGCTAGGAGCTAGGCGGAGTTTTCCCGCAGCCAAAAGAAATACTTCGGGGTTAGGCTTAGAATGGGAAATCATCGTGCCATCCACGATTTGGTCAAAGGCATCCAATAGATTGATCCGTTCCAAAATGAATCGGGTGTTTTTAGAGGCGCTACCAATGGATAGCTTGATTCCAGCATCACGAAGAGCCTTCAAGGTGAAACGAACGTCTTCGCTGCAATCGTTTGGCTGAAGTTGCTTCAAAGACTCCCGGTAAATCGCGTTCTTCTTCTCGCATAAAGCTTCTTTTTCTTCTTTCGAATAGGGGCGAGAAGCCTTTTCCAAAATAATTTCTAGAGACGCCATCCGGGAAACCCCGCGCAGGCGGTTATTGATTTCCTCGTTGAACTCGATTCCTTCTTGGTCGGCAATCGCTTTCCAAGCCAAATAATGATAATGGTCGGTTGAGACAATAACCCCATCCAAATCAAAGATCATTCCTTTTTTCATCTTGTCATCTCCTTCGAAATCGTTTCGTTTTTATCTACAGGAATCACAAAGAATTTTCGCGACTTAAGTATACACCTCATAAGACAAATTTTTGCTCGATAGCTACCCTTGTTTCTTTTCTCGATGCATAGCAATCACGAAGAAGTTACTGTATTCATGATTGTTAGATCAATACGCTCTAGTCATTATCACTATTGAAATATAAAAGTCGGCATTTATATTTATAATAGTAGTCATAAGAAGAAACACTATGATAGATAATGAGATCGATAAGGAAAATTATAAATTTCTCCTGGAAATCGGCTTCACTTTAAATGAAGCAAAAGTCTATTTAACTTTATTGCAAAATAGGTACTTAAACGGCTACGAAATAAGCAAACTTTCTAACGTATCTCGTTCTTTAGTTTATAACGTAATCGATCGATTGGTTGCTAAAGGTTTCGTTTTAAAAAGTGAAGGCCAAATCAATTATTATTGTGCTTTACCCTACGACAAAGTGATTGAAAAAATCAGAAATGACAATATTAATAAACTAAACGTGGCTAGAGAGAAATTGAAAAATTATTCTCGTATAGAAAATGAATCGGAGTATATCTTCAATATCAAAGGAATCGATGAATTCTTTAGCAAGGCAAATGATTTAATATTAAATGCCGAAAAAGAGATTTCTATTTCCATTTGGAAAGAAGACTTTCCTAAAATCGAGGAAAGTTTATCCATTGCCTCAAAAAAAGGTATTAAAATTTATATCTTTAGTTTTTCAAATATCGTCTTTCCTTCTGGCGAGATATTTTCCTATCAACTTCAAAATCCAGCCTCCTTATTTCCGTATCGAAGAATAAGCATCGTTGTGGATGGCAAGGAAGTCATTATTGGAGAAAACGCAGGAGATAAATCCATATGTGTTCTCTCCAAAAATCATGCTCTTGTTTCCATGACTACTGACGAAATTGTTCTTAATATCTTTTGGCTAAAATATATCAAATCAAATGGCTTATTAAAAAATAACGCTACTTCTGATGAATTTTTATCTTTGTTAAACAAATTACGCGAAGACTTGGGAGTTTCTCCCGACATGACAAAAAATTATTTAGTATTCAATTTTCAATTTGGAGGCAAAGACCATGGATCAAGCAAAGATTGAAAAGAAAAAACGGCGGGAGGCCAAGGAATTAGTTAGAAGAGAAAGGCAGATAAAATTTAAAGAAAACAAATTTTATATCGTCTATCTGTTTATGATACTTTCTTTGGTATTCATAACGGATGAGATCGCATCTACCATTTCTTTTCAATTCCAAAGCAATATCGTTAATGAATTTTTCGTGGATAAATTAGGAATGACTTATGGGGAAGGACTTTCCTTATTTTCTGCTTTAGGCATGATGACTTATCCCATATCCTTATTAATGGTTGTATATCGTCCTCTTGCTGATAAATATGGAAGAAAGCCTTTCCTAATTTTAAATACTTTCTGCATGGCTCTAGGGTTATTTATTGTTTATCTTTCCCAAGATATCGTCGTATATATGATTGGCGGAACATTAATGGGATTCATGGTTTCGCACGATATGCAGGCTGTATATATTCTTGAATGTTCTAGCGAGAAAAATCGAGCAAGAAATTATTCCATCATTAAAGCCATTGCCATTCTTGGAACGCTTCTTATTCCCCTTTTAAGAGAAACTTTAATGAAAAATGTAAGCGAAAGATGGCATTTAGTTTATTTAGTTCCTGCAATCATCGGATTCGTTCTTTCTTTTCTAGCTCTTTTATGTGCTAAGGAAACTCATGTTTTCTTAGAAAATAGAATTCAATATTTAAAAACTCCTTTAGACGTGAGAGAGAAAAAATCGAAAGAAGAAAAAATGAATAATGCTCAAGGTGGCATTATAAATGCATTTAAATTTTCTTTTAAGCATCGTCAACTTCGTTGTTTGATCATTGCATGTGTTTTCTTCTATTTAGCATCCTTAGCTACTACAACCTATAACACAGTCATGAAAGAAAGCGCAGGGATGAGTGAACAACAAATTACCTATGCCCTATATTTATACCCAGTTGGCAATGCTCTCGCCACTTTAATCAGTGGTTTCATTTCAGATAAATTTGGAAGAAAAGCGACTATTACAGCAATGGGCGTCTCTTCTCTTGTTTGCTACTCGTTATTTATTGCTTCCTCTATGCTTTCATGGTCCCCCTATCTTACTGGCTTTGCCATTGGAGGATTTATGGGGTGCTATTGGGGAGCCGGAGATACGATTGGATCCATTATGTTTTCTGAATCAGCCCCTACAAATTTACGTTCATCCGTAACAGTGATTAATACGCTTCTAAACGGAGTTATCGGAGGATTGGCATTAATCATTTCGATGGTTGTAGTTCCATTTATTCCCAGTAGTATGTTTGGATACTTCTACTTAGGTTTAACCGTACCTGGATTAATAGGAGCGACCATTGTGATTTTCAAATTCGTAGGTGAAACGAAAGGTTTGGATTTATCCAAGGTTACTGGAAAAGAATGGGATAAAAAGGATGTTAAAAATGAATCAACAAATATTTAATTGCAAAGCAGATGAAAAACCACTTGAAAATATAAAAGAAAATTGTGGATTTGCCGCGATATTCAAGGATATTGGAGTGATTGGAGATTCGCTTTCAAGTGGTGAGTTTGAAGCTACAGATGAAAACGGTCAAACGACCTATCATGATTTTTATGAATATTCCTGGCCGGCTATTCTTCAAAGAATAACAGGAACGAATTATTCTAATTTTTCTCGAGGCGGAATGACTCTTAAAGAATTTTATGAATCATGGGCAGATAAAAACCATTTTTGGCAAAAAAAGCAAGCCTATATCATCAATTTAGGAAATAACGATATATTCTTGAACAAACAACAAATCGGAACGGCTAAAGATATTAACGTTGATAAGTCTTCTCTCAACCCTGACACTTATTTTGGCTATATGGGAAAGGTGATCAGCAAACTCAAAAGTTTAGAAAAAGACTCCTTTATATTTTTGGTTTCTATGCAAATCGATCATCTTTCCAAAGAAAAAGATGAAGCTTCAAAATACGTTGCAAAAGAAATGGAAAAAGTAACAAAACTTTTTACGAATGCCTTCTTGATAGATATAACGACATACGGTCCAGCATATGACGAAGAAACTCGAGAAAAATTTGCAATGGGATTTCATCCTAATGCGATGGGCTATTATGTTTATGCATTAATGATTGGAAACTATATGGATTATATCATTAGAAGGAATTATAAAGATTTCTTTAAAGTTCCTTTTATAGGTACTGGCCTAGATAATAAGAATTATTAATAAAAATCCACGTCTTCAAGGCGCGGTTTTTCGATCAGGCCTATAAGGCCGATTACTGGCAGGGGCAATCTTGCCCCTTTTCCAAATTGCCCAATTGCCCTCGTCACCCTTACCTACCCGTAAACGGGTCCTTGTACTCCTTCAGGCTTCGACGATTCGCGATACTCTCGAATACATAGCCCATTGATGGTTATTTGAATAAGTTTCGGACAAAAAATACATAACTGTCACATCAATTGGATCGTTCCATGTTGACGAATTTGAAAACCATCTCATCTTGCTTCTTAGTAATTTATAGTTAGTTTTGATTGATTGATATGGTGTCTTCTTTCTTCTTGATTCTCCATGCTGCATATTTTCTCATGCAATATTTGATCAGACTATTGAGGAAATAGACGATTGTTGCCAGGAATGAGAAACTGA
>CAKUWP010000031.1:0-11772 GCA_934699525.1 uncultured Bacilli bacterium
CAAGAAGAGACCTGGATTTGCTATTCGAAACAGAGTTTTAACACCACAAAAAGGGGGTGTTTCCTAAATTCAGGTACTATCATCGCCCCTTGGGTCGGTCAATGAGTTTTTTCACGAATTTCAAGAATTGTTTTTCGGCGTGGCAAAAGTGGATCCCTTTATCCAAAACACAAGATGCCATCGCCTGTTTAAGAAAAGACCCGTTGGGTTTCAACGGGTCTAATCGAGCTTATTTTTCGTATCCGGGTTTGCCAAGAAGATGGAACATGTTCTTTTTGTAGATTTCCACCCCTGGCTGATTGAAGGGGTTCACGCCATTAAGATAGGCGGACATCGCGCAGGCACGGCAGAAGAAATAGAGAAGTTCGCCAAGGCTCTCTGCATCCATTTTGTCGATGGAAAGGAGGATGTTGGGAACTTTTCCGGTTTCCACGTGGGCTTCCACGGTTCCGTCATGGGCTTTCTTGGAGATGTAATCCAAGGTCTTGCCCTCGAGGTAATTCAGCCCATCCAAGTTGTCGTTATCGTGCGGCACGGTGACGTCGAATTCTGGCTGTTCGATTTGCAAAACGGTTTCGAAGAGAACTGGGCTTCCTTCTTGGATGAATTGGCCTAAAGAATGGAGGTCGGTGGTGAAAGTTGCAGAATCGGGAAGCAAACCCGTATGTTCTTTGCCTTCGCTTTCGCCGAAGAGCTGTTTCCACCATTCGCCAAGTTGAACAAGGCGAGGTTCATAGGTGACAAACATTTCCACGGGGTAGCCGTATTCTTTGTGGAGAACATGACGGATTAAGGCATATTGGTAGCAGGGGTTTAAGGTATCCGTGTCATAGGCAAGTTTGGCTTTCTCCGCCCCTTTCATGAAGGTTTCGATATCAATGCCAGCGGCTGCCATCGGTAGCAAGCCCACCGCGGTGAAGACGCTATAACGTCCGCCGACATCATCGGGAAGAACGAAGCGTTCATACCCGTATTTTTCCGCGAGCCCAAGAAGAGCGCCTTTGTGAGCGTCCGTGGTCGCATAAATCGCTTTTGCCGCCTTTTCTTTGCCAAGTTTTTTCTCCAACAATTCCCAAAGCAAGCGGAAGCTGACCGAAGTTTCAGTCGTCGTTCCTGATTTGGAGATGACGTTGACCGCGAAATTCTTGTCTTGGAGATATTCCAAAACTTGGTGGATGTAGTGGCTGGAAAAGGTTTGTCCTAAGTAGATAACGCGGAAGGAGTCGGCGGGGAACAAGCCGTTAATCGCTTCGATCGCTGCGCGGGCGCCTAGATAGCTGCCCCCGATGCCGCAGACGACCAAGCAATCATAGTGGTCGTGGATGTATTTGCCGTCTTTTTGGATGCGCGCAAATTCTTCCTTGTCGTAAGTTTCCGGATAATTGGCCCAGCCAAGGAAGTCGCTTCCTTTGCCGGTTTTTTGATCAATCGACTGATTGATCTCGGCGATTTTAGATGCGTAAGAAGCATAATCAATCGCGTGGGTTAAGTAAGAATCATTGATGCGAATCATAGAATTTCTCCTTGTTTATTTTCGTCTTCAATCCAGTTGGGAAGTTGTTTTTCTAGTGGAGAGAAGTCGATATCAGATGAATGGATGCGCGCATGACGGAAGGCTTTTTTCTTATCCGATGCGCTCATGCGCTTCAGCGAGACGCGGACGCTGCCTTTTTCTTCATCTACCTCGATGACCTTGACGCTATAGATGCTGCCAATCGTTACGAAGTTCGTGAAGGAATGGATGTAATTATGGGAGAGCTCGCTGATATGCAGGAGCCCCGTCCAGCCTTCGTCGAAAAGGAGGATCGCGTAATTGGAATAGACACGGACGACGGTGCCAGAAGCAAGGTCACCGACTTGAGGTAATACTTTGCTCATTCTTCCTCCCTCCTTTGCAGGTATGCGGCTAAATCGAGTTGGGTGGTGATTTTGATATTTTTTTCATCGCCCATGACGATGCCAATATCATGACGGCATGCCGCAAATAAACTCGCGTCGTCGGTGTATTCGTCTAGCTTTTTCTTCTTTTTCATTTTGCCAAGCGACTTCCAGAACGGTTCGAAAAGGAAGCTCTGTGGGGTTTGGGCCCGATAAATTTGTTTTCTTGGCAAATAGGAATCCGCGTAATAACCATTGCGGCTATAGAAAATGGAATCGGAAGCAGGAACTGCGGTCACCGCGCCCCCGACGGCTCTTGCGGTATCCACATTTTCGGAAAAGATGCGTTCCTCAATATAAGGGCGATCGCCATCGCAAATCATCACCACATCATCGGGACCAATCGTGGTCGTAGAAAGATATTTCATGGCTTCGTAGACGCTTTCTTCGCGGCTATTTCCACCCGGAATAATCGCTTTGATTTTCTCAAGGTTTTCCTGCAACGCCACCTCATGGGTTTTTTCCATGAAGGAAGGGTGGGAAACTAAATAAATCGCATTCACAAAGCTTAATTTGGCAATCCCTTGGAGAGTTTCCCCCATCAAGGTGCGGCCACCCACGTCAGCAAATTGTTTGGGAAAAGGAGAACCGAATCGCTCCCCGGTTCCTCCGAATAATAGAATGGCCACTACACGCTTGCTCATAGCAATCCGAATTATACTCCTTGAGAAAGGAATTCCCACTTTCTTAGTCTAAAAGTGGATTCGTATTTTCGTGAATTTTCAAAGACTCGTTGATTTCGATCCCTTGAATGATGAGTTTCATAATTTTTTCTAAGGGCGAATCCTTGGAATAGTCCGCGCGGCAGGCGTAATTGATGCGGCCGTCGCTTTCTAAACTTCCGACTTTTTCTTCTTGCCCGCGCGGATAGACGGCGATGGATTTGCCGCCGTTAGATTTCACGATGATCATGGAAGGGACGTCGGTTAATCCGTCTCCGATATAGACCATGTTGGAATAGGGGATGCGGCGTTCCACCGTTTTTTCGTTCACCGAATTGTCGTCGGTTTGGTCGTAGACACCTTTGGAAATGCGGAAGAAGTACTGGGTTTTCTGAGTGTAATTGATCGCATATTTTGGCCAGATGGCATTGCCTTTTTCGTCAAAAAGGTATTCGCAGCCATAGATTTCTTTGAATTCTTTGGCGATGGAACAGCCTTCCACAATTTCTTTGTTTCCAGAACTGACAAGGTAATGTTCGATGTTGATGCCATGTTCCTCCCCGTATTGGTTGATGCGGGAGAACCAGGTGGAGACGCCAGGGAAGAATTTGATGTCTCTGCCACATTCGGCTAAGAACTCACGGGTCATGCGAATTCCCTTTTCCTTCGCGGCTTGGTTCATGACAAAAAGGTAGGAGAGAATCTTTTCGCATCCGGTTTTGCGGCTGAATTCGCAGGTTTTGCCCCAAAATTCGGCCGTGGTCATCCCTAAGCGCGGGATGAAGCCGAAGTTTTGCATATCGGTGGTCGCCAAGGTGCTATCGAAGTCGTAGAGAATGGCGCAGATGGGCTTTTTGCAGGACATAAAAGAAGCTCCTTTCTAGGGTTTCTAGGCCCATTATACGCGAGCGGGCGGGCGAGGGTCAAATTTACGCCTTTTTCAGGCTTAGTCGCGTTATAATAGACCCCATGGAAGCCTGGCAAGTCGTTCTTCTCATCGTGATGATTGCCTTATTTGGCTACATCATTTTGCTTTCGTTTGTCATTTCCCATGGCATCCAATTCCATCGTCGCCTTCGTTATCGCGTGGTGACGCTTGCCGTCGTTTTAAGCGAAAAGCAACGCTTGCTTCGTCAAATCGTGAATTTATTCAAAGAAAAAAGCATCGTTTTTTCCAAAGAAGACATCGAACTCATCACCAAAATGGATAATTTGGATTTGGAATCCTTAAAGAAGAATGCTCTTCCCGATGCGATCGGATTATTGAAATCCGCTCAATCCCGTTTGGCTTATATCGCCCAAAACCATCACGAATCGATTCAAGATTCGTCGTATCCAGAAATCTATGCTTCCGTCGAAGAAAATGAACGTTCCATTCATCGAGGCATCGCTGGCTATAACATGGACGTCGTCGCGCTGAATTATTGGTGTTCCGTACCTGCCGCCGGTTGGATTAATGCCCTGTTTGGCATCCGGAAACGCCAAGCTTTATAAATCAAAACATCATTTCGTAATCCACTAAGCCATCGTAGAAGTCTTTCTCGTGGCTGACGATGATGACCCCGCCCGGGAAACGTTCAATTGCATCGAACAAGGCGTCTTTGGCTTTTTGGTCCAAATGGTTGGTGGGTTCGTCGAGGACTAAGAAATTGCTCTTTTTTAACGTCATTAAAGCAAACCGGGCTTTCGTGACTTCGCCCCCGCTTAATTCGTTCATCGGGCGTAATGCCAATTCTTTTCTTACCCCTGTGGCCCCTAAACAGGTACGGATTTGGGTATTCGTGAGGGAGGGGTAGGCTTCGTGGAGGTAATCAAAGGGGGATAAATTCAGATTGATCCGCTCGTCTTGGCCGTAATAATTGATCGTGGTTCCTTCTAACCAGGTATAGGTTCCTCCTAGAGAAGGAATCTCACCTAAAATTGTTTTGATAAACGTAGTTTTGCCAACGCCATTTTGACCAAGGATCGCAATCTTTTCTCCTTTTTTGAGCAGGAAGGATATCCCTTCTAATAAAGGGGTTCCATAGCCAATTGAAAGGTCTTCTACACGCAAAGGTTTTTCTCCCACATCATGGGTGAAGGGGAAATTAAAATGCACATGCCCCTCTTCTTTTCCGGGGGCTTCCATGACATCGAGGTGGGCTAAGCGGGCCCGGTGGCTTTTCGCGGCCTTGGCGCTAGTTGCCCGAACGATGTGCTTGGCAATGAAGTCTTCTTCCTTTTTGATATAACGTTGTTGGGCCGCGTAATTCTTCGCGTATTGCTCTTTGTCGAGTTCGTGCTGAACCTGATATTGTTCAAACGTCCCTTTATAACGGGTGATGGTCTGGTTTTCGAGGCAGAAGGTCACCCCGGCGATTTGCTTTAAGAAAGCCTCGTCGTGGCTAACGACCAAGAAGGCGTTGGGATAATGAATCAAATAAGAAGCAAGCCAAGCGACTTGGATTTGGTCCAAGAAGTTCGTGGGCTCGTCCATCAAAAGGACGTCTTTTTCTTCGAGTAGCATCTTAGCTAAATACGCTTTTTCCCTTTGGCCCGAAGAAAGAAGATGAAGGGGCTTTTCCAAATCGGCTTTATCAAAACCAAGCCCATCGGTCAGCCTTCCTACTTTTTCTTGAAGACTATAAAAACCGGAAGCATTAAGCTCATCGCCTAGTCGCATCGCTTTATCTAGCAATTTTTCGTAATCGCCTTCTCCGCTTGCGGCATCCGCATAGAGTTGCTCCATTCGTTTTTCTTTGTCGAATAAATCCTTGTAGACCCCATAGAGATAACTAGATACCGGCATGTCTTGATGAACTTTTAATTGCTGATCCAAATAGGAATAAGTGACGTGAGGCTCCCAAGAAATTGTTCCCTTGTCCGGACGTAAATCCCCGACGATCAAAGATAATAGGGTCGATTTCCCGGACCCATTGACCCCCACGAGGACTCCATGTTCCCCGGGGTTTAGTTTTAGATTCACTCCTTTATAGAGTTCCTTGTCCGAATAATTGAAGGTGACGTCGCGAAGTTCTAATAAAGCCATAACGAGCCAAATATACCATAAATAGGAAGATTCTCGAAGGGATAAACGATATTTGAAAATAGAATGTAAAGAATGAAAGCAAATATTTTTATCCCTGTTTTTTAGTCAAAAAAGATGGCTGTTTATGGGCATTATTTATGAAAGCGTTTACTGAAAGCGCTAACGAAAACGCTTTCAAATTCTGCCCCTCTTGCACCCGATTTTTCTAAGGGTATAACTTAGCTGCCTGAAGAAAGACAGGCGCAAGTAAAAAAAGGAATTTGGAGGAAAAGAAAATGCTTAACGAAGAACAATTCACCGAAAAACTGGAAAGCCTCGCGAAAAATGGGTTCCGCCTTTGCCCCATCGATGCCGAAGAGGATGATTCGAAGGTTGAAGACGATCCAGTTTACCCTTACGACTACGCTTATAACGACTAATTAGACGATTAGAGGAATAGGAATGCCGCCCTGTTGGGCGGTTTTCTTTTTTCTTCTATTGAAGGTAAGACGTTATATACTCGCGAGTATTATACTCATGAGTATATAAGAAGAATTTGCATGTTATCATAACGATTTTAGAAATATTTCTAAGGAAATCCGAGACCATTCGCTCCTTGGAGTTTGTCTGGATAACGCCTTGACGCAACGATTAGAGTTCTCGCCGCCCTTGCTGATTTGTAGAATATATTAATAGTGGATCCGCCCAATTTGCCAGACGGTGTTTGGCTTTTTGGAAGGGAATGCCCTAACGCCCCAATAAGAGTTTTCATTCATCTAAAACAAATGAAAACGATTAAAATCACCCCTGTTCCATTTTTATATACTCGTGAGTATAATACTCATAAGTATAAAGGGGGAACATGATGTTTTACGGAAGAAAAAGAGAGCTGGAACAACTGGAAAAAGAATACAAAAAGCAAAATTCGCTTTGCGTCATTTATGGAAGTAGAAGAATTGGCAAAACATCCTTAATTAACGAATTCATTAAAGATAAAAAAAGCGTCATGTTCCAAGCAAAGGAAGTCTCAAATCAAGACAACCTGAAATCCTTTTCCTTTAAATTGTTGGAGAGTTTTAAGCGCAAAGATGAGTATGTTTATTCATCTTGGGAAAAAGCTTTTGATGCGGCTATTTCTTTTTTGGGTGATGAAAAAGGCGTCATTGTTATCGATGAATATCCTTATTTAGTGAAAGCCTATGAAGGAATTACCTCGATCATTCAGGATATTTTCGATAACCGGATAAAAAACAGCAATATCATGCTGATTTTGGCGGGTTCCAATCTTTCTTTCATGGAACGAGAACTCAACGACAAACAGTCCCCCCTTTATAAAAGGGCAACTCTTAAGATGAAGATCAACAAAATGCCGTTTGATGAAGCCACTTTGTTTTTGGATGGATATTCCAACGAGGACAAAATGAAGTTTTTGTGCGTGTTCGGCGAATATCCTTATTATTTATCAAAAATTGATCACGAACGGACTTTTGAAGAGAATGTGAGGGATTTATTGTTCAACGAAAATTCTGTTTTGCTGGACGTGCCCAAGCTTGTTTTGTCGAATTCCTTCCGAGAGCAGTCTTTTTACAATTCCATTTTGCTTGCTTTAGCCGGAAAAAAGAAGGATTTAACGGAAATCGGTCTCTCCATGAATGAAAGCGTTATTAAAATCAATAAATATATTCAGGCCTTGACCGATGCGGAAATGGTAACGAAGAAAACGGTATATAACTCGACTCGGCAAACCTATTACTACATTTCCGACCCAGTGCTAAGGTTTTACTACCAATTCTTGATGCGAAACATGGAGAAAATCGAGGCGGGCTACGGGTATTTGGTTTACAAAAGGCTGAAGGAAAAAATCAACTTGTTCATTTCCACATCCTTTGAAGATGTTTCGATTTCTTATATGGAATATTTTGGAAGAAAAGGGCAACTCCATGGAATTTATTACCCCATTCAAAATTTAGTAATCGACAAATCCGAATTGGGACGCTCGATTGAAATTGACGGGATTGCCAGGGATGGGGATTCCCTTTTAGTGATCGAATGTAAATTCACAAAAGAGAAAAGATCGATTCGCGATTTTGAGAGGATGAAGGAGAACACTTCCATTAAAATGTTTTCTGCCATCAAACACTTTGAGTATTACATCATTTCCAAAAATGGTTTTGATGATTCTTTATTAAAGGCAAAGCAAGACAACTTACATTTAATCACCTTGGATGACATGTTTCGAATTTGATTTTTAAGACGAATCTGGAGGGAAAAACCCACTTTAAACCGTAAGTTCCTATATTGGGGGTTGGAATTGCTTTTATAAAAGGGGAAGGCAGAGGAAAACGTTGTGCCGAGGGTGAAGGCATGTTTTCATATAGATGGGAAGTTTGGCTGGATTCCTTCCAAATGCCCCCGTCATTTGGCCCATTACCATGAAAAAGAAATTATTATTGCTATTGCCCCTTTGCTTAGGAGGCTGCTCGCTTGAGGAGTACAAGGCCAAAAAACATATCATCGATACGAAATGGTCTTGCGTTGACGACGCTTATATCCCCCATTGTTCTTATGAACTATCCCTTTCTAAAGATTCCTACGAGCTCTTTTACCATAAAGACGCCGTCCAAACTCCCAATAAATATGAAGAGGCAGTGGACAAAAAAGTGAGCGGTAAATGGTCTTATTTTCGATCCCTGAGCAAATCGTGGATTGGGGATTGGAACGTCAAACAAAGCGTGACCTATCACGTTGTTCAAATCGAATGCCAACCCCGTTATGACGACGTCGGTTATCTTTACTACGAAATCGGCAGCAACGTCATGTATATGCAAAGGAAAGAACCCTCTTCCGTTGATGACATGCTTTTTTCCACATGTTTTAGATTAAAAGAGTAATCCATCGTTTCCCTGCTGAAACAAAAAAACTTGAGGTCGAGCCTCAAGTTTTGTTGATTAAGTGGTGCGGGGGATGAGATTTGAACTCACACGGGTTGCCCCATACGCCCCTCAAACGTATGCGTCTACCAGTTTCGCCACTCCCGCAGCGACGCTTATTATATCGATGCGTGGTGAGACGTTGCAAGAGGGAAGTTGATAAATTAGGGAAATTGCTGCTGAAATCGAGGGTTTTTAGAAAACCCATCATTCCTAGAATCAAGCAAACTGCGGGAAGAAAGCGCATGCTGCGCCGAAATAAATCAGCAACGTGCAGACGTCCATGACGGTCGTTAGCAAAGGCGAAGCAAGAAGTGCGGGGTCTTTTTTGATGGAGGCGGCCAACATGCAAAGGCTAACGCCGACGACCTTGGAGAAGGAAACGGCGAAGAACATGGTGACGCTAACTAAGGCGGCAAAGGTCAAAGCGTGGACGGCAAAGGGCCCAGCAATATCAGGGGCAAACGCGCTGCCGTTCCAAATATTCACGCCATTGAAGTCATAATGGTGGCCGTTAGGATCGCCCACTTTTCCGAGGTTTACGATGCCCGTATATTGCTCGATGGTAATCCAAAGGAAGCTGAAGACGGCGACGAAAGCGGCAACAATCAAAGCGCAACGGAATTCGCGCCATAAGACTTTTCCAACGTCTTTGGCACTGAATTCACGCGTAGCAAGGCCGCGAATCATTAGACCCGCGGTTTGGTTGCCCGCGTTTCCACCGGTATCCATCAAGGTGGGAACGAAGGAAATCAGAATGGGGAGGCTCGTGAAAATCATCTGAGCTTCCAAACGATTGAGTACCATCGTGGTGAAGGTTCCTAAAATCAACAAAGCAATAATCCAGGGGATACAGTGCTTCGCGTTGGTCCAAACTGACATTTGGAGATAGGGCTCTTCGCTAGGCTCCATATTGGTCATACGCGCCATATCTTCGTTGGATTCTTCGTTAATGACGTCGACCGCGTCGTCGATGGTAATGACACCGACGAGGCAATCATCGCCATTTAAAACGGCCAGGGCGTTTAAGTCGTAACGGGAGAACATCACGCCGACTTCTTCCTGGTCGGTGTTGGTGGAGACGCTCACGACGTCTTCGTTCATGATGTCGCTGAGAGGCTGTTCGGGTTTAGCGAAAATCAAATCGTCCAAGTCGACGGTGCCAACGAATTTGCGTTGGGGGTTCCGGACGAAAATCGTATAGATGGTTTCCGCGTCTTTCCCTTTTTGACGGATGAAGGATATCGCCTGCTGGACGGTCGTGGAATCGAGCAACTCGATATATTCCGTGGTCATAATCGACCCGGCGGTGTTTTCGTGATAACGGAGCAATTGGTTGATGTCCGCTCTCATATCCTTGTCGGCGGCTTGCAAGACTTTGTTGGCGAGGTTCGCTGGCAAGTCTCCAATCGTGTCGGCCACGTCGTCGGCGCTTTGGGTATTGATGATCTGAACCAGGTCGCGATTGGTCATCGCGGTGATGATTTCTTGCTTGGTATCGGGGGCGAGGTCATCAAAGAATTCCGCGGTATAGGCGGATTCGATGTTACGGAAAACGTAAATCAATTCTTCGGGGGTCAATCCGTTTGCCGCGTCGGAGATATCGATGGTCGGAACGTGATCAAAGACGTTTAAAAGGCCTTGGCGGTTTTTGGTATCGATAAGATGACGAAGTTCCTCTTCCGAAGTTTTCTCCACGTCGATTTCATCATCGTCGTCTTCGGGATTAGGAGGAAGGGGCGAAGGAGATGCCTCAAGATTTTCTCCAACGCTTTCGATTTTTTCGTTGGGTTCGTGGGGTTTGGTTTCTTCCATGGCTCATTGCCTCCTTTCGTTGCCCTTAAGGATAGCCATTTTTTCGGGTTTGAGTTAGTTTTTTCGTATCTCGATTTTGTAGAAAAATACAAGACCTTGAATTTTAGGGTCTATTGTTGAAACTTAAAGCTTAGGGACCGTTACGCAACTTCCCGTCTACGCGTCTTCCAAACCTTGCTTTTCTTCCACGAAACCTTTTTTAGGAATTGCCTGATTTTTTAAAACGCAATGGAGTCTTCGCTAAAAAAGCGAAAAAGTCCTGAGCCTTTTTGCCCCTTCGCGTAGCGAGGGTGTTATAATCCTTTCGTCACAAGGAGATTATTTTATTTATGCCAGAAAAAATCTTAGTCGAAACCTCGGCGCGTCACGTGCACGTGACCCAGGAAACGTTGGAAGTCCTCTTTGGAAAAGGACACCAACTCGAAGTCCGCAAAATGCTTTCTCAGCCGGGCCAATTCGCCTCGACGGACAAAGTCGAAGTTCTCGGCTACAACAACCCCAAGAAAGATCCGGAGGGCAAGCTTCCCCGTCCGAGTGCTAAATTCTCGATTCTTGGACCGGTCCGCGACCATAACCAAGTTGAAGTGTCTTTCACCGATGCTCGTAACCTTGGCTTAACCGCCCCCGTCCGTGAATCCGGCGACATCAAAGGATCTGGAAAATGCACCCTTCGTGGGCCGGCAGGAGAAGTGGATCTCGAAGAAGGCGTCATCGTTGCCAAGCGTCATATCCATATGACCCCGGAAGACGCCGCGAACTTCGGCGTTCAAAATGGTGAAATCGTTGCCGTTTTGGTTGATACGGGGAAAGGACGCGCCACGATTTTTGGCGACACCGTTATCCGCGTTTCCCCCAAATACGCGCTTGCCATGCACATTGATACCGATGAATGCAATGCTTGCTGCGGTTCGGGCGAAGTCTATGGCGAGCTCATCCATTTGCAGTCCTGTGATTGCGAACACGAAGAGGGCCATTGCTGCTGTGGCGAACACGGCCGCGAAGAAGGCCATTGCTGTTGCGGTAAGTAAGATATGGAGAAGACTTTCATTTATAAGCCCTCTTCCGTTTGTTCTCAGGAAATGCGCATCGTCTATGATGACGAAACGCACAAAATCATCCGTTACGTCTCTGTGCGTGGATGCCCCGGCAATAGCCAGGGCCTCGGCGCGTTGCTTGTTGGAATGGACCTCGAAGAAGCAAAAAACCGCTTAAGAGGCATCCGTTGCCCCGGGTCTAGAACCGGAGAAACCTCCTGCCCCGATCAATTAAGCCATGCGATTGAGGAAATCCTAAAAGGCAAGGAATAAGGATCTGTCAAAAAAGGCGATTCCCGCGAAGGAACCGCCTTTTTCTAGTGTGACGGGCATGTCATATATCTGAAGGGTGAAAGTCCCGAGTAGGAATGTCGTTATAACTACCT
>CAKUWP010000032.1:0-11399 GCA_934699525.1 uncultured Bacilli bacterium
CAAAACCATCAAAAAGTTGCTAAGTTTTAAGCTTTAGCACCATGTTTTAAATTTATTTACCAAAGTCAGGTATTATGCGCCTAGATACGCTGTGTGGAAAGGAAAAAATATCGAGCCAAAAGCCAACTTGATTCAAGAACGTTAGATACGCTACCGGTTTTAGCTTTTTAAAGTTTGGTTTTGCATAAGATGGAAAATATAATCCGAACCCACTTTACCTTATGTCAAATGACGTGAAGTAAAATCGAAAGGGGCGGCAAATCCGAAAACCTTTGAATGAGGGTCAAAAATAGTGGGAGAAGGAAAAGGCATCTCGTCTATAATGTTTTCGATCAAGAAAACGAAGGGAGATGCCGATGAGTATTTCAACCGAAAAGCGGCAAAGAAATTACCCTTCTTACGATGTTGAGCGAAAATAGCGGTCGATCCAAGAAATTCTTACTTGTTTCCTCGCGATTTCGTTATCTCATCAAATTCGTTTCTTGTAACAAGTTTTAGGACGCTTAAGTCTAATTGACTTGCTAGTTTCGCTTTTTCTTTTTCGTTATAGCAGACTAAATACCCCACATTGAGGCACCTTCTCAGGATATATCCGCGGCCCATCCACTCCTTGGAAACGCCCATGACTTCATCAATGTGCATTTTCATCTCATTGGAAATGCTGAATCGTTTTTCTAACGGGGTATTGAATGGGGCTTCCCTTTCAAAAATAGCATTGAGTTCATCGTTAAGGGGCTTTAAGGCTTTCTCCCTTTCATTGCTTAACCGCTGACGTTCCATCCGCTTTTTATGGGCTTTCATCATTTTTTCGTAGGTAGCTATCGATTCCAGTTTGCATTGCGGACATTCTTGAATTAACTGAGCAACGTTTTTTCCCGTTTTTTCGACGATTGCTTTCAAAACCAGCATGGTCATTAATGAATCGTCATCTGGACGGTGTGGGGCGATGCCTTCCTTACTTATATGAAGGGCTTCCATTGCTACCCCCAGGGACGCAAGACGCTTGCACTTCCAAATAAAGGTTTGAAACAAGGCCTGAACGTCGTAGCTAACAAAGGAAATCTTTGGCAAATCATAACGGCGGCATTGATCAAGCATTGCTTGAATATCGTTTTCACTCGACCAAAGAAAAATCAGGATTCCTTCTTGTTGGATGTAACGCCGAAGCTCGTCATAATAAACATCAAACGTCGGAGCCCTTCTATATTGGCTATGCGAATGGGCAAGGACTAAATCTTGACGTCCTTTCCGTCCTTTTAAATGGAACTTTCCTGCTTTTCCAGGATCCATCAAGATATCGCGTTTAGAATCGGGGATAAGGCGGAATGAGGTGTCCGTCATTAGACTCCCCCATTCGCACATTTTGTAGAGGTTGTTGAAGCAATTGGAAGATTCCGTGTCAAAAAACAAGTAATTCACATAACTCCTTTCTCTTCCCTTGGTTTCATTATAAATCACGTAGCAGCCTTTGGGGATAGGCCTGAGGCTGCTACGGCTAATAGCTTCAATCACAAGTTACCAACGGGGTGAACTTCTTCTATGGGCCGTTGTTCTTTCCGTTCCTTTTGGAAGCGATCCACAAGCCTTGTTAGTTCTTCACTGGACAAGGATTTCCTTTTCTTTAGCAAGGGATAAATCATCATGCCAAGGGGCTTCAAGTCTTCGATATATTTCTTCGCGGCCTGGTATTGCTTAGTAAGGACTTCGACGTATTTTCTTCCTCTTAAACCAGGATCATTTTTATTGAGCATGCGGTTAATAGAGAATCCGCTTGAGGATTGGCTTTCGACTTCAAAAAACGGCAGATACTCGAAGCCAAATACCGCGTTGCGGAGAAGCATATCAATCTTGCTGACGGCAGCGGAGATATCCGCACCACTTCCGCAGAACCGCTTGCCGAGGAAGACTTCTTCTCCGGCCATGCCGCCTAAATCCACGGATACGGATTCCAGGATATCGTCCGCGGACCTATCGTCATCTTTTCCTTTTAATGATGAGATAGGACGATAATCATCCATTTCCATTCTTCCTAGGATTTCCCCATATTTTTCCACCGAGAGGGAACCAATGGTTTGATTTAATCCATATTGAACCAAGAAATGCCCAATCTCATGGAAACAGGTGGAATCCTTGGGTTTTTCCTTTTCTTCCTTTTTGATTTCCCCAAATCGAATCGTGGGGATCACCTCAGCTAGGATTCGCATCGACATGTTTTGCTTTCTGCGGACCGAGACGATAATGGATTCATTGATCAAGGATTTGATATCCGCGCCGGAAAAGCTTTTGGTTTTTCTAGCAATTTCTAATCCCTTTATTCCTTGGACGTTCGCTTTCTTTAGATATAAATCCGCGATGGCTGCCCGGTCTTCAAGGGAGGGGGCACGGAAGGTGATGCGTTTTTCTAAACGCCCGCTTCGCGTCAAAGCAGGCGGGACGGTGGATCTGTTATTGGTCGTAGCAATCACGAGCACTCCATCCGAGGAGCCGATGCCATCAATTTCGGTAAGCAAAGACTTCAACGTCTTTCGCGAATAATCGGATTGAAAGCCATAGAATCCACCGTTATCCGTCGAACTAACGAGTTCATCTAACTCATCGATAAAAATGATGGAGGGAACGGTTTCTTTGGCTTTTTTGAACACTTCTTTGATCGATAGGATTGTCGCTTCTTCGTTTTCGGATTCTCCAGCTTCAAATTCGTATAGGGGGACGCCGGCTTCGGTAGAAATCGCCTTGGCAAACATCGTCTTCCCTACTCCTGGCATGCCGCATAAGAGTAATCCCTTGGGAATCGAAGCTCCTTTGGAACGATAGAGCTCGTAATTTTTGAGGACGTCGATGAGTTTAACGGCTTCTTCTTTTTCTTCTTGATATCCAGCGATATCAGCAAGATAGACTTTTTCTTGGTTCATATTTTATTTTCCTTTCTAAATTAACGATAACAAGCAACGTCTTCATCGTACTGCCTTCTTCGAATTTCATCGATGAGGTAACGCTTATTTACCTCCGATGGCTTTTTTGCTGAAAACACGGTGATTAGAATTTCGTTATTTTCAGATACGATGTATTTATATCCATCGAACAAATAGCAGAGCGTTCCTCTTTGATTACTCTCGTCTACAAGCGGGATTCCCCGTTCTAAGGCAAGGGTGAATTTTCGGTACATTTCCTCCTGATTTTTGATTTTTTGGCGCTGCTTAAAACGAGCATGCGCATGCTTGGATAATTTCATGGTTGTCCCCCTTTTTAACCTTTATTTGAATTGATCGTAGATTTCTTTGGCGTACAAGTCGCACCACAGGGCACGTAAATTGGCGCTAGCAATGAGTGCTTTTTCATTTACCATGTCGTATTTAGCCATGGAATGGAGGAAGGAACCGTGAAGTTCGTCAACAACACCTTTCACATCTTTTTTCTTAATTCCATAGCTCTTTAAGGCGTTTGCAACGCTATTTATTTGGCTCGACCAGTTATGAAAACCCGGTATCAAAAGACAAGTTTGGGAAAGCAGTTCGGCAAGGTTGTCATAACGATTACCAATCGTAATTTCCGTAGGCGCCATCCCCGTTACGTAATCCCCCAAAACAAAGAACGAACGATTGCTGATTTTGGGAAATACATAGGCTTTCCCTGCCCCTAAGGCGTCTTCGCTAATCGCGTCAATTTGCCCGAGAACTTTCAAGGCGTTTGCAAATAACGCGGGGTTATCGCTAGGCGACAGGACCACCAATTCCCCTTCCGGGCAGCGGAGCCAATCTTCCGTCGTGGATTTTCCCAAGTCATACTGGGCAACCCAATCGCAGCCTTTCATCGTCTTGTAAAACTCATAGAAAGCAGGGTTATTTTGCTTTGGAATTCTCATATCTCTTCCCGCCACCACAGTTCCGTCCTTTTTTAGAATTTTTTCGGAAAAATCTTGGATTTGATCTTTTAGTCTTGCAGCACTCTTTCTAACGTTTTCGGACCATCGGTCAAGGAAGGATGAATTGCAGTCAAGAAAGGCGATGGAGCCAAAGACATCACCTCCGTTATAAACATATCCATACCTTCCAATCGTATAGCTTTCAAAAGGGAGCGATAAAATGACAGGCATCACTTCTTCATTTAATTGATAAGCTTTTTCTAGAAGTTCGATTTTGATGTCTTCTGATGCCTCGAACGTCGTAGAGAAGACGTATTCGAGCATTAAGTTGAACATCATATCCACGAAGGCCGTATCTCCCAGCGGGTTGCCGGATTTGTCACGAATACCCGGATTTGCTTTTGCCAAGGGAATTTTCTTATACTCGCTAAGCTTTTCTCGCACGTCCTTACGTTCCATCGCAATAGCAAGGTGATTCATGATTTCGTTGGTTGTTTCATCTTCTATCGTCCGTGGATTCATTCCGTTTTCCACGAAATAATACCCATTGAAGTATTTGACAATGGATTCGGTCAAACACAATTCAGTCATCTTCTCCACTAGCATATCCCGGTGATCTTGGTTCAATTGAAACGTAGAAAGTGAATAATCTACGCAGCCATATTTCGTCAAAGGCAATTCGCCTCTTTTAGCGACGAATTCAAGGCCATTCTTAGAATTGTTCTCCAAAATATAGTCCAGCAACGTCCAACGATATTCGTCTTCTTCAAAATATACGTCTTCTTCAATCAACCGTTCGTAATTGCCAATCGTATCCGTAGCAGCCGCATACTTGATGCCACGGTCCTGATAATTAGCTGGCGTCGCTTCGCCTTGCCCTTCCAATAGATAAGCCATTGAAGTCTCAAGGATTTTTTCTAGTGGCAAATAGAATTCTTGGTTAAAATTGCGACCGTTAATTTGATCAATCATTTGACTAAACGATCCTTTTGTTTTTTTGACGAATTCATCTTGGCTGTTGTATTTTCTTTTTTCTTCACGTCTCAAATCTTCATAGATCCTGCGCAGAAGATCTGAGTCCGTTTTAATGCCATGGTTTCGTTTTAGTTCTTCCAGTCTATCTCGAATGCTGTTCATGCCAATTGCCTCGCTTTCATATCCAAATTGAAGCATATGAAAAAAGTATAATCAACAATGTTTTGCAACTTAGGTAGCAATAAAAAGTTTCACATGACGTTTCTTATTCTTTAGAAATAAAAGATATAGTAGTTGCACAGCAAAGAAAGTGGCCGTTATTCGATTCTTTTCATATTTTGAAATTTGAATTTTTTACAGAAATAAAGTTGCACGAATGTAATTTTTAACCATTAAAATAAGCGCAATTCTCTGAATTTTTTCGCAGTGTCACGTGAGGTTTTCAAGTTTCTTGCAAAGGTCGAAAGCCGAATCCCCACGAATCACATTTATCCTGCGAAATCTTGAGGCCCCCTTTATTAGCAATAAAGAAAAAGAGTTTTATCTTTGAATTTTAAATATGAAACTATCTATTTTGGAATATTTTATTCCGATATATTTACTTTTGCGTATACCCGGCTATAATGGAACCTGGGAAATGGGAAAAATAACATGAATGGGAATCGGATTTTGTCTATCGAACTAAAAAACATAAAAACCGTGCAAAATGGCATGGTGGAAAGCTCGCTGAAAAAACCGGTGGAAAGGGGCGAACTAGAAAATCATCCTTGCGACATTGTTGGGATATATGGACAAAACGGATCGGGCAAAACCACCGTGATTGACGCTTTGGGCTTTTTAAAGAATTTAGCCCAGGGCATCCCGCTGAACTTCGTCGACCAGAGAACTGGGCGACGAGTCGAGGGGGATTACGATTATTTGCTGGACGTGAATGGTGATTCCGGCTCTCTTCTATTTACTTGTCTGATTTATGTGGGGGATGAGCCTTACGAAATTCACTATTCCATTGAACTAGGGTGGAACGAAGGCAGAGATCATACCATTCTACGCTCTGAAACTTTCGATGTTTTCCCCTCTCATCCGGGTGATAAAACCTTTTTCAAACTGCGTTTAGCCCCTTTTTATGTGGATTATGGCAGCGAAACCCTTAAATACTTATATGATGGAACCGCCCATAACCCGAATTATGTTTTGGGTCCGCAAAACCTAAAACCCGGCGAATTTGAAATCTATACCAAATTAAATGCAAGAAAAGCAGAGTGCATCCGGTTAGGTACCAGTTTCTTATTTGACACCGCTTCCATTGAATTCCTCACTTCTTCACTTAACAAAGACGTAGTAAAAATGGGCGAAGTCATTCAAGCGTTCAAAACGCAATGCATCCTACAGTTATTTGTCTTCAACAAAGCCCTCGACCGATTTAATGGGGACTTCCATCTGGCTTTCTTTGATGATTCCTCCATGCGGGGCAACAATAAAAAACGCGGGGTTTTAACCCTTAGTTCCAGACCCTTCACGATTCCCTCCGAATGGCGGGAGACCTACGATCACCTTATGAAGGAAATCAATCTCTTTGTCTCTTCCTTCGTTCCGGGATTCGAGCTCTACGTGGACTCCATCTCGCATTCGGTCTCCGAAACGGGAAAGGAAGAGCAAAAGATTGCAATCTACCGAAAAATGGGCAATCGAAGACTGCCATTAGGAGAAGAAAGCGCGGGAATCCGAAAACTCTTGTCCATCGCGGTTGGCCTTATCTCTATTTACGGAGATTCGTCTAGTTGGTTGGCCGTCGATGAACTCGATTCCGGGGTCTTTGAAAATCTATTGGGTCAATTATTGCAAGTTCTAGAGCAAAGCGGGAAAGGTCAGTTGATTTTCACCGCCCATAACTTAGCCCCATTAGAACGTATCGCCCCTTCTTCCATCGTCTTTACGACTTCCAATCCCAAGAATCGTTACATCAAATTCTCGGGGATCAAGAAAACCAACAACCTGCGGGATTTATATATCCGCGCCTTAAAACTAGGCGGGCAAAGCGAAGAATTAACGAGTTCTGTGGATTTGGACGACTTGGATTCCGCGTTATGGTCCGCGTATAAGAGTTATTCGCAGGTTCTATCGAAAACAGACGGCATCCCAGTCCATACAAAAGGCTCTTGATCAAAGGAGGCGACAACAGAAAACCGCCCCAATTAAACGAGGAGCGGTTATCAGTAAATACGCAAAGCCAAAGTTTAGCGATGCTCAAGAGGTTAACGAATGGTCGGATATTTCTTTTGCGTCACATTCAGGTTATCAAAATTCCAAATCCCTTCATCGAATTTTAACAAAGATACAAAGAAGTCTTTGTTGATTAATGAAGCCTTTTTTACCTCGGCCATCTTACTTGCCGAATTATAATAGCGATAAACTCCATTGCCGTCCGGAATCAGGGAAACGCAATTAGTAGCGATGCCGCTCCCGTCAGATGTGAAAGCATTATAATCAAACTTTTGGCCTTGAATTCCTGCATCTATGCATTGTATCGAGTTTTTAGCACCCCAGTAATCGGACGGACTTGTGCTAATACAATTTGTCAGGCAATTAACCCCACCCCACGCGTACATCGTTGAACCATAATTAGCCGAATTGCACACGTCAATTTTGGCCTGAGAGGCAACCGCTGACGAAGTAATAAAATGATCCAAATGATCTAAATTATTTTGTAAATAACTCGCCTTCATTGCGATTTTGATTTTATTGACGCAATCTTTATCCATTCTGCCCGAAGCATCGGAAATATTTTGGCTCAAAAGCCCATTGGCGCTTTGATAGTTAACAGAATCCGCTCGATTGGAAAGCAAACGCAACCCTTCAAGTCGTATCTGACTAGGTATTTTTTCGTTTATGGAATTAATATCGTTTATAAGTTCTACATTGGCGACTACCATACTCTCATTGGTGTAAGCCGTATTTTCAACAGTTACCTTGTTTTGGCCCACGAAAAACGATCTTTTTGATGCATAATTCCCTTGCAACGTATCAACCGACGTTAAATTGCGTCCAGATAGCAAACAAATCTGTTTAGAGGTTGGTTCAAAATTGTGGACACTGTAAGTGGAACTTCTTGATTTTTTGTAGTCGGCAGTAAAGTTGTTAACATACGCACCAACAAACAAACCAAATTGATTTGATAACGGGCCATTAAAGGATTCTTCAAAAGTGATATTATCTAAACACACATCAAAGGTTTCGCGACTGTAACCGTTGGTACTAACCTCACGGCCAATCTCCTCGCCTTCAACGCATCCAACCAAACCACCCGATACGCCCCAGTCGCCCGACAACTCCATTTTAGAATAAACAAGATTCTTGATAATGGTCTTGCGCGATATTTTGCCAAAAAACCCGCCGTACTGTCCTTTGCCACTTGAAAGATGAATGTTCGACAATTTGTGACCACCCCCATCAAAAACTCCACTAAAATTCTCGATTGGGGACATGTCAAGTCCTTCGAAGTCAAGGTCTTTTGTTATGCGGTAGTTTCCCGTTGTAGACTCGGCATTAGACATCGATAGGACTTGATAAATATTACTAATTTCCGTATAGAATTTCGCATTCAAAATGACACTAGTGCTGTAATCAAAGGGCATCAGCGATTTGCCTTTTGCATCCGTTAACTGTGTCTCGCCATAGAACCATCCTTGGAACGTGGCATCTGTTTTCGAAGTGGGGACGGGCAATGAAAATTGATTGCCCGCGACGACCGATGCACTGGTGGACGAGCAAGATCCATACTCAGAGTCTACCGTGAGCGTAACCGTAACTTCTTTGGTATTCCATTTGGCTACTAAAATGCAATCTTGCTTAATAACACTCCAAGTTCCCGAGTTGCTAATCTTTCTATTGTTGCAATACCAGCCATCAAAAGTTTGATGCTTTTTAGTCGGCGTTGGCAAAGTATAGGCCGATCCGTATTTAATAACCGTGGTGTTGTATGCGACTTCACCGCCATTAGCATCTAACTGAACTTTAATGTCCGCGGAACGATAATGAGCGACCAACGTGCAGCTTGTGGTAAATACATAAGTATTCACGTCAATTGGCGAGCCGTTCAAATACCAATTTTCAAATACGTACCCAGGCCGAATCGGTTCTTGGATTTCAATATAAGAATTTGGCCTGGTAGTAATCGAGTTCAACAAATCACCGCCATTGGTATCTAACGTGATAACGATATCGTCAGCCAAATCGCCATTGGTGAGCGCATCAAGCCATTCCGAAAGACTTCCGGCGTACTCCGGATGTTCCTGGCAATACAATTCATAGGCGGATTTTCCTGTTTCTCCCGTCTCGCCCGTTTCTCCTTGGCCGCCTTTAATGTTTCCTTTCGATTCCCAATCAGAACTGGTTTTTTGATAATAGTTCCACGTGGAGGTATCGATATAAGAGTCGCCCTCTTTTCCTAAGGACGAGTTTGGAGCACCGACACCCGTTAAAACAGAGGTGCCATCTTCTCCTTTAACCCCTTGTTCGCCGGTATCTCCCTTATCTCCTTTGTCGCCTTTTTCGCCCTTATCGCCTTTGGCGTGAACTCCGGTATCCATGCCGTCAATCCACCAATTTCCATTTTCTCCGATATAGGGGGTCTTTCCATCCTCTCCATCTTTGCCGTCCGCCCCGTTCTTTAGCGTATAGTCAAAGGTGCTTCCGTCGCTAAAAATAACGGAGAAGGTGCTTTCAAAAGAATTTGAAGACTTCAGTTCTATTCTCAGGATATATATCGTTTGGGCTTTTATGCCCGTATCCGTTTCACCAATCCACCAATTTCCATTCTCGCCAATGTGCGGTGTTTTTCCATTTTCACCATCCTTTCCATCAGCTCCATCCTGGCCATTGATGCCATTTTTTCCGTCCGCGCCATCTTGACCGTCGATTCCGTCTTTTCCATCAACGCCATTACGGACAGAAAAGCTAAACGTCGAACCATTAGTGAAAGTAATTTCGTAGACATCCACATTGGTGTCACTTGAAACAAGTCGAATTTGGCTGATTCCGTTACCCGTTGCGCAAACTCCAGTATTGACGTCTCCAATGTGCCAAAATCCATCGCCATCAATAAAAGGCGTAGCGCCATCCGTGGCAGAAGCTTTAGTACCCGTGTCTATATCATCGATCCACCAATTGCCGTTTGCACCCACGTATGGTGTGGAACCATTTTTCCCATCGGCTCCCGTGTCACCCTGGTCGCCTTTATCCCCTTTCTCTCCTTGGTCACCCTTGTCGCCTTTTTCTCCTTTTTGAATCATTATTTCGCGCGTAGTCCCGTCGGAAAAACGAATAGTTGCGATGGTATCTCCGGTTTCCGTATAAGAATAGGAGACATCGGTTATGGAGGTGCCATCGGCGCCGCGTCCATCATAGCCTTTATCACCCTTATCGCCTTTTTCCCCTTTCGCGCTTACTCCAGTGGAAACACCGTCAATGCACCAATAACCGGCGCTATCGATAGCAATGCAGGGCGTTCTTCCGTCTTTGCCGTTTGTGCCGTCTTTACCGTTCGTTCCATCTTTGCCATCGGTGCCGTTAGCACCATTTTCACCATTCTTTCCATTTTTCACTTGGAACGTAGACGTTGTCCCATTGGAATACAGGATCGTGTATGTGTCAACTAAGTCATCGGAATAAGATAGAGTCACACTAACGATAGACACCCCGTCATTTCCAGGCTCTCCTTGTATTCCCTGTTCTCCCTGAGGGCCTTGAGGACCTTCAATTGGTTTTTGATTGCACGCGGTCACGCAAAAAACGGACGCCGCAAGCATCATCGTCTTCATCAATTTTGTTTTTTTCATATTTACCCCTTTTAGTAAAAACAACTGAATAATAAAAATTACAACGTAGGAAGATTGTTACTCCTCCAACTCACAGGATGATTTGTCTCACAAAAGTTTTGGTTTGGCCCCAACACCTGTTCTAGCGCATTAGACACCATTTGTCGAAGAGGCACGTTAACCCCCTCTGTGCAAGCGTTAATAAAGAACGTGCTTCCAGGTATATTGGCGGTCAAAATCCTATCGATAAAATCCTGCTCACCATGCCCTTTATAAGCGTTAGAGACATACCAATAATAAATCCAATTTTCTTCCACCATCATTCTGCAAATTGGTTGAATCCCCAATGAGCACTGATAAGGAACGGAATTCATCGCTTCAACAACAATCGGCGAAGTCGAGGCTGTCTTTTTCATGAAACTGCCAAACCCTTGGTTTTTAAACGATTTTTGGTTCAATATATTTGGTAGGAACTTATATATATTCTCACCTGTCTTTCCTCGTGCAGGAAAATAGGGCTTTACACCGCTGTATTCATCCACATGTGGACTTTCCAAAATCAAATACAAATGGAAGAGCGCGTCCTCACATGAATCAAGCCAATTACGAAGGACTTTATCGTCATCCTTTGTGCTAAATGTGTCCACGCTATTGCTATTATTTATTGGCAAATGCACTGCTAATCTCTAAGTAGACAACCGCCTGCCAAAAAGTGTACAAAGAGGGCGGTTGCCGAAAGGAGATTTTTT
>CAKUWP010000033.1:0-10179 GCA_934699525.1 uncultured Bacilli bacterium
TCGTTTTTTCGCTAAAAACGGCCCTTTTTTACAAAAGAAAAAGAGCTGTTAAGATTTTTCATTTCTTAACAGCCCCTTTTCACTCGCTCGACGTTGCGCGTCGGCTCAGACAAAAAAGCCCCCGCATTTCTGCGGGGACCTGGTTTATTTAGACGTTAATTAGTCTTCTTTGGCCGATTTATCGACGCCTTCGCCAACGAGGTAGCGAACGAAGGCAACAACTTTGGCACCCTTTTCCTTGAGGAATTGGGAGACAAGAAGTTTTCCGTCCGGATCCAAGGCATAGGGCTTGGCTTCCAAGCAGTTTTCGCCGAGGCGGGAATCCACTTTGCGTTGGGCAATCATGGCTTTGACGTTCTCGGGCTTGCTGGCGAGTTTCGGATCTTCGGCAACTTCCTTTTGAGCGATGGCGAGTTCACGTTCGCGGTCCGCGGCGGGAACATCGGCAAGGGTCAAATATTCCGGAGCGGCGGAGGCGATGGTCATGGCAATGCCACGGTTCGCTTCGCCAAGGTCTTTGGAGAGAACCGCAAGAGCAGCGATCTTGCCACCCATGTGGATATAGCTTCCGAACGCTTCACCATCCTTGAGTTCAAGGAAGGCATAGCGGCGGAGAAGGAATTTTTCGCCCATGGCGATGGTCGCTTCCGCGAAGAGATCCTTCGTGGCTTCTTGGGCTTCTTCCAAGGTTTTGCAGCCTTTGGCGAAAAGTTCGTCCATCACCTTAGCGGTGAAGTCGTGGAATTTGTCGGAGGAAGAGACGAAGTCGGTTTCGCAGTTGATTTCAGCAACAACGGCCTTTCCTTCGCCGGTCTTGACGAGGGCAAGTCCTTCCGCGGCAACGCGACCAGCCTTCTTAGCGGCTTTGGCGATGCCTTTTTCGCGAAGGATATCGATGGCTTTTTCGATATCGGCATCCGCTTCGATGAGGGCTTCTTTGCAGTTCATGAGGCCCGCGCCAGTGCGGTCGCGGAGCTCTTTGATTTGATCAATGGTAACTTTAGCAGCCATTATTTGCTCTCCTTGGCTTCTTCAGCAGGGGCAGCGCCGGCAGCGGCTTTGGCTTGTTCCGCGCGACGGGCTTGGAAACGAGCTTCGCGTTCGGCACGCATCTTGGCAAAGCGTTCTTCACGGGCCTTGCGAGCGGCGCGGAGAGCTTGGCGATGCTGTTCAGCGGCGATATCAGCAACACGGATGGCATCAGCCATAGTGGATTCGGGTCCTTCGTCCTTCACATAGGCGAATTCGGTGACACCGGCACGGGCTTCGACGACAGCGTCGGCGAGAACACCAACAACCAATTTGATGGCGCTGGTGGCGTCGTTGTTGGTCGGGATGGGGAAGTCGACGAGTTCAGGATCATCGCTGGTATCGCAGAGAGCGAAGACCGGGATGTTGAGTTTGCGAGCTTCAAGCGCAGCGTTCTTTTCGAGGGTCGGATCCGCGAGGACGATGGCCTGCGGAAGGCGACGCATTTCTTTCAAACCGCCAAGGTTCTTGTCGAGTTTGGCGTATTCCTTGCGGAGAAGAGCAACTTCCTTCTTGGGGAGTTTGTCCCAGGATCCGTCCGCTTGAGCGGTATCGAGGTCGCGGAGACGCTTGATGCGGGCCGCGATGGTGCGCCAGTTGGTGAGGGTGCCGCCGAGCCAGCGGTTGGTGATGTAGAACGATCCAGAACGAACCGCTTCGTCGATGACGATTTGTTGGGCTTGGGCTTTGGTTCCGACAAAGAGAACTTTTCCGCCAGCTTCAACGATGGCCTTCAAAGCGTTGTAGGCAAGGATGGTGCGTTCGACCGTTTTGTTCAAGTCGATGAGGTAGATGCCATTGCGGGCGCCGTAGATGAAACGGCCCATCTTCGGGTTCCAACGACGGGTTTGATGTCCGAAGTGAACTCCGTTTTCCAAGCACTTCTTGATCGTGATGATCGGGGCGTTGGGATCGTGGAAGACTTCCGCCATATCAGCGGTTTCCACGGGTTTGGCTTCTTCAGCCGGTGCGACCGCTTCAGCGACCGCTTCCTGTTTGATTTCGTCACTCATTTTGGTGACCTCCATTTGTTTATGCCTCCCTCGCTTCGAACCACTGACCACCAAACCCATTTTTAAGCCTGCTTCGGCCGGGAAGGAACACGGCGTGGAATCCGCGGGGTGCGTTTAGCCGTCAAAAAGACAGCGCGTGGATTATACCCCTTGCGTATAGGCGTATGCAAGAACGAATTACCGGGAGGAGCCGCCGTCGCGCTTTTCACCCGTCCGTTTTGGGAAGTATCGCTCGTACTGCGCCTTCATGTCTTCCGTCGTCAAATGGGTGTAAACCTGGGTCGTATTGATGCTTTCGTGCCCCAGAAGTTCTTGAATTAAGCGTAAATCGGCACCGTTTTCCAAAAGGTGGGTGGCAAAAGAGTGCCGCAACTCATGAGGATGAAGGTCCAACGATAACCCCGTTACTTCTTCCACGTGATGCAAAATGTATTCAAGCCCGCGAACCGTAAGGGTTCCGCCTTGGGCACTAAGGAAAAAACTTTTGGGTCTTTGATGAGACACGGCAGGAGTCCATTTGGCAAGCAAATCAGGACGCAATTCGCTGTAATAACGCTTCATCCATTTCATCGCGTTAATCCCGAATGGGACCATGCGGTACTTCTTTCCTTTGCCGTAAACGCGAATCATGCGGTTGCCATAATCGATGGATGAAGGCTCAAAATGAACGAGCTCTGAAGCGCGCATTCCCGAAGCATAAAGCAGTTCCAAAATGGCTTGATCTCGCACCATCAAAGGGTCATCTCGTTTGGCATTTTCTTCCAGCAATTTGTTCACTTGGTCCAAAAAGAGGGCATGGGGGTATTTGATTTCGGCTCTTGGAGCCTTCACATCGCGAAAAGGATTTTTTGTAAAATGAGCCGCATCGTGGATGCGTTGGTAGTCATAAAAGGAACGCAACGCGGAAAGGCGTCTTGCTAATGTTCTCTTCGATTCTCCTTTGGAGAGTTGGTCTTGAAGAAACATCAAAATCGTCATTTCCTCTACCTCGAAAATCGGAACTCCGATGGATTCCGAATAATCAAAAAAGGACATGATGTCCCTTTCGTAATTGCCAATGGTATTGGGAGAATAATTCCGAGAGAAAAGAAGGTACTGGCTATAGGGTTGGAGTAATTCTTTCCACTTATTCTCGGCCATGATCCTCGATTTCCTCTACAAAAGATTGTATCGCTTTTAAAGAGGATTGGATGCAGGCATCGCGGTTTTCTTTTCTTGCCCCTGGGATTAACGCCCAGTTCGCATTCATCGGTTGGAAATATTTGCCTTCAGCGTGAAGGATATAACTAACTAGGCCGCCATAAATCGTTTCGCGGGGGATTTTGACGAAGGGTTTTCCCTTCAATCTTCTGGAAGCGTGAATGGCGCATAAAATACCCATGGCCGCGCTTTCCACATACCCCTCTACGCCAGAAAGCTGCCCGGCGACAAAGACGGAAGGATGAGTTTTGAGGGATAAGTCATTTTGCAAAACACGGGGGGCGTCGATATAAGAATTGCGGTGCATTAAGCCATATCGCAGGAATTCAGCGTGCTCCAATCCAGGAATCATGGAGAAAACGCGTTTTTGTTCCGGGTAGGTCAAATTGGTTTGAAATCCCACGATGTTGTAGTAGTCGCCAAGTTTAGTATCTTGGCGTAATTGAACCACGGCATAGGGCTTAGGATGTTCCAGCGTTTCTAAGCCAAAAGGTTTTAATGGCCCGTGGCGCAACGTCTCTCCCCCACGGCTAGCAATAACCTCCACGGGAAGGCAGCCTTCAAAATAATGGGTGTCAAATTCGTGAAGCAATGCTTTTTGGGCACTAAGCAATTCGCGGACTAACGCATAGTATTCGTCTTTGGTGAAAGGACAATTGATATAGGACCCGTCATCTTGGTCATAACGGGATTTGAAATAGGCCTTGGAAAAATCGATGCTCGACTTCTTGACAATTGGGGCGGACGCATCGAAAAACGAAAGATTCTTTTGGCCGATTTTTTGGCTCAAATCTTCCAAAAGAGCGGGGGACGTAAGGGGTCCCGTGGCTAAAATCGTTAGAATTCCATCATCAGGAAGTGAAGTCACTTCTTCGCGATGGACATGCAAATTCGGGAACGAATTCAATTTATCCGTGATATAACGAGCAAATAACTCTCTGTCCACGCCCAACGCATTGCCAGAAGGTACTTCGGAAGCATCGGAGGCTTCCATCATCAAGGATCCCAAATGACGCATCTCCTCTTTCAAAAGACCGCAGGCATTGGTTAATTGTTTGGATTTGAGAGAATTGGAGCAAACGAGTTCGCCGAAAAGATCCGTCTCATGGGCTCCATCCGAATAAGACGGGCGTGCTTCAAAAAGATGGACGTCATATCCCTTTTTCAGCAAATAATAGGCGGCTTCTGCTCCCGCTAACCCACCGCCAATAACGCGAATTTCAGCCAATGGGCTACTCCTTTTTCAAATCGTCCGACGTTTTCTTGTCGATCCATTCGTGATAATGGCAGCGTGGGAAATTGGTGCAGCCCAAGAACTTTGCCTTTTTGCCTTGTTTCACAACGAGGTGACCCGTTTTGCATTTGGGGCACGGTTTCACGTAATCCGCCTCGGTATAAGTCACTTTTTCTTTCGGTTTGGTTTCCTTGCCATCTAAGCTACGGGTATAACGGCAATTGGGGAAATTGGAACATCCAATGAACTCTTCCCCTTTTTTGTTTTTCTTAACCACAAGAGGGGATCCACATTCTGGGCAGACTTCTCCTGTTGGCTTATCGTCGGGTTTGTCCTTCTTGATGTAATGGCAGGCAGGGAAATTGGAGCAGCCGATAAATTTTTGCCCCTTGCGATTACGTTTCACGACCAAAGGATGGCCACATTCCGGACATAGCTCTCCCGTTTCTTCTGGGGGTTCCTTCCGCATTTCATCGCGAACCTTTTCATAATTTTCGTTGAACGGTTGATAAAAGGCATTCATCGTATCTAGGAACGACTCTTTACCCTCTTCGACTTCATCCAAAGTGCTTTCCATTTTGGCGGTATAGGAAGTCGAAACAACATCGGGGAAGAATTTTTTCAAAACCGCGACGGTTTTCTTTCCATCATCCGTCGGAGTTAAAACGCCGCGATTGCTCGAAACGTATTTTCGTTTCAATAAGGTCTCAATCGTCGTCGCATAGGTAGACGGGCGGCCAATGCCTTTTTCTTCCATCGCTTTGACAATCGAAGCTTCGTTATAAGAGGGCTCCGGCTTGGTGAATTTCTGTTCCGATTTGATTTTGGATTTGGGCAAGTTGTCGCCTTCGTTGATTTCCGGAAGCAAAAAAGTATCGTCCTCGTCGAACTCCCCATAAAGCACTTCAAAGCCTTTAAAGAGGGTACGTACCCCCTTCAATGAGAATTCAAGACCATTTCCAGCAAGGCTCACATTCGTCGATTCGATGCGTTTGGGGGCCATGAGTGAAGCCATGGCACGGCAATAAATCAAACGATAGAGTTTGGCTTCTTCCGGAGAAACGTATTTTGCGACCACGTCCGGAGTACGGTGAGTGCCTGTTGGACGAATCGCTTCGTGGGCGTCTTGGATGTTCTCGCCTTTTTTGCCAGCGCGCATCGTTCCCACATATTCGTCGCCATAAGTTTCCTTAATGAAAGGAACGGCGTGGCGCGTATAGAATTCCGGGCTAATACGGGTAGAGTCGGTACGCATATAGGTGATCAAACCAACATGTTCCCCCGCGATATCCATACCTTCGTACAAACGTTGGGCAACCGCTTGGGTCCTGGCATTGGAGAAATGGTATTTGGTATAGGCTTCCTGCTGCATGGACGAAGTCGTAAACGGCGGTTTCGCCGCGATGGTTTTGGGCGATTTCGTCACGCTTTGGACGGAAAGCATATCCGGGATACGGGCGCAAAGGGCATCCGCTTCTTCTTTGGTATGGCATTCGAAGGGCTTGCCATCCACTTTCACGAGGCTAGCCTTGTAGTCTTTTCCTCCGATGCGCACCATCACATCGATCGTCCAGTATTCTTCTGGGTGGAAGGCATCAATTTCCGCTTGGCGATCCACAATCATGGAGAGGGTCGCCGATTGGACACGACCCGCCGATTGGACGCCAACGTTCTTTTGAAGCAAAGAGGAGACGCGGAAACCAATGATGCGGTCTTCCATGCGTCGCGCTTCTTGAGCACGAACCAGATTGACATCAATATGAGAAGGGTTTTCCAAAGCCGCTAGAATCGCGGGCTTGGTGATTTCTTGGAAACGGAGACGGGTGGTGGTATCCACGGGCAATTTCAAAACCTGAGCCAAGTGCCAGGAAATCGCTTCTCCTTCGCGGTCAGGGTCAGTTGCAAGCAGAACTTCATCCGCTTTTTTGGAAGTAGCTTGTAGTTCGGCAACGATTTTTCCTTTTTTAGGAGAAATAACGTAGTCCGGTTTGAATCCATCGGCGACATCAATGCCTAAACCGCCTTTCCCACGGGTGGAAAGGTCGCGAATATGGCCTTGGCTAGCCATGACTTGGTAGTCCGCGCCAAGGTAGCGGCGGATGGTTTCACATTTTTTTGGTGACTCAACAATAACTAACTTCATAAAGAAACGTGGCAATGATAGGAACGCCTCGAAGGGTTGTCAAACGACCTGCAACCCCAAAAATCCCATATAAATAAATATGTTATTTATAAGAAAAAGGAAAATTATTTTTCTTCATCCTCATCCTCCGCTTTTTGATACCCGAAGTTCATCATATCCATAATGTCGTCCGCGGTCTCCGCTAAAGTTGCCCCATCTGCAATTAAATGGTTGTTCATGGTGCCATCCGTCGCCCGGAATGGCAAAACTGCCACGTCTCGATTAAGGTCCAAAGCATGGGCCACCGTAACAATGGTTCCGCTGTGGGCGTGAGCCTCTCCAATGAAAACGACGCTTCCTAACGCGGCTAATATTCGGTTTCTGCAGGGAAAATGATCCGCTTTAGGCGCAATCCCCTCTGGATATTCGGTCATGAGAAGGCCCTCTTTGGCAATGCGGTCCTGAAGATCGCGGTTTTCGGATGGGTAGTGGTAATCAAGCCCATTTCCCAAAACGGCAACGGCTTTTCCGTAAGGGACCGCAGCCCTTAAGGCCGCCCCGTCAATCCCTTTTGCTAGGCCCGAAACAATCGTAACCCCTCGCTTTGCCAGCTCCTCGGCAATCTCGCTCACCCTCTTTATTGCATAATCGCTCGCCATCCTGCTACCCACAATCGTGCAGCATTTGCGGTAATCGCGAATCAAGTCCAGATTTCCTTTATAAAACATGCAAATGGGCGGGAAGTGACACTCGTGAAAACTTTTCGGATAACAAGGGTCTACGATCGTAAAAGCCTTCGATTTCAGGTTTTTGTTCGTCTCCTCCACCTCCTCCAAAGAGAAGGGACGTTTCTCTCGAATAATATCGAGCATGGATTTAGCATCCCCTTTCGTTTTGGTGGCAATATGAATTAATAATTGATTGGCGCGCATAAAGATCTCCTACACCTGTATTAGAAGGTTGGAAAAAGAAAAACGTGTCGAAATCTTTACAATTCGATTTTCTTAGTTATTTAAATAACTACTTTTTAAAACAACGTGAGCTGACTTTGATAGAATTTGGCAACCGGGGCGTAGGTTTTTCGATGCACTCCTTCGATAGGACCATATTCTTCCAATTCCTGCATGTGCAGTTTCGTTCCATATCCTTTGTGCACGGAAAAATGGAACTGGGGATATTGTTTTTCCAGTTCACACATATAACGATCACGCGTGACTTTCGCTAGAATCGAAGCAGCGGCAATATTCAAGGCCTGAGCGTCCCCTTTGATGATGGGAATTACCTTCTTGGGGAATCCGGGAAGAGGCATCGCATCGGTCAGAACCAGTTGATAATCCACTTGGAGTTGGCTTAAAGCGAGCTTCATGCATTTCTGCGTCGCGGCATAAATATTGAGTTCATCAATTTCCTCCGCGGAAACCATCGCGATACCATAGGCTAATGCGTGGTCTTTGATCACATCGAAAAGCTCTTGGCGTTTCTTATCTGTAAGTTTTTTGGAATCGTCGATAATCGTATTTTTGTAATTCTTCGGAAAGATGACCGCAGCAGCGCATACCGGGCCCGCCAAAGGGCCACGTCCCGCTTCGTCTACCCCAGCGATGGCTGTGATTTCGTTGCTATAATACTGTCTTTCAAATTTAAGCACGGGGACGCTCCAAGGAAAGACGACCCAAAACGCCATCTTTGAATTCCTTCACCAAAAGGTAGGCCGCCTTATCAATGGAAGGCTGCGATCCATCCAAAAGCAATCGTCTTTGTGCGATTCGAACCAGAATCGAATCGTTATCCATCGAGGCAATGTTTTCCATCCCAAAACGGGAAAAGAGCGAGGAGGGGTATGCGACTTTCAAGAAATCGAGGAGAGAATAACTGAGTTCAAGCGTTGGCAAAACTTCTTCTTTCATCGTCCCTAGAAGCGCCAAACGAACGGCTTGTTCGCGAGTTGGATAGCTCATTGGCAAAATGCCCGGAGTATCTAAAAGAACAAAATCCGCGTTAAGTTTTATCCACTGCGCGGCACGAGTAACGCAGGCTTTGTTTCCCACCTTGGCTTTCTTCTTCTCCGCCAAGTTATTGATCAAAGTACTTTTTCCTACGTTAGGAATTCCCACAATCATGACGCGAATCGGTTGAGGCATCATGCCACGCTTCTTTTCTTTTTCGCGCTTTTTGCTAACAAGGGGTTCCGCCGCTTTGGAGAGCAAGGAAACGAAACGATCTTTTTTGAGATTGCCTGAAATAGCGTCTTGTCCTTGAGAAGCAAAATATTGAATCCAGCCTTCCGTCACGGCAGGATCTGCGTAATCGCTTTTAGAAAGGAGCAATAAAATAGGCTTTTGACCGGCAAGACCTTTTAAAAGCGGGTTTCTCGAGCTTAAAGGAGCACGACCATCCACGATTTCGACGATGAGATCCACGGATTTGACATAGCCTTGCATCGCGTCTAACGCTTTGGACATATGCCCTGGAAAATAATGAATGTTTTGTTGCCCCATAATTTAATGCTGATCCAAGTGAATATAATCCCACGGCCACCACGATAATCCTAGCGAAAAATTCGCCTTCAAAGTAGCGTCTGGCTGTACCGTCAGTTTCCGTTGCGAGGTGATAACATAAGCTTTGCCAATCACCATGAAATCTTCAATCGGGCCCTTTTCACGAGAGTCCATGGAATGCCCGGTCCCGCCACGATTATCACCCATCAAGAAATATTCATTGTCCTTAAGTTCCCACGTTTTGGAGCGGATTCCGCCAACAAGTTGAGCAACCGGATACGCATGGCCATTCACTTCTGAGAAATCCGACTCATCGTAAAGGGGCTTTAAAACGGTGCTGTTCCCTTCTTTATCCGTAATCGTTGTCTTGCCCCAAGCCGTGTTGTAATTCTCGTCGTAAGTCGATACGTAGGCTTTGGGCTGATCCCCAACAAATTCAAAACGTCCGCCGGCATCTTCTCCACGCGTGACCACTTCAAACGTTAGGGTTTCCCCAGGCATCCCGATTAATCTTTTGATTTTTGGAGACGTTTTTTCCTTTAGAACATGTCTCTCCCCATCAAAGGAATAATCTTCCGAATAATAGGCGACAACAATATCGTAACGAGAAAGTGTGTCCCGCCAATTTCCCTTGTTTCCAACTTTGGCATAACCATAATCCACGATATCCCCATCGATGCTAGAGGTATCGTTCCAAGTTAACGGGCGATAGCCATCTGTCGTCTTTCTTTTTCCATCCGCGTTAAGCGTAGGATACATGGACATCCCATTCACATAGAAGGGCTCATTGAATGTCCAATTTAAATAAGCAAGGTTTGCACACACTAAGCACGCCGAGACAACCACAAGGCCAGTCACCACGTCGATAACAACGCGCCACCAGCGAACCTTCTTCTTCTTTTCCAAGGCAGTTCGGGGGCCGCGAAGTCGTTGTCTTTCCATTTCTTCAGTCGGCATAGGCTTCAATTATAGGGGTTCGATTTCGCGGGGGCAACGCGCACGAAAAACTTGAGTTCCATGATTTTTTTGACGCCCCACTATAGTGGAACATGACTATTCGTAAAAACACCGATGGCGTCTTTG
>CAKUWP010000034.1:0-9187 GCA_934699525.1 uncultured Bacilli bacterium
TATTCAATAAATTGAATAACTAATTATCAAAAATACTTAAATCCCAAACTTTGTGGTGTTAAATCCTAAAAACGGGTAATTGAGGCAGGCTCATGGTAAAATTCTGGAAAAGATTCGGATAAACAGTTTGGGCTGATTTCGACTAAATCAATTCGTCCAATCAGTAGTCCAAAATGCGATTTATCTGGATTTATTGAGGGGTATATATGAGCAGCAAAGACATCTTTGAACCGGAGTCGCTCAATGTTAGGGAACTATTTGACGGTAGCGGCATTAGATACAAAGTTCCCAATTACCAAAGGCGTTATAGTTGGAAGCGTGATCAATTGGACGCTTTGTGGTCTGATTTGTATGAATCTTTTCAAAACGATCCTGCGATTAGCTACTTTTTGGGTTCGATAGTTGTTGTGGAAAATGCGAATGGCGAATTTGAATTGGTTGATGGGCAGCAAAGAATAACCACGTTAACAATTTTAATTAGCGTGCTACTGAAAACATTTCCCGATATTAATTGCATCAACCCCGATAATCCACAGGAAGAATCAACCATTATTGATGAGGAGAGGTTGGAAAGCTGCCTTTATTCACGGAAGGGCAAAAAGAGGTTGACCCTTCAAACGGCAGTTGCTTTTGACTCCGATTTCAACAAGATTGTCATTGAACCCCAATCGTTTTCCGATTCGCCCTATCCTACGAAAGCGGAAATGAAGAAGGACGACCCGAAATTTAATTTTTGTTATGCGGTGAAATTTTTCTACGATAAATTTACCGAACTAGAAGAAGACGATAGAAATCGTTTCGTATTCTATATTTTCAATCGAGTTCGCTTGATTAGAATCAAATGTGGGGATTTCTCATCCGCCATAAAATTGTTTCAAGTCATGAATGATCGGGGCATGCCCCTATCCGCCGCGGATATTATTAAGTCCTATATTATGGGCCGTATTGATCGGGAAGAGGATAAAGAACATTTAGGCCAGGTCTTTTCCGCAAATTGGAAGAGCGTTGAAACTGTGGTTAATCAACATGACTTAACGATGGATGATTTTATGGTGTTCTATGAATACTATAAATTGAAATCCAACCCAAAACGCCAAGTCGTTGACGAATTGAAAGATATCATCGAAGACAAAAATACAGATATCGCTTGCGTTGTTAACGAATTAAAAACATTCGCTGATTCCCTTGATGGAGTTTTATCAAAACAAGACCCCGTCATTTATAGCTTGCTGTATCTCCCTTGGCCGACTTATGTCAAAACGATTTTGACGGCTGCTTATCACGTAAAGTATGGGGTAAAAACTACCAAAGACAATAAACCGGATGAATCTGAACAAATGAACTTATTTTCCCTGATGAGAAGATATTTCTATTTGGCCTTTATATCAGGCAAGACACTCGCCCAAATTAAGCAAACGTCTTTTAATATATTAAGCGCCATCATAGATAAGAAACCGCTATGTGATATCAATAAAATCCTCGAAGATTCAATTTCTAAGTACAAGATGATTAAAGGAACTTACGAGGCTTTGGGAGAGGAAGAGGGTGTATATGGCGAAAATTTCTTGAAACCGTTGCTTTTGTCCATCGAATACGACATGAGGGAGCCGACAAATACCGGTTTCTATTGCATTAATAGAGAACTTCACATTGACCATATCCTCCCTCAAAGTTTCGCTACAGAAAAGAAATGGGATTATATCAACAAAGAAGAGGCGGCCAAATACATCGATACCTTGGGAAATATGGCGTTGCTTTATTACAAGAAAAACGAAGGAGCCCTCAATAAAGGTTTTGATGAAAAATGCGATATTTATTTAGGCCTTAACAAAGATGGGTCTTCTAATAATTCTGGGGTGACTAGTTTTGAAACGACACGGGAAATTACCGATGTACGCGAGAAAGAGAAACGAACGGATTGGGGCGTTGAGGATATTAAATCGAGATATCAAAAGCTTATGGGGAGAGTTGAGAGCTTGCTCAGCATAAATCAGAGCATGATTTGATCTAATGATATTTGGTCTAATTCGCCTCCGTTTTCCCGGAGTGATGGACCCCTAGGGGTCGCGGCGAGCGCGAAAAAAGCAGGATTCCTGGTACAATGTTTTTGTCTAACAAATCTTGAAAGGTAACCTGCATTGACAACTTTCGTAAACTTATGGTCGACTCGTTAGTGGGGTAGGCCTATTTTTGAGGCATCGCGCTATGGCAATCTACAATCATTAGCCTATTAATATGGCTTCTATTCGGAAAATTCGGCCCAATTTTTAACTCGATGTTTTTCAAGAGTCAAATTCCTGTCCAATTTTCTTTTAACTTCGGGAATCCCTTCATAAATCGTTTTCACAAAGTTTTCAATGCATTCAGCCATTTCGCTTAATGTCTTTAAGCTTCTAAATCCTTTGCACTCTTCGGATAAATATCGGAAATTACCAAGCTCACTTTCCGAAAATACGGAATTAATTTGAAGTAGGGATTCGCTCTTCAAAATTGGTTCGCAGCCTTGAATACACGACGAGATGCCGTATTCCAATTGATTCATAAGATCATTTAAGTTTTCATACTCTTCGCAATTTCGAGTGCTTTGTCCCATTTTTTCCATGTGGGCAATCGCGAGATCAAAGCATGACTTGAATGTTTTGCCGTTGGTGTTCTCATCCATATAGAACTTTTCGACTATAGTCTTGCAAATAAACAATAAGCCGTGTGGAATGCTACAAAGGAATGAATCACGTAATTTTTTCCATTTTTTCATTTCTCTCGTACCTGCTGCTCTTTCAATAAAATATGCGACGGCGACAGTTGGAATTGCTCCACAACCAACATTAATTAGAATCGTACCAATCCACTCGGGGCAGCTGGCGTGAAAGAGTGCTGCGCCAACGATAATTAACGCAATGCCAACGATAAGGGAAATCGAATATATCCAGAAACTGCTTTTCTTTACGCCTAAAATCATGCCTGCATCTCTTTGTAACGCAAATGATACTTTAACGCCCGAGAAATTTCTCCAAAAATCATTCTTGAGAGTATCGGGAATGCGAGACATACCCTTTAAAGGGTAGAGAGTACAGTAGCCAACGTTTTGTAGACGCTTTTTATTTTTACAGCCAACCCTTCCCGTTTTATCCACGACCATTAGCAAATGGAGACATTAGTCCAGCGGAAGTGGGCGCGGGTTCGCTTTGATGGACTCCCCCCTGCATTGTTTTAGAGTCATGTAGCCGAGGCAGCGCAAGGGCCACTCCTTGTTGAAGAAGCGGGTGTAGCTCATGACGGCTTTAGGCCCATCGTCCGCATGGTATCATAGGAAAGAAGCGCTTCGTTGAACGCCTTCGAAGAGTACGTCGAGCCTTGATTCGAGTGAAAATGGGTTCGCAGTTCAGGGGCTACCATTCGGCGAATGTGTCCTAGACCTCGAAATACGTCGAGGTGTTGTCTCTACTAGCATTAACGCCTCTCGATTTCCTTTGAGGTTGAGACCGGGCCCATCCCGATGACCGAAGCGATTTTCTTGAGCCCCACCCCTGGGCGAGCATGTTAGCGATTGATTTGCGCTGACCTAGGGGGGACGTTATGGGAAAGCATGACGTGCCCTCCATTCCTGTAGTTGGGAAACGGTGGACATTTTATATTACGGGATTTATTTCCGCTTCAAACTTACTAGCGGACTTAACAAATAGAATCCGTACGTGAAATAGTTATTGGAAACCTACTTTCCACTATATCGTTATAATGATATAGTTTAAAAGAAGGAGGGTTTTATATGTCCGAATTCATCTTGTTTCATGGTTCTGATCATGAAATCGAACGCCCGGATTTTAACCTAGGAAAACCGACTAACGACTATGGACGCGGGTTTTATTGTACCCAAGATATTGATTTGGCCCGTGAATGGGCGACGAAGTCGGGTCAAGAAGGGTATGTTAATCGATATCGAATCGATACCGATGATTTGCGTCTTTTGGATTTACTGGACGGCAAGCACAACATTCTAAATTGGATGGCCCTGCTTTTAAAAAACCGTACCTTTCATTTGAATAGCCCAATTGCTGAAGATGCTAAACGTTATATTATCCAAAATTTTGATGTCGATTTAACGGGAATCGACATTATTAAAGGGTATCGCGCGGACGATTCTTATTTTTCCTATGCCGAAGATTTTGTAACCAATGCCTTATCCTTGAATCAATTGAGTCGCGCTCTCTATTTGGGGAAACTAGGTACGCAAATCGTGTTGGTTTCAAAAAAGGCTTTTGAACAAATTACATACCTTGGATCCGAACGAGTGAATGAGAATGTTTATTATCTCCGTTATGCAATCAGAGATTTCCAAGCGCGAAACGAATACAAGGAATTCGTTCGAACTCGCCCCAATTACGCCGACGACATCTTTGTTATGGACATCATACGAAAGGAGATTAAAAATGGCGACCCCTGCTTACAATGCCTTGTATCTAAGTGATGCCATGAAAACACTTGCCCATTTCGTAGATTATTCAATCCATGAATGTGGCATCGATCCGGATGAGCTGGGTTTCTTGTGGTATAAATCGGAAGCTTGTCGCTTATTTTCTAGAGGCAATCCCTGGATGATATCGGGGAAATCAGGATATGAACTCGCAGAAGTAGTTATTTTAGAATCTTATCCGAACTTTCCATTTCCTAAGCCCGTCTATCGTTACGAACGGACTCCGGAATATTGGGCGGGCTGGGCCCTTGCCCAATATCAATTCGTCTCGTCCCGTAACTTTAAGGATATTCTAACGACGGTCCCCTTAAGCGAATGGATCTCGATGTATCCCCTCTATCATGAAATGGATATCACACGAGTCATCGAAGCAATTGACGGGAAGATGAAGGAACGTCAAAAAGAAACCAAGCTCCAACGTTATCGGAAAGCGAATCAATTGTCCCAAAGCGAACTCGCCAAGCTCTCGAATACGAATATCCGTTCCATTCAATTATATGAACAAAGGGTGAACGATATTAATAAAGCCCATGCGGAGACCCTTTATGATTTATCGAAGGTTTTGCACTGCTCGATGGAGGATTTATTGGAGCATTAACGCCTGCAAAAAAGCCTTCGAAGCCATTAAGTTTTCAATTGGGCATTATTTGTTATAAATGCCAATAATATTGCAAATTGGCAAAAGTAACATATACTATAGCCATGAATACGATGATGACGATTTCAGAATTACAACGGGTTGGAATGTACCCTATGGCGATATCTCGAAGCGTCAAAAAGCAAAAGCTCGGCAATTACGGGTATGGCTTTTATCAAGCTCATCCCAATGTTTTGGCCTTCGATGAAGACGCGGTCATGACTCAAATCCACGCCCTTTTAAAATCGTTTCCCCTGCCTCCTAAGAACGTCGTATTTTGCTCCTCTTCTTTGAATTTTTGCATCAACCAGCAAATTGGTTCCCCCACCTATCTCGTGGAGGTGGAGAAGGAATATCTATTCCCTTTTTTTGAATCCCTAAAATCGATCTTTCCTAATCGTGTCATTCTTTTTAGGCCAAACCAAGAAGACAAATTGAATTATTGGAGGCCTGGGGCCATCTATGTAGTTGAATTATTTAAGCGCAGCCCCTTAGATCCTAACGGGATGATGAGCATCGAAAAGCTAGTCGTCGATTTGCTTTGCGACGAAGACCTTTATTCTTTCTATTCGGGTATCGATATCGAATACGCCCTAGATACCTTGTGTTCGAGATACGTGATCAATTATCGGACCTTATTTGCCTATGCAAGCCGTAAGGGAAAGCGTGATTTGGTCTTGAAGCGGATCCGCCGGTACATTCCTGCTGAAATTTTGGAGATTGTTGAGGATGATAGATAAAAAGAGTTTTGGCAAAGAGTTTATCGAACTGCAAATAAAGAAGTATCCCTATGTTGACCCCGCTAAAATGGAGACAACGATTTTTGCTTTTGGTTTGCTGGATGAATTAATCAAAAAATGGACTCCCCTTTATTTTCAAAGGCGGGACATCCTTGTTGCTTTTATTGGACAATCCCAAAAGGGTTAGCACGGACATCGATATCATCGTTCCTATAGAAGTGGAATTCGATTCATTTTTCGACAGGGTCAAAAAGAGGTTCCCCTTTTATGAGGGGGAAGAACGGGGTGATACCTCGAATCCTTGTTTCCGCCATTTCTATTTTATGTTCCGTGGGCCAATTAGTAATAAGGAATGTCGAATCAATTTAGATGTCGCTTTCGAAGACAACCCCTATCCAAAAACAATAGAAAAAGAAGTTTCGATGCCCTTTTTGTTAACGCGCGGCCAAAAAACTTATGTTTCCATTCCATCGTGTGAGTCGATATTAGGGGACAAACTGACAGCGTTTGCCCCGAGAACTATCGGCGTGAATCCTTTCGCGACCTCCATGGGGAAGCCCATGGATAATCGCTTGCAAGTCATGAAGCAATTCTACGATATTGCTCGGCTTTGTGATTTTGCCAAAAACATGGAAGAAGTGATGTGGTCTTATCAAAAGTGCCAAAGATTCGAAAATGAATTTCGTCGCGTTTCTTTTTCCGTTAGGGAAACGTTGCTAGATACTTTTAATGCTGCCGCGGAAATAGCCTCGATGGGACTATGGAATAAAAAATCCGTTTTTTATTCTCAAGTGGCGCGTCCTGGTATTCAAGGGATCACAAGCAATATATTTGATGGGAAATACAATCAAGTTCTTGCGGTGGATGACGCGGCGAAAGTCATGCTGGTAACCGCACGATTATTAACGGGAGACGATCAAAGTTGCTATGAAGGGAAAGAGGGTGTTGCATTCATAGACAAACGATTGCAATGTTTCAAAGCCGTCACAAATCCCAAAACTTTTGAAATCATTCGAAATTCCCTCCAGATGCTTATCCAATCCAAAGTGATTTAGAAAGCTTTTGGTTATTCGCCGCGTTTTGTGCCCGCCTAAAAAATACATCCGATTTAGGGTGGTGTTTTGCCTCACCCTTTGTGGGAGTGTTTTGCTTGAATTTATTAAGGGCTTCAGCGCTTTTGTGGCTTGATATTTTTTTATCCCCTCGATTTTTCCGATGTATCCCACGGTCTTAAGGGACTTGGTTTTTTATGTAGTGTAGGGATGCTTATCTCTAGAATCATAGAACTTATCGATTGTTTTTCGGATTATTTTTGGTTTTCGATAGGATTTGCCCTTCATTGGTTGCCATTCTGACGCCGGTTTTATTCCCAACTTTATACCCAACCATTTGCGATAATTCGGTTGGGTATAAAAGCCGAATCAGCCTCCTACCTATGGTCCATTTTTGCCACAAGCCCGTTATTGCATCCCCATTGGCGAACATCATGCTGCATGTTTAAGCAAAAAAATAAGGGTTCGTTAATTCAATAAAATCGGCCTCGTTTTGTGGAATCAGGAGTTTCTAACGTACTTCGTTGACTTTCCAATGCCCGTTCTACGGATATAGCCCTCGGCGACGAGCTCACGCAGCGCAGACTCGACCGTGGATAGGCTGAGCGAAGGGCAGATCTCTCGAATGTCGCTTTTGGTGAAGAATCCAATCTTCTGATCAATCGCCTTGCGAACCATTTCTTTCGCAGGCACCTTTTCAGAGACGATTTCGACACGGTCCTCCAAGTCATGATAAGCGGATGCGATGATGCCGAGCAGATATTTGATGAAGGGCAAAGGATCGTCCTCCCCTTCATGCCAATTCTTTTCCGAAGCAGACAAGGCGTCGTAATAACGGTCCTTGTTTTTAGCAATCTTCGCCTCAAGGGAAATGTATTTTCCAATGGGGAACCCGCATCGATAAAGAAGTAGCGTCGTCAAAAGCCGGGAGATCCTGCCGTTCCCGTCCGTGAAGGGATGGATACACAGAAAGTCGTGGATAAAGACGGGGATCAAAAGGAGCGGGTGGACCAGCCGATTCCCAAGACAGAGGGCTAGCGAGCCACAGGCTTCCTGCATGGCTATCGGCGTCTCCCAAGGGTCAAGCGGAGTAAACAAAGTGAAGGAATTACCTTTACTGTCCGTACCGGAGATATAATTTTGGTTGCTTTTGAATTTGCCACCATAGGGCAAGGGTGTATGCAAAAGCAGGATTTTATGCAGCTGCATGATGTAGCTCGGGGTGATGGGGATCATGTCGAACGACTCATGAATAAGATTCAAGACGTCCCGATATCCAGCAATTTCCTCTTCTTCCCGGTTTTTCGGTGTGGTCTTTTCCGCCAAGATTTGGCGAAGCCTTGTGTTGGTGGTGCGAATGCCTTCGATCGCGTTGCTGGATTCGGTACTTTGTACTTTGGCGACCTCGACAAACTTTTCGAATTCCTTCGGCTTCTGCTTGCTATAAATTTCCTGTTTGCCATTTTCTTGGCTGATGAAGGAGATGAAATCCAATGTCTCGGAGTCCCAAGACATCGTGGATAGTTTGGTGTAGTCGAATTTCCTCATTTTCGGGATTCCCTTTCAGTTTTCCCTTATATTCTAATTAAAAATAAGGGTAAAAGAAATGAAATAAGGGAAATTCCATGCATGATCCTATCTTGCGTTTTCCCTTACTAGAATTCCTTTCCCCTTAAAAAGGCTAGGTAAATAAGGGAAGAACGACAAGGATAAGGGCAAACGTGACCATTTCAAGCAAGAATCATCTCTAGGGTGATGGGGTCCAAATTGGTAAAAATTCTGGCTTTGCTTGCCACGATTCCCATCATTAAGGAGGAATCACTTGGAAAACAATAACAACGTGATCGGCTCTACACATAAATGTAAATGCCCCCTCCTGAAGACATTCATTTATTACCAACTTTATTGCCAACCATTTGCCGTAATTTGGTTGGTAATAAAAGCCAAAAGCCCCCTCCCTAAAGTCCATTTTTTCGCTCACACAACCTCCAAAATGTCGTTGGAATTTTCTAAAAAACATTGAAATTCCAACGAAAAACTATAGTTTTCAACTGGCTCGATGGAAAATCTATTGGAACGTGAAGGCATCTGCTAAAGGTGGCCCTATTCCTGTCCAAAACATCTCACTTCCTTTTTTCATCTTTTTCGGTGCCACTTCGGTGCCATTTCAGTGCCATTTTTGGCACCGATAAGTTATAATATGGGGGAAAGTGCAGTAGTCAACGTTTTGTAGACACTTTTTTTATTTTTGTAGCCAGCCCTTCCTATTTTGTATCCACGACCATGG
>CAKUWP010000035.1:0-4683 GCA_934699525.1 uncultured Bacilli bacterium
ACACATTCGCCGAATCATTCAAGAAAACCTCGAAATGGTCGTAAATCCAATCCCTTATTTGCTCCTATATCTAGAAATTTTGCAAATGACCGCGTTATTTTTCTTGTCGGTTTTCTCATTTGCCGTATCATAAATTCGGAGGTAACCAACATGGAACAATGGATGTGGCTTGTTTGGCTGGGCATGTTTGTTCTTAGTTTGATTTTAGAGGCTTCAACGGAAGCACTGGTTTCGATATGGTTTGCTGCGGGAGCGCTCGTGTGTTTGGGCTGCAGCTTCATTCCGGGTCTTCCTTATTGGGGCGAAGTCATCATTTTCTTTGCCATTAGCCTTATCGCTTTCTTCGCCATCCGTCCTTTCTTGACGCGATTTCAAAGAAGGAAACGCACCCCAACGAATGTGGATGCGTTAATCGGCTCGAAAGGCATCATGAAACTAGGAACCGACGAGTGGAATGTCGGAGAAGTCGAATTGCGTGGGGCGATATGGACGGCTGTTTCGGTTAATGAGAAAATATCTATATCCGAAGGAGAACATGTACACGTGGTTGCTGTTTCGGGGAATAAGTTGATTGTGGAAAAGGAGGACTGACTATGCCAGCCTGGGGAATTGTGTTAATTGTCGTACTCGTGTTTTTTATCTTATTGATGATTATTTTCTTCTCTTCGATTCGTATTATCGGCCAAACCGAGAAAGGGATCGTGGAACGTTTCGGTGCTTATCGGACAACTTGGGACACCGGTTTTCACCTCAAGGTACCCTTTTTGGATCGCTTGGCTCACCGCATTGACATGAAGGAACATGTTGCGGACTTCCCCCCTCAAAGCGTCATCACCAAAGATAACGTCACGATGCAAATCGATACGGTTGTTTTCTTCTATGTGACTGATCCGAAGCTATTTGCTTACGGCGTTGCAGACCCGATTCGTGCGATTGAATTGTTGTCGGCGACCACTCTCCGCAACGTTATCGGTGAGCTTGATTTGGACGAAACGTTGACAAGTCGCGATGTAATCAATGAAAAAATCCGTGGAATTTTGGATGCGGCAACCGACCCATGGGGAATTAAAGTCACTCGTGTTGAAGTAAAAAACATCCTCCCACCGAAAGACATTCAAGAAGCGATGGAACGTCAGATGCGTGCTGAACGCGAAAAACGCGAAAAAATCTTACTTGCCGAAGGACAAAAGCAGTCCGCTATCCTCATTGCCGAAGGTAACAAGGAATCCATGATTCTTAACGCGGAAGCCGAAAAGGAATCGACCATCCGCCGCGCGGAAGGCGAAGCCCAAAAATTAGTGGATATGAAAAAGGCGGAAGCCGATGGTATCCGAATGGTCCGTCAAGCGGAAGCAGATGGTATCAAAGCGATTAAAGATGCCGGCGCGGATAAAGCCGTCCTGACGATTAAAGGCTACGAAGCTTTGAAAGACGTGGCCGACGGGAAAGCGACAAAGATTTTCCTTCCTAATGAGCTAGGGAAACTTGGCGGAGTTGCTTCTGCCGTCGCGGAAAGCATTAAAAAAGAGGAATAGCCTTATGCCTGCCTTTTTGGGCAGGCTTTTGCTAACAGGGGTATGCAGGTCGAAGAAATAAAGGTTCCTTACAAGGAATACCTTACTTATTGCAGAATCGTGAATCCCGATGGGAGAAAGACGCCTTTGCTATTGCTTCATGGCGGGCCGGGTTCTACGCATAATTCTTTTGAATTGTTTGATACTTTCGCATTTTCTTCTGATCGGCCTGTCATCATGTATGACCAAATAGGCTGTGGGCTATCTTCAATTCCCAACGACAAACCAGAACTATATTGCTCGGATACTTGGATCGATGAACTTCAAAACCTTATCGATTATCTTCGTTTAGACAAGTTTCATTTATTGGGTCACTCTTGGGGCGGCATGCTTGCCCAGCTTTATTGCTTGAAAACTGAGTCTAAAGGGGTGAAAACCCTGATTCTTTCTTCGACGTTGTCTTCTGCCTCGTTATGGAAAGAAGAAACCCATCGGTTGATTCGCTCCATGAGCAAAGAAGACCAAAGGGCCATTGAAGAAGCAGAGGCAAAGAACAATTACAACACTCCGGAATTTCAAGAAGCCTTGGATCGTTATTTGAAGATGGCCGTCTCCGATTATTCTAAGGACGACCCAACCGTCCCTGAATGTTTAAGGCGAAAGAAAAATCCGGGAAATGTCGCTTATAACACTGCCTGGGGCCCTAGCGAATTCCAACCCCTTGGCAACCTCAAAAACTATGAAATCACGTCGCAATTAAAAGAAATTCGACTACCTGTCCTCCTTCTTTTTGGCGAAAAGGACGAATCGACTAAAGTGGTAAACCAAGCCATGTATGATGCTTTGACGAATGCGTCGAAAGAAATGATTGAGATTCCCAAGGCAAGACACATGACTTATTTTGAGAATTCTAAGTGCTATTTTGAGGTTTTGTCTCGCTTTTTAGAGCGTAATGAACCTAGGAATAAGATAAGATGACTCCTGAATTTGGTTATTACACCGCGTTAATTTGCGTATCCACAGGCATGATGGTTTTTTGCGCCTTGCTGAGCGCAGGAAGCCGTGCTTTGCCTATACCACAAAGAAGGATGATGCTTGTCACCTTTTGCATCGTGATGGTGGCTGCTTTCCTAGAATGGGGAGGAGAGGCGATAGAAGAATTTGGTTCTTCTAATCGTGTCGCTCACATTGCCATGAAGTTGATGGAATTTTCACTCGCTCCCCTTTTAGGAGCATTTGTCGGGCTGATCTTTCGGAGAACAAAGCTGGGTTATGCCATTCTCGGATTCTGCGGAGTCCACGCCATATTGGAATTTATCCTTTCCTTTTTCGGAGCGGTGATTGTCGTGGATTCCAATAATCAATATCACCATGGTGCCTTTTATTGGATCTATGTCGCTTCCTATGTCGTTTGTTTCCTTTACGCATTGTCTGAAATTGTTCGATTTATCGTGGAATTCCGTTACCGTTCCGGCGTTTGGCTCATTGTGACGGTTATCGTCTGTGTCGTCGGTTTGGTGGTCCGCGCGATTTGGTCGGAAATTCGTCTCGATTGGCTTGCTATGGCCGTTGGAATGGTGTTTCTCTATGTTTCGGTGGTGGAATCCTTTGCTCAAACCGATTATTTGACGATGCTAGGAAATCGCCGATCTTTCGAGGCGAAGTTAACTCAATTGAAGAAAAAAAGAGGTCATTATCCTTATTTTGGACTTGAATCAGTTTAAGACAGTCAACGACACCTGTGGCCATCGAGAAGGGGATGCTATTTTGAAAAAAGTTGGAAATATGGTTCATGCTGCGTTTGACCGGCTTGGCAGCGGCTTCCGCTATGGCGGGGACGAATTTGCCTGCATTCTTTATCATAATTTAGAAGAACTGCCGATGGCGTTAGCCATGTTTGATGCAGCCGTGGAAAACGAAAGAAAGACGAATCCTATGATGCCGACTATTTCTTATGGCTATGCTACCTACAAACCGGGTGAGAAAACGGTTTTGGAAACGATTGAAGAAGCGGACTCGCACATGTACCGTACGAAGCACCGCTATTATTTAGATCACGATATTCCAGAAAAGCGCTGAAACAAATTAATCTTCGCCTTTATCGTGAAGTTCGTTGTATTTTTTATTGGATCCTCGGCATAGATTCGGCGGGTATTTTGCTTCGTTTCTTCGCATCTTATCCATCATGATTTCTTTGACGTCTAAATGGTAATGGTCCGCCATCATATAACAATAAGTGAGGACGTCCGCTAATTCTTCTTTGACTTTATCGATGGACTTTTCTTTGGAGTCCCATTGGAAAACTTCTAGTAATTCGGCCGCTTCGATGCAGATACTCTTGGCTAAGTTTTCACCACTATGGAATTGATCCCAATCACGGTCCTGATTGAATTTACGCAAGACATCCATCATTTCTTCGTCGGTCATAAGTTTTTTCCTCACTTTGCATTATAAACCAAAAACAATGTTTCGCCCTGGCAAAAGCAAGGAGTACAATGACACAAAAGGAGGCCTTTCATGGCTGCTACCACATTGTTATCGAAGAATGCCTGTTTGCGTATTGGTGAGCGTCTTTATTCCCTGTATGAAGAAGAATATGGCGAAGACAAAGCAATTAAGAAATTAGATTCCATCGAGATTTTGGATCTTTATAAAGAGAAGGGTTCGAAATGGATTTCTCCAATGAATTTTGACGAAATCCACGCGGCGTTAAAACAATATAACGATAAAACAGATCCCGAACTCAGCAAGGTCATGCTTAACACTTATTCGGACCAATTGGAGGAACTTTGCCGCCTTCATGGGCTGATTCGTTAGGAAAGCCTAGAAAAAGGTGGACACACCCCTAGAAAAAGAGTAAATTACAACCGCACTGAGCAGAAAGGTGGTGAGTGCGAAATGTCCGTGAAAGTTGTTGTCCGTGAGGGCGAAACCATCGATGACGCGATGCGCCGCTTCAAACGTGGCGTTAACAAAAGTGGCATCCTTCTCGAATGCCGCAAACGCGAAGCCTACCTTAAGCCAGGCCTTGCGCGCGCCATGAAATCCAAGATGGCCCGTCGTAAGAAGTTTTAATTCTTCTAACGATAACCAGGGGCTGTTAAGAAATGAAAAATCTTAACAGCTCTTTTTCTTTTGTAAAAAAGGGCCGTTTTTAGCGAAAAAACGA
>CAKUWP010000036.1:0-4065 GCA_934699525.1 uncultured Bacilli bacterium
AAGTATCCATTTGCAAGCTCGCTAAATGATGTTTAATATTTTGTCAGAATTGTCCAACAAATGGGTAACGCATCAAAGGAGGCAAGATTTTAAAGCAGGAATTTACCGCTTTTTGTCAAATAATGGACGGAGGCGGAGGGAGAAAATGCTTGCGACGGCGATTTTCAATGCGTCCCCGGGCAAGAAGGGAATCACGCAGGCGGCCATTGCTTTGCCAAAGCCATTTCCAAGATAAAGCATGAACCACAAGACTCCGATCGCATAAAGGACGATGGTCCCGACAATCATGGCGATGGGATACATCCACTTCTTATCTTTGAAGAATCCAATCAATAACGATTCAAGAATCACGCAGGGTAAATAACCGATCAAGAATCCGCCGCTAGGCCCAAGAATCACCTGGAAGCCTCCTTGGAATTTGGAGAATACGGGCAAGCCGACACTGCCTAATAGCAAATAAAGCAGCACGACCAAGGAGGACCACTTCCAATCTAGCAATGCCCCAATGAAATAAAGAACGAGCGTCGCCATCGTGATGGAGATGGGTTCAATGGGAATCGATAAGGGGGAGAGGACGCACATAAGGGCGGTGAATACGCCGACAAAGCACATCCGTTGAATCGCGGGATGGCGCCACGAGGATTTCTTTTCCGTTTTGGGGGAAATGGGGTTTGAGTTTTCCATAAACGGGTAGATTTTAGCAAATTCGCCTCTACGTTGCTCTTCTTTTTAACGCGTGTCCTTTCCCTTTTGAAGTCTTCCCTTCTAAAATAAAAGAATGAAGCACACCAAAATCGCATTCCTAGGATCAGGCGCTTGGGGAACGGCCCTCGCCTCCGTTTTAAGTTCCAACCCTTCCCGTCAAATTGTTTTATGGGGAAAAAGCCCAGAAGAAATCGAAGACATCTCGCTTCGTCATGAAAATTCCAAATATTTCCCTGGCAAGAAACTTGCCGATAACATCGAGGCGACTTTATCTTTGGAAGACGCGTTGGCCAATATCGATCTTTTGGTTTTGGCCTTGCCTAGCGGAGCCGTTTCTAGCGTCCTCCCCGAGGTAGCAAAACTGTTAAAAACCAAGCCTTTAATGGTATCTTTAACAAAGGGATTTGACGAGAAAACGGGATTAGGATTATCGAGTCTCATCCAAGAAATCATGGGGGATTCCATCCGCGGATTCGTATCGATGATGGGTCCTACTTTTGCTAGCGAAGTCATGAGCGGAGACTCCACCTGCATCGCCGCGATTTCGCAAAGTAAGGACGATGCCATTGAAGTTCAGCAGCTGTTCTCCACTCCTTCTTTCCGCGTTTATACCCAAAATGACGTTATTGGGGCGGAGGTAGGATGCGGCATGAAGAACATCATCGCCATTGCTAGCGGAATCCTTTGTGGGCTTGGGTATGGAGACAACGCGAGAGCCTCTTTAATTACGCGCGGGTTAGCGGAAATCACCCGTTTTGGCGTCCATTCCGGTGCTCAAGAAAAAACATTCTTGGGTTTAACGGGAGTTGGAGATTTATTCTTAACCTGTTCCAGCAAACAATCGCGGAACTATAGTTTTGGATATGAGGTTGGAAAAGAAAACGATGCCTCCGTCGTTTTAAACCATTTAACCAAGACGGTGGAAGGAATTCCCGCGACGAAAATCATCCATGAAATCGCCGCTAAAAAAGGCATCAGCGTTCCGATTGTTGACGCGGTTTATGCCGTTATTTATGAAAATCAAAACCCCAAGAAAATTGCAGAATCCTTGATGAATCGTTCGTTGAAAGCAGAATAAAAAACCGCCGAATTGGCGGTAAACGTTGGGTTATTTGATGGGTGGAAGGAAGAAACGTCCGTAAACTTGTTTGAGCTCCACGACCTCGATAAAGGCATTGGGGTCCGCGCTTTCAATGACAGACACGGCGTGGTTCACTTCATAGCTAGATACCACCATTTTGATGAGGTAACGACCTTTGCCCGAATAAGCGCCTTCGCCTTTGACGATCGTTGCGGCGTGCGGAAGGTTGGCGATAAGGATTTTTCCCAAATCCTCGTGGTCGGTGACCACTTCGATTTTCATTTTCTTGTTCCGTAAGTGAATGACATCAATCACCATGGACGTGGACATCATGTAAAGGATGGAATAGCAGGCGCCCCCGATATATTGCATCGAATTGCCGGTTCCAGAATTCCAAATTTGAATGGAGCCAAGAAGAGTAAAGACTACAAGGGTAACGCTATTCATGATGAGGGAGTAACGCCCCACCAAAACGTTCTTTTTTAACGCCACGTAATAGGCAACAACGTCGATTCCTCCCCCGCTTCCGTCGACTTTAAAGGCAAAGCCACTGCTAAGCCCGGTGCAAACCCCGGCAAAAACCGCGCGAGCCAATAAGCCGCCGTTATTGTTGGCGAATACGGCCAAGTCATGAATCCATCCGTTATCCCAAACCGAGAGAAGGGCTTCGAATACGGAAACAAGAATGACGTTTAAAAAGGTATAAATCGTAAAACGCTTTCCAATCCCCTTCCACGCAAGAATGAAAATAGGGATGTTCAAGGCAAAATAAAGCACGGAGAAAAGGATATTTTCCACCTGGGCCGTCAAGATATCGTGAGAAAGAAATAGCGACAAAAACATGATGATGGTTTGGGAAATACCGCTCATGCCGCCCGAAACAAGTTTGGTGACCTCACCGCCGCTTTCCGCAATAAGTCTATTCGGAACCAAGAAGCACTTATAGCCAATAGCCAAAATAAAGGCCGAAAAGGTAAGAATGAGGACGTTCCACCCATTGAATACGGTGCTCTTTAGAATCGGGTGATCATACAGTTTATCTTCGACGCGCTTTTTCCAAGAACGGTGATTATTGCTCATGGTTCACGATTATAGAGCATCCCCTATCCGAAAAGAAGAACCACCCGGCGGGATTTATACGTTGAACAATTTTCCCTTACTTTAGTAAGTACTTGGTTGATGAGCCTAAAAATGGGTGTTATCATTTACCCGCTGTTTTTACAGGCATCCTATTTTTATCGGAGGACGTTATGAATATTCTAAAAGCAATTGGCGGAAGCTTCTCCAAATTGTGGCGTTGGATCCGCGAAACCGCGTGGGTTCAGCCCCTTCTCATCGTTGGAGCCATCTTCGCCGTTATCTTCTCAATCCCGAAATTCACGACTTGGTTCAATGCCATGGGCGCGGATTCTTCCTCCGGCTACTTCACTTCGTTCCGTCTTTCTCTCGAAGGCGAAGGACGCTTGATCACCGAAAACGGAAAAACCACTTCCGTCATGACTGAAGCCGACAAAGTCACCAAGACCCTCTTCCTCGGCTCCAGCGCAACTAACGCCAAAGACAACTATAAAACCTACGCGGATTATCAAGCCGCGATGAAGGAAAAAGGCGTCTTCGACTATGGCGAAAAATATTACCTCGCCATCGTTGCTCGCGATTCCTCTTCTTCCGACACCTTCCGCGATGCGTTCCAAGTTCTTCAAGACAACTGGGGCGGACGCTTCAACGCCGAAGACAAGAAGGATTTCGCCTTGAAGACCATCTTCTCCGACGAAGTTTCTACTAACGATGACGACTATGAAGTCGAATCGGATAAGAAAGCTTTCTCCCGTTACCTCAACAAATGGAACGGTGGCGAAGGCGGAGCCGACTTCTTCTCCTACGTCGGTCCGGAACTCCAAGAAGCTCCGTTCAAAACTAACAATTCTGTTTCCGATTCCAACTACGAGCACATCACGATGCCCGAAATCGACACCTTCGATGTTCCGACCGTCTTCTTAGTCGACTTCTCCGAGGAAGCCTGGAACGCGGGACGTTATGGCATCTCCGAAGCGATTTGGACCCTTTCCGGAAGCAACAACTACGACAAGGCCAACATGCTTCTCAACATGTGGAACCACTTTAACGGGGCGACGGACAACATCTTCTCTTCCGCCTACCAAAAAGCCTAATCTCCCTTTCTAAAATCGCCCCGCCGGAAACTGAAGCGTTCCCCAAACATTGGACAATTCAGTTCAATGCAAGGAGGACGCTTTTTACGTGAAATACAGCAAAGAACA
>CAKUWP010000037.1:0-3778 GCA_934699525.1 uncultured Bacilli bacterium
GCCGTATGCGGAAGACCGCACGTACGGTGGTGTGAGAGGGAGCGGAGAAGTTATCACTTCTCACTCTCTACTCGATTCGCTAAATCGGTTTTCTTTTCCGTATTTCTTTTATTCAATCCGGAATCGTTTAAAATAAGATTTGTATGGGCCTTATAAGGCCCGCATAAGCAAGGAGAATAACGAAATGCTTACTGTTGAAGATTTGAAAAACCTCAAAGGAAAGAAAGTCATCGTTCGCGTTGACTTCAACGTCCCCCACAAAGGAGCGGACATTTCCGATGACAACCGCATCACCGCGGCCATTCCGACCATCGCGACCCTTTTGAAAGAAGGTGCCCGCGTTGTCTTGATGTCTCACCTTGGAAAAGTGAAATGGAAAGATATCAAAAAGGGCAAGGCCACGATGGAAGACATCGAAAAGCAAATGAAGAAGAATGACCTTTCCATCGTCGAAAAGCCGCTCGCGGAAAAACTCGCGGCTGCTCTTGGCAAAGAAGTGAAAGTCTCTTTTGTTCCAGCTACTCGTGGCGAAGAACTCAAAGCGGCGATCGATGCTTTGAATGATGGCGATGTCCTCTTAATGCAAAATACCCGTTATGAAGCGGGCGAAGAAGCTAATGACGCTGCCTTGGCCGCGGATTGGGCTTCCAACGCTGATGCTTTTGTCATGGATGCTTTTGGTTCCGCTCACCGTGCTCATGCTTCCACCTATGGAATTCCGGAAATCCTCCGCAAGGAAGGCAAACCCGTTGCGGTTGGCTATTTGATGGAAAAGGAAGTCAAGAATCTTGGTCGTTGTGTCCACCCCACGGAAGAGCAACGTCCCTACGTCGCCATCCTCGGTGGCAGCAAAGTCTCCTCCAAGATCGAAGTCATCGATTCCTTGCTTAAGAAGTGCGATAAGATTTTGATTGGCGGCGGTATGTCCTATACCTTCAAAAAAGCGGTCTTTGGCATCAACATTGCCTCCTCCCTCTGCGAAGAAGACCAATTCGACTATGCCAGAAAATGCTATGCGACGGGCAAGGTCGTTTTAAGCGATGACACCGTCGTCGTCAAAGGATTGGATTTTGACGATCTCTCCAAACCGGTTGAAGATCACACGATCATCGAAGGGGAAAACAACTTCCCCGAAGGATATGAAGGAGCCGACATCGGCCCGCTTACCTGCAAAAAATACGCGGCCATCATTGCCACGGCGAAAACCATCTTCTGGAATGGTCCGATGGGCGTCTTTGAAAACCCGGCTCTCCAAGCGGGAACCAAAGCGGTTTGCGAAGCTTGCGCGGAAGCGACCAAGCGCGGAGCCTTTACCGTGATCGGTGGCGGCGATTCGGCTGCCGCTGCCAAAGTCTTTGGCTATGCGAATGAGTTCTCCCACGTTTCCACGGGTGGTGGAGCCTCTTTGGAATTGATCCAAAAAGATGGCCACCTTCCTGGAATCGATGTGATTGAAGGTGAATAAAATGGCACGTAAAAAATTACTTCTCGGCAACTGGAAAATGAACAAAACCCCCTCGGAAGCGAAGGCTTTTGCCCTTGGCTCCAAGGAGATGGTGGAATTCGCCGTTGCCCACGGAATCGACGTTGGCGTCGCTCCGACATTTGTTTGCCTCCAAACCGTGAAAGAAAACGCGGATGCGAAATTAATCGTCGCCGCGCAAAACTGCAATGAACACGATCACGGCGCCTTCACGGGCGAAATCTCGATTCCGATGCTTCAAGAACTCCATATTGATTGGGTGATTCTTGGCCACTCGGAACGTCGTGAATATAATGGTGAAACCAGTGCTGCCTGCAATGCCAAAATCAAAGCGTTGCTCGCTGCGAACATGGTTCCGGTGTACTGCTGCGGCGAATCTGCCGAAACCTTCGATAAGGGCGAAACCAAAGCCTTCGTCGGAGAACAAATCCGTACCGGCCTTGCTGGATTGACCGCGGAAGAAGCGGGACATGTTGTCATTGCCTATGAACCGATTTGGGCGATTGGCACCGGCAAGAGCGCGACCAAAGAAATCGCCGAAGACACGATTGCCTTCATCCGTGGCGTTTTGCGGGAAATGTTTGGTGAAGTCGCCGAATCGATCCGCATCCTTTATGGCGGAAGCGTGAAACCCAATAACATTGCCGAATATATGTCTGAACCGGACATCGATGGAGCGCTTGTTGGCGGGGCATCCCTTGCCTTGGATTCCTATCAAGGCCTCATTGATGGGTTGGTGAAATAATGGCGTTAGCGAATTTCAACAAGAAAGACGAAACCGAAGTCGTCTATGCGACGCCCGTCAACACCTCGAAAACGTTGGCGAAGACCTTTGGCTATATGGCCATTGGCCTTGTCATCACTACCGTGGTGGCGCTTGGGCTTGGCGCATTATTCGCCTACTTGCTGTTTCCTGATTATTCCTTTGGCGACTCTTCCCTGAACACGACGGCTTTCATCGTGTATATCGCCGTCATGATTGTGAGCTTGGTCGCATTGGTGATTAATTCGTTTGCGATGAACGTGGTCCTAGCCAAAGGAAAACGCTCCATCTGGCCCCATTTCATTCTTTTCTCGGCCCTCATGGGAGTCTTCCTCTCCTCCTTCCTTGTTCTTGGCGTTGACTTTGGTGTCATCGCCGAAGCGGCGGGAGTTTCCGCCCTGGCGTTTGGTATTCTCTTCTTGATTGGCTATTTCAGCAAAAAGGATTTGAATATTGCCGCATTCATAGGGTGGAGCGTCCTGTGCATGGTCGGGCTCTTTGGGATTTTGTTCTTCATCCTCTTCCTTCTTATCCCGGAAGCTTATTTGATTTACAACCTCATTTATTGCGGCGTATTCGGCATCGTGATGCTCATCAGCGTTGCGGCGGATTGCTTCAATGTGAAACGGATTTTGGATCGGGGGCACGCCAATAACAATTTGGCTTTGTATTGCGCCTACATCATGTATTCCGACTTCATCATGATCTTCATCCGTATCCTCTATTGGATGATTCTGCTTTCCGGCAATAAGAAAAAATAAATTCCGACTTCGCATCTAGCGCCGGGCAACCCCGGTGCTTTTTGCTATCCTCCTTTTCGCGTTTCCTTTAGAATGGAATCAACCAAGAAAGGAAAATGAATATGACACGATTCTTTAAATGCCCGATGTGCGGATCGGTGGTCGCCAAATTGAACCAAGTGGGCTGCACCCCATCTTGCTGTGGCAAACCCATGGTGGAACTCATTGCCGGGGTCACGGATGCCGCGAAAGAAAAACATGTGCCCGTCATTGAAATAGATAACGCGCATGTGCGTGCTCGCGTAGGAGAAGTGGCTCACCCCATGACGGAAGCTCACCTCATCGAATGGATTTATTTCGAAACAACGTTTGGCGGAACCTTCCGCTTCCTAAAAGCAGAAGATAAACCGGAAGCCGAAATTGTTTTGGCGGAAGGCGAAAAACTCGTCGCCGTCTATGCCTATTGCAACCTGCATGGGCTCTGGAAAGCGAACTAAATCATCGTTGCACAGCAAAGGGAGGGTGAAAGCCCTTCCTTTTTCTACAAATAGAATATAAATGTATAAAGAAAAATATTTTATTAAAACATTCAAAAATAGTGTTGACGGTACGATTTAGAAGCGTAAAATATGACTCGCTGTCACCCAAAAGGAACGACGGCAAGGCTAGAAGCGAAGAAAAACTTCTTCAAAAATTGCTTCACAAATCCTTGGCAAAAGCCTAAAGTATTCCAGCACGCAAATCGGGGGAGACCCCGCCGCTAGGGAGCGGCTTGCGGCGCATTGATCTTTG
>CAKUWP010000038.1:0-2548 GCA_934699525.1 uncultured Bacilli bacterium
ATGCGACTTTTTGCTTGCCCGTCAGCAAGCGGAGGGAATCGCCCCCCTCAATTACACAAACTTAATGTAACTCTCAAGGAATCTCTCAGACTCCATTTCTTTATCACCTAAATGCTGAATAATTTTGCATTTTCCTTCTTCATCGCGATTCCAAAGAAAATAACATACTCCACCTTTAATTTCGTTATTAGGAAAGCACAATTTTCCGTCAGGAAAATCATTCAAAAATCTAATATGCTTATCCGAAATCATCGAACTTCTAAAATCATCAAGACCTTTTCCGCCAGTCATCCATCTGGAAGGCATAATCATACTTATATATTTAGGCTTAAGGGAAATAGCTTGCTGGACAAACAGCTGATAAATAGGCCTTGCGCTTGCCTGAGCACCCCCATCGCTCAGCTGATAAGGCGGATTGCCAATTATAATATCGAATTTCATATTCCTGTTACCTCCAAAGAATCTGTCCTGCAAATGTTTCAACAATTCATCTCCGTCAAAATGAATGAATTCGTAAGCGTACGTCTCGCGCTGATTGGCATCGTTATAAGCGGATGCGCCATTGATTCCACAGTATTTGCACCTGTATTTTTTCTTCTCTGCATCAGAGCAGCCACTAGGCATCGCCTTTCCTTTATCGTCTACAAACGTATGATTGATGTTAGGAGTTTTGATGTTGCCCTCTTCATCATCGAACCAGCTTCCATTTCCAATTGCATACCCATTGACATAGTGACCATCATTCGCCTTGATTCCATCGCATTTTCTGTTTGCTTGAGAGCAATAGTAAACCGTTCTTCTAGCAACGTTAGCGGTAAACCTAGTTTGACCAATCGAATAAATCATATTCTGAAGGATGTGTTTCCTTCTTCGCTCGGTATCGGGGATGATATCCTTAAGACCATCATCCAGTCTTATGGCGATTTCTCTTTCGAAAATTCCGTTTTTCGTGGCCGGATTCAACCATTTGTAATTGGGGTTATGCCACACTTCTTCTGGAAGGGAATCCAGAATCATATCGCAAGTCTTTCTTGGAGTGAATACCTCATCGTTTCCGACATTGGTGATGGTTTCGAGAATATCAAAATTCTCGATGTAGTCATTTGCAGACTCAACTGCGGTCTTGTATTTATCTTCTGCTTCTAAAGCGTCGTTCTTTTCGTTCTCAGCCAACATATTCGTTGTTCCTCCACATCAATGATACAAACTTTATTTTCTTCTTTTTCTCCCAATCCATAATGTAGCATCTCTTACCGTTATGCTTCTTGGGATCATTCGCTTTGCAACCAGGACAGATGTCTAACTTAGGTTCTTCAGGCTCTTCAAATAAGCTAAGTTGAACCACCTTCTCAACTTCGTTATGGCAAGAAAACGGTACGACATATTTAAGACCGTCCATTTGCCAAAGGTTCCAGCTAATAATTGTCGCAACTTCGATTAGCAGATCTTCTCTTGGCAATTTACCGAATCTTTCAAAATAATAATCGACGAAATCCAATAAGACATTCTCGCGTGCAATCAAAAGGTTATCCCCTTGAAATTCATAGCCATAGATGGACTTAATAGCTTTTATCGCATAATCAAGCCATTCTTCATCGCTTGTCACATTCTCATTTATGACCCTGAATTTCCTGTCAAGGAGACCGATTCTGTTTTTGTTCTCAATTGCCTCGCCAGAGACCGTGTCGTATCTTGAAACCAGGTACGGCGCTTCGCCACAGCACACCTCCAGTCGGATATCGCCAACATAATCAGTCCACGTTTTATCGCCGTCGAACACAACCTTTTCGGTTGGACTCCAAGAATTATCAGGATTTTCTGTGTTAAACCGATTTTCTCTTCCGAACCAGGCGTTATCGGCCAGGTTATTTTGCTTATTAACAATCCAAGATGGTGTGAAAACCTCTGCATTATCTTTGCTTCTTTTTGTTTGCTCAGCCTTGCTCTTTTCGATTCTTGGCCTAACAGCCCTAACTTTGCCGTTTAGATGGCAAGGTTTAATCTCATCTGTTATTGAATACCCAAGACCTTTGTTTTGATAGTGATCAGTGGCCCAAATGATATTCTTTTTCGTCGTGTTATCGCGCAAAAGAATACCAAGGATATTAGGATATAAAGAATAGAGGCCTTTAATGTTGATTTCGTTTTCAGATGTCATTCGTCCACCTCAATTCCGTATTTTTCAAAATAAGGAGCAAGCTTTCTTTTCAATTTGGTAGTAGGTTTGAATTTTCCACCTTCCCAGCGATTGACCGTGGCAAAAGAAACGCCGAACAATTTGCCGAATTCGGTTTGTGTAAGTATCAGTTTATTGCGCAATTTCTTGATTGCCTCAGAGTAAGTCATACAAAGCTCTCCTATTTGTTTGATTATGATATAAATATAACACTTTTCACACTAGGTTTCAATGAAGATAGGGGAAACATTCCACCTTCGAAAGTCATCACTTTTTTACAACGAATGAGGTCTCTCTTTGAGTTCCACGATTTTGCATGCCACAAAAAAGTGGAACTGCCACGTTCGCATTTTTTCATTGACAGTTTCAAGC